>NZ_CP140151.1:1438066-2157099 GCF_034479555.1 Chromohalobacter canadensis | reverse complement strand
CGCGCCTGGACGCACGCTTTCAAGCCGGCAGCGACATTCGCGACCTGGTCCATGGCCGAGCCTGGTGCCTGGATCAGCTGCTGGGCATCGCCTGGGAACGCTATGAATGGCCCGATGATGGGATCGCACTGCTCGCCGTCGGCGGCTACGGTCGTGGCGAGCTGCACCCGCATTCCGACATCGACCTGTTACTGCTGCTTGAGCACGATGACGACACCCCCTACCGCGAAGGCCTGACCGGCTTCATCACCTTCCTTTGGGATATCGGTCTGGAAATCGGCCATAGCGTACGCTCGCTGGCCGATTGCGAGCGCGAGGCGCACGCGGACCTCACGGTCATCACCAATCTGCTGGAATCGCGCACCCTCGCCGGCCCCGAGCACCTGCGCGAGACGATGCGCAAGTGCCTCTCCAGTGAGTCGATGTGGCCGAGCGATGCCTTCTTCGAGGCCAAGTGGCAGGAACAAATCGCCCGTCACTACCGCTACAACAACTCCGAGTACCACCTCGAGCCCAACATCAAGAGCTCGCCGGGTGGACTACGCGACATCCAGATGATCGGCTGGGTGGCCAAGCGCCACTTCGGTGAGCTGCGCTACGAGGATGTCGTCGCTCAAGGCTTCATGAACGACGCCGAGTTGCGCATTCTCAGCCAGGGCCAATCCTTCTTGTGGCAGGTGCGCTATGCGCTGCACATGCTCAATGGCCGCGCCGAGGACCGACTGCTGTTCGACCATCAGCGCGCCATCGCCGAGCTGTTCGGTTATCGCGACACGCCGGAGCGCCTCGCCATCGAACAATTCATGAAGCGCTACTATCGCCATGTCACCGCACTGGCCGGGCTCAACGACATGCTGCTTCAGCACTTCGACGAGGTCATCCTGCGCGCCCACGAGGCACCGGACATCACGCCTCTCAACGCGCGCTTCGAGATTCTCGGCGGCTATATCCAGGTGCGTCACGCCAACGTGTTTCGCCACCGCCCCGGCGCCCTGCTCGAGCTGTTCCTGTTGATGGCCCAGCACCCCGAGATCGAGGGCGTGCGTGCCGAAACCATTCGTCTGATACGTGACCATCGCCACCTGATCGACGAGAGCTTTCGCGACGACCTGCGCCATCAGAGCCTGTTCATGGAACTGCTGCGCAGCGGAGGCAACATTCCGCGCCAACTGCGGCGCATGAACCGTTACGGGATCCTCGGCAAGTACCTGCCCGAGTTCGGTCAGGCCGTGGGACTGATGCAGCACGACCTGTTCCATCTATATACCGTCGACGCCCACACATTGCGCCTGCTGAAATTCGTGCAACGCTTCCGCGAACCCGAAGGCCACGAGGACTTCCCCGTCGCTGCGACCCTGGTTCACCAGTTGCCCAAGCTCGAACTGCTGTGGATCGCCGGGCTCTATCACGATATCGGCAAGGGGCGCGGCGGCGACCATTCCGAACTCGGTGCCGTCGACGCCACCGCCTTCTGCGAGCGTCATGGCCTCTCGGCGCGCGATACGCGCCTCGTGGCCTGGCTAGTCGAACATCACCTGCTTATGTCCAAGACCGCCCAGAAGCGCGATATCTCCGATCCCGACGTCATCCATGAGTTCGCGCTGGCGATGCGTGACGAGGTCCATCTCAACTACCTATACGTACTCACCGTGGCCGATATTACCGCCACCAACCCCTCGCTGTGGAACGGCTGGCGCGCCGCCTTGTTGCGTCAATTGCATACCGAAACCAAGCGCGCCTTGCGGCGCGGCCTCGACCACGTCATCGACCGCGACGAATGGGCCCGCGAGTCGCGCGAAGAAGCCCGGGGCCTGCTCGGCACGGTGGGCATCGATGCCGCCAGCGCAGACGCCTTGTGGGCGTCATTTGGCGACGATTATTTCCTGCAGTACGCGCCCAGCGAGATCATCTGGCAGACGCAGGGCATTCTCGATCACCAACCCTCGGAGTTGCCGCTGATCCTCGCCAACGCCCCCACCGAGGACATGGCCGAGGGCGGCACCAAGGTGTTCATCCATACCCGCTCGGTCAACGACCTGTTCGCCGCCACCGCAGCCGCCATGGAACAACTGGGACTGTCGATCCACGACGCGCGCATCGCCACCTCCAGCAACGACTGGACGCTCAACACCTTCATCGTACTCGACGACGAGGGCGAGCCGATTCGCGATCCGCAGCGTCTCGAGGAAATCCGCTATCACCTGGTGGAGGAACTCGACGACCCGGCCGACTACCCGCGCATCGTCACTCGCCATACCTCGCGCCAGCTCAAGCACTTCAAGGTGCCGACTCAGGTAATGATCGAGCAGGACGAAGCCAACGCTCGGACCATCGTCGAGCTCATCGCACCCGACCGCCCCGGCCTGCTCGCCCGCGTCGGACGCATTTTCATGGAGCAGGACATCGCCCTCTCGGCGGCCAAGATCGCCACCCTGGGCGAGCGCGTCGAGGACGTCTTCTTCATCACCGACAAGGCCGGGGAACCGCTCACCGACCCCGCCCGCCAGGCGCAACTGCGCGAGCGCTTACGCGAGACACTTGACGTGTGAAACAGCCTCATTTGAGGCCCTTGGCCGGCTTGCCTATAATCGGGCCCTCCCGATGGCGCCGCGCGCCTTCATAACAACGCCATGTCCGCGCCGCCGGACTCGCTGCTGGATTGCCGATGAATCCCGATCTCGACGCCCTCAAGCCCTATCCCTTCGAGAAGCTTGCCGCTCTCAAGGCCGAGGTGGCGCCGCCCGCGCTATCGCCCATCGCGCTGTCCATCGGCGAGCCGCGCCATGCGCCGCCCGCCGCGGTGCTCGACGCGATGCGTCGCTTTGAGGGCGAGGTCGCACGCTACCCAGCCACGGCGGGACTTCCCGAACTACGCGACGCTATCGCCCGGTGGGCGACGCAACGTTACGCGCTGACACCCGGCTCGCTCGACCCCGAGCGCCACGTGTTGCCGGTCAATGGCACCCGCGAGGCGATCTTCGCCTTCGTCCAGGCCGCGCTGGACCGCACGCGACCTGCCAAGGTGGCGATGCCCAATCCGTTCTACCAGATCTACGAAGGTGCGACCCTGCTAGCCGGCGGCGAGCCGTTATATCTCGATTGCTCACCCGCCAACGGCTGCCTGCCCGACCTCGACGCCGTGCCTGCCGCCACCTGGCGCGGCGTGCAACTGGTCTTCGTCTGTTCACCGGGCAATCCCACAGGCGCCGTCACGCCGCTAGCCGAGTATCAAAAACTGATCGCCCTGGCCGACGAGCACGACTTTCTGATCGCCTCGGACGAATGCTATTCAGAACTCTACCTCAACGAGGCCGCACCGCCCCCGGGGTTGCTCGAGGCCTGCCGCTCGTTGGGGCGCGACGACTACCGCCGCTGCCTGGTCTTTCACTCGCTGTCCAAGCGCTCCAATCTGCCGGGGTTGCGCTCGGGCTTCGTGGCTGGCGATGCCGAGCTGATCGCCCCGTTCAAGCGCTACCGCACCTATCACGGCTGCGCCATGCCGCTGACGACCCAGCATGCTTCGATCGTCGCCTGGGACGACGAAGCGCACGTGCGCGCCAACCGCGATGCCTATCGCGAGAAATTCAGCGCGGTGGGAGAGATTCTGGCGCCGGTCATGGACTTCCCCACGCCGCGCGCCAGCTTCTATCTGTGGCCGGCAGTGCCCGGCGGCGATGATGAATCCTTCGCCCGAGATTTGTTTGCCGAGCAGCACATCACCGTGCTGCCCGGGCGCTATATGTCACGCGACGGCGCCCGGGGCAATCCCGGCGCAGGCCGCGTGCGCCTGGCGCTGGTCGCCGAGCTCGACGCCACAATAGAAGCGGCACAGCGCATCCGACGCTTCATCGAGCACCGCGCCTGATCCATCGCGCCATACCGCAATCCATTTACAAGGGGGCCGTCATGGTCACGCTCTACGGCATCAAGACCTGCGACACATGCCGCAAGGCACGCCGCACACTCGACGACCTGGGCGTCGCGTATCGTTATCATGACCTGCGCGAGGACGGCCTCGACGCCGCGCGCCTCGATGCTTTCCTAGCCCGCAGCGACTGGAGCACGCTGCTCAACACGCGCAGCACTACCTGGCGCGGACTGGACGAAGCCGACAAGCGCGATCTCGACGCCGATCGGGCCCGTGCATTGCTGCTGGCGCACCCGACACTGCTCAAGCGCCCTGTGCTGGAAACGCCGGATCATTTCCTGGTGGGCTTCAAGGCCGACGCCTATCGCGCCCTTCAGTCGACCTAGATGCCCACCGGCATAACACGCATCGCTGACCTTTTATCATCTAACCCTTAAGGACTTTCCCATGCTGAGCTTCGCTCTCGGAATCGGCCATCAGAATACCCAAGGTGAATGGCTGGACGTCTACTACCCGACGCCGCTGCTCAACCCCGATGACGCCATGGTCGCAGCGGCGCGCAAGGCGCTGAACGCGCCGGCGGGCAACGCCGTGGTCAGCTTCTTGCCCGAGCACTGCCAGGCACTCGCCGAGGCACTGCGTCAGGCCGGCGGTACCGAACAAGCCGAATTGGCCGACGCCTTCGCCGCTGGCCAGCGGCCGCTCGTCGCCGTCTTCCTCGACGAAGATAATGCACCGGCCAGCGTGCCCGAGGTCTACCTCAAGCTGCACCTACTCTCGCATCGGCTGGTCAAGCCTCACGGCATCAAGCTCGACGGCATGTTCGGCCTGCTCAAGAACATCGCCTGGACCAACGAGGGTCCCATCGATGTCGACGAGCTTGGCGCACGACGCCTCAAGGCGCGTCTCGAAGGCCGCCCGCTCACGGTCGACTGTGTCGACAAGTTCCCCAAGATGGCCGACTACGTGGTGCCCAAAGGCGTGCGCATCGGCGACACCGCCCGCGTGCGCCTGGGCGCTTACCTCGGCGAGGGCACCACGGTCATGCACGAAGGCTTCTGCAACTTCAATGCCGGCACCGAAGGCCCGGGCATGGTCGAAGGGCGTATTTCCGCCGGCGTGGTGATCGGCAAGGGCTCCGACCTGGGCGGCGGCTGCTCGACCATGGGCACCCTCTCCGGCGGCGGCAACATCATCATCTCCATCGGCGAAGGTTGCCTGATCGGCGCCAATGCCGGCATCGGCATCCCGTTGGGCGACCGCTGCACGGTGGAAGCCGGTCTTTACGTCACCGCCGGTGCCAAGATTGCCGTACTCGACGATCAGGGCGAGCTGGTGCAGACCGTCAGCGGTCGCGATCTGGCCAACCAGAGCGATCTGCTGCTGCGTCGCAACTCGCAAAACGGCCGCATCGAGTGCCTGACCAACAAGAGTGCCGTGGCGCTCAACGAGGCACTGCATGCCCACAACTGATCGCACCACGCCAGCGTCACCGACCCTGGCGCTGGCCTTCGAGTTGCTGCGGCGTCGTTCGGTGACCCCGGACGATGCCGGCTGTCAGGCGCTGATGATCGCGCGCCTGGAGCAGTTGGGATTTCATGTCGAACGCTTGCGTATCGGCGAGGTGGACAACTTCTGGGCCACACGCGGTGATAGCGGCCCCATGCTGGTGTTCGCCGGGCATACCGATGTAGTACCCACCGGCCCCGAAAGCGACTGGGAATATCCGCCCTTCGAGCCGTGCATCGACGCCGCAGGCATGCTTTGCGGACGTGGCGCGGCGGACATGAAAGGTAGCCTGGCGGCGATGATCACCGCCGTGGAAGCCTTCCTTGCCGCGCACCCGGCGCATCCCGGTCGCATCGGCTTTCTAATCACCGCCGACGAGGAAGGCCCCGCCGTTCACGGGACCCGAGCGGTGGTCGAGCACTTGCGTGAACGCGGCATCGCCCCGGATTACTGCATCGTCGGCGAGCCCTCATCCAGTGAGCGCCTGGGTGATACCTTAAAGAATGGGCGCCGCGGCTCGCTGGGTGGCGTCTTGCGCGTCAAGGGCATACAGGGTCATGTCGCCTACCCGCACCTGGCGCGCAACCCCGTGCACGAGGCAACCCCGGCATTGGCTGCGCTGGCCGCCGAGCATTGGGATGCCGGCAACGACTTCTTTCCCGCGACCAGCTTCCAGATATCCAACCTCCAGGCCGGCACCGGGGCTACCAACGTGATTCCCGGTCAACTGGAAGTGGTCTTCAATTTCCGCTTTTCCACGGAGGTCACCGCCGAGGCGCTGAAGGCGCGCACCGCCGAGATTCTGGAGGGTTACTCGCTCGACTACACGCTCGACTGGACACTCAACGGTGAACCCTTCCTCACCGCCGGGGGCGCCCTGGTCGATGCCACCGTGGCCAGCGTGGAAGACATGCTGGGCTATCGACCGCAGCTGTCGACCGGCGGCGGCACCTCGGATGGCCGATTCGTCGCTACGCTGGGCGCGCAAGTCATCGAACTGGGCCCGACCAACGCCACGATACACAAGGTCGACGAGCGCATATGCGCCGCCGATCTGGAGACGCTGAGTCGTCTCTATACGACCATCATGCAACGCTTGCTTACCTGAGGTCCGCCGTGGAGCGCTACCCCGACATCGAGATCTATCTGGCCGACGCCGACATCGAGACCGTGCAACGCTGGCTCGCCAGGCACTTCGACGAACTACCCACGCTGGTCAAGCGCGGCAAGGCCAAATGGCAGGCACGGGCACGTCACGCCGACAGCGAGGTGCCGATCCTGTTGGTGACCCAGGCCGCCGATGGCTTCGCCAGTCTGTGGTTCGACAGTCCGCACACCCCCTGGCCGCGCGATGTGGACTGCGCACGTGATGCCGCGCGGGCACTCGGCTGCGAGGTGCGCTGCTCGTTGGGCGGGTGGCAGCCCGGCGACGAGCCGGACCGCTTCTGGCGCGTCTGCGCGGACGGCGAGGAAGGCGCTATCGACTGGCCGGACTCGGGACAATAGACGCCGCCGATTGGCGAGGCAGAGGCGCACACGTAGTCACCCACGTGAAACGCCCCGTCCGATGCAACCGGACGGGGCGTTATCATGCCTGCGTGGCAGGGTCTGCGGTCAGGAAATCACGGTCACATCATCGGCCTGCAGGCCACGTTCGTTTTCGATGACGTGATAGCGGACCTTCTGACCTTCCGCGAGTGTGCGATGTCCCTTGCCACGGATAGCGCGAAAATGCACGAACACGTCCTCGCCGCTATCGCGGGTGATAAAGCCGTACCCTTTGTTGACGTTGAACCACTTCACTTCGCCGATCTCGCGGTCGTCGTTTTCCAACTCGGCGAGATGTGCCAGCTGCCGCGACTGCGGGGCCAAGGCTTGCGTGCTCAGCGTTCCCAGCAACAGCAGCACGAACACGGCCAAGGCCGTGGCACTGTAGGCGATGGCGATGCCATCGGCTTCCAGCAGCAGGGAAAACTCCAGTACGCTACCGGTCAGCGTCACGAACAGCGCGATCAACAGTGGAGAAGGAATGGCCAACAGGACACTGATGAGACTACAACGTAGGAATATCTTACGATTCATGGACCTCGATATCTCTTGTTGTCCGATGGAAATGCTCCTTGGCGCCTGAGCGCGTGCAGAGCCGACATGGGTTGCGCAGTGACTACGCAACGTGATGAACACAACTTTTGAACGCAATGCTCTTGAACGCATTGCATAAGGTGCCAGAAATGAACGGTGACACACCGTCGAAAGATTCTAGCATGACCGAGGACGCCACGCGCGACCGCCTCGACGCGTTGGAGTCTCGGCTCGCCTATCAGGAAGACTGGCTGGACACACTCGACCACGCCCTGGCCGCGCAGGACCGTCGCGTGGCCCAGCTCGAACGCACCAATGACATGCTGCGCGAACGCCTGCGGAACCTGCGTCAAAGCGTCGATCATATGAGTGATGACGATGCCCCGACGCCTAGCGACGAGATTCCTCCACATTACTGAGCGACTGCCGCTTCGTCCATTGGTATATGAATCAAGCGTGCTGGGGCTTTTTCAGTAACAGAATCAACGGCGCCACTAACAGGTACAGCGCGCCCAGCCACAGGAAGATATCGTTGTAGGCCATGACCATGCTCTGCTCGAGCAGGGTCCGCGCCATCATCTCGACCGAGGCCGTCTGTGGGTCGCCGGTCGACGCCAGCAGCTGCTGATACTGCGCCTGGGTCGCGTTGACCACCTCGCGGCCTTGATCGATGGCGGGGATCAACTGATTCCAGTGGTAGTCCTCCCGCCAGTCGCGAATCGTATCCAGCAGCGCCAGGCCCACCGCCCCGCCAAGATTGCGCATCACGTTGAACAGACCGCTGGCATTGCCGACCTCGCTCGGCGGCAAGGTGCCGAAAGCGATGCGCGAGGTCGGGATCAAGCACATCACCAATCCCACGCCGCGCACCACCTGCGGCCAGAAGAA
This sequence comes from Chromohalobacter canadensis, assembly GCF_034479555.1. Classification (NCBI taxonomy): domain Bacteria; kingdom Pseudomonadati; phylum Pseudomonadota; class Gammaproteobacteria; order Oceanospirillales; family Halomonadaceae; genus Chromohalobacter; species Chromohalobacter canadensis. The sequence continues at coordinate 2,148,752 of NZ_CP140151.1, read as the reverse complement.
CGTGTCGAAGCCCGATTCGGCGGTCAGGTTGGCATTCATTACCGTGCCGATACCGGTCAACAGCATACCCAGCAACAGCAAGGCACGCAGGTCGACCTTGTCCGAGGCCCGCCCCACTAGCGGCGCGGTCAAAAACATCGCCACCCCGGTCACGATCATGACCTCGCCGATCTGTAAGGCCGAATAGCCGCGCACGTTGCCCAGAAACAGCGGCAGCAAATACACCAGGCCGTACAAGCCGATCCCCACCACGAACCCTAGCCACGCCCCCACGGCGAAGTTGAGATTGACGAAGGCACGCAGATCGACGATGGGGTGACGGTGGCGTAGAGCGCGCCAGAAGAACCCCACCGAGGTGAGCGCGCAGACGATGGCGGCGATGAGGATCGTACGACTGGCGAACCAGTCATCGCCAGGGCCTTCTTCCAGCGAAAACTCCAGCGTGCCTAGAAACAGTGCCAAAAGCGCCAGGCCGATGAGATCGAGATGGCGCAGCGCCCGATGGTCGGGGCGATCAATGTCCAGAAGCCGCCACACCGCCAGCGACACCAGGACACCGGGCACGAGATTGGCGAGAAACAGCCAATGCCAGCTCGCGAACTCGGTGATATAACCGCCCACGGTGGGCCCGATCGACGGGGCCAAGGTCGCCACCAGGCCCATCACACCCTGCACCGTTCCCATCATGCGGCGCGGGAAGACGCTAAAGCTGATGGCATAGGCGATGGGGATCATCGCCCCACCCATGAAGCCCTGGATGGCCCGCAGCACGATCAGAGATTCAATGGAATTGGCCATGGCGCAGCCAAGGCTCGCCAGCGTGAAGCCCAAACACGAGGTCACGAGCGCGACTCGGGTGGAAAGAATCCGCGTCAGCATCCCCGACAGCGGGATCATGATGATCTCGGCGATCAGATAAGAGGTCTGAACCCAGGAGATCTCGTCGGCGCTGGCCGAGACCCCGGCCTGAATCTCATTGAGGGAACTGGCGACGATCTGGATGTCCAGAATCGCCATGAACATCCCGAACACCGCCGCCACGAAGGCCAGTTGGGTGCGTCGTGACGGGGCTTCCTGCGGGCCCGACGAGTCGGTTGCGGTCGCCTCGGCCATTTAATCGTCGTTCCCAGGGTCAAGGTCGCGCGTATCCACCGACGGCACCACCGAGAGGCCATCGCGCAAGCGCTCCAGGGCGTCCTCCGGGCCCGTCACACGAATACGCACCGGCACCCGCTGGACGATCTTGTTGAAGTTACCGGTGGCGTTATCCTGCGGCAACAGACTGAAACGCGAGCCCGTGGCAGGCGCCAGGCTATCGACGACGCCCTCGAACTCGGTATCGGGATAGGCATCGACATGCAACGACACCGACTGCCCCGCCCGCATGCGCGCGGTCTGGGTTTCCTTGTAATTGGCGATGACATAGGCCGAGCGAATCGGCACCAATTGCATCAAGGTCAACGACGGCTGGGCCAGCGTTCCGACCTCGACCGTCTTGTTGCCGACCACGCCATCCACCGGCGCCGTCAGACGCGTCTTGTCGAGTTGATGGCGTGCGTTATCGACATCGGCCCGGGCGGATTCTATGTTGGCCTCGGCACTGTCTCGCTCGGCCTCGAGCACCTTGAGCTGCTTGCGCGACGACGCCAGCGTGGCGCGCCGTGCCGCGAGCGTCGCTTCCGCGACCTGCACGGCTGCCTGATCGTCCTGGTACTCTTGTTGAGAGGCGTAGTTCTTTTCGGCCAGACGCTTCGAGCGTTCGAGATGCAAGCGTGCCTGTTCAAGATCCGCCTGCGCCGAGGTCACCTGGGCCTTGGCTTCGTCGATCGACGCGCGCTGCTGCTCGACCTGGCGATCGGCACTGACGGCATTTGCCTGGGCCACGGCCAGCGCAGCCTGGGTCTGCGCCAATTGGGCCTTGGCATCGCTGGGGTCGAGTTTCACCAGAACATCGCCGGCTTCGACTCGCTGGTTGTCGGACACCGCCACCGCGTCGACACGCCCACTGACCTCGGCTCGCACTGCAACACTATCGGCATGCACGTAAGCATTATCCGTCTCTTCGAAGAAACGGCCGGTCTGCCACCAATGTATCCCCCAAGCGAGGGCCGCCAGCACCAACACGACCAATGCCAGCGCCGTATAAAGTCGCTTCTTGATTTTCATATCTCGCGTTCACCGGACGATCTACAGAGGTCGTGCAGGATACACTAATTTGTCCAGAAGACGCTTGGGGCGCCACCCAGGCACTACTCATGTTCTCTCTTCTGTCCCCGCTTCGTCTCAACAACGAGGCATGGCTGATCGATACTTGCCTGGACACGTTCGCACCCTGCCATCTCCCATGGCAGCCTCAGTGCGCTTCGTCCCAGTTGTCGCCAGCGTTGGCTTCGACGGTCAGCGGTACGTCGAGCTTGGCGGCGCTTTCCATGCGCTGGCGGATGGCATCGGTGAAGGCGTCGACCTGGCTTTCCGCGACTTCGAAGACCAGTTCGTCGTGGACCTGCATCACCATCCAGGCGTCGAAGTCGCCCTCGCGTAGCCAGCGGTCGACGTCGATCATCGCCAGTTTGATGACATCGGCGGCGGTACCCTGCATCGGCGCGTTGATGGCGGTGCGCTCGGTGGCCTGACGCCGGGTCCGGTTCTGGGCGTTGATCTCAGGCAGATAGAGGCGACGGCCGAAGACCGTTTCGACATAACCATCGTCGGCGGCCTGAGCACGAATACGCTCCATGAAGCGTGCCACGCCGGGGTAACGGTCGAAGTAGCGGTCGATGTAGGTCTGCGCCTGATTGCGCTCGATATGCAACTGCCGCCCCAGCCCCCAGGCACTCATGCCGTAGATCAGACCGAAGTTGATAGCCTTGGCGCTGCGCCGTTGCTCGCCACTGACGGCGTCGAGCGCCACGCCGAACACCTCCGCCGCGGTGGCGGTGTGGATGTCGCGCCCCTCGGCGAAGGCCTCGAGCAACCCCTTGTCGCCGGAAAGATGCGCCATGATGCGCAACTCGATCTGCGAATAGTCGGCAGCGACGATGCGGTAGCCGGGGCGCGCGACGAAGGCCTGGCGGATCTTGCGGCCTTCTTCGGTACGGATGGGAATGTTCTGCAGGTTGGGATCGGACGAGGACAAACGCCCGGTGGCCGTCACGGCCTGATGATAGCTAGTGTGCAGGCGCCGCGTGGTGGGATTGACCAGTTGCGGCAGCTTATCGGTGTAGGTCGACTTCAACTTGGCGAAGCCGCGATGCTCGATGATCACCTTGGGCAACGGATAATCCAGCGCCAGTTCCTCGAGCACTGCCTCGGCGGTGCTGGGCGCGCCCTTGGGCGTCTTCTTGAGCACCGGAATCTTGAGTTCATCGAAGAGAATCTCGCCGAGTTGCTTGGGCGAGCCAAGGTTGAACTCACGGCCGGCCAGCTCATAGGCGCGGGTTTCCAGTTCGCGCAAGCGTTTATCCAGTGCGCGGCTCTGGGTATGCAGGCGCTCGGCGTCCAGCGCCACGCCGTTGCGTTCCATATGCGAGAGCACCGGTACCAACGGCAGCTCGATCTCGTCCAGCACCGCCGCCAGCTGGCCTTCACCGTCCACGCGTGGGCGCAATTCACGGTGCAGACGCAGGGTGATGTCGACATCTTCGCAGGCGTAGGGCGCAGCTTCTTCGAGTGCGACCTGATCGAAGGTCAACTGCTTGGCGCCCTTGCCGGCGATCTCCTCGAAGGAAATGGTCTTCTCGCCGAGATACTTGAGTGCCAGCGAGTCCATGTCGTGGCGCGTCGCCGTGGCGTTGAGCACATAGGACGCCAGCATGGTGTCCTCGAGCCGACCCGCGACTTCGATGTCATAACGCGCCAGCACGGAAATATCGTACTTGAGGTTCTGGCCGATCTTGGCCTTGGCGGCGTCTTCCCACAGCGGCTTGAGCGCATCCAGCACCGTGGCGCGATCAAGCTGGTCGGGCGCATCGATATAGCTGTGCGCCACCGGGATATAGGCCGCTTCGCCGGGCTCCAGTGACAGGCCGATGCCCACGATATCGGCCTCCATGTAGTTGAGGCTGGTGGTTTCCAGGTCGAAGCAAAAGATATCCGCCTCGCTCAGACGCGCGAGCCAGGCATCGAAGTCCTCGCGGGTGACGATGACGTGATCCGTCCGCACAGTCGCCTCGGTAGTGCTCGCCACAGGGCCCTGCGTGGCATCCACCGCATCGCCCGAGCGGACATCGTCGACGCCCTCATCACGCCCCTCGAGCAGCTCGTTCAGCCAGTTCTTGAACTCCAGCTCGGTGTATAGCGCCTTGAGCGCCTCGCGGTCGGGGTGCGCGATATCCAGATCGTCGAGCCCCACCGGTAGCTCGCAATCGGTCTTGATCGTCGCCAGTTGATAGGACAGGAAGGCCTGATCGCGATTGGCGTCGAGTTTCTTGCCCAGCGTCTTGGCGCCGCGAAAGTCCAGGGTCTTGATACGCTCGAGATCGGCGTAAAGGGTCTCGAGTCCGCCTTGCATGCCTTGCAGCAAGCCGAGTGCGGTCTTCTCGCCGACACCCGGTACGCCGGGGATGTTGTCGACCTTGTCGCCCATCAACGCCAGGTAGTCGATGATCAGCGACGGGGGAATCCCGAACTTATCCTCGACGCCGCCCGTATCGAGCGTCTCGCCCTTCATGGTGTTGACCAGCGTGATGTGGGCATTGACGAGCTGCGCCATGTCCTTGTCGCCGGTGGAAATCACCGCGTCGCGTCCCGCCTCGGTGGCCTGGCGCGCCAAGGTGCCGATCACGTCGTCGGCCTCGACGCCCTCGATGCACAAAAGGGGCAGGCCCAGCGCACGAATGCACTCGTGCAACGGTTCGACCTGAGGCCTCAGATCGTCAGGCATCGGCGGGCGGTGCGCCTTGTACTCGGCATAGATCTCGTCGCGGAAGGTCTTGCCCTTGGCGTCGAAGACCACCGCCATGGGGCTTTGTGGATACTGCTTGAGCAGGCTCTTGAGCATGTTGAGCACGCCCTTCACCGCGCCGGTGGGATTGCCTTTGGACGTGGTCAGCGGCGGCAAGGCGTGAAAAGCCCGATACAAGTACGACGAGCCGTCGACGAGAACGATGGGGGGCGTGTTGGCCATGGCATCAGCATCCATTGGAAATTCGCGATGCTGCCATGATACGCAAGGCATTGCGCAGCGTCAGGCGAAACCCGCTTCGCATGCGCCGAACCCGCATGATGTGGGATAATGGCCTTTCATTACCTCATGGGCTCAAGGCGCAATACCCCCGTGTTTGCCCCGCCAGCCGAGGAGATCGTCATGCAGCGTCTACCTATTGTTCTCTGCCTGGGGCTCGGCCTCATTATCGGCGCCAGCGCGTCGCTTGCCGTCGCTCAGCCGTCCCCGGATATCACCGTGCGCCAGGACGACAACCGCACACTCAAGGAATACCGCGTCAACGGCGAGCTCTATGCCATCGAGGTCGTGCCCCGGCAAGGCGCCAGCTACTTCCTCTACGACGACGACGGCGACGGCAACTTCGAACGCCGCGATGCCACACGCGTCGAGCTGCCCGACTGGGTCTCCGGCGGCGAATGATGTTGCCTGCCGCACATCATCGACCTCACGCATGGCGGTAGGACTGCCCGCGACAAGCCGCTACAATGCGCGCTTGGCAACCCGGGCGAGAGACACATGGCCGTATTCACTCCTTTGACCGAGACCCAGGTCGAACGCTTTCTCGAGCGTTTCGCTATCGGCACGTTGACCACGCTGGAAGGCGTGCCCAGCGGTACGGAGAACTCCACCTTCTTCGTCACCACCGACCAAGGGCGCTTCGTGCTCACCCTGTTCGAGCAGGGTGAAAGCGACGAGCTGCCCTTCTTCGTGGCGTTGCTCGACTATCTCGACGAACACCGGTTGCCTGTCGCAGGGCCCGTTCACGATCGTGATGGCGTCGCCCTGCAAGAGCTCGCCGAGCGTCCGGCGCTGCTGTTCCCGCGCCTTCCAGGGCGTCATCCCGAATCACCGACGCTCGCCCAGTGCCGCGAACTCGGCGATGCCCTGGGACGCATGCACAAGGTCTCGCAGCGCTTCGAGGGCCAGCGCCCCAACCCCCGCGACCTGCACTGGCTGGCCAGCGCGCAACACAAGGTCATGAGCTACCTATCCGAGGCCGATCAGCGCTTGATGGGCGACGAGATCGACGCCTATCAGGGCATTTTCGGCGATGCCTCGCACCTGCCCCAAGGGGCGATTCATGGCGACCTGTTTCGCGACAACACCCTCTTCGACGGCGACCGGCTGGGCGGCATCATCGACTTCTACAACGGCTGCACCGGCGATCTGCTCTTCGACCTGGCCATCGTCGTCAACGACTGGACCAGCACCGCCGACGGCAACTTCGACGATGCTCGCTACACGGCGCTCCTCGGCGCTTACCAAGCGCGCCGTCCGCTGACCGAAACCGAACAGTCGCTGTGGCCGGTGATGCTGCGCATGACGGCATTGCGCTACTGGCTCTCGCGACTGCTGGTCGTCTATGTCGACCCGCCCGCGCACGACCTCACGCCCAAGGACCCCAGCCAGTACCGCCATATGCTCTTAAAGCGCCTCGAGCACGGCGCCCCGCCCCTGCCTTCCGCCAGCCCAAGCCCGTCACACACGCTGTAAGCTTTTTTTAAGAAACGCGGCATAGGCTGGAAGCGTCATTGATGGCGGAGCACGACGCTCCGCCCTGGACGGGAGCACCTCATGCCCACCTTCACGCACGTCGTCACGACCGTACGGCCCTTTCGCATCGTCTCTGCCACCCAGCATCGCTACCTGCGTTACGGCTGCGCATCGCTGGCCCTGGCACTCACAGCCCTGGCCTGGCAATCCCAAGGCACGGTGCCCGCCCTGATGCTCACCTTCGGCCTGGGCAGCGCGCTACTGGGTGATGCCCTGCAGCGCACCGGCCCGCTTTCCGAGCGCCTGGATGCCGCCTTCGGCGAGGCGCTAACGCATCTCGGCATGGCCAGTGCCGCCACTCTCGGAGTGCTGTTTCTTCTGCGCTAAACGCCCCGGCGCCTCTTTGCAGCCCCGCACGCGAGCGGCATAATGCCAGCCCGTTCGTTCACCGGGCCGCACCGGCCCGTCCAGGAGTGCGCCATGACCTCGCCCGCCGATCAGGCCCGCCGCACCTACAACATCGATCAGTGGGGTAGCGGCTACTTCGACGTCGACGACGCCGGCCATGCCGTCGTGTGCCCGCTGGGCGGCAACGCCGACGGCCCTGCCCTGCCGCTCAGTGCCCTGGTCGACGAGTTGCGCCGCGCGGGTTTGCGTCTGCCGGTGCTGGTGCGTTTCACCGACATCCTCCATGATCGCGTCGAGCAACTTTGCGCCGCCTTCGATACCGCCATGCAGGATGAAACCTACACCGGCGGCTACACCGCCGTGTATCCCATCAAGGTCAATCAGCAGCGTCGCGTGGTGGAAGAAATGCTCGCCACCCAGGCACGCGGCCATGGACGGGTAGGTTTGGAGGCAGGCAGCAAGCCGGAGCTTCTCGCGGTGCTGGCGCTCTCGGGGGATGGGCCCTCGCTGATCGTCTGCAATGGCTACAAGGACCGCGAGTACGTGCGTCTGGCGCTGATGGGCGAGAAGCTCGGCCATCGCGTCTACCTGGTGGTCGAGAAACATTCCGAACTCACGCTGATCCTCGAGGAAGCTGCGCGCCTGCAGGTCGCGCCGCGCATCGGCCTACGCGCACGACTAGCCTCGGTGGGCAAGGGCAAGTGGCAGAACTCAGGCGGCGAGAAGTCCAAGTTCGGGCTCACCGCCAGCCAGATCCTCGACGTGGTCGAGCGCCTGCGCAGCGCCGATGCCCTGGCCAGCCTGCAACTGGTGCATTTCCATCTCGGCTCACAGATCGCCAACATCCGCGACATCCAGCGCGGCCTGCGTGAATGCGCCCGCGTCTATCAAAGCCTGCGCGCCCTGGGCGCCCCGGTGGATACCGTCGACGTCGGCGGTGGCCTGGGCATCGACTACGAAGGCACCCGTTCGCGGAGTTTCTGCTCGATCAACTATTCGATGCATGAATATGCCAGCAACGTGGTGTGGGCCTTCCGTCAGGTCTGCGACGCTGAAGGCTTACCGCATCCGCATCTGATTTCCGAATCGGGGCGCGCCCTGACCGCACATCACGCGGTGCTGATTACCAACGTCATCGGCGAGGAACGCTTGAGCGAGGAAGCGCCCACGCAACGCCTCGGCGGCGATGCCGAGCTCGACGAGTTGTGGCGCGTACACGCCAAGCTGGACACCACGCAGGAACCGCGCGGCCTCGCCGAGGCCTACCATGACCTGGCGCAGGCCATTGGCGAACTGCAGGATCGCTTCGTGCTGGGCCTGGCGAGCCTCGACGCGCGCGCCGAGGGCGAGACGGTCTACTTCGCCGCCTGCCGACGCCTGAGCGCACAGCTCGATCCGCGCAACCGCGCCCATCGCGAAATCGCCGATGAGCTCGCCGAGAAGCTCGCCGACAAGTTGTTCGTCAACTTCTCGCTGTTCCAGTCGGTGCCCGACGTCTGGGGCATCAACCAGGTCTTCCCGGTGCTGCCGCTCACTGGCCTGGACCGACCGCCCACACGGCGCGGCGTGATCCAGGACATCACCTGTGACAGCGACGGGCGCATCGACTGCTACGTCGACGGCCAGGGTCTGGAAGCGACGCTACCGCTGCCCGAATGGCAGGATGGCGAGGACAAGCTGCTGGGGCTGTTTCTGGTGGGCGCCTATCAGGAGATCCTCGGCGACCTGCACAACTTGTTCGGCGACACCGACGCCGTGGACGCCACGCTGGACGCTAACGGCCAATGGCAGCTCAGCAATCACCAGCAGGGCGATACCGTCGCCGACGTGCTGCGTTACGTGAACTTCGATGCCGACGAACTCAGCCAGCGTCTATCGCGCCAGCTCAAAAACAGCGCGCTGAGCGATGCCCAGCGCGACGACTTCATGCGCGATCTCGCCGCCGGCCTGGAAGGCTACACCTATCTGGAGTGAGCGTGACGCCGCCCGCAGATCACCGCGTCTGCGTGGACGCCTCCAGCCCGAACGAGCCCCACAGCGACAGCTGAGCATTGCGGGGTAAGGGCCCGACCCCCGCGGGCGTGCCGGTGAGCACCACATCGCCGGGCTGCAGCGTGAAGTGCCGCGACATCTCGGCCAGCAGCTCGGGGATGGCGAACAGCATGTCGCGCGTCTCGCCGGTCTGGCGGCGCTCGCCGTCGATCTCCAGCGTGAAGCGCAACGCCGCCCAGTCGGGCACCTCATCCAACGCCACGAACGGCGACAGCGGGCAGGCACCGTCGAAAGCCTTGGCGACTTCCCAGGGGTGGCCTTTTTCCTTCAATTGCGACTGCACGTCGCGCAGCGTCAAATCCAGCGCCAGCCCGAGGCCCGCGACCGCTTGCTGCGCGACCTCTGCACTCGCCCCGCACAGACGCTTGCCGATCAATAGCGCCAATTCCGTCTCGAAATGCACCTCGCCACGCGTGAATTGCTCGGAGATGTCACGTGCCATGGGCACCGCGCTGGTGGCAGGCTTGATAAACAACAGCGGCGCGCTGGGCACCGGATTGTCGAGTTCGCGGGCATGCTCAGCGTAGTTGCGCCCCACGCAGACGATCTTGCCCAGCATATGGGGGAAAACGCCGCCATCGGCCAGGCGGGTCACGAAGGGTTGGGCGGACATGCAGACTCCTCAAAAACGATAAAGCGCCGCGGCGCGAAGACTCGAGTCTAACGCGACCGCCGACGCGTCACACGGTGCCTCGCTCGGCCGTCGCGCTGGGCCGCTCACCGAAACGTGCCTGGTAGACGCGCGAGAAGTGTGCCAAATGCATGAAGCCGCTGGTCAAGGCGGCCTCGGTCACCCGGCAGCGACTATCGGCGAGCAAGCGCCGCGCATAGTCGAGACGCATGCCTAAATAGCACTGCTTGGGCGTCTCACCGAAATGTGCCATGAACAGGCGCGTCAACTGGCGCTGGGACTGGCCGATCAGGCGACATATCTCGGGAATCGACAAGACCTGATCGAGGTGGGTTTCCATCACCGCCAGCGCGCGCACCACGCTGCGCGGCAAATCTTCCAGGGTACGCGCCGCGCCGGCTTTCCAGGCCTCCTCCTCGGAAACGCGCTGGTGCACGAGCTGACGTCCGACGGCATTGGCCAGCGCCGGTCCGTAATCGTGTTCGATCCATTGCAGCATCATGTCGATGCCCGCCGCGCCGCCGGAGCCGGTCAAGCGCTGCCCGGCGAATTCGAAGCGCGCTTCGCTGACGCGGATATGCGGAAACTCCGCACGGAAGGCCGGCACGCTCTCCCAATGCAGCGCCACGCGATGCTGGTCGAGCAATCCTGCCCGGGCGAGGATGAACGGCCCGGTATCGAGCCCACCGACACGCCCGCCATGTGCCGCGACGTGGCGCAGCACCGCACGCTCGGCGCCGGTCACGCTGACTTCTGCCTCGTACGAGGAAATCACCATCAGCAAATCGCCGAGGGCGTGCTCTGCCAGAGCACCCTCGACTTCGATGCGCACACCGTTGCTAGCCACGACCGCTTCGCCATCCGCCGAGAGCAACCGCCAAGCGAACAGCTCGCGACCAAAGCGGTTGGCCACGCGTAACGGCTCGAGCAGGCAAAAAAGCGTCAACATCGAGAAGTTGGGCACCAGCCAGACGTTCACGGTATGCGCCGCGTCGCCGGGCTTGGGAACCGGGGGTTGCTCGGGACGGGGATAGGGCCAATCGGTTTGGGTATGCTCACTCATGGCTAAAATCGTCTATTAAATGGCGAATTAGTGCAAATCCCGTTCGATCAATCCGCCTAGGGTAGGGAAACGCCTTGGCACATACGCCGGGGCAGTCGACCCCATGCCAGCAGTGGAGAGCATCGTTCATGTCCATTTCCGCCGACGTCGAACTCCAGGACGAAGGGCGCCGTCTCATTCTGCACGCCGCCGGCCAGCGGCATGAATTCGCCGCCCTCTGGTTGCGTGAGCGAGCGCCGGACGCGACCACGCTCGATACCCGCACCGGGCAGCGCTTGATCGAAGCCTCCCAACTGTCGCTGACATTGCACGTCGAATCGGCGAGTTTCGACGCGCAGACCCTGCACGTGTGCTTCAGCGATGGTCACGTTACCGCCTACGCGCTAGATGAGTTGCTCGCCGCCGCAGCGCCCGACAGTGCGGGCGTCGCGCCCGGACTCAGCTTATGGGACGCCGAGCTCGAGACGCTGCCCCAAGCCACCTTCGACGCGGCGCTCGAGGACGACGGCGCCCTACTGGCGATGCTCGAAGACTTGCACCGCTACGGCTTCGTCAAGGTCAGCGGCGTACCCTGCGAGGAGGACGGCATGCAGCCGTTGATCGACCGCATCGGCCCGCTACGCCGCACCAACTGGGGTGGCATCGCCGACGTCAAATCGGTGGCCAACGCATACGATCTGACCATGACGCAACGCGGGCTCGAGCCGCACACCGACAATCCCTATCGTGATCCGATTCCCGGCTACATCTGGCTGCATTGTCTGAGCAACGCCGCCGCCGGGGGCGACAGCACGCTCACCGACGGCTTCATGGCGGCGCAGCGTCTCAAGGCCGAAGCGCCCGAAGATTTCGACTGCCTGGCGCGTCTCTCGACGCAGTTTCGCTATACCGACGCCACCACCGACCTGGAAAGCGAAGGTCCGCTGATCGAACTCGATAGCCAAGGGCGACTGGCGCGCGTGCGCTACTCCAACCGCACCGAACGCATCGCGGCCCACGACGCGGCGCTGCTTGAGCGTTACTACGCCGCGCGTCAACGCTTCTATCGCTTGATCACCGACGAGGCGCTGACCGTGCATCTCAAGCTCGGTCCAGGCGACATGCTGATCATGGACAATTATCGGCTGCTGCATGGCCGCACCGCGTACCAGCTCGAGGGGGGCGTACGTCACCTGCGCCAGGGCTATGTCGACCGCGACAGCACCGCCAGCCGGCGACGCGTTCTCGGCGCCCAGCTCGCCGGCAGTGCCAATGACGCCGCACCGCGATCCGCCCAAGGAGTCACCTCATGAACCAGGCGACCTTCACCCGTTTCGATGAAAGCACCCGCGGCGACTGGGCATTGATCGACGCGCATTTCCAGCACTACCAGAACGATGCCAGCCGACGCGTGCTCGCGCACCTGTTGCGCCTCAAGGGCGATACCCACGGCTACCCGGTCGACCGCTACGAACATTGCCTGCAAACCGCCACCCGCGCACTGGAGGCCGGTGCCGACGAGGAAACCGTGGTCTGCGCCCTGCTCCATGACATCGGCGATGACCTGGCCCCCGCCAATCATGCGGAAATTGCCGCAGCGATTCTCGAACCCTTCATCGATCCGCTCAATGTGTGGATGATTCGTCATCACGAGCTGTTTCAGGGCTATCACTACCGCGCCTTCTACGGCTTGGATCCTCACGCTCGCGAGGCCTATCGCGATCATCCCGCCTACGCGCGCACCGTGCGCTTCTGCGATGAGTGGGACCAGTGCGCCTTCGACCCCAACTACCCCACTCGCCCCCTCGAGGATTTCATGCCCATGGTCGAGCGTGTCATGTCACGTCCGCCGTTTGGCGAAACCACCAGCGTCGAGGACCCGGCATGACCCAGTGCGCCCATCGCCTTCTCGAGCTGCTCGTCGCTCACGGCATCGAGACCGTCTTCGGCATCCCCGGCGTGCATACCGTCGAGCTGTATCGCGGTCTGCCCGACAGCGGTCTGCGCCACGTGACGCCGCGCCACGAGCAAGGGGCCGGCTTCATGGCCGACGGTTACGCCCGCGCGACCGGCAAGCCGGCCGCCTGCTTCATCATCAGCGGCCCGGGCATGACCAACATCGCCACCGCCATGGGCCAGGCACTCGCCGACTCGGTGCCCATGCTGGTGATCTCCAGCGTCAATCGGCGCGACACCCTGGGTCGTGGCCAGGGCCGCCTGCACGAACTGCCCGATCAGCAACACACCCTGTCGGGGGTCAGCGTGTTCAGCCATACCCTGCAGACGCCCGAGGCCCTGCCCGAGGTGCTGGGACGCGCCTTTGCCGTCTTCAAGAGCGCCCGCCCCGGCCCCGTGCACATCGAAATCCCGCTCGACGTGATGGCCTTGCCCGCGCCCGAGACCCGGCCGCGCATCGCCGAGGTCTTTCCGCCGACGGCTCCCGATGCCGCACTGGCCTGGGCCGCCGACTGGCTCGCCGACGCCGAACGTCCTCTGGTGCTGCTGGGGGGCGGCTGCGTCGCTGCCGGCGACGCGGTACGCACCCTGGTCGAACGCCTCGACGCTCCCGCCATGACCACCATCAACGCCAAGGGCGTGCTGGGATGCGATCACCCGCTCGACCTCGGCGCCTGCGCGAGCCTCCCCGCCGGCCGCGAACTCGCCCGCCACGCCGATGTGGTGCTGGCGCTGGGCACCGAACTCGGTGAGACTGACTACGACCTGACCTTCGATGGCGGCTTCCACCTCGACGGCCGGCTGATCCGCGTGGATATCGACGCGCAGCAGCTGGCGCGCAACCAGGCCGCCGATCTCGCCCTGCTGGCCGACGTCGGAGAAGTGGCCCTGGGATTGCTCGAACGCCTGCCCCATCAGGCCACGCGCGAGGGCGCCGCCCGCGTCGCCGACACCCGGGCGGCACTGGCACTGCGTGACGCCGAGGATGTCGCGCCCTACGCCGATTTCCTCGACACCCTGCGCGAGGCGTTGCCCAACGCCACCATCGTCGGCGATTCCACCGGCCCGGTGTATGCCGGTAATTTCATCACCGAGATGCCCGCACCACGCCGTTGGTTCAATTCCGCCACCGGCTACGGCACGCTCGGCTACGGCCTGCCCGCTGCGCTGGGCGCGGCCCTGGGCGTGCCCGAGCGACCGGTGATCGCGCTGGTCGGAGACGGCGGGCTGATGTTCACCCTCGGCGAACTTGCCACCGCGCGCGATAGCGGCGTTCCCCTGGCGATCGTGATCTGGAATAACGCCGGCTATGGCGAGATTCGTCGTTACATGGACGCCCAGGACGTTCCGCGTCTCGGCGTCGACCTGCCCGCACCGGACTTCGTGACACTGGCCAAGTCGCTCGACTGTTACGGCGTGCGGGTCTCGACGCCCGCCGCGCTGCACCAGGCGCTGCAGGCCTCGCGCCAGGCACCGGGCCCCACTCTGATCGACGTCGAGGCCCACCAATGGTCCGCTTGAATTCATCGTATTCACCAGGAGAGATCATGCGACGCACCACCACGCGGCTGATGGCCGCCCTTGCCCTGCTGCCTTTGGTAGCTCACGCCAATGCCGCCACCGACGAGGCCACTCAGGTCTCCTTCGTCGCTCCGCCGTGGCCCGGCGTCACGGTCAAGACCGAAATCATGGCGCAGATCCTGGCCCCGCTAGGCTATACCAACGAGCGCCAGGAGCTCAGCAGCACGGTGGGCTACAAGACCTTGCAAACCGGCGACAGCGACGTTTTTCTCGCCGGCTGGCTCCCCGCCCAGCAGGACAGCTTCGACGCCGCGATGGACGACGGCACTATCGTCGACCTGGGCAACAACGTCACCGGCGCGCGCATGGGCTTCGCGGTCCCCGGCTACGTGTATGATGCCGGCGTGACCAGCGCCGAGCAGCTCGACGACCCCGAGAACCGCGAACGTTTCGACGGGCGCTACTATTCCATCGAATCCGGCTCGACGGTCAGCGACTTCATCAACGACGCCAAACGCAACGACACCTACGGCCTGGGCGACTGGGAAATGCTGGAGTCCTCGACACCAGGAATGCTCAGCGCCGTGCGCAGCGCCTACGACGAAAAGCGCTGGGTCGCCTTCTACGGCTGGACGCCGCACTGGATGGTGCCGGAATTCGACATGCATATCCTCGACGATCCTGAAGGCATCTATGGCGAGAACCAGGGCCGCAGCGACGTGCGCACCATCGTCGCCAAGTCCTTCAGCGAGGCCAACCCCAACCTCATGCGCCTGCTCGACCAATTCGTGCTGACCGCCGAGCAACAAAGCGACTTCATTCGCGAATACGGCCTGGAAGAGCGCGAGCTCGAGACGGTGGCTCACGAGTGGTTGCAAAACCATCCTGACGAGTTGGCCGAGTTCCTCGAAGGCGTCACCACGCGTGACGGCGAACCGGGCCTGGAAGCGGTCAAGGCTAGCCTATAACCGCACCGACGACGCTAACGAGGAAGCTGCATGCACTATTCCCGACTGACCCAGCGCATCGCCGGTGAAGGCGCCGCCGCTTGGGACATCCACTACCGCGCCCTGGCGCGTCAGGCCGCGGGCGAGGACGTGATCATCCTCTCGGTGGGCGATCCGGATTTCACCACGCCGACGCCGATCGTCGACAGCGCGGTCGATAGCCTGCGCGCTGGCGCCACGCACTATGCCGATGTACAGGGCAAGGTGCGGCTTCGCGAGCTGATCGCTCGCCAGCACCGCCAAACCGGCGGCGCGCCGGAGACCCAGGCCGATAATATCGCGGTCATGGCCGGTGCGCAGTGCGGCCTGTATGCGGTGGCGCAATGCGTGCTCGACCCCGGCGACGAAGTGATCGTGCCCGAGCCGATGTACGTGACCTACGAGGCGGCGCTGCAAGCCGCGGGGGCGACCCTGGTGCGCGTGCCGTTGCGTGCGGCGAACGACTTTCAGCCCGACCCCGCGGAGTTTGCCGCCGCGGTCACGCCGCGCACCCGAGCGCTGCTGCTCAACAGCCCGCACAACCCCACCGGCCAGGTGCTGAGTCGCGACCACTGGGCGGCGCTGGCCGCGTTATGCCGCGAGCACGACCTGTGGCTGCTCTCCGACGAGGTCTATGCCGAGTTGATCCACGATGGCGAACATCTCTCGCCGGATAGCCTCCCCGGCATGCGTGAGCGCACCGCCATCGTCAGCAGCCTGTCCAAATCGCATGCCATGACCGGCTGGCGTCTGGGCTGGGTGATCGGGCCAGCGCCCTTGATCCAGCACCTGACTCACCTGGCGCTGTGCATGCTCTATGGCAGCCCCGATTTCATCCAGGATGCCGCCTGCGAGGCCCTGGCCCATCCGCCCGCCGCACTCGACGAGATGCGCCAGGCCTACCGAACGCGCCGTGACACCGTGCTCGAGGTGCTCGCCGACGACGATACCGTCGAGGCGCTGCGCCCCGCGGCCGGCATGTTCATGATGGTCGACATTCGCCGCACCGGGCTGTCGGCACAGGCCTTCGCCGACCGCTTGCTCGACACCCAGGGCGTCTCGGTGCTCGCCGGGGACGCCTTCGGCCCGTCGGCGTCCGGCTTCGTGCGCTTGAGCTTGACGGTGGACGCCGAACGCCTGCGCGAGGCCTGTCGGCGCCTTTCGCGTTGCGCCGCCGAATGCCGCGCGACAGCCGAAGCATGACCGTACGCGCGGTCCGGTGACAGTACCCGGGCCGCCATCTTTCCACTCATTGCAGGAGGGGTATGGCTAATCACAATAACCTGGCCATCGAGGCCCGCCACCTGGTCAAGCGCTACGCCGAGCTAGAGGTCATCAAGGACGTCTCGCTCGACGTGCGCGAAGGCCACGTGGCCTCGATCATCGGCTCCAGTGGCTCCGGCAAGAGCACCTTGCTGCGCTGCATGAACCTTCTCGAAACGCCCGACAGCGGCGACCTGACCATCGCTGGCGAGTCGCTGGCGTTTTCACACGCTCACCACCACCGATCCGACCGGCGCCAACTACAACGCCTGCGCATGCGGGTCAGCATGGTCTTTCAGCAATTCAATCTATGGCCACATTTGAGCGTGCTCGGCAACGTCATCGAGGCCCCCATGCGCGTGCGCGGCTTGAACAAGCGCGACGCCACGTCACTCGGTGAGCATTACCTGGCGCGGGTCGGCATGAGCGACAAGCGCGATCAGTATCCCGCCTACCTCTCCGGCGGACAGCAACAGCGTGTGGCCATCGCCCGGGCCCTGGCCATGGAGCCACGCGTGCTGCTGTTCGACGAGCCCACCTCGGCGCTCGACCCGGAGCTCGTCGGCGATGTGCTCGCGGTCATTCAAAGCCTCGCCGAGGAAGGCCGCACCATGCTGCTGGTCACGCACGAGATGGGCTTCGCGCGCGACGTCTCGCACCAGGTGGCGTTCTTGCACCAAGGCTGCGTCGAGGAAATCGGCACGCCGCATCATGTCTTCGAGAACGCGACCAGCGAGCGCTGCCGTCAGTTCGTCTCGAGCGTGGCCTGAGCCTTTCACGTGGCGCCACCCAAGGCGCCATATCATCCCGGGCCACACCGGCCCGATACAACAACGATGGGGAACCATGATGATCAAGCAACTGAAAGCGACCTTGATGCAGACAGCGGGCATTGTCCTGCTGGCCCTGGGCGCGACCTCGGCGATGGCGGACGAACCGCTCAAGATCGGCATCTCCGCGGAGCCCTACCCGCCGTTCACCTACAAGGATGCCGATGGCAGTTGGACCGGCTTCGAGGTCGAGCTGGGCCAGGCGATCTGCGCGCAGATGGACGCCGCCTGCGAAATAACCCCGACGGGCTGGAGCGGGATCTTCCCGGCCCTCAACAGCGGCAAGATCGACATGATCATGAATTCGCTGTCGATCACCGAGAAGCGCAAGCGGGTCATCGCCTTCAGCGACCCGTACTACTTCACACCCTCGGCGTATGTCACCGCCAAGGCCAACGACATGCAAATTCCCGACGACCTGAACGGCAAGATCCTCGGCGTTCAGGGCTCGACCACCAATGCCACCTTCGCGCGTCGCTCGCTGGCCGACACCGGGGTCGAGCTCAAGGTCTACGATCAGCAGGAACAGGCCAACCGCGACCTGCTCGCCGGACGCGTCGGTGTCATTCTGGCCGACGAGATCGCCATGACGGAATTCGTCGAGCGCGATGCTGCGCAAGACTTCGAGGTCCGCGCCACCGCACCGCGTGACGATGCCTTCGGCGACGGCGTGGGCATCGGCCTGCGACAGGAAGACGACGCCCTACGCGACAATCTCAACGCCGCGATCGCCAGCGTGCTCGACAGCGGTCGCTGCGCCGAGCTCTCCCAGCAGTACTTCGGTACCGACATCTGCGGCGGTTAATCCGCCTCGCGATCCTCCGGCCGGGCATGCCCGGCCGGTCCCGTTCCGATACTGCGAGATTCGACCATGCCAAGCGATCATAGCGATGGCCTGCTGGAATGGCTCGGCCCGATCCTGCAAGGCGCTCTGGTAACCCTGGAAATCGCCTTGCTGGCTTATGCCATCGGGCTCGGCCTCGGGCTCATTGGCGCCACCGCGCGACTCAGCCCCTGGCGCCCTCTGCGCGCCCTGGGCACGGCGTATTCCACGCTGGTCCGCGCCATTCCCGAATTACTGTTGATCATCCTGCTGTATTACGCCGGCAGCCAGGCGCTCAACGCCTTGCTCGCCGAATTCGGCGGCGATACGCACATCGAGATTAGCGGCTTCGTCACCGCCGTGGGTGTGCTCGCCTTCGTGCAGGGCGCCTACATGACCGAAGTATTCCGTGGTGCCATCCAGGCAATCCCCAAAGGGCAGCTGGAAGCCGCCGATGCCTATGGCTTTTCGCGCCTAACACGTTTTTACCGCATCGTGCTCCCTGGCATGCTGCCCAACGCCCTGCCCGGGATGTCCAACCTGTGGCTGATCCTGGTCAAGGACACCGCGTTGATCAGCGTGATCGGCTTCGAAGAATTGTTCTTCACCGCTCAGCAGGCGGCCGCCAGCACACGCGACTATGCCCTGTTCTACGCGCTCGCCGGGGCGCTGTACCTGGTCATGACGCTGGGTTCCAACGCCTTGTTCGCCCGCGCGGAGCGTTACGTCCGCCGCGGCCAACCCAGCACCTAGGAGCACCCAGACATGGACTTTTCCTGGCTGAGCGATCCGTTCTATCAAAAGGCCCTGTGGACCGGCTTCGTCAACACCCTGTGGCTGGTCGCCGTGTCGGCCGTCTGCGGTTTCGCGCTGGCGGTGGTGTTCGCTGTGACCCGCCTGCGCGGCCCCCGCCCGCTGGCGATGCTGGTCACCGGCCTGACCACGGTGGTACGCGGCACGCCCTTGCTCGTGCAATTGTTCTTTTTCTACGACGGGGTCGGGCGCCTGCTGCCGGAAATTCCCGGCGTGCAGGAAAGCCTGATCTGGCCGTTGCTGCGGGACCCGTTCTTCTATGGCGCGCTGACATTTACGCTGAGCGTCGGCGCCTACACGGGCGAAGTTCTGCGCGGCGCGCTATTGAGCGTACCCGAGGGTGAACTGGCCGCAGGGCGCGCCTTCGGCCTGAACCGTTGGCAGATTCTCTACCGGCTGTGGCTGCCGCGCGCCATCCAGATGTGCTTGCCCACGCTGACCGGTGAGCTGGTCCTGCTGCTCAAGTCGGTGCCGCTGGTCTCGACCATCGCGCTGATGGACCTGCTCAAGGCCGCTAACATGGTGCGCGACGAAACCTTTCTGGTCTACGAACCGCTTTTACTCATCGCCGGCATCTACCTGGCCCTGACCCTGGTACTCACCAGCGTGATGCGCCTCATAGAGCATCGCTTCCCCGGCGCTCGCCCCGCCGCTCCCAAACGCCGACGCCTGCTGCCCGGCTAGCCGCCGCGCGGAACAGCGCTCAGTGCGAGCTCGATCGCATCATGGCGCCAGTATTCGTCGTCGCAGTCGACCACGCGCCCGTTCTGGTCGCGGTTGATTCGCGTGATCCGCTGGGCCGCCGTGCCCGGCGTCGCATGCAGCGCCTCTCCCGCCGGACCTCCGAAGATCGTGGAGCCCAGTTCGTAATCGACTCGCGCAATGCGAATCGCGTATTCGTGACGATAGAGTGCGGTCAGTGAGTGCTGCGCCAGATCGAAATCCAGAATGCCGGGAAAGCAGTCAGGGCGCAGATGATGCTCGACGTAAAGCACCCGGCGACCATCGATGGCCCTCACCCGCACGATGCGCTGCACCGCACTGCCTTCACTCAGCCACAACCGACGTGCGATGTGCAGTGGGGCAGGCACCGTACTCGCCGAGAGCAGCAGCGTGCTGGCCTGGCGCTGCTGCGATTCGACCATGTCGTGAAAGGCCAACCCCGCCAGCAGATCGTAGTGAAGCCGCGATGGTGCGATAAACCAGCCGCGCCGATTTTCGCGATAGATTCGTCCTTCGCCTTCCAATTGAGTCAACGCGTCGCGCAGCGTGATTCGGGTCGTCGAGAACCGCGCAATCATTTCTCGTTCGGCGGGTAACCTGCACGGCCGTTTGCGGTTATTACCCAGTGAGTCGATCAGGGCGAGCAGGGCGTCGCGCAGACGATGCCAGGTCGGCGTCGAGACGCTGCCGGGAGTGCTGTGGTGACATTCGAGGGCGATTGGCTGGGTACGGGGTGCAGACATCGACTATCCATGGCCAGTTGGTCTAGATCAAAAACTGCCTGCAATCTAAGCGCTTCGCGTGTCCATCGTATGACACGCCCCCGCCGGCATCGTCACCGTACTGTTATGACACTGACACGCCTTAGTCACATGCCGCTCTTAATCTGACTTTCCAGCGCTGTTGGACTAGACCAACACGTTGCCCCTGACCTGCTTCCATGCCCCGATCCGTTTTCAATATGAGGAGTGCTGCCTTGAAATCGCCCCGTTTCCCACTCGCTAGCCTGCCGCTGGCCGTGCTTGCCAGTCTTGCGCTGTTTACCGGTACCGCCAACGCAGCACAGCCCAACATGGATGACTTGATCGCGGCCGCCCAGCAGGAAGGTCGCGTCGACAGCCTCGGCATGCCCGATAGCTGGGCCAATTGGAAAGATACCTGGGCCGACCTGAAAGAAGAGTATGGCCTGGAACATTCCGACACCGACATGAGTTCCGCCGAGGAAATCGCCAAGTTCCGTGCTGAAGGCGAGAACGCCAGCGCCGACATCGGCGATGTGGGCATTGCCTTCGGGCCGATTGCCGTCGAGCAGGGTGTGACCCAGCCGTACAAGCCGTCCCACTGGGACCAGATTCCCGACTGGGCGAAAGACGAAGACGGCCACTGGGCGCTCGCCTACACCGGTACCATCGCCATGATCATCAACAAGGATCTAGTGCCCGAAGACGAGCGCCCCCACGCGTTCGCCGACCTGCTCGAGGGTGACTACAGCGTTGCTGTCGGCCCGGTGGGCTCCGGTGCGCAGAACAACGCCGCCGTACTGGCCGCCGCTTACGCACGCGGTGGCGACGAGAGCGATTTGCAACCCGGTCTGGAGCTCTTCGGCGACCTAGCCGAACAGGGCCGACTGTCGCTGACTGATCTGACCATCGCCGCACTGGAGAAAGGCGAGATCGAAGTCGGCCTGCTATGGGACTTCAACGCCCTGAACTATCGCGACCAGATCGACCGCGACCGGTTCGAGGTGTCGATCCCGTCGGATGCCTCGGTCGTCTCCGGCTATACCACGATCATCAACAAGTACGCACCGCATCCGGACGCCGCCAAGCTGGCCCGCGAATACATCTTCTCCGATGCCGGTCAGGCCAATCTGGCCAAGGGCTATGCGCGACCGATCCGGGCCGAACACCTCGACTTTGATGACGCCACCGCCGCCAAGCTGCTGCCCGACAGTGAGTACGCCAATGCGCGCCCCATCGAAGATTTCGAGGCCTGGGAGCAGACGTCGCGCCAACTGCCGCAGCTCTGGCAGTCCGAAGTCCTCACGCGTCAGCACTGATCTCAAGCCCTCGCCTCGGGCGATGCTCCTTCAGCGCTGATTAGGCCGAAACCCGTGCTGCCTCCCTCCCGGAGGCGGCCTGGAGTCGTCACATGTCCCAACGCATCATCTTGGTCGTTCTCGACGGCCTTAACCATGCCGTCGGCCACCACGCCATGGGGTATCTCAATGCGCTGTGCGAAGCCGGCCGCGCCACCTATCACTCGCTAGACTGCGAGCTGCCCGCCATGTCGCGGCCACTCTACGAATGTTTGCTGACCGGACGTCGTCCGGTAGATTCCGGCGTGGTCCATAACGAGGTCGTGCGCCGCTCTCACGAAGTCAGCCTATTCGATCTTGCCGTCGGACAGGGCCGAAGAACCGCAGCGGCAGCCTATCACTGGGTCAGTGAGCTGTATCTCGAGGCGCCGTTCGATCGCACACGTCACCGCTTTCACCAAAACGAGAAGAGTGCCATTCAGGCCGGGCTTTTCTACTGGCGCGATCATTATCCCGACGATCACCTGTTCAGCGATGCCGAGATGATGCGTCAACTGCAGGGCCCGGACTTCCTGCTGGTCCACAGCATGAACATCGACGATTCCGGCCATCGCCACGGTGCGGATTCAGCGCAATATCGCAACGCGGCCCGTCACGCCGACGTGGCACTTGCCGATTACCTGCCACGCTGGCGGGAGGCCGGCTACCAGATCGTGGTCACCGCCGACCACGGCATGAATGCCGACCGCTCGCACTCGGGCACACTGCCCGAAGAGCGCCATGTTCCGCTGTGGACGCTGGGTGAGGGATTTACCAATCAGCGCCTCGACGGCCTGCGCCAGACCGAACTCTGCGGCACGCTCGCCACGCTGATGGGGCTCAAGCATACCAAGGCGTACCATGAGGCATTGCTTGCCCCTGAGATACTCGAACGCCCTGACGTACAGACAGCGCATATCGCACCGCACGATCATGAGGGCATCGAGCAATGACCGCGCGACGGTTCATCTCGCCGGCCATCCTGTGCATGGTGCCGTTTTTCGTCGTGTTCGCCGCGTTTCAGCTGGCGCCGCTGGTGTTCGTGGCGATCAACGCCTTTCGCGTCGGCGACGGCTGGGGCCTGGCGCATTTTCAGGAAATCATCGCCTCGGCGTTCTACCGCCAGGCAATGTGGCGCACGCTTGAAATCGCCATCGTTTCGAGCCTCGCGGGCATCGTGATCGCCGTGCTCACCTGCTACAGCCTGACCCGCCTCGGGGGACGCTGGCGCCGCCTGCTGATCGCGTTTACCAACATGGCCAGCAACTTCGCCGGTGTGCCACTGGCGTTCGCCTTCATCATCCTGCTGGGTGCCAACGGCGCGCTGACGCTGGCATTACAACGTGTCGGGCTGTTCGAGGATTTCTCCCTCTACTCCCGCTCCGGCCTGATGATCATCTACACCTGGTTTCAGGTGCCGCTGGGGGTGTTGCTGTTATTGCCCGCCTTCGGCACGTTGCGTGCGGAGTGGCGCGAGTCGGCCAGCCTTCTAGGTGCCAGGCGCCACGACTACTGGCGTTACATCGGCCTCCCAGTGCTCTGGCCAAGCATCGCGGGCACGCTGACCATTCTGCTGGCCAACGCCGTGGGCACCTACGCTACGGTTTTTGCACTGGTCGGCAACAACTACAACCTGATGACCATTCGCATCGCCAACCTTGTCGCGGGCGACCTCTTCCTGCAGCCGGAGCTTGCCAGTGCTCTTTCGCTGCTGCTGGTCGGGCTGCTAGCAACGATCACACTGATTCAACAGCGCCTGCTACGCCGGAGCCATCATGTCACTGATCACTGAGTCCCTGGCCATGCCAGCCTGGGCCAGACCTACAGCATCGCCAGCACACCGTTTGCGCCTACACACTTGGATCGCCATTCCCGTCTTCACGCTGCTGGCCCTGCCACTACTGGCCACGCTGCTCTACGCCGTTTCCACCCGCTGGGGCGCCACGCTGCTACCGGATGGACTGACGCTGGAGTGACTGGCCCGACTGTGGTCGACGCCGCGCTTTATCGCCGCATTCGGGCGTTCGCTGTTCGTGGTGGCCGGCGCGCTGGTGCTATCGCTGGTGCTGATCTTGCCCGTGGCGTTTCTGGCACATACCCGCTATCCGCGGCTGGATCGCTGGATGAACGTGCTGATACTCGCACCATTCGCCGTACCGCCAGTGGTCTCCTCGGTGGGTCTGCTGCAGCTCTATGCCGGCGGACCACTGCCGCTGGTGGGCACGCCGTGGATCCTGATGCTGACCTATGTCTCGATTGCGCTACCGTTCATGTACCGCTCGTTGATCAACAGTCTGAGAAGCTTCGAGGCAAACGAGTTGATGGAAGCCGCACAGTTGCTGGGGGCCAGCCCACTGACGGCGTTCTTCAACGTCATCCTGCCCAATATGCGTCTAGGCATTCGCATCGCGATCTTCCTGTCGTTCTCATTTCTGATCGGCGAGTTCGTGTTCGCCAACATGCTGGTCGGTACACGCTTCGAAACGCTGCAGATCTATCTGTTCAACGTGCGTCGTGAAAGCGGGCACTTCACCAGCGCGCTGGTCATCACTTTGTTCGTGTTCATCCTGATTCTCACCTGGCTGGGCAACGGCCGGGGAGAAATCACCGCTCCGGAGGCTGGCGACACATGAGTTCCGCTCCTGCTCCCCTTTCCACGCCCGAGGCAACGCCCGCTTCACCTGAAACGGCCGTGGCCGAGCGTTCCGCCGTTGCCGACAGCCTCGTGGCCGAGCCCCCTTCCGCCGATTCGCGCTACCTGCGCCTGCAGGGACTCTCCAAGCGCTTCGGTGCGACATCGGTCTTCGAAGGGATCGAGGCCGACATCGCGCGTGGCGAGTTCGTCACGCTGCTCGGCCCCTCGGGCTGCGGTAAGTCCACATTGCTGCGCGCGATCGCCGGACTGACGGCGGTCGATGCCGGTCACGTCGAAGTAGATGGCGAAACCATCACCCATCTACCGCCGCAGAAACGCGGCATCGGCATGGTATTTCAGCACTATGCCTTGTTCCCCAACATGACGGTCTTCGACAACGTCGCCTTCGGCCTGCGCATGCACAAGGTGCCGAGCGCCGAGCGCCAACAGCGGGTCGATGAAACGCTGTCGCTGGTGGAACTCGAGACGCACGCACACAAGCATCCGCATCAACTGTCGGGTGGACAGCGGCAGCGCGTGGCGCTGGCACGTTCGCTGGTCCTCGAGCCCCGCATTCTGCTGATGGATGAGCCGCTGTCGGCACTGGATGCGCGCATCCGCCAGCACCTGCGCGAGCAGCTTCGCAATATTCAGCAACAGCTGGGACTCACCACGCTGTTCGTGACCCACGATCAGGAAGAGGCGCTGATGATGTCGGACCGCATCTTCCTGATGGGCAAGGGAAACATCCTGCAACAAGGCGACGGAGAAGCACTCTACACACGCCCTGCGAGCCAAGAAGTGGCCGGTTTCATGGGCGCCTACAACTGCCTCGATGCACAGCAAGCGTCGTCACTGCTGGGCTATGAAGCGGACGCCGCCCAGGTCGTCTTTCGACCGGAGGCGCTCTACTTGAAAAGTACGATGGACGAGATCAACGACCCGACGACGCCTTCTCATCTCGGCCCCGGCTGTGGCGGTGTCATCGTTCAGCGTCGATTGCTTGGCAACGTGATTCGCTACCGTGTGGAATGCCAAGGGTTCTCATTGCATGTCGATGCGCTCAATCGCGGCGCACGTTATCTGTTACCGGAAGGCGCCAATGTCATGGTGCATGCCGATCTCGAGGAAGCCCGAATCCTGTAAGAGTGCCATGGCATCAGGTGAACCACGCATCGCATGCGGCATTTTCATGCAATGGCATGACGACTGCTACCTGGCTAGCCGGCAGGTCCATCCCCACATGACACGTCATGCACGATATAGTGGCCCCATGACACGAATGCCTCGAAGCACCGGTCAGTCGTCGTCGACACTCCGGCGCGAGGCAACACGATAATGGGTGAGCGTACTGAGCATGCAACACTTGGATTTGCAGGTCATCGAGCGAGCGCTTGATTGGGCCCGCGACGGTGAAACGGTCTGGCTGTGCACGGTGTTGGCGACGTTCGGCTCGTCGCCCCGTGAGCCGGGCTCGCTATTCGTCGCGCGCGGGGACGGCCGCCATGCAGGTTCCTTGTCGGGCGGCTGCATCGAGGAGGATTTCCTCGAACGCCTGACGCGGGGCGCCTTCGAGATGCCGGTCACCACGCTACGCTACGGCGATGGGCATGCCGACGGGCCGGCAGTGACGCTGCCCTGCGATGGCATTCTCGATGTCCTGATCGAGCGCCTGCCGGCGACACCAGCATCGCTGGCCCATCTAGAGGCCGTGCATGACGTGCTGCGCGGCCAGCATCAGGCCGTCCGCGAGGTCGATCTCGCCACGGGCGCGGCGATGCTCGTCGAGGACGACGACAATGGACCCAGGGTAACGTGCGATGCGCATCATGCCCGGGTGCGTCTCGGTCCGGTGGCGCGCTTGATCGTGGCCGGCATGTCGCCGGTAGCGCTCGCCTGCGCCGAATTCGCACGCTCGATGGGGTTCGAGGTCATCGTCTGCGATCCGCGCGAAGAGGCATGGGAAGACGTGGCGCTTCCCGGGATACGCACGCGACGCGAGCTGCCCAGCGCCTTCATTGCCTCGGGCGCGAGCCACGCAGCCACGGCCATCGTCGCCTTGACCCATGACCCACGCCTGGATGATCTGACAATGATCGAGGCCGTGCGAACGCCGGCGTTCTACATCGGGGTCATGGGCTCGCGACGCACCTCGACGGCCCGTGCCGAACGGCTGGCACGCACCGGCGGACTCAGCGAGGAAGATATCGAACGTCTGCACATGCCCATCGGCCTGGCACTCGGGAGCAAGACACCCGCCGAAATCGCGCTGGCGGTCATGGCCGATATCGTGCGCGTGCGACGCGGCAAGGCACGCGATGCCCTGTAAGCGCGTGGTCGCCGTGATCATGGCCGCCGGAAGCTCGCGGCGTTTCGGAGAGCAGGACAAGCGCCGCGCCCTGCTCGCAGGGGGCGAGACGCTGCTGAACGCTTCCTTCGCGCATGCGGCCGAGGCCTTCACTCACTGTCGCGTGGTGCTGCGCGACACCGAGACGCCAGCGCATTTCGGCCTGGACGAGCACGCGCCCGTGATAGGTGTCGCACACGCCGAGCGCGGGCTGGGCACCAGCCTGGCCGAGGCCTTCGCGACGCTCGCAGGGGATCCGTCACTCGCCGACGTTCAGGCAGCCGCAATACTGCTCGGCGACATGCCCGCCATTCGCGCCGACACGCTGCGCCGCTTGCAGCACGCCGCCGATGTCGCACACATAATTCGCCCCCGGCATGCCGGCCGTCCCGGCCACCCGGTACTGTTCGGACGCGATTTCTGGCCGGCTCTCACGCGCCTGGAAGGGGATAGCGGGGCGCGGCGGCTTATCCACCAGCACCCCGCATGCTACCGGGAAGTAGAGGTCGATGATCCCGGCATCCTGCTGGACATCGATACACCCTCGGACCTGCAACACCTCGCAGCGCCAGCTGACGGCGGCGCGAGGCGCTGAGGCCAGTCGATGCTCCTTAGGCGCTTTGCGCCTGGGGCACGTCGTCCATCAGCTTGTCGAGGGTGATCGGCAGTTCGCGAATGCGCTTGCCGGTGGCATGGTGCACCGCATTGCCGATGGCGGCGGCAAGCCCGGTGATGCCGATTTCGCCGATACCCCGCGCGCCGTACTCATTGAACGCCAGATCAGGATAATCGAGCAGTATGACATCGATCTCCGGCTGGTCGGCGTGCACCGGTACCACGTACTCTGCGTAGTCGTTGTTCACGGGGCGGCCGTTGCGCTCGTCGTACTCGGTGGCTTCGAAGAGGCCCATGCCCACGCCCATGACGACGGCGCCCTCGACCTGGTTACGCGCGGTGGTTTCGTTGATCACCTTGCCTACATCGATGGCACTGACCACGCGCGACACACGCAGGTGCGAGATGCCCGGATCCCAGCGTACCTCGACGAAATGGGCACCGAAGGAGCGGTAGGAGTATTTCGAGTCGGCGGCCTCGGTATGCGCTTCACCATCGGCACTGCCATAACGCGCGGCGTCGAGTACCTCGGCGAAACTCGCCTGCTTGCCGTCATAACGCAAGGCACCATCGGCCACGCTTAGATCGTCCGCGCTGGCCTCGGCGAAAATGCCGTTGCCACCCGTGGCGTAACGCTTGAGCTCGTCAAGCGCATTACGTGCCGCGCCGGCGATGGCCGGGAGCGTCGTCGCCGTGGCCCAGGAGCCGCCGGAGATCGGCCCGTCCGGGTAGGAGGAATCCCCCAGCTTGACGGTAATCCGATCCAGCGGCACTCCGGTCACGTCGCTCACCGCCTGGGCGACGATGGTGTAGGTGCCGGTGCCGATATCCTGGGTCGCGCAGGAAGCGAAGACGGTGCCATCGGCACGCAGCGACACGCGTGCATCGCAGGGCCGCTTCAGGGCTTCCCAGTTGCAGGCCGCCATGCCGTAGCCGACGATCTCACGGCCCTCGCGCATGCTGCCGATCTCGGGGTTGCGATCGTGCCACCCGAAACGCTCGGCGGCCTGCTGCGTCGCTTCGATGATGTGATTGCTGGAGAAGTCGAGATCCTTGCTCTCGTCGCGCTCGGCGTAGTTATCGAGGCGAAACTGCACCGGATCGACACCTGCCGCCAGCGCCATCTCGTCGATGGCGGATTCCAGCGCGAACAGCCCCGGCGCCGCACCCGGCGCACGCATCGAGGTCGGCGTGCCGCGATTCACCTGTGTCGTGGCATGGCTCACCGTCAGATCGGGGCAGCTGTAGAGGCTCTTGGTCACGCTGCCGCAGGTTTCCACGTACTGGTCGGTGAACGAGGTCGTGTTGATCGCCTCGTGACGCAGCGACACCAGCTTGCCGTTGCCGTCGGTCGCCAAACGCATGCGCTGGCGGGTTTCAGGACGGTGCCCGGTGGTGGTGAACATCTGCTGACGCGGCACGACGAGCTGCACCGGACGATCCAGCTCACGCGACACCGCTGCCGTGGCTATCGCATGCGGCCAGGTCCACAACTTGCTACCGAAACCCGAGCCGATGTAGGGCGCATGCACGGTGATACGCTCGGGGGCGATGGCGAAGATCTTGGACAGCGCATTGCGCTCGACCACGACGCCTTGCGAGGCGTCATAGATGGTCAGATCGCCCGGCGCATCCCAGTACGCCACCGAGGCGTGCATTTCCATCGGGTTATGGGTTTCCACCGGCGTATGGTAAGTGACGTCGATGGTCGTTTCGGCGCTGTCGAAGGTCGAGGCGGCATCGCCACGCGAATGACCGCCACCCGACTGGGTGCCGTTGTCATCAAGGCCCTGGGCGAGGTTGGCGATGGCCGATTCGGCGGCGTATTCCACTTTGACGTGTCGCGCGGCGGCACGTGCGTTCTCGAAACTGTCAGCGACCACCAGCGCCACGAACTGGCCCTCGTAGTACACGCGCTCATCCTCAAACGGCAGCCGTGTTTCCTCCACCTTGTTGCCCTGCACGAAGCTCGACGGCGTGCGATACAGCGACGGGAAGTGACCGTGGTGGAAAATATCGATGACGCCCGGCATTTGCTTCGCCGCATCGATATCCAGCCGCGTCACCTTGCCCTTGGCGATGGTGCTGAAGACGCCGTAGCCGTATGCCATGTTGGCCGGCAAGTTGTCAGCGGCGTAGTTGGCACGCCCCGCGAGTTTATCGGGACCGTCGATGCGCGGCACGCCC
The DNA here is from genome assembly GCF_034479555.1 of Chromohalobacter canadensis. Classification (NCBI taxonomy): domain Bacteria; kingdom Pseudomonadati; phylum Pseudomonadota; class Gammaproteobacteria; order Oceanospirillales; family Halomonadaceae; genus Chromohalobacter; species Chromohalobacter canadensis. Next base: position 2,119,185 of record NZ_CP140151.1, on the reverse strand, counting down.
GCGCCGATAATGGGCTCTTTCGTATCCTTGTCGCTCATGTTCCATTCTCCTCGCGGGCGATTCAGGCGGCGGTCAGATCGGTGAGATTACGCACGATGGCCTGCTGGCCGAGCGGAATCTTGTAGCCGTTGTGGGCGTAGGCGACGGCGTTCTCGAAGGCGCGTTTGGCCGCGTCCGCGAACACCGCCTCACTGGCGGTCTTGCCCTTGAGCGCCGCTTCCACTTCCGGCGCGCGCCACGGCTTGGTGCCGACACCGCCCATGGCCACCCGCGCTTCGCGAATGGTGTTGCCGTCCATGCGCACGATCACCGCGCTAGAGGCGAGCGCGAACTGATACGACTGGCGGTCGCGCAGCTTGAGATAGGCAGAGCGGCTGCCCTCGAGCGGCGCGTCCAGCGTCACATGGGTGATCAACTCGCCCGCTTCCAGCGCATGCTCGCGTGCCGGCGTGTCGCCGGGCAGCAGGTGAAAGTCGGCGAAATCGATTTCGCGCCGGCCTTCCGGCCCCTGTACCTCGACGGTGGCCCCGATGGCGGCCATCGCCACGCACATGTCCGAAGGGTGCGTCGCAATGCAGTTGTCGCTGGTGCCGAGCACCGCGTGAACGCTGCGGTTGACGCCGCCGATGGCCGCGCAGCCGCTGCCGGGCTCGCGCTTGTTGCAGGCGGACACGCCATCGCGGAAATACGGGCAGCGCACGCGCTGCATGACATTGCCACCGGTGGTCGCCTTGTTGCGCAGTTGGGTCGAGGCGCCGGCCAACAATGCCTGGGAAAGTACGGCATAGTCCTCGACTACCCGCTCATCACGCGCCAGCGCGGTGTTGGTCACCATCGCGCCGATACGCAGCCGGCCATCATCGAGGCGTGCGATGGTATCGAGATCGACACCGTTGATATCGACCACTGTCTGCGGCTGCATGACATCGAGCTTGACCAGATCGAGCAGCGTGGTACCACCCGCCAAAAAGGCGGCGTCGCGTTCACTGCCGTGCGCCGCCACCGCCTGCTGCGCGCTCTCAGCGCGGGCGTAATCAAAATGTCTCATGCATTACCCCCTTGCATTGCTCCGCGAGCGGACTGAACCGCCGCGACAATGTTCTTGTAGGCGCCGCAACGACAGATATTGCCGCTCATCGCCTCGCGCACGTCGGCATCACTGGTGCCGATGTCGTCATCCTGCAGGATCGCCAGCGCGCTCATCATCTGCCCCGCCGTGCAGTAACCGCACTGATAGGCATCGTGCTCGAGAAACGCCTGCTGCAACGGATGTTGCTGGCCGTTCTTCTCGAGCCCTTCGACGGTGGTGATCTCGTCGCCGTCGTGGGTCACGGCGAGACTCAAACAGGAGTTGATGGACGTGCCATTGACCAGAATCGTGCAGGCACCGCACTGGCCGTGGTCGCAGCCCTTCTTGGTACCGGTCAATTGCAGGGCATGGCGCAGCGCATCGAGCAGGATCACGTTGGGCGTGACATCGAGCTGTTCGCGCCGGCCATTGACGGTCAGCGTGATGCGACGCTGGCCTTCCGCGGGGGGTGCCTCGGCTTGCGTGTCCGGGTCATCCGGCGAACCGGCATAGCTCACCGACGACAACGCCGGCGCAGCCGCCACCGCGAGCCCGGAGACACCGGCGGATTTTAGAAAGCGTCGCCGCGACGGCGATGCGGGGTGTCGCTGGGGATCAAAATACGAAACCTCAGTCTTGAGGCGCTCACGGTCATCCATGTCTTATCCTCGCCATTCACCAGTCAGGGTTGGCATCGTTCTTGGGCGACGCCCGAGACGCGCAATTCGTCGCTGGCGGGCGCGCGCCATCAGAAAGCACTGTGCGGGGCCGGGCCGTGTCAGGTAGCTCGGCCAACCTTAACGTTAGGAGAGGACAGGCGGTGCCGCAAAGCCTGCGGCGAAAACTCCAGAGGAATCCGGCAGGATGCCAGAGGATCAGGCATGAACATCGATGCATCGGGCAGCCACACCTGAAAAAACGGCGCCGCAGAGAAACGCTTCGCAGGAGGAACATGCAAGGGCCGCAAACGCAAAACCGCCGCCCGGAAGCTCCGTGGCGGCGGTTTTGCGGATGTCTGGCTGGTGCCGGTGAGTGGACTCGAACCACCGACCTACGCATTACGAGTGCGTTGCTCTTCCAACTGAGCTACACCGGCAACGGCGCACGATGATAGTCAGGTTCGCGTGGCCAAACAAGCCTCATGGGCAGAAGGCACTTTCGCGGCATTCAGAGCCCTGACACGATAAGGGCGAGACCCTGAGGCCCCGCCCTTACAACTTGTACAGAATTTGATCTGTACAGAATGCTCAAATTCCTTATGAGCGTTTTTGTCGGCATCCATGCCTGTGAATTAGCGCTTAAAGCGCAGATACTCACGTTGTCTTTCCTGACGCGGTGAGTACCGTCATCCGGCTTCCTGCCGGTTGAGAACAACTTTAATCCCTGACGCCACGTCCTGGTGGCCGTTGCCCTCGACGACCCCTAAAACTTAGACAAGACCTAACGACATGTCAAATCGCTAGCGCGCTTGTGAAACAACAGAGCCTGAATAGGCCTGTCCTGTCGCCCTATTCAGGCAACACCGGCATGGTCAGCAGCAGCCATAGATACACCGCGATCAATGCCGCGACGACCGCCGCGATGGCCCAGGCCATGCGCTCTCGCGTCGCTTGATCCCGGGCGACAAGATGCTTGAGCGCTATTCGTGCGCCCCACCAGACGCCTACCAGCACCAGCAATGGAATGCCTACGCCGATCAGAAATGTCATCTCGCCTCCTCTCTCAGGCAATCCACGACTATCATGACGCCACGCTCGTGAGTCTCGCAACGGCCACCGGGAACGACAAGCGCATGCCTTCTGATGACAAGATTGTCGACAGTGTATATGCGCAACAAACACTGCACTGGTATAATCTGGCACGACCGCTGGGTCGCCGGCACCATGACGGGCCAACCGAATTCACCATCTGCATGATGATCCAAGCGCTTTCGCGGGGACGGCATCATCGCCGCACGAGCGGGGCTGCCCAAGATCGCCGGCAAGCACTTGTATCGCCCCCAGCCAACCCGCACCGCTGAAGATTCGTGCAACCGCTGTGACAAGAGAGGTCAATATCCAAATGTCCAACACGCCGAAGATCATCTACACGCTCACCGATGAAGCCCCCGCGCTGGCGACCCATTCCCTGCTTCCGATCATCGCCGCTTACACGAGCACGGCCGGCGTCAGCGTCGAGACCCGCGATATCTCGCTGGCCGGCCGCATCCTCGCTCAGTTCCCGGATCTTTTGAGCGACGAGCAGCGCATCAGCGACGATCTGGCCGAGCTCGGCGAGCTGGCCAAGACGCCGGAAGCCAACATCATCAAGCTGCCCAACATCAGCGCTTCCGGCCCGCAGCTCAAGGCCGCGATCAAGGAACTGCAGAGCCAGGGCTATCCGCTGCCGGATTATCCGGACGAGCCGAAAAACGACGAAGAGCAGGCGATCAAGGCCGCTTTCGACAAGGCCAAGGGCAGCGCGGTCAACCCGGTGCTACGCGAAGGCAACTCCGACCGCCGCGCACCGCAGTCGGTCAAGAACTACGTACGCCAGTACCCGCACCGCATGGGCGAGTGGAGCGCCGACTCTCAGTCGCATGTCGCGCACATGAGCGAAGGCGACTTCTACGGCAGCGAGCAGTCCGCCACCATCGAAAAAGCCGGCAAGCTCAAGATCGAACTCAAGCAGAAAGACGGCACCACAAGCGTTCTCAAGGAAGGCCTGGCGGTTCAGGAAGGCGAAGTCATCGACGCCTCACGCATGAGCAGCCGTAAACTGCGCAACTTCATCGACAGCGAGATCAAGGATGCCAAGAAGCGCGGCGTGCTATTCTCTCTGCACCTGAAAGCCACCATGATGAAGGTTTCCGACCCGATCATGTTCGGCATGGTGGTCGAGGAGTTCTACAAGGACGTGCTCGAGAAGCACGCCGACGCCCTCGACCTGGCCGGCTTCAATCCCAACAGCGGCATCGGCGACCTCTACAGCGCGATCGGGTCCCTGCCCAGCGAGCAGCAGGACGCGATCAAGAACGACATCGACGCACTCTACAAAGAGCGTCCGCCGATGGCGATGGTCAACTCGCACAAAGGCATCACCAACCTGCACGTGCCGTCTGATGTGATCATCGACGCTTCCATGCCGGCGATGATTCGCGATTCCGGCAAGATGTGGGGCGCCGACGACGCGCTGCACGATGCCAAGGCCGTGATCCCGGATCGCTGCTACGCCGGCATCTATCAGGTCACCATCGACGACTGCAAAAAGAACGGCGCCTTCGATCCGACCACCATGGGCAGCGTGCCCAACGTCGGCCTGATGGCACAGAAGGCTGAGGAATACGGTTCTCACGACAAGACCTTCCAGGCCGCGGCGGACGGCACCATCGTCGTCACCGACGAGAACGGTCATCAGCTGTTCAGCCACGACGTGGAAGCCGGCGACATCTGGCGCATGTGCCAGACCAAGGACGCGCCGATTCAGGACTGGGTCAAGCTCGCCGTGACCCGTGCCCGCGACAGCGCCACTCCCGCCATCTTCTGGCTGGACGCCAACCGCGCGCATGATGCGAAGCTGATCGAGAAGGTCGAAACCTACCTCAAGGATCACGACACCAGCGGCCTGGATATCCGTATCATGTCGCCGGAAGACGCCATGCGCTTCTCGCTGGAACGCACTCGCAAGGGCGAAGACACCATCTCCGTCACCGGCAACGTGCTGCGCGATTACCTGACCGACCTGTTCCCGATCATGGAGCTCGGCACCAGCGCCAAGATGCTCTCCATCGTCCCGCTGATGCAGGGCGGCGGCCTGTTCGAGACCGGCGCCGGCGGCAGCGCACCCAAGCACGTCGAACAGCTTCTCGAGCAGAACCACCTGCGTTGGGACTCGCTGGGTGAATTCCTCGCCCTGGCCGCGTCGCTCGAGCATCTCGCCAAGGCGTACGACAACCCCAAGGCCAAGGTGCTCGCCAAGACGCTGGATCAAGCCACCGGCGAATTCCTCAACAGCAACAAGTCGCCGTCACGCAAGATCGGCGAAATCGACAACCGCGGCAGCCACTTCTACCTCTCGCTCTACTGGGCCCAGGCACTCGCCTCTCAGGACGAAGACGCCGAGTTGAAGGAGCAGTTCAGCGAGCTGGCCAAATCGCTGCAAGCCGACGAAGACAAGGTCGTCAAAGAGCTCACCGAGGTGCAAGGCAAGCCGGTTGAAATCAAAGGCTACTACCACCCCGATTATGACCTGACCAGCAAGGTCATGCGTCCCAGCGCTACGCTGAACGCCGCGCTGGATGCCCTCATGAAGCGTTAAACGCTTTGCGCCGCGCACCTATGGCTCGGCACACATGAAAGGCGTCAGATCAGGCCCATGCCCCGTGCATGGGCCTGTTTCGTTCAGAGGCAGGAAACGCGCTGAAAGCTCGGCTCTCCCAGACGTAAAAAAGCCCTCCACAATGGGAGGGCCAAAACGTCGTACGCAGTGTGAGCCACTACGCGATGGAATCGCGACATCCTTGAAGCATCCTCGCCATCCATGGCTCACGATTACAAAACATAACACATTAGAGACGTTTTGTTTACCTACATTCGATGTCTTTTTAGTAAGCGAATGACGACGTAACGGGTGAGCATGGACGCCATCCCGAGTGAAATTTCAGAGTGGGTGATAACCGAGTAAAATCGTCGGGTATTTAACCCAGATCAATCCAGCCGCCTGCTCACTATGACATTGTGGGCGCCGTCGAGCAGGGATACGACCTTGATGCCCAGGCATCGCGCACAAGGAAGTGTGGAGAGGTCGCAAGGAGCTCGACAGGACAATGCAGTGACGCAACGTCCATGCCCGGCTTCGGCCGGGCTTATTTGTGTCTGGACCCCGCCAACACCTTCCTCTTCCGCAATGGTCTATTTTAGTCGGAGTGCCATCGTGCAAGGAGAAGGTATGACACCACGCAAGACCGACTTCCCCCTCGATCAATGCCGCTGTCATCTGGAAACCGGCCCCATCTTACTGGTGGGTTCGCAGTGGCAGACCGAACGCAACCTGATGGTAATGGGCTGGCACATGATGCTCGGCTTCACGCCGGCACATTTCGAGCGCTATGGACAAAATGTGGACACATACAAAAAAACCGCCCTGAGAGGCGGTTTCTTTCAAGGCTTAAAAAGCCTTTAGAATCAGTCGCTAAGCTATGGTGCCGACACCAGGAGTCGAACCCGGGACCTACTGATTACAAGTCAGTTGCTCTACCAACTGAGCTATGTCGGCATAACACAAAGCCGTTAGCGATGGCTGGGGTAGCAGGACTCGAACCTGCGAATGCCGATACCAAAAACCGGTGCCTTACCACTTGGCTATACCCCAGCAAATTGGTGGCCAGAGACGGAATCGAACCGCCGACACGAGGATTTTCAATCCACTGCTCTACCGACTGAGCTATCTGGCCCTTCCAACGGGGACGCATTAAACCGAATTCTTCGGTTTGGGTCAAGCCTTTTAATTCAAAAAGATGCTGACCACCGGGCCTGCTCTACTGGCTCGGGGGTACGTAGCCTTCGGCCTGGTCGGTATCCCGGTTGTCGAGAAAGCGCTCCATCTGTTCCATCAGATAGGTACGCGCTTCGGGGTCCAGCAGACTGAGATGCTTTTCGTTGATCAGACGGGTCTGTAGCGCCTGCCATTCGTCCCAGGCTTGCTTGGAAACCGTCTGTTGGATCTCCTGCCCCTTGGCACCGGGTAGCGGCGGAAACGGCAGGGCCTCGAGCTCCTGTTGGTATTTACGGCAAAAGACGGTCTGGCTCATGGCGCTTACTCCTAACGTATTGCGGTTCGTCATGACACAAAATCACGAAACATCTCGATTGAGTAGTGTCTTGACCGGCGCCGCCAATCCTACACTAGCGGGCGCCTTGGCGTCGTACCATAGCGCCCCGGTCTCGCCGATCTCTGAAGGCATCTCGTCCAGACGCGCCGGTGAGGGCGTGATCTGCAAACGAAAATGACTGAAGGTATGCGTGAACGCCTCGCCATCCGTCTCACGCTTTGCGTGGGGGAAGCGCTGATCGAGCCAGGCGCGTAACGCTTGCTCGTCATCGAACTGGGGCAGGCTCCACAGGCCGCCCCACAGGCCGCTGGCCGGGCGCTGCTGGAGGAAGATGCGTCCCAGTGGGTCACGCAATACCAGCATCAGTGTGGCGCGCTCAGGCAGGGCCTTGCGCGGCTTGGATTCTGGGAAGCGCGTTTCTTCGCTACGCGCATGCGCCACGCAGACATCCTCGAAGGGGCATAGCAGGCACGCCGGCTTGCTGCGCGTACAAAGCGTCGCCCCCAGATCCATCATCGCCTGGGTATAGTCGGCCAGGCGTTCCTCGGGCGTATAACGCTCCGCCAACGCCCATAGCTCACGCTCCACGGCAGGACGTCCGGGCCAGCCTTCCACGGCGTGCAGGCGGGTCAACACACGCTTGACGTTGCCATCGAGGATCGGTGCGCGCCGGCCGGTGCTGATGCTGATGATCGCGCCGGCCGTGGAACGCCCGATACCAGGCAGCGTGGACAGCGCCTCGACGCTGTCCATCGGAAACTCGCCGCCATGTTCCTCGACCACCACCTGGGCCGCCTTGTGCAGATTACGGGCACGCGCGTAATACCCCAGCCCCGTCCAGAGGTGCAGCACCTCGTCCTGCGGCGCTCGCGCCAGGGCGGCGACATCGGGAAAGCGCTCCATGAAGCGCTGATAGTAGGGAATCACCGTGGCGACCTGCGTCTGCTGCAGCATGATTTCCGAGACCCAGACACGATAGGGCGTCTTGTCGAACTGCCAGGGCAGCGTCTTGCGACCGTGCACGTCGAACCATTCGAAGACCCGCCGACGAAAAGTGTCGGCGGTGAGCGAAATTTCTTGCATGAGCATTATCGTCCAGCCGGCGGCGACGCCGTTAGATCATGGGGATGCGAGATTATGGACAGGCCAAAAAAAGCGCCGACAGGTGTCGGCGCAGGGACTGGCTTTGGGCTTTGCTCACTTGAGTAGACCACGCAACTTGTCCCCGAGTTCCTTGGCGGAGCCTTCTCCCAATGTTTCGTCGATCTTGCGCGCGGTGTCGCTATCGAGCTGATCTTCCAGTTCCTCGTCGAGCTTCTCGCCAGCTTCGCGCTTGGCCTTGTCCTCGGCCAGCTCTCCCAGCGTGTCCTGGAAGGCCTCGCGATCGAAGCGGCACCATTCACCCGGCTCTCCGCCGAGTTGCCCTTCACAACGCACTGGCAGGCGTACCTGCTGCAGACGCGAGGTCACCCGACAGGCATTCTCGTCGGCGGTATCGATGAAGCGCGCCTTGAGATCGTAATCGAAACGTTCGGTGGGAATGTTGAACGACCCCGCGCCAGTCATTTCGATGCCCGGAATACGCACCTCAAGATCGTCGTTGCGTGCCACGCCATCGGTGATATCAAGGCTCGCCGACAGCGTATCGAAGGGCGTGTCGTCGCTCCATTCGCGATCCGACTGGTTGCCGTCCAACACGGCAGCGGCGGTACATAGCTGACGCGAGACATTGACGTCGAGCATCGCGCCATCATCGATGCGTAGCGAGGCCGTGCCGTTGAGATGGCGCTTGAGCGACTCTAGCTGATTGGTCTGCGAGGTGACATCGCTTTCCAGGTTGAGCCGGCCGCGCAAGGGCGATTCCGCATCGTTGATGTCTTTGTAAAGCGGTGCGATCTGCACGTCGGAAAGCGACTGAGTCATGGCCAGGCGCAAAGGTGATTGGCGGAGATCCAAGCTACCTTGGGCATCGAGCGTGCCCTCGTAGAGTTTGGCCGCCAGAGACTCCAGACGTTGACGCCCGTCGTCGCCCGTGAGGCGCAGCGCCACGTCCTGGAGCGTCATGCCCTTGAGGATCACAGTATTCACGTCCAGCTTGCCATCCAACGTCAAGTTGGACAGCCACTCGGCGGGTAGCAAGCCAGCACTTTCGGCGGCGGCATACGCCGAAGACACGCCCAGCGTTTCGACGACGCTCGCCGTACTTTCGTTCTCGCCATTGTCCGCTTCTTCGCCATTCTTCTCGGCGGGCGGCAGATAGGCGTCCAGATCGAGACGTTCGCCCTGGAGATCGAAGCTCAACCACTGGCCATCGAAACCGGCGCCCAGCTCCCCGGTCAGCGTTTCACCATCGAGCAACAGGCTGAGGTTCGAGAAATTGATGCGCTGGAGATCGCCATGCACGGGGCTGGTCATGGCCAGTTCGCTTAGCGCCTTGTCGTCGCCAGTCTCGGGCAAGGCGTCAAAACGCTTGAGCCAGTCTCGCAGTGGCAGCGGCGCCAGTTTGAGCTGCCCAGTATACTTCGGCGCCTCAAGCAGTTCGGTAAAGCTCAGTGTCCCCGTCAGGTCCAGGTTGTCGTCACCGCTCAAGGCGATATCACGCAACTGGGCGGTTTGAGCATCGAGATCGGCTTCGCCATCGAAGCCCAGGCTCAACCCAAGCGGCTTGCTCTTCACGGCGGGATGGTGAAGACGTGTGTCGAGCTTGGCATCATCAAGACGGTAATGCTGCGCTTGCGTCTCGGCCAGTAGGTGGCCGACTTGCAAATTGACGCCCTGCGCCTGTTCGGAAAGCGCCGGCCACTGGGTGCTGGTTTCCAGCGTCACGTTGCTGAGTTCATAGCGCCCGTCGCGCAGTCCCAGGCTTACGCGGCTCTTGAACTTCACCTCACTGGTCAGTTCAGGCGCCTTGCTGTCGAGATCGAACGCCATCTGCAGTGGAAAGGCCGCGTCGGGATTGACGTTGCTGCCATCCAGGCTGAGATTGGAGAGCGTCAGATCCAGATCGCGCTGAGCATCCTGATAATGCACGTGACTGTCGCGCACTTGGACACTCGCGATATCCAGCGCCACGGGCAAGCTATCGGGGTTCTGATTCAGCCCCGGCCCTGCCGATGCCGGCGCCAAGGCTTCCTCGGCCTGGTCACCACCGCGCTCCATGCGATCGAGCAGAACTTCCCAATTGCCGCGACCTTCGGCGTTGCGCTCGAGATTGAGGCGCATGCCATCCAACGTCAGCCCTTCCACGGCCACCTCGCCGGAGAGCAGCGGCGCGAACGCCACACTGACCTCAGCACGGTCGAACGCCGCGAAGGCCGAGTCATCGTGTGACTGCTCGGGCAGCCAAGCCTCGGCCTGCTCGACGCTGAAGCCCAGACGTGGATAGAAGGACCAGGACAAGGGGCCGTCCAAGTTAAGCTCCAGCCCACTTTGATCGCGCACCGCCTCGACAAGCCGGGGCTTGAGGTCGTTGGGATCGAAGAACGTGGTGATGTAAACCACGGCGCCGACCACGATCAAGGCCAACACCCCGACCACCGCCAGCAATGCTCTCAGCAGCGCTCTCATTGGCGCCCTCCCTGTGACGCTAATGGATGAAATTCATAGTACGTTCCGTCGGCGGCGGGATGATAGCCAAGCCGGGCCAACAACAGTTGATCCCCCATCATCAGCACTGTGGTGGGAACGCGCGGCGTACAGCCCTCGCCTTGCGCGCGTTCGGCAATCAGCATCAATAACCGTGAGCCGACTCCGCGGTGCCGGGTTTCGGCACGTACGCAGAAATGTGACAACCACCATACGCGAGTTTCACGACGCACGGCGACCGCTCCCAGTCGACGTGCGTTAAATAACGCGCAGCAGAACACACCGCCCTGAGTGAAGTGATCGTCGATGAAGCGCTCGACGGGCGCGGGAAGACGCTCGGCGGGAGCATCACGGTAGATGCGCGCGAGGTCCTGCGCCACTTGGGCATCCTTTTCCCATTCGGCGCGATCGATTTCCTGCAAGATCACCGGCATGCCTGCTCTCCTTGGACGATCTCCCTGGCCCTCGAGCGTTGGCGGAGGGATGCGGGAATCGCCCCTGAACTCCCGGCATTGTAGCGGATGGCCGGGGCGATTCTCTATAATGACCGTTCCATGGTGCCGCGAGCCTGCGTATTTACGCCTTCATCGCGCGCGCCGCTCACGTCCGAAGTGCTGGAGACCCCCATGGCCGAGCGCGTCGCCACCGTGTCCCGCGACACCCACGAGACCCAGATCCAGGTGCGTATCAACCTCGACGGCGAGGGCCATTTCCAATCCGAGACGGGCGTCGCGTTTCTCGACCACATGCTCGATCAGGTGGCGCGCCACGGCCTGATCGACCTGGACATTCACGCCCAGGGTGACTTGCACATCGACGATCATCATACCGTCGAGGATATGGGCATCACCCTGGGTCAGGCCTTCGCAGAGGCCATCGGCGACAAGCGCGGCATCCGGCGTTACGGTCATGCCTACGTGCCGCTGGACGAAGCGCTCTCCCGCGTCGTGGTAGACTTCTCGGGTCGCCCAGGGCTGAGCATGAATGTCGAATTCACGCGCGCGAACATCGGCCGATTCGACACGCAGCTGTTCTGGGAGTTCTTCCAGGGCTTCGTCAATCACGCCCAGGTAACACTGCATATCGACAACCTCAAAGGCTTCAACGCCCACCATCAGGCGGAAACAATCTTCAAGGCCTTTGGCCGCGCACTGCGCATGGCGGTGGAACCCGACCCCCGCATGACCGGGCGGATGCCCTCCACCAAAGGCAGCCTGTGAGGCTCTCACGACGCGCTAAGGAGCGAGCATGACGATTGCGGTCATCGATTACGGCATGGGTAACCTTCACTCCGTCGCCAAGGCGCTGGAGCACGTCACGCATGAAAACGTGGTCATCACTGACGATTCGCGCAGCATCCGCGGCGCCAGCCGCCTGGTGCTGCCCGGCCAAGGCGCGATTCGTGACTGCATGGGGGAGTTGCAGCGCAACGATCTGCAGGGCCTGGTGCAAGAAATACTACGTGCCCAGGCCAAGCCGTTACTGGGCATCTGTGTGGGCCAACAGATGTTGATGGAAGAAAGCGAGGAAAACGGCGGCGTGGCTTGTCTTGGCCACCTGCCAGGGCGCGTGCGTCACTTCGGGCGTGATCTGCACGACGCCCAGAACCAGCGCTTGAAAGTGCCTCACATGGGCTGGAACCGAGTTACGCAGCACCACACGCATCCGCTCTGGGCGGGCATCGACGACGATGCACGCTTTTATTTCGTGCACAGCTACTACGTCGAGGCACAAGAAGACAGCGACATCTTCGGCACCACCGAATACGGCGGGCATACCGCGCATGTTGCCACCGGCCGCGGCCCGGTCTTCGCAGTGCAGTTTCACCCCGAGAAAAGCGCGCGCGACGGGTTACGCTTGCTCGAGAATTTCGTCACCTGGACGCCCTAAGCATCCAGGTCGGACATGCCGCCCTTCGACGGCGGCGCCACACGTATACCGAGAGGACACGTCATGCTGGTGATTCCCGCCATCGATCTCAAGGACGGCCAGTGCGTCCGCCTCAAGCAGGGGCGTATGGACGACTCGACCACCTACGGTGACGATCCGGTGGCCATGGCTGCGCGCTGGGTTGAGACCGGAGCCCGGCGTTTGCATCTGGTGGATCTCAACGGTGCCTTCGAAGGCCAGCCAGTGAACGCCGACGCGGTGACCGCCATCGCCCGCGCCTACCCCGAGCTGCCAATCCAGATCGGCGGTGGCATTCGTACCGCCGCAACCATCGAGGCCTATCTCGAGGCCGGCGTGTCCTACGTCATCATCGGCACCCAGGCCGTCAAGGAACCCGCCTTTGTTGGCGAGATGTGCCGGCGCTTTCCAGGCAATGTGATTGTCGGACTAGACGCCCGCGACGGCTATGTTGCCACCGATGGCTGGGCCGAAGTCTCGGCGCTCAAGGCCGTGGATCTGGCCAAGCGCTTCGCCGATGATGGCGTCACCTCGATCGTGTATACGGATATCGCCCGCGACGGCATGATGCAGGGCGTCAACATCGCGGCCACCGCCGAACTGGCCCGCGAAGGCGGTCTCCCGGTGATCGCTTCCGGTGGTGTCACCCATCTAGGCGATATCGAAGCCCTGCTCGAGGTAGAACACGAAGGCATCCTCGGCGCCATCACCGGGCGCGCCATTTACGAAGGCAAACTCGACGTCGCCGAGGCCCAGCGCCTGTGCGACGCCGCGCCAGCCACCCGGAGGAGCTGATCATGGCACTCGCCAAGCGCATCATTCCCTGTCTCGACGTCGATGCCGGCCGCGTGGTCAAAGGCGTCAATTTCGTCGGCATCCGCGACGCCGGCGACCCGGTCGAGGTCGCCAAGCGCTACAACCAGCAAGGCGCCGACGAGATCACCTTCCTCGATATCACCGCCAGCCACGAAGATCGCGGCACCACGGTGGAAATGGTCGAACGCATCGCCGGGGAGGTCTTCATTCCGTTGACGGTGGGCGGTGGCATTCGCACCTGTGACGACATTCGCACCATGCTCAACGCCGGCGCCGACAAGGTGTCGATCAACACCGCCGCGGTGACCAACCCCAACTTCGTTCACGAAGCGGCCGAGCGTTTCGGAAGCCAGTGCATCGTCGTCGCCATCGACGCCAAGCGGGTCTCCAACGAGGGCGAGCCGCCGCGTTGGGAGATATTCACTCATGGCGGACGCAAGCCCACCGGGCTCGATGCCGTGGAATGGGCGTGCAAGATGGTCGAGCTCGGTGCGGGAGAATTGCTGCTGACCAGCATGGACCGTGACGGCACCAAGGCCGGTTTCGACCTGGGCGTGACCCGCGCCATCGCCGATGCCGTCAGCGTCCCGATCATCGCCTCCGGCGGCGTCGGCCATCTCGACCATCTGGTCGCGGGCGTCAAGGAAGGCGGCGCAGATGCCGTGCTCGCCGCCAGCATCTTCCACTTCGGCGAGTACACCATCCCCGACGCCAAGCGTTATATGGCTGAGCAGGGAATCGAGATGCGCTTATAGCGTACGCTGCTTATGCCTCGGCACTGAGCCCCAGGTTGCTGACCCCCTCGTTACGCCCCAGGCGTCGCAGCGACTTGAGTGCGTCACGCGTCAGCGGTGCCTCAACATATTCGAGCACCGCTTCCTGGAAGTCGTGCTCGTCGTCCATCAATGGATGCTCACTCACGCGGGCCGCCAGCCGCTCGGCATCATCATCCGCGCCGCCGGTCATCTCGATGTAGGCATGCACGCCGTCACGTGACAGGCGGCTCACGTCACGTGGCGAGTCAGGCGCTTCACTACGCACGGCGTCGAGCAATGCCGCCAAGGCCATGACCACTTCAACCGCTCGCCGCGCGCCGAAGCTGTCGTCGGTTTCCGGCGGCTCCTGCTCGGCAAGTTTCTCGGCCTGCTTGTCGAAGTCGATCGTCGCGTCCTTCACGGCCAGCGCTTCCCACGCCAGGTCGAGCACGTTGCGTAGCACCTTCGCATCGCCGACGCCGCTCATCTCGGCATACAGCGCATAGTTGGGCCACATGCGCTCTATCAAGGCCGCCATGAAGGCCAGCCGGGCACGCGCGGGCAGTTGATCCAAACGGGCATGGAAGCCGTCGGCGGACGCTGTCATATCATTACTCCTCAGAGGATGCGTCAAGGCCAGAGCATATCTTGGGGAACACGGCCGCGGGCATCGAACACGACGCCCTCGGCGCGCAGTTTTTCATGCTGGCGCACGGCGCCGGTATGCTCGGTCACGCGCCGGCTGGCATTGATGACGCGATGCCAGGGCAACCCGTGGCCGCTAGGCAGGTGGCGCATGGCACTCCCCACCATGCGCGCCGTGGCGCCATCGGTCATATTCGCGATGCGCCCGTACGTGGTCACTCTCCCCTCAGGGATCTGGGCCACTATGGTATAAATCTGTTCAAGCACCTCGGCTCGCGGCATGCTAGCTCTCCTCGGCTGCCCCACTTGCGGCGGGGGGACGGCTTTACCATCATAGGCGCATCATGCATATCTACTTTCTTCAGCACGCGGATTACCTCGGCCCGGCGCGCTTCGCCGATTGGCTGACGGGCATGGGCCACAGCCATAATACCTGCCATTTATACGCGGACGAGACACCGCCGCGTTTCGACAACTTCGATGCCTTGATCGTGCTCGACGCGCCGTTCGCCCTCCACGAGGAAGCATCGCCGACATGGCTCAAGCGCGAGCGCAAGTTGATCGCGCGCATGCTCAAGAGCGGCAAGCCGCTGCTGGGCGTCGGTGTCGGTGCGCAATTGATCGCCGAGGCGCTGGGCGCCATCGTCTCTCGGGGTACCTACGCCGAGCGCGGCTGGCAGCCTATCACCCTGGCCGATGAGAGTCCCTTCGACCTGCCCGAGCGCTTCGAGGCATTCACTTGGCATCACGATGTCTTCGGCTTACCGGACGACGCCTTGCCTCTGGGCGGCAGCACGGCCAGTCCGTTGCAAGGCTTCGCTTGGGACGGCGGCCGCGTGGTGGCACTGCAATGTCACCTGGAGGCCACCGCCGCCTCGGTCAGCACCTTGTACGATCACCTTTCAGCATTCGATCAGCGGCTCGCGGCCGCCGACGGCGCTTACCTGCAATCCCGCGAGACGGTCATGGAGGTGCCGCGGCGTTTCGACCGCCTCGCCGCTTTGCTCGACCGTGTCATGCTCGACTGGTTGCGTCACGCCCGCCGTCCTTAGTCCACAAGAGACAAGGGCACAAGACAGGTGAACGATCAGCGCCCCAGCGACGCCGACCAGTCGCGCGCGAACGCCAAGCAACTCTCCCAATCGCCGACATGCAACGCCTCGTGGGGAGACTGCTCGAGCTGATAACGATACATGGGATCGTAGTATTCGAGCATCAGCGGCGCGAGCCAGGCTTCGTGCGCCTGGGTATTGCCCCGCTGGTGTTCGCGAAAGGCCAGCGCCTGCAAGCGTTGCAGGCGCTGGAAACGCGCACTGCCTAAGCGTTTACGTACGCGCTTGAGCGCGCTGGAAAGCTGCTTGCGCATCAATGCCCAGCCCAGCCACTCACCATAGTGGCCACGGTAGGTCTGCCACAGGGTCTCGATATAGTCCTTGCGGATCTGCTCGAGGCGCCAGTCCAGGGGCATTTCCACGCGAATGCGCGGCGCCGCTTCCATGGTCCGCCAGAAGGACAAGGGGATATCCAACCGCCCGATCATGCGTGACTCATCCTCCACCACGCAGCCATGCGGCATACGCGACAGTGCCACGCCCAGCGCATGCTCGAAATCGATCTGCGACGGCCCCTGCAAGGGATGTCGCCCAAACGCCGAGCCCTTGTGTCGGGCATGGCCCTCGAGATCGACTCCAGTATCGAGACGTTGAATCAACTCGGTCTTGGCGCTGCCGGTGAGGCCGGCCACGACTAGCGTCGGCCGCGTTGCCGCCGAGGTAATCTCGGCGCTCAGGCACTGCCGCATGGCTTTCCAACCGCCTTGGATACGCGGCAGGGTGATGCCCGCCTCCTGCAGCCACTGCTGCGCGATTTTCGAACGCAGGCCTCCGCGGAAACAATAAATCAACGCCTGGGGATGACGCTCGGCAAATGCCTGCCACGCCGCCACACGACGCCGTTTGAGGGCGCCATCCACCAATTGCGTGCCCAACTCGATAGCGGCGGCCTGACCGGCTTCTTTATAGCGAATCCCCACCGCCTGGCGCTCGTCATCGTCCATCAACGGCAGGTTGACGGCACCCGGCAAGGCGCCCTGAGCGAATTCCACCGGGGCACGAACATCGATCAGCGGGCGCTCGAGCAACGCCAGACCGGGCGCGATTTGCGGTAGGCTCACCCACGCACCTCGATCACACTGGTGCCACTCGCGGGGCGCATCTCACCGAAGGCTTCCAGCGTGAGGCCGTGTTGACGGCCGATACGCTCGACGTCGTCCGCCCAGGCGGGGTCGACGCTCAGCAGCAGGCCGCCCGAGGTCTGGGGATCGCACAACCACTGCCAATGCGCCGCATCCATGTCGGGCAACGCCTCACCCAAAGCCTGGCGGTTGCGTTGCGTGCCGCCGGGCACCGCCCCGCGCCGCCGGTATGCTTCAGCCTCGGCGAGCCTGGGCAGCTTGGCGAAGTCGATCCGCGCCTTGAGGCCGCTCGCCTGGCAGACCTCGCTGAGGTGCCCCGCCAAGCCAAAACCCGTGACATCGGTCATGGCATGCACGCCCTGAACCTTGGCCATCTCGATCCCGATCCGGTTGGCCTTCAACATCGTTCGGCGCGCCAGCCCCTGGTGTCCGGATTCCAGCCAACCATGCTTTTCGGCCGTGGTCAGAAGCCCCACCCCCAGCGGCTTGGTGAGATACAACAAGTCGCCTGCCTTGGCGTTGCTGTTGAGCTTGAGATGCTCAAGATCCACCAGGCCATTCACCGCCAGGCCGAAGATCGGTTCAGGGGCGTCGATGGAGTGCCCACCGGCCAACGCCAGACCCAACTCACGGCAGATCGACTGTGCGCCGCCTACCACGTCGCCAGCGATTTCGGCAGCCAGCTTGTCGAGCGGCCAGCCGAGAATGCCCAGCGCCATGATCGGCGTACCCCCCATGGCGTAGACATCGCTGATGGCGTTGATGGCGGCGATGCGTCCGAAGTCGAAGGGATCGTCGACGATGGGCATGAAGAAGTCGGTCGTCGAGATAAGACCGCGACCGTCGCCGAGATCATAGACGGCGGCGTCCTCGCGGCCCTGGTTGCCCACGATCAAGCGCTTGTCTGTGGCGCCGGGGCCCGCCTTGGAGAGGATGCTATCCAGCACGTCGGGGGCGATCTTGCAGCCACAGCCAGCGCCGTGGCTGTATTGCGTCAGGCGAATGGCACTCATTGGACACTCCTTGGCAATCGTTCACTCCATTCTACATCACCGGCGCGCCAGCGTTTACAGGGCTTCCAGGGCATCGCCGAGTTTATCGACGGCGATCACTTCCATCCCCTCGGGCGCCTGCCGCGGGGCGTTGGCACGCGGCACGATGGCGCGTGTAAAGCCGTGTTTGGCAGCCTCGACGATACGCTCTTGGCCACTGGGCACGGGGCGAATCTCGCCCGACAGCCCCACTTCGCCGAAGGCCACCAGCTCACGTGGCAAGTTGCGGTTCTGCAGACTGGAGACGACGGCCAGCAATACGGCCAGGTCAGCGCTAGTTTCGAGTACCTTGACGCCGCCGACCACATTGAGGAAAACGTCCTGATCGCCGGTGAACAAGCCGCCATGCTTATGCAGCACGGCCAGCAGCATTGCCAGGCGATTCTGATCGAGACCCACGGCGACACGCCGTGGGTTGCCCAAGGCCGAATCGTCGAGCAATGCCTGGACCTCGACGAGAATCGGGCGCGTGCCTTCCCAGACCACCATTACCAGGCTGCCGGGCGCTTGTTCCTCGGCGCGCGACAGGAAGATGGCGCTGGGGTTCTTGACCTCCTTGAGGCCGTGCTCGAGCATCGCGAACACGCCCAGCTCGTTGACCGCGCCGAAGCGGTTCTTCTGCCCACGCAGGGTGCGGAATCGCGAGTCCGCCCCACCTTCGAGCAGCAACGACGCATCGATCATGTGCTCCAGCACCTTGGGACCGGCCAGCGTGCCGTCCTTGGTGACGTGCCCGACCAGCATCAGCACGGTGTTCGACTGCTTGGCGAAACGCGTCAACGCTGCCGATGATTCGCGCACCTGCGCCACGCCGCCGGGCGCCGAGCTGATATCCTCCAGGTGCATGGTCTGGATCGAGTCGATGATCAGCACGGCAGGCTTTTCACGCTCGGCGACCGCAAGCACCGTTTCGATGCTGGTCTCGGCGAGCATGTTGAGCCCCTTGACCGGCAGCTGCAGCCGATGCGCGCGCATCGCTACCTGGGAGAGCGACTCCTCGCCGGTGACGTATACCACCTTGTGCGACTGGGCCAGCTTGCAGGCAGTCTGCAGTAGCAACGTCGACTTGCCGGCGCCGGGATTGCCCCCTAACAGCACCGCCGAGCCCGGTACGAGACCGCCGCCCAGTACGCGATCGAACTCGCCGAAGGAGGAAGAGAAGCGCGGCACTTCGGTGAGGTCGACCTCGCCCAGGTCGACCACGTCACGCGAGACCAATCCCGCATAGCCGCTCCGCCCCGTCGTCGACGGTGATTGCGCATGTGGCCGAGCGCTGCCCAGGCGCACTTCGCTGAGCGTATTCCACTCGCGGCAGCTCGAACACTGCCCTTGCCATTTATTGTATTCAGCACCGCATTCGGTGCACACGAAGGCGCTTTTCGCCTTGGCCATGTCATCGCTCCTTGCTGATCACCGGCATTCTATCATCGCGCCCGGCATCGCCTCGCTCGGGTATATACCCCACGAAAGGGCCGGACATGCAAAAGGCGGCCCGCGGGCCGCCTTTTCGGTGATACGAGAACGCGATTACTGCTGGCGTTGCAGACGCAGCGTCTCACCGTTCTCGAAGCGACGCAGTTGCGGGTCAATCAGCTCCAGCGTATTGGCGTCGAGCTTTTGGAAGTAATAGATCTGCCCCTCGCCATCGGGCGTCAACTCGTAGACGGTCGCTTCGGGGTCTTCCGCAGCGCCATCGATGACTTCCCACTGGCCGTCGTATTCTTCGGCCGGCGGATTCTCCGGATGGTTGCGATATTCGGCTTGCAACTCGAAGGTGCGCTCATCCGCAGTCGCGTCCTCATCATCACCCATCAGTTGCACTTCAAGATCGATACCGTCGCAGCTGCGGCATGGCAAGGTGCCGGTGTAGACGGTCGGCTGTTCGGCTTGCTCCGACGCACCAGGCTGGCCTTGCTGTGAGGTGCCCGTGGCACAACCGGCAAGTACGGCGAGCATGGCGGAACCGGCGAGCAACGTCCTGATCTGCATGATAGTCCTCCTAACCAATGGGTCCTGGGCCGCTCCCGCGGCCCCGTGGGTGACAGCATAGCGTCATGTGGCGCTATCGGACACCCTTTGGCCTCATGATAATGTCGGATAGTCCGTGTAGCCCTCGGCGCCACCGCCGTAGAACGTCGTCGGATCAGGCTCATTGAGCGTGCTCTCGCGACGGAAGCGTTCGACGAGGTCAGGGTTGGCAATATACGGACGCCCGAAGGCAGCGCCATCACCCAGGCCATCGCGAATCAACGCTTCGGTGCGCTCGGCGGTGTAGTGCCCGCAGTAGATCAGTGTTCCCGGGAAGCGCTTGCGCAACTCGCGGCGGAAGGTGTCGGTCAGCTGCGGCCCTTCGCCGGTCCAATCGGGCTCGTTGACATGCAAGTAGGCAATGCCGCGACGCGTCAATTGCTCGGCCAGATAGAAGGCCATTGCCTCCGATTCGTCGTCGCTCAGGCCGAAGATCTCGATGAACGGCGAGATACGAATCCCGACGCGATCGGCGCCCATGACCTCACTGACGGCATCGACGACTTCCAAGACCAGGCGCGCCCGGTTGACCAGGTTTCCGCCATAGCGGTCAGTACGCTTATTCGAGCCCGTCGCCATGAACTGTTGCAGCAGATACGCATTGGCGGCGTGCACCTCGACCATATCGAAACCCGCGCGCTTGGCACGCTTGGCGGCCTGGCGATAGTCGTCGATCAGCGCAGGAATCTCGTCGGTTTCCAGGGCTCTTGGGGTGCTGGTCGGGTGCTGGCCCGAGCTGCCGTCATCGAACTCGAGGAAGCAGTTGGCGCCTTCTGCTCGTAGTGCACTCGGCGCCACCGGCGGCTGGCCACCCGGCTGGATCTTGTGATGCGAGATCCGGCCCACATGCCACAGCTGCAAGGCGATTCGACCGCCGGCACGATGCACGCTGTCCACGACGCCACGCCAACCGGCTTCCTGCTCATCGGTATAAATACCCGGCGTATAGACATAACCACGCGCGGTGGGAGAAATATTCGTTGCCTCGCTGAATATCAAGCCGGCATCAGCGCGCTGCGCATAATAGGTTTGCTGCAGCGCCTTGGGCACCATATCCGGCGTGCGAGCGCGAGTCAGCGGTGCCATCAGCACTCGATTGGGGAGCGTCAGCTTGCCCATGGTGAGCGGTGAAAGCAGCGAATCGTAAGCCATGTCGCCTCCTGTAGAACTTTTGGTAATCATTACGATGGGCAAGAGATGAGGTCGTTAGTAAACTAATCAAGGGCATGCCGGCATTTTCTGGCGTCGACATACGATACGAGACGCGGCGCAACTTGCGCGCGTCCGGGCGTCGCGTCACCATGGACACCTACCTCATCACTGCCTGTGCGAGCTTTCATGAGCAAGTTCTGGAGCCCCGCCGTGCGTGAGCTCACTCCTTATGTGCCGGGAGAGCAACCGCGCGAGCGTCTTATCAAACTCAATACCAACGAGAACCCCTATCCGCCCGCGCCCGGTGTCGAGCAGACACTACGCGATTTTCCGGCCGATCATCTACGCCTTTACCCGGACCCTAGCGCCACCGCGCTTCGCGAGGCACTGGCCGGGGAATACGGCGTTGCGACCGAGCAGGTATTCGTCGGCAATGGCTCCGACGAGGTGCTAGCGCTAGCTTTCCAGGCGTTCTTTCGCCAGACACAGCCGCTGCTGATGCCGGCGATTTCCTATAGCTTCTATCCGGTCTACTGCAAGCTCTACGATGTGGCCTACCGAAGCGTGGCACTGGACGACCAGTGGCGCGTGCCACTGACGGCCTTCGATACCGACAATGGCGGCATCGTCTTCGCCAATCCCAACGCACCGACCGGCCACGGGCACCCACGCGAGGCGATAGCTGCCTTGCTCGAACGTAATACCGAGAGCGTGGTACTGGTCGATGAAGCCTATGTGGACTTCGGCGGTGAAAGCACGATCCCTCTGGTGTCGCGCTTCCCCAACTTGCTGGTGACGGGAACGTTCTCCAAATCACGAAGCCTGGCAGGATTGCGTCTGGGCTTTGCGATCGGCTCGCGAGAATTGATCGAGGGGCTGGAGCGCGTCAAGGACTCGTTCAATTCTTTCCCTGTCGACAGCATCACCATCGAAGTGGGCATCGCCGCGCTGCAGGATCAGGCATACTTCGATGCCTGCCGCGAACGCGTCATCACAACGCGCGAGTGGACACGGCACCAACTCGAAACGCTTGGCTTCGAAGTATTGCCCTCGCAGACCAATTTCCTGTTCGTACGGCACGATGCCTATCAGGGGCGCATGCTCTTCGACGGCTTGCGTGAGCGGGGCATTCTGGTGCGCCATTTCAACAAGGAAGCGCTGAGCGACTTTTTGCGCATCAGCATCGGCACGGATGATGAAATGACGAGCCTCGTGGAAGCACTCGAGGCCATATGCCGCTAACGAGGCGGGCCACACAGCAAGACGCCCGCACGAGGCGGGCGTCGATCATGACAAGTGCCACAGCGGCGGATCATTACATCGCCGACAGCTGCTGTGTGAGATAGCTGCTCGTCTGATTCATCTCGGACACCATGCTGTCGAGTTCCTGGAACTGGGTCCGATAGCGATCCACTGTGGTTGCAATGCTGTCTTCCATCGAAGAATAGCGTTCCTCGAGACGGTCCATCTGGTTCTCGGCACCGGTCACGGCTCCCTCTACCATGCCGTTCTCACCTAGCATGGTATCCAGCTCTTCCTCGACTCTTCCCGCAATACCCGCCGATTCATCGGTCCCCGAGAACAGTGTTTGAACCGCGCCGGGCTGGGTCGAGAGCGCCTCGTCGAGTTGCTCATCGTCGATTTCCAACTCGCCATCGACGTTCATCGAGATGCCCGCATCTTCCAATGTTTGCAGGCCATCTCCATCGACGCTTTCAGTCATCGTACTCCGCAGGCGGGACTCCGCCATGCGCGTCGTGCTGTCACCGAGCAAGTCGCCGGCTTGCGTTTCACCATCTTCGGAGCTGAAACTGGTGAGATCGGCAGTGGTCGATTTCATATTGTTGTAACTGTCGACGAACCCTGTGATGGCACCACGGATCGACTCCTCGTCACGCGCCACTGTCACCGTGGATTCACCGGTATCGGTCAGGCTCAGCGTCGTGCCCTGAATGGCCTCTTCGACCTGATTGCTGTCACTCGTGATAGCGATCCCGTTGACGTCCAGCTTGGCATCTTGGCCCTGGATTTCCGTCGCGGTATCCAGCGCCAACCCATCGAGACCATTGAAGGCGACGCTATCGATACCGGCTTCCGCTCCCGTGGATTCGGAAGCGATTGCCAGCCGACTCTGCGACCCATCGAACACGACCGAGGCCGAAACCCCTGCATCGCTTGCGTTGATGGCGTCACGCACATCGCTCAGAGTGCTATCCGCCTCGACCTTAATGTTCTGTGCCGTACCATCGTTCAGCGTGACATCGAGGCTCGCCTCGGTATCGGCATTGAGCACCGTTTCTTCATCGACGCCTTGGGTGGCAATGCTCGACGCCGTGGCCAATTGCTGGACGTTCACATCGTAACGCCCCGGCGGCGCATCGGGCGTAGCAGCCGCTTCCGCGCTTTCACCTTCAACGTTGCTGGTCACACTATTGAAGAGCTCGGGATCATTGAGATCACTTGCTGAAGACTGCACTTCCGACAAGGAACTCTGCAACTGGCCATAAGCCGATATTTGCGTTTTTTGCTCGGCCTGCTGTTGCTGAATAGGCACGAGCTTTTCTTGCTCGGCCTCTTGAAGTTGATCAAGCAGCCCGTTGAGATCAAGGCCGGAGCCAACGCCCAATGACGAGATGGAAGCCATACCGCCTCTTCCCCTTTTAGATGCGTTTCATCGCAAGCTTACGTCTGCCGATGTCTGTGACCCACCCTAGCAAACCTTTAGCATATTAGGGAGGGAGAATAGCGGCAAAAACGCTCGCGACTCCCGGCATTCAAAAGGCTAAAGTTTTGGCTCCAGTGGCCGATATTGCAGCGCTTTGTCGGGCTGTATAAACGACAAAACCCCAGCTTCTTTCGAAGCTGGGGTTTTAGAATAAATGCCTGACGATGACCTACTCTCGCATGGGGAAGCCCCACACTACCATCGGCGCTAAGCGGTTTCACTGCTGAGTTCGGCATGGGATCAGGTGGGACACGCTCGCTATGGTCGTCAGGCGAAACAGGTGTCATGGCCCCTCGGGCCACAACGCAATCGGGAATAAGCTGACGCGATCGTCTCTCACGCATCCGGGATCGGCTCGTCACCAGACCCTTTGGGTGTTATATGGTCAAGCCTCACGGGCCATTAGTACACGTTAGCTCAACGCCTTGCAGCGCTTCCACACCGTGCCTATCAACCAGCTGGTCTCGCTGGGCCCTTCAGGAGGCTCGAGGCCTCGGGGAGATCTCATCTTGAAGGGGGCTTCCCGCTTAGATGCTTTCAGCGGTTATCCCGTCCGCACATAGCTACCCGGCAATGCCACTGGCGTGACAACCGGAACACCAGAGGTGCGTCCACTCCGGTCCTCTCGTACTAGGAGCAGCCCTTCTCAAATCTCCAACGCCCACGGCAGATAGGGACCGAACTGTCTCACGACGTTCTAAACCCAGCTCGCGTACCACTTTAAATGGCGAACAGCCATACCCTTGGGACCGACTTCAGCCCCAGGATGTGATGAGCCGACATCGAGGTGCCAAACACCGCCGTCGATGTGAACTCTTGGGCGGTATCAGCCTGTTATCCCCGGAGTACCTTTTATCCGTTGAGCGATGGCCCTTCCATACAGAACCACCGGATCACTAGAACCTGCTTTCGCACCTGCTCGACGTGTCTGTCTCGCAGTCAAGCACCCTTATGCTCTTGCACTCGATGCACGATTTCCAACCGTGCTGAGGGTACCTTCGTGCTCCTCCGTTACGCTTTGGGAGGAGACCGCCCCAGTCAAACTACCCACCACACACTGTCCTCGACCCGGATAACGGGCCCAAGTTAGAACGCCAATGATGCCAGGCTGGTATTTCAAGGGTGGCTCCCCTGGGACTGGCGTCCCAGGTTCCAAGCCTCCCAGCTATCCTACACAAGCAACATCAGCATCCAGTGTGAAGCTATAGTAAAGGTTCACGGGGTCTTTCCGTCTAGCCGCGGGGACACCGCATCTTCACGGCGATTTCAATTTCACTGAGTCTCGGGTGGAGACAGCGTGGCCATCATTACGCCATTCGTGCAGGTCGGAACTTACCCGACAAGGAATTTCGCTACCTTAGGACCGTTATAGTTACGGCCGCCGTTTACCGGGGCTTCGATCAAGCGCTTCGCCGGAGCTAACGCCATCAATTAACCTTCCGGCACCGGGCAGGCGTCACACCCTATACGTCCGCTTACGCGTTAGCAGAGTGCTGTGTTTTTAATAAACAGTTGCAGCCACCTGGTATCTTCGACCGGCTCGAGCTCAGGACGCGAAGTCCGTCACCCTATGCCGGCGCACCTTCTCCCGAAGTTACGGTGCCATTTTGCCTAGTTCCTTCACCCGAGTTCTCTCAAGCGCCTTGGGATTCTCACCCTGACCACCTGTGTCGGTTTGGGGTACGGTCGCATGTGATCTGAAGCTTAGAGGCTTTTCCTGGAAGCGTGGCATCGATGACTTCCAGACCGTAGTCTGTTCGTCTCGCCTCTCGGCCTTGAGGATCCGGATTTCCCTGAACCCTCGGCCTACCGGCTTTCACCAGGACAACCAACGCCTGGCTCACCTAGCCTTCTTCGTCCCCCCATCGCAATCACATCCGGTACGGGAATATTAACCCGTTTCCCATCGACTACGCCTTTCGGCCTCGCCTTAGGGGCCGACTCACTCTGCTCCGATTGACGTCGAACAGAAACCCTTGGTCTTCCGGCGTGCGGGGTTTTCACCCGCATTATCGTTACTCATGTCAGCATTCGCACTCGTGATATCTCCAGCGCGCTTCTCAACGCCCCTTCACAGACTTACACGACGCTCCTCTACCACTCATCCAGAGGATGAGTCCGTAGCTTCGGCACCTGGTTTGAGCCCCGTTACATCTTCCGCGCAGGCCGACTCGACTAGTGAGCTATTACGCTTTCTTTAAAGGATGGCTGCTTCTAAGCCAACCTCCTAGCTGTCTAAGCCTTCCCACATCGTTTCCCACTTAACCAGAATTTGGGGGCCTTAGCTGACGGTCTGGGTTGTTTCCCTTTTCACAACGGACGTTAGCACCCGCTGTGTGTCTCCCACGCTGCACTCATCGGTATTCGGAGTTTGCCTCGGGTTGGTAAGCCGGGATGGCCCCCTAGCCGAAACAGTGCTCTACCCCCGACGGTGATACGTGAGGCGCTACCTAAATAGCTTTCGAGGAGAACCAGCTATCTCCGGGCTTGATTAGCCTTTCACTCCGATCCACAGCTCATCCCAGCATTTTTCAACATACTTGGGTTCGAGCCTCCAGTCAGTGTTACCTGACCTTCACTCTGGCCATGGATAGATCGCCCGGTTTCGGGTCTATATCCAGCGACTCTTCGCCCTGTTAAGACTCGGTTTCCCTACGCCTCCCCTAGTCGGTTAAGCTCGCCACTGAATATAAGTCGCTGACCCATTATACAAAAGGTACGCGGTCACAGAACGCATCTGCTCCCACTGCTTGTACGCATACGGTTTCAGGATCTATTTCACTCCCCTCGCCGGGGTTCTTTTCGCCTTTCCCTCACGGTACTGGTTCACTATCGGTCAGCCAGGAGTATTTAGCCTTGGAGGATGGTCCCCCCGTCTTCAGTCAAGGTTTCACGTGCCCCGACCTACTCGATTTCACCAATGCGGGTTTTCGGTTACGGGGCTATCACCCACTATGGCCGGCCTTTCCAGGCCGTTCACCTAACCGTGCATTGACTTAAGGGCTAGTCCCCGTTCGCTCGCCGCTACTGAGGGAATCTCGGTTGATTTCTTTTCCTCGGGGTACTTAGATGTTTCAGTTCCCCCGGTTCGCCTCCCAACCCCTATGAATTCAGGGTGGGATACCCAGCTGATGCTGGGTGGGTTTCCCCATTCAGAAATGCCCGGGTCGTAGGTTGTTTGCCACCTCACCGAGCCTTATCGCAGGCTACAACGTCTTTCATCGCCTCTGGCTGCCTAGGCATCCACCGTATGCGCTTCATCGCTTGACCATATAACCCCAAAGGGTCTGGCCTGGCGACGAACACGATTTTGCCGGATACGCTTGAGACGTATCGTCTTGCTTTGTCAGCTTATTCCACATTGTTAAAGAGCATTAGAGCAAAAGCTCTAAGCGGTAGGCTTTACGAGAAAGCATACGGCTTAGGGCTTGATTGATATCGACTGTCGGGAGGGTGGAGTGTTGGCACCCATCCTGTAAATGGTGGAGCCTACCGGGATCGAACCGGTGACCTCCTGCGTGCAAGGCAGGCGCTCTCCCAGCTGAGCTAAGGCCCCTCTTCTTGCGTCGACCTTTCCTCTCATTCGGCGTTGTGCGCCTCGTTCACTCAGTCATTTACTCGCGTAAACTCCCTCGCTCACTCGTTGCACGCCTTGGCTGAGAGAAAATCTCTCGCAATAAGACGATAAAGGAATTCATGTGAGACTAGGCGAAAGACAGCGTCGTATAGCCTGCTATACAAGGTGTCTTTCAACGACGTATCACGCAAATTTGGTGGGTCTGGGCAGACTTGAACTGCCGACCTCACCCTTATCAGGGGTGCGCTCTAACCAACTGAGCTACAGACCCGGCTTACCACTGGGTCCAGGACCCAAACAGTCGTTGCTCTGCGCGATCAGGTAATTCATTGTGAGCGCTTACCCAGGGGGGATGCGCGGTCGTTTAAGGAGGTGATCCAGCCGCAGGTTCCCCTACGGCTACCTTGTTACGACTTCACCCCAGTCATGAACCACACCGTGGTGATCGCTCTCCCGAAGGTTAAGCTAACCACTTCTGGTGCAGTCCACTTCCATGGTGTGACGGGCGGTGTGTACAAGGCCCGGGAACGTATTCACCGTGCCATTCTGATGCACGATTACTAGCGATTCCGACTTCGCGGAGTCGAGTTGCAGACTCCGATCCGGACTGAGACCGGCTTTTCGGGATTAGCTTCAGCTCGCGCTTTCGCAACCCTTTGTACCGGCCATTGTAGCACGTGTGTAGCCCTACCCGTAAGGGCCATGATGACTTGACGTCGTCCCCACCTTCCTCCGGTTTGTCACCGGCAGTCTCCCTAGAGTTCCCGACCGAATCGCTGGCAAATAGGGACAAGGGTTGCGCTCGTTACGGGACTTAACCCAACATTTCACAACACGAGCTGACGACAGCCATGCAGCACCTGTCTCTGCGCTCCCGAAGGCACCCCGGAATCTCTTCCGGGTTCGCAGGATGTCAAGGGTAGGTAAGGTTCTTCGCGTTGCATCGAATTAAACCACATGCTCCACCGCTTGTGCGGGCCCCCGTCAATTCATTTGAGTTTTAACCTTGCGGCCGTACTCCCCAGGCGGTCGACTTATCGCGTTAACTGCGCCACTAAGTCCTCAAGGGACCCAACGGCTAGTCGACATCGTTTACGGCGTGGACTACCAGGGTATCTAATCCTGTTTGCTACCCACGCTTTCGCACCTCAGCGTCAGTGTCAGTCCAGAAGGCCGCCTTCGCCACTGGTATTCCTCCCGATCTCTACGCATTTCACCGCTACACCGGGAATTCTACCTTCCTCTCCTGCACTCTAGCCTGCCCGTTCCGGATGCCGTTCCCAGGTTGAGCCCGGGGCTTTCACACCCGGCGTGACACGCCGCCTACGCGCGCTTTACGCCCAGTAATTCCGATTAACGCTTGCACCCTCCGTATTACCGCGGCTGCTGGCACGGAGTTAGCCGGTGCTTCTTCTGCGAGTGATGTCGTCCGTACCGGGTATTGGCCGGCACGCTTTCTTCCTCGCTGAAAGTGCTTTACAACCCGAAAGCCTTCTTCACACACGCGGCATGGCTGGATCAGGCTTTCGCCCATTGTCCAATATTCCCCACTGCTGCCTCCCGTAGGAGTCCGGGCCGTGTCTCAGTCCCGGTGTGGCTGATCATCCTCTCAGACCAGCTACGGATCGTCGCCTTGGTAAGCCGTTACCTTACCAACAAGCTAATCCGACATAGGCTCATCCAATCGCGCGAGGTCCGAAGAGCCCCCGCTTTCTCCCGTAGGACGTATGCGGTATTAGCCTGAGTTTCCTCAGGTTATCCCCCACGACTGGGTAGATTCCTATGCATTACTCACCCGTCCGCCGCTCGACGCCTCCTAGCAAGCTAGGATCGTTTCCGCTCGACTTGCATGTGTTAGGCCTGCCGCCAGCGTTCAATCTGAGCCATGATCAAACTCTTCAGTTGAAAGTCTGATAGTCCGTTGAGCGGACCAAACTTGGTTCAAGACTAAAACGTTCTCAAAAAGATCCGAAGATCCTTGACGAGTCGTTTGCCTTGATAGGTCGTGACTGGCACCCCTACCTGAGCAAACGCCCACATGAATTACCTGATCGTTTGTTAAAGAGCGGCTCCGGGCTCGATATGACAAGAGCGGAGCGGCTTGCGTGTGCCCGATGGGCGCCTCGCAAGGAAGGCGTATTCTACCGAAAGCGCCGTGATTGTCAAGGCGTTAGCCGAGGTGACAATCGCTGACATCGCTTTGAACCGCAGCGTTGTCAGGGGCCTTTCGAGGTGCGGCACATTTTACCGAACCCGGCGTCACTGTCAAGCGAGAAAAACCAACCAGTGATTCGAATTTCTCAAGCAAGTCAGCCACTTGCGCTACCCTTCCACCGCTGGCCACGAGGTCCGTCGCCGGCAGCGGATGCGTACTTTACGATCCACAGAGGAGGAACGCAAGGGGATGATTTAAAAATAGTTGCCGTTCGATTGGCGGCAGCTAAATGTTGACACTTTCACCTTATCCACACCCCCGAGCGGGACAGCACATTAAAGAGGGTGTGGATAATCCAGCGCCACACCGTGGCGGGCACCAAGCATGAAAGACACGAACTCAGCGCATTTTGCGCATGAGTGCGAGCAGAGGCCCTGACACTACATAGCAGCCGAACAGGATCAAGAGCATGAGCGAGGGCTCGAGTGAAATCACCACGAATGCGAGCACAATCGCCAACAGCACGACGAAGGGAACAGGGCCCTTGAAATCGACTTCCTTGAAGCTGTGGTAGCGGATGTTGCTGACCATCAACACCCCTGCTGCCGCCACGACGAACGCGATGAACAATTTAAAGCCCAGGGCATCGGCGTCGAACTTATGCAGCGTCCATACGCAGCCAGCGACGAGTGCGGCTGCGGAAGGACTCGGCAAACCCACGAACCACTTCTTGTCAGTACTGCCGATTTGCACATTGAAGCGAGCCAGACGCAATGCCGCACCGGAGGCAAAGATAAAAGCAGCGATCCAGCCAATCTTGCCGACGTCTTGCAGAATCCAGGAAAACGCCACCAGCGCAGGAGCTACGCCGAACGAAACCATGTCGGCCAGGCTGTCAAACTCGGCGCCGAAGGCACTTTGCGTGTTGGTCATCCGTGCCACGCGTCCATCGAGCCCATCGAGAACCATCGCCACGAAGATCGCGATGGCGGCCCCCGAGAAGTTGCCGTTCATCGCCGCGATAATGGAGAAGAAACCAGAAAACAGCGCCGATAGCGTAAACAGGTTGGGCAACAAATAAATGCCTCGTCGACGCACGCGCTTCCCGTTCTCGATGGTTTCCTCGATGATTTCGTCTTCGTCCTGAAAGGCCGAATTGTCCTCCGAGACATCCTCGGTGTCGGCTTTCTTGGGCGATTCTGGCGTGCCCGATTCTTGCGTCATAAAAGTCATCCGTTGCCATGGAACGGCCCTTGATGGGCCATTCCGACATTCTACACACTGCAATCCTAGTCGACAGTCGGCCTCCTTGACGACCCAAAACGTAAACGGGCGCGGCCAATTGGCCGCGCCCGTTCGCTACCGACTCACAAAAGCGCTTAGTTCTTGCTCTTGTCGACCAGCTGGTTAGCCGCGATCCAGGGCATCATGCCACGCAGCTTCGCCCCCACCTGCTCGACCGGATGCTCGGCATTCAGGCGGCGACGCGCATGCATCGACGGATAATTGCTGTTGCCTTCGTTGATGAACATCTTGGCGTATTCGCCGGTCTGAATGTCCTTCAGGGCATGGCGCATTGCTTCTCGCGACTGCTCGTTGATGATCTTGGGACCAGTGACGTACTCGCCATACTCCGCGTTGTTGGAGATGGAGTAGTTCATGTTGGCGATCCCACCTTCGTACATCAGGTCAACGATCAACTTGAGCTCGTGCAGGCACTCGAAGTAAGCCATCTCGGGAGCGTAACCAGCCTCAGTCAGCGTTTCGAAGCCAGCCTTGACCAGTTCGACCGCGCCGCCGCACAGCACCGCCTGCTCACCGAAGAGGTCGGTCTCGGTTTCATCCTTGAAGGACGTTTCGATGATGCCGCTGCGGCCACCGCCGATACCGGCTGCGTAGGAAAGCGCCAACTCCTTGGCCTGACCGGTGGCATCCTGCTGGATGGCAATCAGGTCGGGAACGCCGGCACCGCGCACGAACTCGGAGCGCACCGTATGGCCCGGCGCCTTGGGCGCGATCATGATCACGTCCAGATCCGCGCGTGGCGTCACCTGGTTGTAGTGGATGTTGAAGCCATGCGCGAAAGCCAGCGTCGCGCCTTCTTTCAAGTTGGGCTCGATATCCTGCTCGTAGATCGCCTTCTGGTTCTCATCGGGCGCCAGCAGCATCACCACATCGGCCGTCTTGCAGGCCTCAGGCACGGAGGCCACCTTGAAGCCCGCCTCTTCGGCCTTGGCCACTGACGAAGAGCCCGGACGCAGCGCCACGGTGACCTCGACGCCGGACTCCTTGAGGTTATGGGCATGGGCATGGCCCTGGGAACCATACCCCACGATGGTGACGTTCTTCGCCTGGATCAGCGAGAGGTCGCAATCTTTGTCGTAGTAAACGCGCATGTCGTACTCCAGATATCGAAGAAGGAACGTATTAAGTGTCAGCGTTGATGGCCTTCCGCCATGAGCGTCGTCTGTCGCGACGCTTTGATATCACTTTACGTCAGCCCCAAGCGTTGCGTAAAACGCTATATTTGCAATACCGTATGCCGAAAACTGAAATGATATTGCCATGGATACGCGTCCCTACCAACAGTTCCTCAGCCTGGCCGACACCCTGCACTTTGGCCGCTCCAGCGAGCTGTGTCACGTCAGTCCCTCGACACTGAGCCGCACGATCCGCCAGCTCGAGACACAACTCGGCGTAACCTTGTTCGAGCGCGACAACCGCAGTGTCCGACTGACTCATGAAGGCCGCCTCTTCCAGCGTTATGCACGCGATGCCCTGGAGCAATGGGATGTATTTCGTCACTCGCTGATGGCGGAAAGCCGCGAACTGTCCGGCGAAATCAGCATCTACTGCTCGGTGACCGCCAGCTACAGCTTTCTCTACGAGCTGCTCAGCGAGTTTCGACAGCGCCACCCGCGCATCGAATTGAAGCTGCATACCGGCGACCCGGCCAGCGCGGTTTCACGCGTCCTCAGCGGCGAAGAAGACATGTCGATCACCGCGCGTCCCGAGACCCTGCCCGCACAGCTAGCATTCAAGCCAATCGCCACGTCGCCGCTGCTGTTCATCGCGCCGCGCACCATGCCGGAATGGCTGGCCGGCCTCACCGCTACGACGGACGCCGCCAGTTGGGGCAGCATTCCCATGATCCTCTCGGAGTCGGGCCTTGCCCGCGAGCGAACGGATGCCTGGTTCCGCCAGTTGGGGGTCAAGCCGCGCATCTATGCCCAGGTAGCGGGCAACGAAGCCATCGTCAGCATGGTTGGGCTGGGCTTCGGCGTCGGCGTAGTGCCGCAGATCGTGGTCGACAACAGCCCATTGGCCGAGCGCATTCAGGCCCTCGAAGTCGAGCCTGCGTTAACGCCTTACGAGGTCGGGCTCTGCGTCACCGAGAAGAAGCTGCGCAACCCGCTGGTCAAGGCCCTATGGTCGCAGATCCGCTAACCTTGCCCCCTTAAAGCAAAAAGGCCGCTCGTGAGAGCGGCCTGTAATGGCATGGCATAAGAGCACAGGCTCAGAGGCTGAGTATCTTGTCACCTCGCGAGATGCCTGATACCCCGGTACGCGCGACCTCGAGAATACCGATCGGCGCCATGGCCTGGATGAAGGCGTCCAGCTTGCCGGCATCACCGGTGATCTGCACCGTATAGACACTCGGCGTAACGTCGACGATCTGCGCGCGGAAGATATCCACCGTGCGCTTGACCTCGTCGCGGCTCGCGCCCAGCGCCTTCACCTTGACCAGCATCAGCTCGCGCTCGATGTGATTGCCCTCGGTCAGGTCGACCAGCTTGACCACATCGATGAGCTTGTTGAGATGCTTGGTGATCTGCTCGATGACACGGTCATCGCCTTCCGTGGTCACGGTCAGGCGCGACAGGCTCGGCTCCTCGGTCGGCGCCACGTTGAGCGTTTCGATATTGAAGTTACGCTGGGAGAACAATCCCACCACGCGGGACAGGGCGCCGGGTTCGTTTTCCAGCAGAATCGAGATGATGTGGCGCATCAGGTCCGCTCCGTCTTCGAAAGCAGCATGTCACGCATGGCGCCCAAGGGCACCTGCATCGGATAGACGTGTTCCCGGGGGTCGACGTCGATATCGAGGAACACCAATTCGTCGTTGTCGGCGAACGTGCGCTCCAGCGCCGCATCGAGCTCGTCGTGATGTTCTACCTTGAGCGCCGTGAAGCCGTAGGCATCGATCAACTTCTGAAAGTCCGGCAGCGACTCCACGTACGAGTGCGCATGGCGCGACTTGTAGTTGAGATCCTGCCACTGGCGCACCATACCCAGCGTCCCGTTGTTGAGGTTGATGATCTTGACCCCGGTGCCGAACTGCTTACAGGTCGACAATTCCTGCATCATCATCTGAAAGCTGCCCTCCCCGGTGAAGCACACCACGATGTCATCGGGGAAGTTCTGCTTGATGCCCATCGCCGCCGGGAAACCGAAGCCCATGGTGCCCAGCCCCCCGGATGTGATCCAGCGATTGGGCTTGTCGAACTTGTAGTACTGCGCCGCGAACATCTGGTGCTGGCCGACATCGGTGGTCACGAAGGCCTCGCCGCGCGTGATGTGATACACCGCCTCGATGACTTCCTGCGGCTTGAGTCGCTCGCCCGGCTGAGAAGCCTCGTAGAGCTTGCCTTCGCGCTCGGCGCGCCAACCATCGATGGTCGTCCACCATTCCGGCAGCGCCTCGGCGTTAGCCATTTCCCGGCCTTGCAACAGGCTGATCATTTCATTGATGACGCTATCCGCCGGCCCCACGATCGGCACATCGGCGCGCACCGTCTTGGAGATCGAACTGGGATCGATATCCACATGCACGATCTTGGCAGTGGGACAAAACTTCGAGGTGTTATTGGTGACTCGGTCGTCGAAGCGCGCCCCGATGGCGATGATCAGATCGGCATGGTGCATGGCCATGTTGGACTCATAGCTGCCGTGCATACCCAGCCAACCCAGCGACTGCGCATCGGTCTGCGGATAGGAGCCGATGCCCATCAACGTGGTGGTAATGGGGAAGCCCAGGCGTTTAACCAACGCCGTCAAGTTTTCGCTCGCGCCGCTGGTGACGATGCCGCCGCCGGTATAGAACACCGGCCGCCGCGCCTTGAGCATCATGTCCACGGCTTTCTTTATCTGGCCACTATGACCCCGCGTGACCGGGTTATAGGA
Organism: Chromohalobacter canadensis; assembly: GCF_034479555.1. NCBI lineage: Bacteria > Pseudomonadati > Pseudomonadota > Gammaproteobacteria > Oceanospirillales > Halomonadaceae > Chromohalobacter > Chromohalobacter canadensis. Next base: position 2,084,531 of record NZ_CP140151.1, on the reverse strand, counting down.
GCGGATCTTGACCTTCTTCGGATAGACGTACTCATAACGCTCGGTGGGCGCCGTCATATCCTTGGGGATATCCACCACCACCGGCCCGGGGCGACCGGTCGCGGCGAGATAATACGCCTTCTTGAGCACCTCGGGGATCTCCGAAGGGTGCTTGATGGCGAAGCTGTGTTTCACGATAGGGCGCGTCACGCCGACGATGTCAGTTTCCTGAAAGGCATCTTCACCGATCAGATGACTGGCCACCTGGCCGCACAGCACCACCATCGGGATCGAATCCATGTAGGCGGTGGCGATGCCGGTCACGGCATTGGTCGCGCCGGGGCCGGAGGTGACCAGCACCGTGCCTGGCTTGCCCGAGGCGCGGGCATAGCCATCGGCGGCGTGAGTAGCAGCTTGTTCATGACGAACGAGGATGTGTTTGACCTTGTCCTGGCGGAACAGCGCATCATAGATATGCAACGCTGCACCGCCGGGGTAGCCGTAGATACGCTCGACGCCCTCATCCTGCAGGAAGCGGGCGATCATATCGGCGCCGGAAAGCAATTCCACTGATAGTTCTCCCCTGGAGATAACGAGTGCCATTCACTGCCACGTTACGGGCAGCGAAGTGTCGATGCGGCAGTACGCCGCTGCCGGCTGCGCCGGCACCTGATGCCATAATCCTGGCTCTGGGCCCGGGGTGGGGACCCGCACTCATAGAAACCGCCGAGACCGGCTGGTCAAAGCGATTCCTGGCACGGCAGATCGCCGTGTCGGGGTTGGCGGGAACAGGCGTTTGGCCCATACCCTTGATCTCCTTCGACAGGCGGGTAGAGGCATTTTTCAACCTACCCTTCACGCAGCGGCCGGGGATCACCCGTCAATGGCTGCGCCCGCAATCAGGAACCACCTAGATTCCATCAGCGCCCCCGAGCTGTCAACCTCCACCGCGCACGCGCGGAGAGCAGTGCTGCATCACTCCGCCATTGATACGCCGATCATCCACTAAAGTTGGATGCCGGGTGGCAGCATAATTAAGGCATCGCTGCTGTAATCTTGGTTAAGATTCGAGGGTCAGTGAATGGATTCACCCACACTGCAAAGGAGTCGCTTATGTCCCCCATTCTGAAATGGTCCATATTCGTCGCCATGGCGGGCTTCCTCTTCGGCTTCGACACCGCTGTAATTTCCGGAGCGGACAGGCCCGTGCAAGAACTCTGGGGACTCAGCGATCTCCAGCACGGCCTCTTCATCATGTCGATGGCGCTATGGGGGACGGTGCTCGGCGCGATCTTCGGCAATTGGCCCACCGACCGCCTGGGGCGGCGCAAGACACTGTTCGCGATCGGCGTCCTCTATTTCGTGTCGGCCGTGGGCTCTGCACTCGCCACCGACCCGTTCTGGTTTTCCTTTTTCCGCCTGATCGGTGGGTTCGGCGTGGGCATGTCATCGGTCGCCGCGCCGGCCTATATCTCCGAGATCGCGCCCGCCGAACGGCGTGGCAACCTGGTAGCGCTCTATCAATTCAATGTGGTGTTCGGCATTTTCATGGCCTACGTCTCGAACGCGATCCTCGGCAGCTTGCTCGGCGATGATGCCTGGCGCTGGATGGTCGGCATCGAAGCCGTACCGGCACTTGTCTATACACTGGCACTATTCAAGGTACCCGAGAGCCCACGCTGGCTGATTCTCAATCGCCACGACACCCGTGGCGCTGCGGCGGTACTACGCCAGATCGATGCCAAGCGTGATGTCGATGCTCAGATCGAGGAGATTCAAGCCGCCGACCGCGAGGACAACAAGGTCCAGTCACGCTTCTTCTCGCGCCGATACCGGTTGCCGATCACGCTGGCATTCTTGATCGCCTTCTTCAATCAATTCACCGGCATCAACTTCGTGCTCTACTACGCGCCGCGTATTCTCGAGTCGGCACAGCTCGGCGCCAGCGCATCTTTGCTCTCCACCGCAGGCATCGGCTTGGTCATGGTGATCTTCACCATGATCGGTATGGCGTTGATCGATCGTTTCGGCCGCCGCAAGCTGATGTATATCGGCTCGGTGGGCTACATCATCTCGCTGTCGAGCATCTCGCATGCGTTCTTTACCGATAACCTGGGGGGCGCGCTGATTCCTCTTCAGCTATGCCTCTTCGTCGCCGCCCACGGCATCAGTCAGGGCACGGTCATCTGGGTCTTCATTTCCGAGATATTCCCCAATCGCGAGCGCGCCCGCGGTCAGTCGCTGGGCAGCTTCACGCACTGGTTCTTCGCCGCCGCGATCACACTGGTCACGCCCTGGGTGCTGGGCGTGTTCAACGGCGGGCCGGTATTCGCCTTCTTTGGCGTCATGATGGTGCTCCAGGTGCTCTTCGTCGCTTTCTTGATGCCGGAGACAAAAGGTGTGCCGCTGGAAAAGCTGCAGCGCAAGCTCTTCCCACAGGAGTAATCGGGCCGGGCCCAGAGGGCAGGCACAAAAAACCCGCGACGCAGCACGTCGCGGGCGGGAAGACGGTCAGGACGCGACCGTGTGTCGAGAGTACCGATCGGCCCGGCCCCGCCGGGCCGATCACGTTACTTGGTGAAGACGAGGTGCCCGTCTTCTGTAGTGACGCGGATAGTATCGCCCGCCGCGAAATGCCCGGCGAGCAACTCCTGCGCCAGCGGGTTCTCGATCCGGCTCTGGATGGCACGCTTGAGCGGTCGCGCGCCAAACACCGGATCGAAGCCGACCACCGCCAATTGCGCCAGGGCGTCGTCGCTGACCTCGAGACGAATCTCGCGCTCGACCAGACGCGCCCGGAGATGCTCGAGCTGGATGGCCGCGATGGACTGAATCTGCTCCTGCCCCAAGGCGTGGAACACTACCACTTCGTCGATGCGGTTGATCAGTTCAGGACGGAAATGATCGCCCACCACCCCCATCACGGCATCGCGCATCACGGCGTAATCGGCGTCATCGCCGCCCATGCGCTGAATGATGTCTGAGCCCATGTTGGAGGTCATCACGATCACCGTATTACGGAAGTCCACCGTGCGCCCCTGGCCATCGGTCAGCCGGCCATCCTCGAGCACCTGCAGCAGGATGTTGAAGACATCCGGATGCGCTTTTTCGACCTCGTCGAGCAGTAGCACGGAATAGGGCTTACGGCGCACCGCCTCGGTCAGGTAACCGCCTTCCTCATAGCCGACATAGCCCGGCGGCGCGCCGATCAGCCGCGCCACGGAATGCTTCTCCATGAACTCGGACATGTCGATGCGCACCATGGCCTCCTCGGTATCGAAGAGGAAGTTGGCCAGCGACTTGCACAGCTCGGTCTTGCCGACCCCGGTGGGCCCCAGGAACAGGAACGACCCGTTGGGGCGATGCGGGTCGGCCAATCCTGCGCGTGAGCGGCGCACGGCGTTGGCCACCGCGGTCACCGCCTCGTCTTGACCGATGACGCGTTCGTGCAGCGCCTCTTCCATGCGCAGCAGCTTGTCACGCTCGCCCTCGAGCATCTTGGACACCGGGATGCCCGTCCAGCGCGAGACCACCTCGGCGATCTCCTCCTCGGTGACGTTGGAGCGCAACAGCTGGTGCTTGGCGGTATCCGCCTCGTGCTCGCTGGCCTCGGCGATCTGCTGCTCGAGCTTGGGAATCACCCCGTACTGCAACTCGGACATACGCCCCAGATCGCTCTGCCGCCGTGCCGCCTCGAGATCGATGCGCGCCTGCTCGAGCTCCGCCTTGAACTGCGCAGCGCCCTGGATGCTGGCTTTCTCGGCCTTCCAGACCTCCTCGAGATCGGCATATTCACGGCTCAGTTCATCGATCTGAGCTTCGAGTGAATCGAGGCGCTTCTTGGTCGCCTCGTCGGTTTCCTTCTTGAGTGCCTCGCGCTCCATCTTGAGCTGGATCAGTCGACGGTCGAGGCGGTCCATCTCCTCGGGCATCGAATCCAATTCCATGCGAATCCGCGAGGCCGCCTCATCGATCAGGTCGATGGCCTTGTCGGGCAGTTTCCGGTCGGTGATATAGCGCGTCGACAGCTTGGCCGCGGCGATGATCGCGCCGTCGGTGATATCGACGCCGTGATGCACCTCATAGCGCTCCTTGAGGCCACGCAGGATCGCCACGGTGTCTTCCTCGTTGGGTTCATCCACCAACACCTTCTGGAAACGCCGCTCAAGCGCCGCGTCCTTCTCGATGTGCTGACGATACTCGTCCAACGTAGTCGCCCCGACGCAATGCAACTCACCGCGCGCCAACGCCGGCTTGAGCATATTGCCAGCATCCATCGCGCCCTCGGCCTTGCCGGCGCCGACCATGGTGTGCAACTCATCGACGAACAGGATGACGCGGCCTTCTTCCTTGGCCAGCTCCCCGAGCACGGCCTTGAGGCGCTCCTCGAACTCGCCGCGGTACTTAGCGCCGGCCAACAACGACCCCATGTCCAAGGACAGCACGCGCTTATCTTTCAACCCCTCGGGCACCTCACCGTTGACGATACGCTGGGCCAAGCCCTCGACGATGGCGGTCTTGCCCACACCGGGATCACCGATCAACACGGGATTATTCTTGGTACGCCGCTGCAACACCTGGATGGTACGGCGAATCTCGTCGTCGCGGCCGATCACCGGATCGAGCTTGCCATCGACGGCACGCTGGGTCAGATCCATGGTGTACTTATCCAGCGCTTCACGGCTTTCCTCAGCCGAGGCGTCATCCACCTTGTTACCGCCGCGCAAGCTATCGATGGCGCTACGCACGGACTGCACGTCCAGACCGGCCTGCTGGAGCACCTTGCTAATGGTGGTTTTCATTTCCAGCGCCGCCAGCACCACTAGCTCGCTGGCGATATATTGATCGCCGCGCTGCTGGGCTTCGCGGTCGGCGAGGTTGAACAGCTGCGACAACGCCGAGGAAAGCTGCACATTGCCATCGAACTGGCCGACGCGCGGCAAATCGTCGAGATACTGTGAAAGCCCGTTACGCAGGCGCGACACATCGCCGCCCGCCTTCTGCACCAGGCCCTTGATGCCGTTTTCCTGCGCCTCGACGAGCGCCATCAGCACATGGCCGGGATCGAGTTGGTTATGACTGCGCCCTACCGCCAGGGACTGCGCTTCGCCCAAGGCGTTTTGCAATTTACTGGTCATGCGATCGATACGCATCGAACCCCTCCTTCATCCATCGCGACACGCCACCGGCATGCCGCACGGTTATCTTATGTTGACATCATTAATGGAGGTATGCTGGGGGCGTTTCAAGGCAGGATGTGCAAAAAACGTTCCGGCGCTCGATAACGCCGGGCTCGGACACGAAGGGCCGTTCAGCGCAGCCAGATCACACTGGCCATGCGTCCGGTGTGGCCGTCGTCGCGACGGTGGGAATAAAAACGCGGCTCGCAGGCGGTGCAGAAGTGACCGCCACCGATATGACCGACGCCCAGCCGCTCGAGACGCAACCGCGCCAAGCGATAGATATCTGCCATATAGTGTCCGAGGCGATAGGGGCTGGGCTCGAAGGCGCTTTCCGCCTCGGGCTGCACGGCTACGAAAGTTTCGAACACTTCAGAGCCGACCTCGAACTGCGCCTTGGAAATTGCCGGCCCCAGCCACGCCATGAGCTCATCCGGCGACTGTCCCAGAGCCGCTACGCTGGCCTCCAGAACGCCACCCGCCAAGCTCCGCCAGCCGGCATGCGCCACGCCCACACGCGTGCCCTGGCGATCGCAAAAAAACACCGGCAGACAATCGGCAGTCAGGACGGCACAGGCATACCCCTTGTCGAAGGCCACCGAGGCGTCCGCGCGCGGCGGCTGCTCGGCAAATGCCGCGCGGTAGTCCTGCTGGACGGTGGCACCATGCACCTGGTTCAGCCATAACAAGGGACGGGCATCGTCAAGCTCGGCACTCAACAGTCGGCGGCAGCGGTCGACCGACGCGGGGTCGTCGCCTACGTGATGCGCCGTATTGAAGGACGCGAAGGCGCCCTCGCTGGGGCCGCTCTCGCGTGTGGTGACGAAGGCGCCGACCGTGCTCGGCGCCGGCCAATCGGGCAGAATCAAGGTGGGGCGTTCCTTCATGTGGGTCTCACTCAGCGTGCGTGTCGGCTGCGTCGCGCAAAAAATCCAGCAACATCAGCATATCGTCCGGCAACGCCGCGCGAAACTCCACCGCCTCGCCCGTACCGGGGTGCACGAAGGCCAGCTTGCGTGCATGCAACGCCTGACGCGGAAAATGGCGCAGCACGTCCTTCAGTGCGTCGGTGGCCCCGGCAGGCATCTTGAGGCGACCGGCATAGACCGGGTCACCAATCAATGGAAACCGGCGATGCGCCATATGCACGCGGATCTGATGAGTACGCCCGGTTTCGAGGCGACAGCGGACATGCGTATGGGAAGGAAAACGCTCCACCACGCGGTAGTGTGTCACCGCCGGCTTGCCCGAGGGCGTGACGGCCTGGCGCTTGCGATCCTTGGGATGCCGCCCGATCGGTTCATCGACACTGCCCCCTGCGGTCATCCTGCCGGTCACCACGGCATCGTATTCACGCGACACCGTGCGCGCCTGCAATTGCTCGACCAGCGAGGCATGCGCCGATAACGTCTTGGCCACCACCATCAAACCGGTCGTGTCCTTGTCGAGCCGGTGCACGATGCCCGCCCGGGGCAGCTGCATCTGCCCCGGTGCATGATGCAGCAACGCGTTGAGCAGCGTCCCGTCGGGATTGCCGGCGGCGGGATGCACGACCAGTCCGGCCGGCTTGTCGATCACGATGACGTCGTCGTCTTCATGGACGATCTCCAGCGCCATGGCCTGCGGCGCGAAGCGCTTATCTTCCTCGAGCGTGGCCTCGAGCGTCAGTTGCTCGCCGCCGCGCAACTTGTCCTTGGGGCGCGCGGACGCGCCGTCGCAGGTCAGCGCCCCCGACTTGATCCACGCCTTGAGGCGCTCGCGGGAAAAATCCGCGAAGAGCGCCGAGGCGGTTTGGTCCAGGCGCTGGCCCGCCATCGTTTCGGGGACGCGTTCTTCTCGCTGCACGGTATCTGCCATGGCAATGCTCGGTTCCATTTCGCCACCGGGGGCGTTTGCTTTATAGTGACTCCGAACTGGCGGATTCTAGCACGGCCGCCCCGTATTGGTTGAACGAGGATGACGATGCGATTCCCTTCACTTGGCACGTTCGGTGCGTTGCTGCTTAGTGGCGCGCTGCTCGCCGGTTGCGCCAGCAACGAGCCGGCCCCGGATATACAAGAGCAGGATCTTTACCAGCAAGCTCAAGAGTCACTGGATGCCGGGCGTTACAGCACCGCCGTGACACGTCTCGAGGCGCTGGATACCCGCTTCCCCTTCGGTCGTTACGCCGAGCAGGCCCAGTTGGAGCTGATTTACGCGTACTATCAGACCGAGGACTGGGAGCAGGCGCGCGCCGCCGCCAGCCGCTTCATTCGTTTGCACCCCGATCATGAGCAGGTCGACTACGCGTATTACATGCGCGGCCTCGCGGCGTATCAAGCCGGGCGTTTCAGCCTCGAAGGGCTCGAGCTGATCGATATCTCCAAGCGTGACCTGGGCGCCACGCGCGATGCCAATGTCGACTTCGGCGAGCTAGTCCGGCGCTTTCCGGAAAGCCCCTACGCGGCCGACGCACGTCAACGCATCGTCTATCTGCGCAACGTGCTCTCGCGTCACGAGCTGCAAGTCGCCGACTTCTATCTTCGCAAGGGCGCCTACTTGGCGGCGATTAATCGCGGCAAGTGGGTGCTTGAACATTACCCACAAACACCTGCCACACGCGACGCCCTGGCAGTCATGGTCGAGGGCTACATGGGGCTGAACATGCCTGAGCGGGCACGCGACGCCTTGCAGACGCTCATCGACAACGACCCCGACAATGCACGCCTCGATGGCAATACTTTCGAGCCCGAGCATGTCGACGCCAAGCCGCTGACGCTGAACGACTGACGATCGGCTTCGAGCTTCGAGCTTCGAGCTTCGAGCTTCGAGCTTCGAGCTTCGAGCTTCGAGCAACAAGATTAGCCCTTCATGAAAGCAACATCTCCACAGGATATTTCCAGCGGAGATGTTGCTTTTCGATGCTCGCGGCCCGTAACCCGGAACCGGGTTTATTCCCCCGGCTGCCAGCCGTTGACGATGGGATAACGACGATCGCGCCCGAAACCACGCGCGGTCACGCGAACCCCCACTGGCGCCTGACGCCGCTTGTATTCGCTACGGTCGACCAGCTTCACGACCTTGTAGACATCTTCACTGGCGAAGCCGGCATCGATGATGGCCTCGGCACTCATGTCGCCTTCGATGTAGCGCTCGAGGATCGCGTCCAGCTCGTCGTAGCCTGGCAGCGAGTCGCTGTCCGCTTGATCCGGCGCCAACTCGGCGGAAGGTGGGCGCGTAATGACACGCTCAGGAATGGCCGACTCCTGCGCATTGCGCCACTTGGCAAGGCGATACACCCACGTCTTGTAGACGTCCTTGAGCGCGTTGTAACCGCCCACCATATCGCCATATAGCGTGGCATAGCCCACCGCCATCTCGCTCTTGTTGCCGGTACTCAGCACCATCAGCCCTTTCTTGTTGGAAAGCGCCATCAACAACACGCCCCGGCAACGCGACTGCAGGTTCTCCTCGGTGGTATCACGCTGGGTACCGGCGAAACTCTCTTCCAGCGTGGCGGTGAATGCTTCCACCATCGGCGCGATGGGCATAACTTCGTAATGCACACCGAGCAAGTCGGCCTGCGCGGCCGCATCCGCCTTGGAGATATCCGCCGTATAGTGATAGGGCATCATCACCGCTTGCACGCGCTCGGGACCCAACGCATCGACTGCGATGGCCAGCGACAGGGCGGAGTCGATACCGCCGGAAAGCCCCAACACTACGCCCTGGAAGCCACTCTTGTTGACGTAGTCGCGAAGCCCGGTCACCAGTGCGCAATAGAGGCTTTCTTCCGACGCCAGCAGCGGTTCGCATTCGCCAGCCTCGGGCGCCCATGCGCCTTGTGCGTCGGTAAAACGCACCGGCATCAGACCGACTTCCCAGAACGGCGCACGTACCGCAACCTCGCCTTGAGCGTCGAGCACCAGCGAGCCACCATCGAAGACCAGCTCGTCCTGGCCACCGATCTGGTTGAGATAGACCAGCGGCCGCGCAGCCGCCTGAGCACGCCGGGCGAATAACCGCTCTCGCTCGAGCGGCTTGTCACGGTGATAGGGCGAGGCGTTGAGCGTGATGAGGATATCGGCGCCGGCCTCGACACTCTGCGTCACCGGCGCACCGTCCCACAGATCCTCACAGATCAGGATGCCCAGTTTGGCACCGCCATGCTCGATGACCAGCGGCGAGTGCCCCGGAGTGAAATAGCGCTGCTCGTCGAATACCTGATAGTTAGGCAGCGCCTGCTTGGCGTATTCGCCGAGCCATTCGCCGTTGTACAGCACGCCCGCGAGGTTATGCAGCCGGCCTTCGCGCCGGCCTGGATAGCCGATGACGACCATCACATCGCGCGCCACCTTACGCGCCATCGTCGCGCGTGCCTCTTCCAGGCGTGCTTCCATCGATTCGCGCAGCAACAAGTCTTCCGGCGGGTAACCGGTCAGGAACAGTTCGGGGAAGACCACCACATCGGCACGATGTTCGATGCGCGCTTCGCGCACGGCCTCGATGGCTTGCGCGGTATTGCCGGGGATATCGCCCACCAGCGGGTCGAGCTGGGCCATCACCAGAGTCAGGTCTTGCATGAGCGGAATACGCCTCTCTCATCGTGATTGGCTGAGTAAACTGCCGTCGAGACGGCCTCATGGCTGTATTGTCACGCAACGCCGGCTCGCTGGCAAAACGCCTTGTCGTCAGACGCCACCTAGCCGGTAGGGGGCAGGGTCGACCACCGGGGTGCGTTGCAGTAGTTGATCGACCAACAGGCGCGTCGACGCCGGCGCCAACACCAGGCCATTGCGATAATGGCCAGCGTTGACCCATAACCCTTCGATGCCGGGTACCGCGCCGATGGACGGAACGCCATCCGGCGACCCGGGACGCAAGCCGGCCCAGTGATGCTCCACCGGGCATTCAGCCAATGCCGGCACGATCGACAGTGCGCTATCGTAAAGCGAGTCCTTGGCCACCTCGGTGGTACGCTGATCGAAGCCCACCTCTTCCAAGGTGGAGCCGGCAACGATGCGCCCATCGCCACGCGGGATCACGTAACGGCCATCCTTCAGCACCACGCGTTCGACCAGCCCCGGCGACGCCTTGAACAGGATCATCTGCCCACGCACCGGGCGCACCGGCAGGGTCACGCCGATACCCGCCAGCAACTGACCAGCCCAGGCGCCGCCGCATACCACTACGCGCTCGGCTGCCTCGCGCCCCGCCGATGTTCGCACGCCGCGAAGGCGCCCATCCGATACATCCAGCGCCTCGACCTCGACATGCTCGCGCAGAGTGACATTCGGCATCGCCAGCAGGCGGGCCCGCAACGCCTTGCACAAGCGCGGATTTCGAATGCTGCCCAGAGTCGGCATCCACAGCGCCGAGTCGACCCCGGGAGCGACATTGGGCTCCTTGGTGTAAATCGTCTCCGCACCGACCCGTTCCAGAGGTTTGCCAACCTCGCGCGCCCACGCGAGCGCCTGGGGTTCATCATCGACACGCAGATACAGGAGCCCCCGCTGGCGATACTCGGGATCGATGCCGGTTTCTTCGAGCAGGCGCAGCGACAATTCGGGATAGGCGCCTTCGGAATAGCGCGACAACGCGGAAATTGGCGCGCTATAGCGCCATGGGTACAACGGGGAGACGATGCCGCCGCCGGCCCAGGAAGCCTCGCGGCCACATTCGCCGCGTTCGAGCAGGGTGACGTGGCGGCCGGCATCGGCGAGTTGCAGGGCCGTCATCATGCCGATGACGCCGCCCCCAACGATCAGAAAATCACTCACGCGGGCACTCATTTCATCGCTGAGAAACCCGCAATCTATCATGCGACGCGCAGCAAGGCAGCGGCGGGGACACCGAGTTACCAGCAGTCCTCACCCTTCGGTTCCCCCCGCTGGCCGGCTTGATCCAGGGTCATCCAATCACAATCCTCCTCATCCTGGCTGTTCTTGAGCGTCGCCTTGAGCATAAATTCGTTGGCCGAAAGCGCAGCGTAGCTGAACTTGTAAGCCTCACTCTCCGGCACCAGTTCGTCGGTTTCGCCGGCTTTATAGCTGTTATATTGCGTGTACTGACGCTCCATCCGGTATGCCCACTGCGTCAGCGTGGCCTGAGCATCGGTCCGTTGCGCCTTGCGTACATAATCGGTATACGAGGGAATGGCGATCGCTGCCAGGATGCCGATGATGACCATGACGATCATCAGCTCGATCAGGGTAAAACCGCGGGTTCGATGCATGGCATGGGCTCCTGGAGACGGAAAGCGAGACGTTCAACGCTAGGTACTCAGCGCAAGACCTCGCGCCACGCCGGACGAGTGGGCCCCTCGGAAGAACGGGTAACGCGCGTGTCGTGATTATCGGCCTGCGCCCGGCGGGCTTGAATCAACGCCTCGCCTGACTCGCGAGGCAACATCAGCGTAACGCGACGCTCAAGCACCGCATGCGTTAGCTGGCGTGTACCCCAGCCGAACGCGGTCATCTCGATACGTGCTTGGCAGGGCGCACCGGCCTCGGGACACGAGCTCGTCAGGACAGTCAGCGTCACCCGGGGCGGCTCGTGGGTATCGAGAGGCATGGGTGCCCCGCTATCGCCATAGGCCACGCCGTCACGTCGCCAACGAGCGGCCGACCATTGGCTGGCATGCGACGCCTGTGGCATCAGGCAATCAGGCGCCGTGCAGTCGCCTTGGGCGTCGGGCAGTGTGTAATCCGCATGACGCAATCGCCATTCGCCTTCTTTGAGTGCTGCCTGTGCTGCTTGAAACGCAACTTGTCGATCCATGACGTTGCGCGCCATGCGCTCCTGCAGGACCGCGCCCTGCAAGCCGGCGAGTCCCAACGCCGTCATCGCCATCAGCAGAATCAGCGCGACGATCAGCGTCATGCCCCGTTCCCGAGAGGGGCCGCTGACGCTCACGATGACGTGTCACCCTGCGAGGTGACAAGCGGCGGGGACGCCACATTACGCAGAGCCACGCTCGTGGCATACACCCGATACAGGCGACGATCTGGTGCCGTGACGGTTTCGCCATCGAAGACATAGGATGATGCCGTGTCGACGAGTCCATCCTGTCGCGAGGCCACCAGCAATTCGATGCTCACACCCTTGACGCTGGCCCAATCGCCGACGCCCGAGGCGCGGCGCCAACGACCCTCGACGAAATAGCGCAGCGCCATGGCCTCGACATTCGCGTCGAGCGGCTGGGGAGACGTGCCATCCACCGCGCAGTCCAGCCCCTGCGAGGCGTTCAGCGACAGCGTAGCCCGCGTGATGTCAGCACTCTCGAGACCCCCGCCCAGGCAATCCTGCAGAGGCTCATCCGTGCTGCCGTAATAGCGGACCCGCAAGGTGCTGTCGTCCCCCGCCACGATAGCGCCCTGGGCAAACCGCGATGTCGCCGGAAAGGTCTGCGCCTTTTCCCATTCGGCATACCCCGCCTTGCGTAGCTCCCGCGTCAGCACGTCAGTCACGAAGCGACCACTTTCCTGCACCTGAGCCAGTTGCGTTTGCAAGCGGTACTGATGCTGATAGGCAATGAACAGGTCAATGACGCCAAGCAGCACGATCATGCTCAGCGCCAGGCTCACCATCAACTCGATCAGCGACACCCCGCGTTGACGCCGTCGCCCCGGGATGGGTCGCTCAAAGTCGGGTCTGTAATCGATATTGCCGCTGCCCATCGTCATCACTCCAGCTCACACGCGGCGATCGCCAGATCACCTTCACCATCGCCGACGCCACATCGTCATCGCCCGCCACCTCGATGCAGCCTTGCGCCTGGGGAAGTGCGTTCACAAGCCCCGTCAGCCAGGCACGTACTTGGGCCGATGCGGCACTGCTGGGGTCGTCACTGCACGGCTGATCGTAGGCGCCGGCCAGCGCGCCGTGGCGGTCGATGCGCAAGCGTTCGAGCATGACTCCCACCCGCTGCACCGCCTGAGACTCGGCATCGGCATGACGCTGGGCACGCAGCGCCTGGGTCTGAGTGGCCGCCAACCCCAGCATCCCGAAAGACAAAATGAACAGCGTGATCAGCACTTCGATCAAGCTGAACCCCGGCGTACCTCCATGCCGTGACCGCGCACCCCTATGTGTCGCCCTCATCGTATTTGCTCGACTGCCAAGACTACTTTATAAATAAATAAAGTAAATACTAATATAAAATAAGGCAATCGATGCATCCAATATCGCGGCACATGCGAGGAATGACACTGCTCGAATTGCTTGTGATCATCGTCATTGTCGGCCTGCTCACCACCCAGGGCGTTCCCGCCATGGGCCATGTGCTACGCGATCAACGCTTGCAAACCGCCAGTCATACGCTCTATCAGGCGCTTTACTACGCGCGCAGCGAGGCTATTCGCCAAGGTGTGCCGGTGATGATGGTGAGTGAACCAGATGGCTGGGAACAGGGCTGGCGCATATTCGCCGATCGCGACGACGATGGCGAGCAATCGCCCTCGGAGCCGACGCTACGCGCGGGTGGCGCCCCACCCGGCGGACTCCGGTTATATGCCAATCAGCCCTTGCGTCGCTACGTGCGTTACGCGTCGAATGGCTACTCGATCCGCGCCTCCGGCAGCTTTCAGATCGGCAGCTTCTATTTGTGCACGACCAAGGCGACGACACCGGCACGGCGCATCGTGCTGAGTCGCGGCGGCCGGGTACGCATCGAACGTCTGCCTGACGGGAGCGACGACTGCGCGCGATGACTCAGTCCGCATTGCCGTATGACAAGCCTTCTAGAGACCAACCGGAGGCGCTGGAGTTATCATCGCCGTTGTTACCACTTCCGTCACCGCCGTCTCCACCACCGCCCGTACCGATGGTCGACTCCATCAGTGCTTCGTCATAGTGAATGCCGGCACCGCCGGAAACCTCGACACGCCGTCCTTTCACGGCGCCATACAATCCCCCGCTACCGGCGACATTGACGGTGCTCTTCGGCGCGAAGATGGTGCCCTTGAATGCGGAGGCCCCGGTGATATTGACGCCCGCGTTCCAGCCGCTGGCACCCTCATCGTTATAGGTCGAGTAGAGAGATAGGATTGGATTGCCGTCCTCGTCAGTCGGGCTGTCAGACGCCACATTGAGATTGCTGCTCAGGTTGAAACGCCCCTTGGTGACGACTTTGAGCGAACTGCCCTCGGCAACATTGAATGTGGCACCGCCACCAATATCGACATCGCCTTTGACGTAGAGTGTCATGTCGCCGCCGTCGACGACGAAGTTGGCACTGCCACCCAGCGAAAAACTGTCCAGCACAAGGACGTTGGTGGGCTCGGGGAAGATGCCATCGACGGTGACATCTTTTTTGGGATCGGACACGGTATTATTGTTACTCAGGCCATTCGGCGTCAGCGTATAAGTCTGGCTGCCACCACCAATCGATAGGCTCCCCGACGAGGCATCTGGCAGCGCATCGATCAAGTCACTAATCGTCGCGCCCTTGTTTGTCGTGGATGTGAAAGCATCACAGCTTTGCTGCTCAACTTCCACTTTTGAAGCCTCAGGGACTTCAGGTGCCTCAGCAACATCAGGTGAGACGAGATTGATGGTGCCGCCCACTTGGTTTGCCACATCCCGGTTATTCACGGTTGTATGCACTTTCGGTGCCGTAGCATTGCCCCCAATGCGCGAACTCCAGCTACCGGTAACGATTTCCGTATTCGCCACGACATTGCCACTGATGGTGCCACTGTCAGGTAAGCGAACGGACATTTGCGAGCTGACATCTCCCGCCGCTTGTGCCCCACCTCCGTTGATCGTGACATCTAGCTTAGAGAGGATGCTGCCCAAAACCGTGCTGCCCTCTAACGTAACCGCGCCTTGACTATTGATCCCTCCGCCGACTTCTGCGCCGCCACCTTCTATTGCCACATCCCGGTTCGCGAGGATATTGCCCACAACCGCTCCACCTTTTAACGTAACCGCCCCCCGGCTACTAATACCCCCGCCGACTTTCGCGCCACCGCCATTGATCGTGACATCTCGATTGGCGAGGATACTGCCTGAAATACTACCTCCATTTAGCATCTCGACCGAACCACGACTGCTAATATCGCCTTGGATGTCAGCCCCGCCATTACGAATCACGATATCTCCGTCCGCTTTCAGGTCGCCATGAATGGTGCCAGAGTTATCGACGATAATTCGTCCCGCAGACTCTACATCTCCATAAACTGGCTGCCCACTACTCAGAACAATATCGTCCCCCTGAGAGGTGGAGCTTATTTTCGCGCCACTTCGTTTACTATTTTCTCCACCATAGCTCCCATCACGCGAATCGTAACTATCGATAACCCCGCCGCCTGATGCATTAACACCTTCGCAGCCGAGCAACACGTTTTGGTAGGCGCCATTGGGTTGTTCATCACCGGGTTGCTCATCATGATTTATAGAGTAAACGGCCTGCAAAGTAGCCTGTCCATGGCGACCACCTTCCCCCTCACCACTGCCCAAAGGCAGAAATTGCCCACCAAAGACCACGCGAACCCGATCATCTTCCAACTTCACAATTTCTTTTATATACGCCTTAGTCTTACCACCATTATTATGCGAGAAAGTCAGTAGCTCTTCATCACTATTTTGAGATAAGATCGGTTCATTTACTTCATTACCGGGATACGCTTCATTCACTTTTTCTCGTATTGATGTCGTCCACTCAGAAAACTTCCACAGTGCTTCATCTACACCTGCTTCGGCTTTGATCGTGCGAAGATAATTACCCGCTTGACGCTCCTGGTAACGTCCCAGTGACATGCCTGTCACTACCATGCCCGTAGCGATGGTCAGAAGCGCGAGCCCGATGACGAGCACGAAGCCGGATTGCTTATGAGGACGCATCACGGATCACCTTGACTATCAGACGTTGCGCGAGAGGCAAGATGAAAGTTAAGGGTTTGCCCATCACACTCGTCTTCTTCCCGGCATGGGGTATACTTCAGTTCGACACCCACGCATGGGTGCGTGGCGCTGGCACACACAGAAAACTTTATGTTGGTAATGCCCGGGGCAGACAATGCCAGCACGCCTTGGTCATTGCATTCGAGCATTTTCACCCCATCGCTGTTGGCAGCGACACGCCATTTCCAAGGGGGGTCGCTGTCCTCTTGAGGACATCCCGCATAACGCCCGCTTTTAATCTGGCCAAAAGGCGTAATCGTTAGCTCACTCTTGTTAGCGACCTCTACCTTGCCAGCCAGCGCTACGGCCTGCGCCAGCGCACGATGCACATAGACCAATTCATCCTGCACCGCATAGATACCATCGCGCTGCTCGCGAAGGCCGCTTATAGCCTGGTATGCCGACACAGTGCCACCGAGGATAATCAAGCCGAGAAACATGCTGATCATCATTTCGATCAGCGTGAAACCTCGTTGACGATGTTGGTTAGTCATCTGCCGGCTCCTTGCATGGCAGGAAGGCCACCAACTTCACGGGTGGAGGAGGACCCTCTTCACCATCAGAGTCTTCGATACCCTGCCAAGTAATCTTGAGGTCATAAAAGCCGTTGTCGGAATCATCAGACCAACTACCATGGGGCGAGGGAAGGCCGTCGATTTTAGCGACATCGCCCTGCCACTCACTCAAAAGCCCTTCAGGGCCCTCAAGCTTCTCACAAGCCTCCCCCCGCTGCGCCCAGGCACGTTCGTTCATGTCTCGGACCATGATCGTGGCGATTGTCGTATTGAGACTCTCGCGTGCGTTCTGCAACGAGTTGAGCTGCATCGCGGCGAGCCCGAGCATGCCGATGGAGAGAATGGTCAGCGCCACCAGCACCTCGATCAGACCGAAGCCACTTTGGGCATGGGGCGAAGACTGCAGCGGCGATTCCATCACGAGCCACACCCCTTATTTGACTCGGCGACATAAGTTCGCCCGGTCACCTCCAGGCACACTTGGCGTGAGGCGCCGTCCGACAGTCCCGCATGGCTGAGACGCCACTCGGTGCCACCGCCGGGATATCCAAGTTCATCGAAGCTTACGCTGGCAGGTGGCGAGGGGTTATCAGCGATATCGAGTCGCTGGGATAACGCTTGATGAACGACGATCGTATCCTTTTTGCCTTCATCAGACGCGGCCTGTAATAGCCAGCCCTGGGCCCAACCCTTGCCCCCACATGAATCCCCATCGGCACTCGCACACAGCGTGATCTTGTTCTCGCGCATGATGGCTTCACCACGCGCCAGGCGCAGCGCGGCGACCAGTTCGTTGCTGGCGTCGGTGAGCTGTTGGTGCTGGCGCAAGGACTGAAAGCTGGGCACGGCGATGCTTGCCATGATCGCGAAGATCACCAGCACGATCAGCAATTCAAGGAGAGAAAAACCACGGCTATGCGACACGTGGCGAAGGCGATAAGCACGATGCGGCACGTACGACTTCCTGATCGGTGAGGCGACGCGTTACGTACGCGGCATGGGGCGGCACCCCATGCGCTTTGTCAATGTAGCGTACTTTGCAACGAATTGTAACGCTCACATCACATCGAAGGAATGATGCCTCTCACGTGCTGGCGATCACCTGCTCGCGCAGTTCTTTGGGCATGGAGAAGACGATGTCTTCCGCCTGCCCGGCGAGTTCATTGGGGTCCTCGGCGCCCAGCGACTTGAGCCGGTCGATGACCGCCTGGACGAGGACTTCCGGTGCGCTGGCACCGGCCGTGATGCCGATGGTTTCCACGCCATCTACCCATTCGGGGCGGATCTGCTCGGCGGTATCGATCAGATACGCCGGCGTGCCGGTGCGCTCTGCCAATTCCCGCAGGCGGTTGGAATTGGAACTGTTGGGGCTGCCCACCACAAGCACCAGGCCGCTTTCGCTAGCCAGTTCACGCACCGCGTCCTGACGATTCTGCGTGGCATAGCAAATGTCGTCCTTGCGCGGCCCGTCGATACGCGGGAACTTCTCGCGCAGGGCATCGATGACCCTTGAGGTGTCATCCATGGACAGCGTGGTCTGGGTGACGAATGCCAGCCGGTCAGGGTCATTGACCTCGAGGCTCGCCACGTCCTGCTCGTCCTCGACGAGGTGGATCTGGCCGCCGAAGGAGGTGTCGTAGCGCCCCATGGTGCCCTCGACCTCGGGATGGCCGGCATGCCCGATGAGCACGCACTCCTGGCCACGCTTGGCGTAGCGCAGGACTTCCATATGCACCTTGGTGACCAGCGGGCAGGTGGCGTCGAAGATGCGCAGCCCGCGCCGCTCGGCCTCTTCCTGGACCGCGCGCGACACGCCGTGGGCGGAGAAGATGACGATCACGTCGTCGGGGATTTCATGCAATTCCTCGACGAATACCGCCCCGCGCTCGCGCAGGCTATCCACCACGAAGCGGTTATGGACGACTTCGTGACGCACGTAGATGGGCGGCCCGAACACATCGAGCGCGCGATTGACGATCTCGATGGCACGGTCGACGCCGGCACAGAAACCGCGCGGATTGGCCAGCTTGATTTGCATGCTTACCTCGCCTCGATGCGTCATGGCATCGTATCGATGGGCGGCGTGCGCCCGTCAAAGCTTAATGGGTCGTGGCCGGGCGAACCTCGATCACTTCCACCTCGAAGGTCAGGGTACGCCCCGCCAGCGGGTGATTGAAGTCCACATCGACATTGCGCTCGTCGATCTCGGCGATGACGCCGGGCAGCTCGCCGCCGCCCGGGTCGGTGAACGACATCATCGTGCCGACCTCGAGCTCGTCGTCGAACTGATCGCGCGGCAGGCGCTGCACGTTCTGCGGATTGTGCTGGCCGAAGCCGTGCTCGGGGGTAATGGTAAAACGACCGGTTTCGCCATCAGTCATGCCCTTGAGCGGGGTCTCGAACCCCGGCGGCAGGTTACCATCGCCGACCTGGAACGTCGCCGGTGCCTTGTCGCGGGTGGAATCGATCACCGTCTCGTCTTCCAGTTTGACGGTGAAATGCAACGTCACTTCCATCCCATCGCCGATACGGTACTCACTCATGGGGGTCTCTCTTATCGGATGTTGCCGTGTGTCGTCGGCCGTCACGCAGGGAGGCCAGAATCAAGCCAATGGCCCCCAAGGTGATGGCGGTATCGGCCAAGTTAAAGGCGGGAAAGTAATTTCCCTGCCAATGAAACGACAGAAAGTCGACCACATAGCCATGCACCAGGCGATCATAGAGATTGCCCAACGCGCCACCGATCACCAACGCAATCGCTGCGGCCGAGAGACGCTCATCGGCTTTGAGACGCGTCAACCACACGGTCAGGCCGATGCTCACAGCGAGGGCGATGGCCGCGAACAGCCAGCGTTGCCACCCCGAATGATCGGCCAGGAAACTGAACGCCGCGCCGGTATTGTGCAGCAGCGTGAAGTTGAACACCGGCAATAATTCGACCGGTTGTGCATAGATCAAGTAAGTGCTGGCGAGCAGCTTGCTGCCCAGATCCAGCACGATCACCAGCAGCGCCAGCCATAGCCAGCGCAGGGGCCGCTTCATGGGCGGCGATACCGATCGATCAGGCGTTGCAGCATCGTTCATTCGAGCCTCTCATATCATGATCAAGCGGCGCCATGGCCCGTGATGCGTCATCAGGCATAACGGCGCGTTTCCCCCGGCCCATCGGGCAGGTTGCTCAGGCAACGACCGCACAAGTTCGGGTCGGCGGCATGCGTCCCCACATCTGCGCGGTGATGCCAGCAGCGCTCGCACTTGGTGTGCGGACTTTCCATCACGCCCACCTTGAGCCCGTCGAGCTCGCTGGTCTCAGCCTGCTCGCTGCCCGCCGCGTTCAGCGACGCCAGATGCACCTCGCTGGTCAATAGCACGAAACGCAACTCATCGCCGAGCTGCGACAAGGTCTCGCGCAAGTCATCGTTAGCGTAGAGCGTGACCTCGGCGGCGAGGCTATTGCGTATCACCTTGGCGTTACGCGCGTCTTCCAGGCACTTGTTGACTGCCTGCTTGACCTCGAGCACCCGCGACCAGAACTCACGGCCCATGGCGGCATCCGCCTTCAAGGTCGTCAGATGCGGATAGTATTCCTCCAGCAGCACGCTATCGCCACGCATGCCGGGGATGGCCTCGTAGATTTCCTCGGCGGTGAAGGACAGAATCGGCGCCACCCAGCGCACCAACGCCTCGACCACATGATAGAGCGCCGTCTGGCAGCTGCGGCGCGCGAGCGAGTCAACCTGGGTGGTGTACTGGCGATCCTTGATCACATCCAGATAGAAGCCGCCCAGCTCGTGCGCGCAGAAGTCGTGCACCTGCTGGTAGACGTCACGGAAGCGGTAGTCGTCATAGGCCGTCTGCATGCGCTGCTGAAGTTGCGCCGCGCGATCCACCGCCCACTGATCAAGCGCCAGCATGTCCTCGAAAGCCACGGCGTCACGCGCGGGATCGAAGCCATTCAAGTTGGCCAGCAAGAAGCGCGCGGTGTTGCGGATACGCCGGTAGACGTCGGCGGTGCGCTTCAGGATCTCGTCGGAGACCGCCATCTCGCCGGAATAGTCGGTGGAAGCCACCCACAAGCGCAGGATATCGGCGCCCAGCTTATCCATCACCTGCTGCGGTGCGATGACGTTGCCCATCGACTTGGACATCTTGCGGCCCTTCTCGTCGACGGTGAAGCCGTGTGTCAGCAGCGCCTTGTAGGGCGCATGGCCGTCGATGGCGCACCCGGTCAGCAACGACGAATGGAACCAGCCACGATGTTGGTCGGAACCTTCGAGATACAGATCGGCGCGCGGTCCTTGTGCATGCCCCAGCGAATGCGAGCCACGCAGCACGTGCCAATGTGTGGTGCCGGAGTCGAACCACACATCCAGGGTATCGGTAACTTTCTCGTAGTCGCCGGCCTCGTCGCCCAGAAGCTCGCGGGCGTCGAGACGGAACCAGGCATCGATGCCCTCGGCTTCGACGCGCTTGGCGACATCTTCCATCAGCTCGACGGTGCGCGGATGCCATTCCCCGGTCTGTTTGTGCAGGAAGAACGGAATCGGCACCCCCCAGTTGCGCTGGCGCGAAATGCACCAGTCGGGACGGTTGGCGATCATCGAGTGCAGGCGCGCCTTGCCCCAGGCGGGAACGAACTGCGTCGCCTCGACGCCGTCCAGCGCGCGCTGACGCAGGGTGCGCCCCGTATCGTCCTCGCGGTCCATGCCTACGAACCACTGGGCGGTCGCGCGGTAGATGACCGGCGTCTTGTGACGCCAGCAGTGCATGTAGCTATGTGTGATCGGCGTGTGCACCATCAGCGCGTTCACTTCACGCAGCTTGTCGACGATCTGAGGATTGGCCTTCCAGATCATCTGCCCGCCGAAGAACGGCAGATCATCCCGATACACGCCATTGCCCTGTACGGGGTTGAGCATGTCATCGAAGCTCATGCCGTGCGCGCGGCAGGTCATGAAATCGTCCAGGCCGTATGACGGCGCCGAGTGGACGATCCCCGTGCTGCCCTCTTCCACGGTCACGTAATCGGCGAGATACACCGGCGCCACACGCTCGTAGAAAGGATGCTGGAAATTGATGAACTCCAGCGCCGCGCCCGTGGTGGTGGCCACGACATCGCCCTCGAGGCCGTAGCGCGCTAGACAGCTTTCGACCAGTTCCTCGGCGAGCACCAGCAGCCGCTCGCCGGTATCGACCAGCGCGTAGGTGAAGTCAGGATGCACGTTCAGCGCCTGGTTGGCGGGAATGGTCCACGGCGTGGTGGTCCAGATGACGATCGCCGCCGGCTTATCGAGCGACGTGAGCCCGAACGCCGTCGCCAGCTTGGCGGGGGCGGCGGCCGTAAAGGCGACGTCGATGGCATCGGACTTCTTGTCGGCGTACTCGACTTCCGCCTCGGCCAGGGCCGAGCCACAATCGAAGCACCAGTTGACCGGCTTTAGCCCCTTGAAGACGTAACCGCCCTCGACCATCTTCGCCAGCGCGCGAATCTCACCCGCTTCGTTGGCGAAATCCATGGTCCGGTAGGGGTGCTCCCAGTCGCCGATCACGCCCAAGCGCACGAAGTCGGTCTTCTGCGCTTCGATCTGCGCGCCCGCGTACTCGCGGCATAGATCACGCGCCTCGCCGGCGGCGAGATGCTTGCCGTGAGTAGTCTCGACCTTGTGCTCGATGGGCAACCCGTGACAGTCCCACCCTGGCACATAAGGCGCATCGTACCCCGCCAGCGCCTTCGACTTGACGACGATGTCTTTGAGAATCTTGTTGACGGCGTGACCGATGTGAATGCTGCCGTTGGCGTAGGGAGGGCCATCGTGCAGCACGAAGCTCTCGCGGCCGGCGCGCGCGTCGCGCAAGCGTTCGTAGAGGTTCATGTCCTGCCACTGCGATACCCGCCCCGGCTCACGCTTGGGCAACATGCCACGCATGGGGAAGTCGGTCTCGGGGAGGTTCAGGGTATGTTTGTAATCGCTCATAGCGGAAGGTCAGCCATCGTCTTGGTCGGCCGGGCGAGAGCCGGCCGAGGAGTCGGAAGTCGAAGGCTCGGGCGCCAAGGGCGCCGAGGCCAGCGGATAAGTCCAGCCAGTCGAAGCGCACGGCAGCTCGAGTGCGGTGGCATCGAGCGGTGTGGCCGCACGAAAATAGCGACGTGCCTGCGCCAGATCGGCATGAATCTGACGCGTCAGGGCCTCCAGCCCCGCAAAATTGACCTCGCCTCGCAGCCGTGCACAGGGCACGACCGTAAGACGCTGGCCATAGAGGTCACCTTCGAAATCGAACAGATGCACCTCCAACACCGGCCGCGTACTGCCTACCGTGGGACGCCAGCCGATGTTGGCCGCCCCCGGCAGCTCGCGGCCATCAGGCAGCCGCGTGACGCAGGCATAGATACCGCGTAGTGCAAGGGAGCGCGACGCCAACGGCAGATTAGCGGTAGGCACGCCGATGGTACGCCCCAACTGCCGGTCGGCAACCACACGCCCTGAGAGCTGGTAGGGACGCCCCAGCAACCGCGCGGCCTGGGCGAAGTTGCCGCTGGCTAGCATGGTGCGTACCCGGGTACTTGAGACGCGCTCATCATCGAGGGCAAAAGTGCGCGTATGCTCGACCTCAAAACCACGGCGCTCGCCCACGCGTTGCAGCAATGCGAAATCGCCCGCTCGGTCACAGCCAAAACGAAAGTCGTCACCCACGACGAGATGCTTGACCCCCAGGCCGCGGATCAGCACGCGCTCGATGAACTCATCGGCCGTCAGACTTCGCAGAGCAGCATTGAAGGGTAGGCAGACGATGCGCTCGGCGCCGTATTCGGCCAGCAGCTCGACCTTGTCGCGCAGCCTGCTCAAACGAGGCGGCGCCTGCTCGCCGGCAAAATACTCGCGTGGCTGGGGCTCGAAGACGACCACCGTCATCGGCAATCCCAACGCCGTGGCGCGGCTCTTGAGCTGATCGAGGATCGCTTGATGGCCGCGATGCACGCCATCAAAATTGCCGATCGTCGCCACGCACGGGCCCGCCTCACGCAGATTGTGCAGTCCTCTGATCAGTTCCATATGCCGTTCATATGCCGGTGAAACGTTCGATTATAACCAAGGGGGCCACGACTGACAGCCATGCCTGCCCTACCATCAGCCACCCAGACGGAAATGCCTGAGGCGCACACCGCACAGCGCCAGCCATCCAAAGTAGACCAGGGCACCGCCTAGGGTCAGTCCAAGTAGTGTCGCCGCGCGCTGCCATACACCCCAGGCCAGCCACTGATGCCATTCGGGGCATAACCACCAAAGCCCGGCACCCATGACGACGCAGCCGCCGCCCAGTGTCAACGCGTAGCGTCCCCAACCCGGCTGAAACATCAGTACGCCGCGCCGCTGTAGCCCCCAACCCAACAAGCCGGCGTTGAGAAACGCCGACAGCGCCGTGGCCAGTGCCAGTCCTGCATGCGCTAGCGGCCAGATCAACAACAGGTTCAAGACCATGTTGGCGACCATCGCCACGACCCCGATTTTAACCGGCGTCTTGGTGTCCTGGCGCGCGAAGTACCCCGGCGCCAGCACCTTGATGAGCATGAAGGGCAACAGACCTAACGCATAAGCCCGCATGCTGCGCGCCGCCATCACGATATCGTGATCCGTCATCGCCCCATAGTGGAACAAGCTCACCAGCAATGGCTCGGCCAGCAGCACCAAAGCCAAGGCTGCGGGCAGCCCGATCAATAGCACTGCGCGCAGCGCCCAGTCGAGCATCTTCGCGAAGTGCGCTGGCGACTGTTCGGCATGGCGCTTGGAGAGGGCCGGTAAGATCACCGTGCCCAGTGCCACACCGAATACACCCAGCGGCAACTCCACCAGGCGATCCGAGTAGTAGAGCCAAGACACGCTACCCGACGCCAGCAGAGACGCCAGCACGGTATCCAGCAACAGATTGATCTGCGACACCGACACCCCGAACAACGCCGGCGCCATCAGCGCCAGGATGCGACGCACGCCCGGGTGCCGGAAGTTGGGCCAGGGGCGCGGCGTCAGCCCCAAACGTGCCAAGAACGGCACCTGAAACCCAAGTTGCACGACCCCTGCGATCAGTACCCCCCAGGCCAGCGCCATGGCCGGGTCCTGCATCCAGGGCGTCAGGCCCAACGCCGCGCCGATCAATGACAGGTTGAGCAGCACCGGGGTGAACGCCGGCACGGCGAAACGGTTCCAGGTGTTGAGCACGCTACCCGCGAAGGCGGTGAGCGAAATCAGCCACAGGTAGGGAAACGTCAAACGTAGCATGTCGGCGGTCAGCGCCAGCTTGCCCGGGTCAGCACTAAAGCCTGGCGCGAATAGCCACACCAGCCAGGGCGCGAGGAGCACCGCCACGGCGCTGAGCAGGGCAAGTATCACACCAAGACTGCCCGATACCGCATCGAGCAGTTCGCGTACCTCTTCACGGGTCCGCTGGGTGGCATACTCGGACAGCACCGGAATGAATGCCTGATTGAAGGCGCCCTCGGCGAACAGGCGGCGCATGAAGTTGGGAATCTTGAAGGCGACGAAGAAGGCATCCGCACCGCTGCCGGCCCCGAACAAGGCCGCGATCACGACATCGCGCGCCAGCCCCAGCACGCGCGAGAGCATGGTCATCGTGCTGACCACCATCCCCGAGCGCAACAGACCGCCACGCGCCGGTCGCTTCGCTGCCGACTCGCCGTCTTCCGGCGCTGC
The DNA here is from genome assembly GCF_034479555.1 of Chromohalobacter canadensis. Lineage (NCBI taxonomy): Bacteria > Pseudomonadati > Pseudomonadota > Gammaproteobacteria > Oceanospirillales > Halomonadaceae > Chromohalobacter > Chromohalobacter canadensis. The sequence goes on along the minus strand of NZ_CP140151.1, from coordinate 2,059,268 downwards.
CTGCGATTGCTTACCCGTCACCGACTACCTCCACACCTCCGACGCCCAAGCGCCACTTACAAAAAAACCGGCCGAAGCCGGTTTTTTCACGCGTTAACGCCAACTCCCGGCTTCAGGCAGCCAGGGCCTTAATTCGCTTGTTCAAGCGACTCTTGATGCGTGCAGCCTTACGCTTGGAGATCGCGTCCTTGTCGGCGATGCGGTCGATGACCGGCTGTGCCGCCTTGAGCTCGGCCATGGCCTGACCGTGATCGCCGCTTTGGATCGCCTTGACGACGCGCTTGATATACGTGCGCACCATGCTGCGTTGGCTGGCATTGTGCTGACGACGCTGCTCCGCCTGGCGGGCGCGTTTACGGGCCTGTTTGGTGTTCGCCACCGTCTACTCCTTGGAGATGTTGACAGTCATATTCTGTAAGAAATTGATTCGTATGACTTTTTACTACGTCACGCGAATCGGCCAAAACGGGATCGCCACTCGCGAGGCGCCCCATCAACGGGCCGTGTCTGAGAGGATGCGGCATTCTAGCATGGTCCGCGTGGAAACGGCTATAGGTTCACCGATCGACTCCTCGACATCACGCCCTCAGATGATGACCAAGTTATCGCGATGAATGAGCTCCGGCGATTCCATGTAGCCAAGCAACGTCTCGATACGATGACTGGGCTGACCCACGATACGACGTGCTTCGTCGCTGCCGTAGTTGACCAGCCCCTTGGCGACTCGGGCACCTTGCTCGTTGACACAGACCACCATGTCGCCGCGCTTGAAGACGCCCTCGGCACGCCGCACGCCCACTGGCAGCAAGCTCGATCCATGGCGATGCAGTACCTCGACCGCGCCATCATCGAGCACCAGCGTGCCGCGCACCTGAAGCTGCCCAGCCAGCCACCGCTTGCGCGCTGCCAACGGCGCGTGATCCGGCATCAACAACGTACCCAACGTTTCACCTTCCGCCAGCCGCGTTAGCACCGACGCCTGACGCCCACTGGCGATCACCGTCAACGCACCGGAGCGTGCCGCCAGGCGCGCAGCACGCACTTTGGTCGTCATTCCGCCGCGCCCTAAGGCACCGCCATCGCCGGCCACCAACGCCAGGGCAGGATCGTCGGCACGCCCTTCGCTGATCAACCGCGCCTCGGGATCGTGGCGTGGATCGGCATCGAACAAACCTTCCTGATCGGTGAGCAGAATCAGCGCGTCCGCTTCCAGAAGGTTGGCCACCAGCGCGCCCAGCGTATCGTTATCGCCGAAGCGGATCTCGTCCGTGACCACGGTGTCGTTTTCGTTGATCACCGGCACCACACGCAACGCGACCAGCGTGCGCAACGCCGAGCGCGCATTGAGGTAACGCTTGCGGTCGGACAGATCATCATGCGTTAAAAGCACTTGCGCGCTACGCAGACCGTGACGCGCGAAGTGACCCTCGTAGCATTGCGATAGCCCCGACTGCCCTACCGCGGCAGCCGCTTGCAGTTCATACACTGCCGAGGGCCGGGATGCCCAGCCCAGACGCGCCATGCCCTCGGCCACCGCCCCGGACGAGACCAGCACGACCTCGACACCACGCGCATGTAGGGAGGCAATCTGATCGACCCAACCGCCGATGGCCTCGGCATCGAGACCACGGCCGTCGTTGGTCAACAATGCGCTGCCGATCTTGACCACGACACGCCGCGCACCACGCAAGGCATCACGGCTTGCCGACTGCGACTCACTCACCGGCTTCTCTCCCTTCTTGCCTCGGCTCAGGGGGCGTATTCCACTTCGACATCGTAATCATCATCGTCGAAGTCATCGTCATCTTCCTGGACCGGCTTGCGCTTGCGCGACATGCGCGCTTCGGTACGCGCCACGGCCTCGTCTTCCATGCGCTGACGCATCTCGCGCTCATGCTCGAAGGCCACCTCGTCTTCCGCCTCGAGCTGACGCTGCTCGGTCAGCCAGCGATGCGCCGCCTGTACCAGCGGCTGGGTGCCCTCGCTGCTAATCGCCGAAATCCGATACACCGGCCCCGCCCATTCCAGGCGCGCGACGATATCGTCGACCGTCGCCTGGCGCTCCTCCTCGGGGAGCAAGTCGAGCTTGTTGAGCACCAACCAGCGCGGCCGTTCGGCCAGCGTGGTGGAAAATTGCTCAAGCTCGTACGCGATAGCCCGCGCACTCTCCACGGGATCGCTTTCATCGAACGGCGCCACATCAACGACATGCAGCAACAACCGCGTACGGGTCAGGTGCTTGAGGAACCGAAGCCCCAGGCCCGCGCCGTCGGACGCGCCTTCGATCAACCCGGGCACGTCGGCCATCACGAAATGCTCATGCGTACCCAACTTGACCACCCCGAGATTGGGTACCAGCGTGGTGAAGGGGTAGTTGGCCACCTTGGGCTTGGCGGCCGAGACGGCACGAATCAGCGTCGACTTGCCAGCATTGGGAACGCCCAGCAAGCCGACATCGGCCATCACCTTCATCTCGAAGCGCAGGTTGCGGCGCTCGCCCTCGGTACCTGGCGTCGTCTTGCGCGGCGCCCGGTTAGTGGAAGACTTGAAATGAATGTTGCCCAGCCCTCGGCGGCCCGCCTGCGCCACCAGCTCGACTTGGCCGATCTCGGTCACATCGGCGATTACCTCGAGGGTATCCTCATCGATCACCGTAGTCCCCACCGGTACCTTGACGTACAGGTCCTCGCCATTGCGACCGCTCATCTGACGGCCTTGGCCAGGCTGCCCATTGGGCGCCTTGTAGAAACGCTGATACTTGAAATCGATCAGCGTATTGAGGGCGTCGTCACCGATCAGGTAGACATTGCCGCCGTGCCCACCGTCGCCGCCGTCCGGCCCGCCCTTGGGAACGTACTTCTCGCGCCGGAAACTCAGGCAGCCATTGCCGCCCTTGCCGGCCTCCACAATGATCGAGGCTTCGTCGACGAATTGCATGGACACTTCTCCCGACGGCTACGGCCGCCCTATACGAAAAGACCCCGCCTGAGCGGGGCCTTTTCTTTCACCGTTCGCGGCGGTCTCAGGCAGAGACGACGCTCACGAACTTGCGGTTTTTCGGACCCTTGGTCTCGAACTTGATCACGCCTTCGTTCAGAGCGAACAAGGTGTGATCCTTGCCAATACCAACGCCGCTGCCCGCGTGGAACTTGGTACCACGCTGACGCACGATGATGTTGCCGGCGGTCGCCGCCTGGCCACCGAACAGCTTGACACCAAGACGTTTGGATTCGCTATCGCGACCGTTACGAGAACTACCGGCAGCCTTTTTATGAGCCATTGCAAATACCTCGCGTTATCTAGGGAATATCGCTTAAGCGGAAATTCCAGTGATCTTGACTTCGGTGAACCACTGACGATGGCCTTGACGACGCATCTGGTGCTTACGGCGACGGAACTTGATGATCTGCACCTTTTCGCCGCGACCATGGGACACGACTTCCGCCGTTACCTTGGCACCTTCGACCAACGGCGCGCCAACCTTGACGTCATCGTCATCGGCGACCAGCAGAACTTGGTCGAGTTCGAGGGTTTCACCCGTGGCCACTTCCAGCTTCTCGAGCTTCAGGGTCTGGCCTTCCTGAACGCGGTACTGCTTGCCACCGCTTTTGATAACTGCGTACATGTCACTCTCCAGCACTCATCGGGATTGCGCTCTTCATCGGCCTGCGGCGAGTGGCGCCCCTTCCGGCAGCCATCTGACAGGGAGCATGATGAGTCGAGCCGCGTATTATAGCGACACTCTCGCATACCGGGCAAGTGTCTTTCGCTCCACGAGTGGCGCGCTCCAACGCCAGCCACTGCGTGCGCCTTGACGCCCTTCAGGGGGCCCCCTAGCATAGCCTGAGCCCAAGGCCGCAATGAGCCGGCCCAACCCCTTTTTGCGACAAGCCGACCCATGCAGCCTAACGCATCGCCCCTCCATGCGGCGGTCGCGGATGATTTCGCCGCCGTCGATCGCACCATCCTCGCCCAACTGGCTTCCCGGGTTCCCCTCGTCGAAACCATTGGTCACTACATTATCGAAAGCGGCGGCAAGCGACTGCGTCCTTTGCTCGTGCTACTCGCGGCGCGCTCGCTGAATTATCCGGGCGATCGCCACGTGACCCTAGCCACGCTGATCGAGTTCATGCATACCTCGACACTGCTGCATGACGACGTGGTCGACGAATCGCACTTGCGCCGTGGCAAGGCCACCGCCAACGACGCCTGGGGCAACGCGCCCTCGGTGCTGGTCGGCGACTTCCTTTATTCGCGCTCGTTCCAGATGATGGTCGAAGTCGGCTCGATGCGCGTGATGGAGATACTCTCCGGCGCCACCTGCGTGATCGCTGAAGGCGAGGTGCTGCAGCTGACCAATATCGGCAACCCCGATATCGATGAGGCCGCCTACTTCGACACCATCCAGGGCAAGACCGCCATGCTTTTCGAGGCCGCCAGCCATAGCGGCGCGGTGCTCGCCGAGGCCAGCCCTGCGCAGGAAGAGGCACTCAAGCTCTACGGACGCTATCTAGGCCTGGCCTTCCAGCTCGTCGACGACCTGCTCGACTATCAGGGCGATGCCAACGCCATGGGCAAGAACGTCGGCGACGACCTTGCCGAGGGCAAACCCACACTGCCGCTCATCCATGCCATGGCCGCTGGCGATGCCGAACAGACCAAGATGATTCGCCGCGCCATCCGCCAGGGCGGGCTTGATCATCTCGACGAGGTGCTGGCCATCGTCCACGACACCGGTGCGCTGGAATATACCCGCCGCCGCGCCGTGGAAATGGCCGACCGCGCCCTGGCTCAGCTCGAGCTGCTACCCGAGAGCCGCTACCGCGACAGCATGGCCGAACTCGCCCATCTCGCCGTCGAGCGTCAGACCTGACCCGCCGCCTCGCAAAAGGGTTGCGCGCGCATCGCGGATGCGTATAATGCAGCCCCGTCGAGTCGGCACCCCCGGCACGAACGGAGTATAGCTCAGCTTGGTAGAGCGCTGCCTTCGGGAGGCAGAGGTCGTAGGTTCGAATCCTGCTACTCCGACCAGAGAATCCAGTAAAAACGGCCACTTAGCTCATCGGAGCGGTGGCCGTTTTTCGTTGCATCATTTCTAGGTAGCAAATAGGTAGCAGTCAGCGAAAGGAGGAACATGACCATCAAGCCGCCTTTCGCCGGCGCGAGGTAGTCAGGCGCTCTCGCCCCGATCTCCCAAACCTGCTTGAGACGCTCGATGATATGAGACCACTTGGGCGTGGTGGGTTTGCAGACGGTGTTCTGGTTGCCGAACAGCCCCACCTCACTGAACGCAGCCTGGGGTTCAGCTTCCGGCCAAAAGCAGACATTATTGCCGTGTCATACCTGCATTTGGGCAAGAAAATTTGATTTCCCTGCCCCAAGGCATGGTGGAAAACAAACCTTCGTTTTCTTTACATGGTGATCCAAGCCGTAGGCTCTGCCAAGGACTGGACCCTCCCACACAGCCCCATAGTGGTAGCATGTCAGCAACGTGAACTGGCAGGGGCTAGAAGATGAACGCCAAGGACGAAGAGCTGAGCCGACTGGAAGCATTGGTTTCTCAGTACGACCAACACCAAGCGCTACGCGGCGAGCTAGTTTTCGGTGCCATCAATGACGATGGACGCCTCGATGTCGCCACGCCGTTCTTCGAAGACGCCGACTATGAAGCGCTCAAGGCTAGCGGCCTGCGTGACGCGCTGATCGGCCTGTTGGATGACATGATGGTTGAGCGCTCGGCCCACGGCGCCGAGCAGGCCCATGACGGCATCCTGCGTCTAGGGAGCGGTAAGGTAGTGCTGGAGTGGCTGCCTGAAGGCGCTTCTCGCGATGCGGCCGATGCGCGCCGGGATGACTGGGACTTGATCCCATGGCTGATCGAGCGGTTGGGCCTTGTGCAGTACGAGGCTATCGAGCGGAAGAAGGCCCAAGCCGCTGAGAAGCACGAAGGTGATACGTCGCAATGGAAGCGCGAGATTTGGCTGAGCCCCGACAAGAACAGGGCCATCAAGACGGCTCTGGCTGAAGAAGGTCAGCGCCTCGGGTTTCAGGTGCTACCGGCTGGTAGCCGAGGAGAATGGCTCTATGACCTAGTGTGGCGTCGCCTGGATGCCAACCGAAACCTGGTCGGCATACCGTTGGCGGTGGAGATCGAGATGTCCGACAACCGTCTCTGGGGCATCCGTTACGACTTCAACAAGCTCCTCCAGGCCCAGGCTGACCACAAGCTGATGGTCTTCCAGGTACAGACCCAGGAAGAGGTCGAGGCTGTCTTCGATCGTCTGAAAGAGTCCATCGATGTCTACCCGCATGGGTCGCCCTGCCGATACCTCCTGTGCGGATGGAGCACTCAGCAGAATGCCTTCCATTTCGAGGAGCGCAGTGCTCAGTCAACTCCAATGTAAAAGCAAAACGTGCGTTTTCTTTACGTAGAAAAATTTACGGAATTTCTTCACGCAAAATCGCCCCTCCAAGAGGTCCTGGAGGGGCAACCTTCATGCGTAAAGAAAACGACCATATTTTTCACAGCAGCTAACGGCCAAAAGCGGACATCATGCCCGGGCGAGTCATCACCCGGGCAGTCGCTATCACCTTGCGACGTTACAGCGTCATGTATGGCTGGGCTTCTCCGGCGCGAAACTGGTAGACATTCCAGTCATCCTGCTTCGGTCCCGGCATACCCGGTGTGCCGATGGGCATGCCCGCAAGGCCGATGCCATCGGTATCGGGCTGCTCTTCGAAGAGCCTTTCCACCGCCGCGAAGGGCACGTGTCCCTCGATGACATACTCACCCATCTCGATGGTATGGCAGGAGCCCAGTCCGTAGGGCAGTCCGACTCGCTCCTTGACCTGACCGATCGGGACGTCGTCGACGATGGCGACCTCGACGCCGAGCGCCTCAAGCTGGCGGGCATACTCATCGCAGCAGCCACACTGGGGGTTCTTGTAGAGCGTCGCCGCATTGGGCAAGGCCGCCTGGGCGGTGCCGGCACCGATCAGCAGTGCAGAGGAGGCAAGCAGAGTGGGGACAAGGCGTTTCATGAGCGATCCTCCCGGGAACGACGAGACGTGAAGAGATACTTGACGAGAGTAGCGATGCCGAGGCCGAGCAGAAGCATGACACTCAGAGGCATCAGCCAGCCCATCCAGCCCATTGAACCCATCAGGGCAAAGCAATCGTTGGCGTACATGATGTGACTCCTGACGAAAGTTAGGGAGCACCGATAACGAGCCAATATGTCGTTACCGGGAAGTCGAGCGACGTCAGGATCTGGGAGGTTCTCGGGGTGGTGCAGCGATGAACTCAACCACGGCCGGGTCGGCCAGGTCGGCAAGAGCGTCTGGAGGGACGCGGGGGACAGTCGGCGTGGCGGTCAATGCCGCACAGGCGCCGCAATCGGCGTTGGCGTGATCGAGCATCTCGACCTGGGAGGTACCGCAGTCGACGGCGCAGTCATCCATAGACGCATGACCGGGCAGGCTGGCGACCAGCAGCAGAGCCGCGAGCAGCAGCGCCAACAGGCGTACTCCTCGGAGGTGCAGCAGGCAGCGAACATTGCAGGTCATTCGGTCATCCTCATGGTCGAGTCCCCATTCTGCCTCGGTGGCCGTGTCGTCCAACATGATCCAGGACAAGGGATTCGGCATGGTCTTTATCAGAGCCTTGGATGCTACAACCTACGTGTAACACAAGGGTCAAGGGGTTTCGAGTTCAGTCTCATTTCAGGTATAACCAAGGCTCCACTGATACGATCAAAGAGGTTACATGATGCGTAAGTCTCTGCTGGCCATCACCCTTGGCCTGGCCGCCACTTCCGCCCTTGCTGCCGGTGAACATGGTGGCTCCCATTCCTCCACGCCTGATGCCGAGATCGACCGCACCATCCAGGTCGAGGCCGGTGACATGTGGTTTGATCCCGAGACACTCGGCATCACCGCTGGAGAGACTGTGCGCTTCAAGGTAGTCAACACCGGCAACCTGAAGCACGAATTCGTGATCGGCGATGCCGCAGCCCAGGAAGCGCACCGCGAGATGATGCAGGCTATGGGAGACAGTGGTCATGGTGACGGCCACGACGGCCATGGCGGCCATGACATGGCGGAAGGTGCCCATGGCGGCGCGATGCCGGCGGTGACCATCGCCCCCGGCGACACCGCAGAGCTGGTGTGGACCGCCCCCGCTGACGTGGAGTCGCTCGTCTATGCCTGTAATATCCCTGGGCACTACGAATCCGGCATGGCCGGGGAGATCCAGCTAGGCAAGTGAGCCGACGCATGAAGCTCTTGCTACTCGAAGATGACGACTTGCTGGCCGAGAGCCTCGCCGAATCCCTCAAGGACAACGGTTACCGGGTCGATTTGGCCGCGTCCCTGAGAGACGCCGAGGCGCTCTCGACCACCGAGACGTACGCGCTGGCGATCATGGACCTGGGCCTTCCCGATGGCTCGGGTCTCGACCTGCTCAGGCGGTGGCGCCAGTCGGGCCGGGACCTGCCGGTGCTGATCCTGACGGCTCGGGACACCTGGGAAGACAAGGTCGTCGGGCTCGAAGGCGGCGCGGATGACTACTTGACCAAACCCTTCCACGAAGCCGAGCTTGTCGCCCGGGTCAAGGCGCTGTTACGCCGCCAGTCGGGGCGACTCTCCCATCAGTTGACGCTGGGTGGCGTTGCCCTGGACGAGGCCAACCAGTGCGTCCGAGTGGCCGATGGTACCTGGCACCCCCTGACAGGCACCGAGTTCGTGCTGCTGCGCTACTTCATGCACCATCCGGGACGGGTGCTCTCCAAGGAGCACCTGCTCAACCAGCTCTACGCCCTGGAGCAGGACGCCGCGGCCCCCAACCTCATCGAGGTCTATATCGCGCGGCTACGCCGCTACCTGGGCAAATCAAGCATCCAGACCCGTCGCGGCCAGGGCTATGTCTTCGTTGCGGATTGACCGACGCAGCCTGCGTATCCGCTTGCTGGCCTGGCTGTCGGGTATCGCCCTGCTGGTCACCGGGCTGACCTGGCTGCTGCACGGGATCCTGCTCAACGACCTGGCGCGGGACTTCCTGGGGGAACGGCTCGAACGCGAGGCCGATCACGCCATCGAGCAGCTGCGCCGCGATCATCTGGCCACCGCGCGGGTCCTGGACTCCGCCAGTCGCGGCTTCGCGATTTTCCACCACCTCTATGTGTTGCGCCTGGGCGATGAGGTCTCGGCCTCCCATCCGCGTTGGCAGGAGGCACTGCGACCACTGCTGGACAGTGGCGAGTCGCTGGCCGAGGTGCGTGAGGCGGGTCAGCACCTGCTGGTCTTTCGCCAGCCCTTCACCCTCGACAATCAACCCGGGGTGCTGCTGATAGGGGAGGATTTCTCCCGAGTGGAGGCGGGACTGCACCGCCTGCACTGGTGGGTCGGCGGCATCGCCGCCAGCCTGCTGCTCCTGCTGGGGGTGCTCAACCTGCTAGCCGTCAGCCGAGGAATGGTGCCGCTGTCGCGGCTGCGCGACCAGCTCGGCGAGCTGCAGGCCGGCAGGCGCGATCGTCTCTCTCTGGACGTCCCCTCCGAACTCGACAGTCTGGTCGGGCAGCTTAACCGCTTCATGGACGAGATCGATGCTCGCCTGCAGCGCTCCCGTGAGTCGGTCGCCAACCTCTCCCACGCGCTGAAGACACCCCTGGCCGCGGTCATTCAGGTGCTGCGGGGCTCGCGCCCCATCGATGCCACGCGTCGCCAACGCCTGGTGGAACGCCTGGAGGAGATTCACGCCCAGCTCGATGTTGAACTTCGACGCTCGCGCATCGCGGGGCCCAATGTCGGGCGCCTTGCCGATCCATACCGCGACGCCAGCAGACTGATCGAGATGTTCCGGACCCTTTACCCGGCCAAGCGCTTCACCCTGGAGGTAGCCGAAGGCACCGGACAGCGCATTCCCATCGAGTCTCAGGACCTGTCAGAGATGATCGGTATCGTGCTGGACAACGCCGGCAAATGGGCCAACCAAGAGGTTCACTGCGCGATAGTGATGGAGGAGGGTCTCGTCCTGCGTGTCGAGGATGATGGGCCCGGCGTGCCGGACGACGACGTGGCCTGCCTGGGGGAACGCGGGTGGCGCCTGGACGAGTCACACCCCGGCTATGGGCTGGGCCTGTCGATCCTGAACCAGCTCTTGAAACGCTATGGCGGGAATGTCCAGTTCGGACACAGTCCCCTGGGCGGTCTGAGCGTGGAAATTCACGTGCCCTTTGCAAAGGATGCGCCGTAACCTGGCATTTTCAGGCGTGATTCAGCTTGCCCCGTCATGATGTCGCCTTCTGACATCGACGGGAGTCACAGATGGCACGTTCCAGCGTAATCACGCACCCGCTGTCGCGCCGACGGCTGCTCAAGGGGGGGTGCCGCCCTAGGCATCGGCTCGGCAGCCGCCCTTGGCCTACGCCCTGCCTGGGCCGATCCATGGGGGCAGACCAATACCTACGCCAAGGGGATCGAGGAAGGCCCGGAGGTGGCGCTGGCCATCCGTCGCGAGTCGCTTGAGATCGATGGTCAGGCGGCGCGGCCCTACACCATCAACGGCGAGAGCCCCGGGCCGATGATCCGCCTCAAGGAGGGCCAAGATGCCGTACTCAGGGTGACCAACCTGCTCGATGAGCCGACGTCCATCCACTGGCATGGCCTGATCCTGCCGCCCGACCAGGATGGCGTTCCCGGCGTCAGCTTCGCCGGCATCGCCCCCGGTGAGACCTTCACCTACCGCTTCCCGGTACGCCAGAACGGTACCTACTGGTACCACAGTCACTCCGGCCTTCAGGAGCAGCTCGGCCATGCCGGGCCACTGATCATCGACGCCGCCGAGCGCGAACCCTTCCGCTATGATCGCGAGCACGTGCTGCTGCTCACCGACTGGACCTTCGAGGATCCCATGGCGGTGTTCCGCAACCTCAAGACCGCCGAGGGGTACTACAACTTCCAGGAACGCACTATCGGCGACTTCTTCGCCGACGTGCGCGAGAAGGGCTTTGCGGCGACGGCGGAGATGCGCGGCATGTGGGCCAAGATGCGCATGAGCTCACGCGACATCGCCGACGTCACCGGCAGCACCTACACCTACCTGCTCAATGGCCACTCTCCCGAGGAGAACTGGACGGCGCTGTTCAAGGCCGGCGAACGGATCCGCCTTCGGGTCATCAATGGCTCGGCAATGTCCTACTTCGACGTACGCATCCCAGGGCTCAAGATGACCGTGGTGGCCGCCGACGGTCAGCCGGTGCAGCCGGTCCCGGTGGACGAGTTCCGCATCGGGGTGGCCGAGACCTACGACGTGCTGGTCGCCCCCGAGGACGACACCGCCTATACGATCTTCGCCGAATCGATGGATCGCAGCGGCTATGCCCGCGCGACCCTGGCACCGCGGGAGGGCATGGCCGCGGAGATCCCCGAGCGTCGCAGGATCGCCGACCGCGGCATGGAGGCCATGGGTGCCCATGGCATGGACCACTCCAGCATGTCCGACAGTGACATGGAGGGCATGGATCATTCCAACATGTCCGGCGATGACAGGGAGGGCATGGATCATTCCGAGATGGACCATGGCGGCAGCATGGCGAGGGAATCCGCCAAGACCCGCGGGAACGGCATGCTGGCGGCGGGAGAGGCCCAGCCGGGCTCGCGCTATGACCAGGCCGGCATCGGCATCGATCCCAACGCACGCCGCACCCTGGTCTACCGCGACCTCAAGGCCTTCACCCCCTGGCCCGACCGCCGTGAACCCGGCCGCGAGCTGGAGCTACACCTCACCGGCAACATGGAACGTTACATGTGGTCCTTCGACGGCAAGACGTTCAGCGAGGTAACGGGCCCCATTCACTTCGAGAAGGACGAGCGGCTGCGCCTGATCCTGGTCAACGACACCATGATGGAACACCCCATCCACCTTCACGGCATGTGGATGGAGCTGGAGAACGGCCAGGGCGAGCTGATCCCGCGCAAGCACACCCTGAACATCAAGCCCGGCGAGCGCGTCTCGGCGTTGATCACCGCTGATGCCGAGGGCAGCTGGGCCTTCCACTGCCACCTGCTCTATCACATGGACGCCGGCATGTTCCGGGTCGTCAAGGTCGCGTAAGGAGACGCCATGAATACCAGAATCCCGATGATCGCGGCCGGTGCCCTGCTGGCCACGCTCCCGCTCTCCGTCGCCCTGGCAGAGGATGGCTATGATGCGCCGGCGGACTGGCCCGCCCCCATGGCCAAGCACAACATGGCCATGGCGTTGTTCGACCGTCTTGAATATGCCGTGCCCGACAAGGGTCATGAGGAATTGGTCTGGGACTTCCAGGCCTGGTACGGCGGGGACATCAACCGGGTCTATGTGAAGTCCGAGGGCGAGAACGTCCAGGGCGATGGCGAGGATGCCGAGTTCGAATCCCTGGAGCTGCTCTACAGCCGGCTGATCGCCGATTTCTGGGAGCTGCAGGGCGGTATCGGTTACCAGGGTGGGGTCTTCTCCGATGATCACGCCGAACGTGGCTATGGGGTGATCGGCCTGCAGGGCGTGATGCCCTACGGCATCGAGACCGACCTGGCGTTTCAGGTCAGCGACGAAGGCGACGTCTCGGCCAGTTTCGAGGGCGAGTACGACCTGCGCCTGACCCAGCGGCTTTACCTGCAGCCGCGTACCGAGATCGCCGTGGCCGCCAGCGAGGCCGAGGCATTCGGCGTCGGCGAGGGGCTCAACTCGGTACGCGTCGGCATGCGCCTGGGCTACGAGGTGACGCGCCGCCTTGCGCCCTATGTCGGTGCCTACTGGCAGAAGCAGTACGGCGATACCGCCGACATCGCCCGCCACCATGGCGATCCCACCGAAGATACCGGCATCGTCGCCGGGGCCAGGCTGATGTTCTGAGCCACGAATCGGTCTCGCGACCGACGCCACCGCCTGGTGGCGTCGTCGTCTTTGGCGATCCGAGCCTGGGTTGATCCGTGTCAATCGTCTCGGCCATGGCGTTCAGCCTGGATTCAGACAGCGTCGCCACACTGGCGGTAACAGGAACCGTTGCCGGGCCACCGGCGATGGTCAGACACATCACAGGAGCGACGCATGATCCCCTACCCCCAGATCGATCCGGTGGCACTGTCGATGGGCCCACTGAGCATCCACTGGTATGGGCTGATGTACGTGGTGGGGCTGGCCGCAGCCTGGTGGCTGGGCAGACGACGTGCCCACCGGCTCGGCCTCACCCATGACGATATCGGCGACCTGATCTTCTATGGCGCGGTGGGGATCATCCTCGGCGGTCGACTGGGGTATGTGCTCTTCTACGGCCTCGATCAGCTGGCGGCCGATCCGCTCTGGCTGTTCAGGCTCTGGGAAGGCGGGATGAGCTTTCACGGTGGCCTTGCCGGCGTGCTGGTCGCCGCCTGGTGGTTCGCTCGCCGCCATCGCCTGGCCTTCCTCCAGCTGACCGACTTCATCGCACCGCTGGTGCCGATTGGCCTGGGCGCCGGGCGGCTGGGCAACTTCATCAACCATGAGTTGCCAGGACGCGTGAGCGACGTTCCCTGGGCGATGGTCTTCCCCTCCATGATGGGGCTCGGTTCGCAGCCACGCCACCCATCGGCCCTCTACGAGTTTGCCCTGGAGGGCGTGGTGCTGTTCGTCGTGCTGTGGTGGGTCTCCGCCCGACCACGCCGGCGCGGCACCGTCTCGGGACTCTTCCTGGTGCTCTACGGCGTCTTTCGCTTCGCGGTCGAGTTCGCACGCCTGCCCGACCCCCAACTGGGCTTCATCGCCTTCGACTGGCTCACCATGGGGCAGCTGCTCTCCCTGCCCATGATGGTGGCGGGACTGCTCCTGTTGATCGCGCCCCAGCGTCGAGGCCCGATCGATGCCGTCGCCAGCACCGGCCGGCCATCGACGTAGCGTCGCTTCGATTCCTTTCACAACCCAAGCCACCGTGAGAACGCCATGGAGAAGAGAGCACAACGCCGCCTGATGATGGTCTGGCTGCCGCTGGGGGGCATCCTCGCCGTGGGCGGCTACCTGCTGGTGACCGGCCAGCGATTACATCCTTACCAGGCGTTGCCGCTGCTGCTGCTCGCCTGCCCGCTGATGCATCTCTTCCTCCATCGCCACCACGGTGGCCAGCAGGATCATGGCGACGATGACTGACTATTCGCTAGCAGAGAAGGGAGGTTGACCATGTCACATCACGACCATCGCCCTGGCGTTTCACAAGCGTCCCTGGTCACTCGCTCGCTGAAGGTAATGTCCGAGGCGTCAAGGTATATCGCGGCGGCAGTGACCGAGATCGACGCGCTGTCCGGCCTCGACGGCGTGACCTACGATCCGCAGCACCACAAGCTCCACCTGGCCTACGATGCCAAGCGGCTGTGTATCGACGATATCGAGGCGGTATTGGCACGGCATGGCGTGGACATCGGCGCCGGACGTTGGAACCGGATCAAGGAGGACTACTACCGCTTCATCGACCAGAACGTGAAGGACAATGCCAAGCAGAAACCCTGGAGCTGTCATTGAGCTCGGGGCTGGCGAGTCATTGCCACAGAGCGCGGCATGAAGGCTGACCGACCGCCTGGACGATGGCTCCTGTGGCCAGAATGGCATGTGGCACTGTTCACGTTCCTGCTCAACGTGCCCTGGGAGTTCCTGCAGGTGCCCCTATACCAGGACATGCCCTCGATGCCTCACTGGACTGCGGTGAAAGCCTGCATGCAGGCAGCGGCCGGTGATGCGCTGATAGGTCTGGTCGCCTACTGGGTAGTGGCTCTATGGCGACGTCGCCGTGGCTGGCTGTGGCGCTATGGGCTCAAGGAGTGCGCCGCCTTCGTACTGGCAGGACTGGTCATCACGGTAGGCTTGGAGTGGTACGCCACCGCCATCGCCCAGCGCTGGAGCTACGCGCCGGTGATGCCCACCCTGCCATGGCTGGGTACCGGCCTCACCCCACTGCTGCAGTGGCTGCTGCTCCCGCCGCTCTTCCTGTGGATCGCTTCACGCCACCTCGCCGGTACTGCGGCCCTACAGACACGTGGAAATTGACCTTTGGGTAACACAAGGGTTCTAGGATGGAAGACAGAGCCTGCTGCCCCTGGCACAGCACGCCTGGCAGTTCGATGCCTCACTCGCCCATATCGACACGCAAGGAGATGCATGGACAGATCGCCCCAGTACCAGAAGAACAGCCTTAGCCTTGTCGGAGCCATCGCCCTGGGAACCGGGGTAATGATCGGTGCCGGAATCTTCGCGCTGACCGGACAGATGGCCGAGATGACCGGCGAGCTGTTTCCCCTGGCCTTCCTCTCGGCGGCCATGATCGTCGGCTTCAGCGCCTACTCCTACGTCAAGATGTCCAATGCCTATCCTTCGGCTGGTGGCATCGGCATGTACCTTCACAAGGCCTACGGGCCCACGCTGCCCACTGCCTTCCATGCGCTGCTGATGTATTTTTCCATGGTGATCGCCCAGAGCTTCCTGGCGAGAACCTTCGGCTCCTATACCCTGGAGCTGTTCGATGGTGGTAACCGGTCGCTGCTGGTGCCGGCGCTGGGTGTCGGCCTGCTGATCGCCGCCTTCCTCATCAATCTCTCCGCCAACAAGCTGATCCAGGGCGTGGCGTCGGTGCTGGGGGTCATCAAGATCGGAGGCATCATCCTGTTCGGCGTGGTGGGCGTGCTGGTGGCCGACACCATCGGTATCCGGGCAACGGCCGAGGCGCCGGCACCCGAGGTCTCCGGGTTCCTGGGGGCTACCGCGCTTGGGATCCTGGCCTTCAAGGGGTTCACCACCATCACCAACAGCGGGGCCGAAATTCGCGATCCCCACCGTAACGTCGGTCGGGCCATCATCGTCTCGATCGCCCTGTGCGTGGTGATCTATGCGCTGGTGGGCCTCGCCGTCGCCAGCAATCTGTCGCTGACGGAGATCATCGCGACGCAGGACTACTCGCTGGCCGCGGCCGCACGCCCCGCCCTGGGCGAGGCCGCCGTCTGGTTCACCGTCTTGCTCGCCATGCTGGCCACGGCAGGCGGCATCATCGCCAGCGTGTTCGCGGTGTCGCGGATGCTGGCGATGCTGACCGAGATGAAGCTGGTGCCCCATCGCCATTTCCATATGCCCGGCAGCATCCAGAAGCACACCCTGGTCTATACCATCGTGCTCGGCCTGCTGCTGACAGCGTTCTTCGACCTGAGCCGCATCGCCGCCCTGGGCATCATCTTCTACCTGGTGATGGATATCGCCATTCACTGGGGGGTGTTGCGGCATCTACGCGATGCGGTGGCGGCCCGCCCGGCCATCCTGCTGACCGCGATCGCCCTCGACCTGGTGGTGCTGGCAGGCTTCCTCTGGGTCAAGGCCACCACCGACCCGCTGGTGCTCTACGTTGCCGCCGCCGCGATGGCCGTCATCCTGGTGGCGGAATACGTCTTTCTTTCCCGGCGGCCCGCCCAGGACGCCGACCACCATGCTCATTCGCATGACGCGAGTGGCAGCCACAGCAGGGAGGATGGAGCATGACACAGGACCACACCCATGAGGTCACGGACCCCGTCTGCGGGATGACGGTCGATCCTCACCATACCGACCACCGCGCCTCACACGCTGGAAAGACCTGGTACTTCTGCTCAGCCAGGTGCCAGCAGAAGTTCAAGCGGGACCCTGACGCCTACCTGCAGTGCGACGACACACCGGCCGAGCCAGCGCCGCCCGGCACGATCTACACCTGCCCGATGCACCCCGAGATCCGCCAGGAGGGGCCGGGGGACTGCCCGATCTGCGGCATGGCCCTGGAGCCCGAGACGGTCACCGCCGATAGTGGGCCTTCCGAGGAACTCAAGGACATGACCCGGCGCTTCTGGATCGGGCTGGTCCTGGCGCTGCCGGTGCTGGTACTGGAGATGGGTGGCCATGTGTTCGGCCTCGACCACCTGATCGCCCCCCAGGTCTCGAACTGGATCCAGCTGCTGCTGGCCACCCCCGTGGTGATCTGGGCAGGCGCGCCCTTCTTCGTGCGCGGCTGGCGTTCCATCGTGCGGCGCAGCCTCAACATGTTCACCCTGATCGCCATCGGCACCGGGGCGGCGCTGATCTACAGCCTGCTGGCGACGATCGTGCCGGGCATCTTCCCCGCGACCTTCCGCCAGGCCGATGGCTCGGTGGCGGTCTACTTCGAGGCGGCGGCGGTGATCGTGGTGCTGGTGCTGCTCGGACAGGTGCTGGAGCTGCGTGCCCGGGAGAAGACCTCCGGGGCGATCCGCGCCCTGCTCGACCTGGCGCCGGCCACCGCACGCCGCATCGACGACGACGGCCAGGAGGAGGAGATCTCGCTGGACAAGGTCCAGGTGGGTGATCGCCTGCGCGTGCGCCCCGGCGACAAGGTGCCGCTGGACGGCGAGGTCTTGGAGGGGCGCTCCAACATCGACGAGTCGATGGTCACCGGCGAGCCACTGGCGGTGCGCAAGGAGGCCGGCGACGGCGTGATCGGTGGCAGCATCAACGGCCAGGGCTCGTTCATCATGCGCGCCGACAAGGTGGGCCGCGACACCATGCTGTCGCAGATCGTGCAGATGGTGGCCAGCGCCCAGCGCAGCCGGGCGCCCATCCAGGGGCTGGCCGACAGGGTCGCCGGCGTCTTCGTGCCGGCGGTGATCCTGGTCGCGGTGGTGGCCTTCATCGCCTGGTCGCTGTGGGGGCCGGCACCGCCCATGGCCTTCGGGCTGATCGCCGCGGTCAGCGTGCTGATCATCGCCTGCCCCTGTGCCCTGGGGCTGGCCACTCCCATGTCGATCATGGTCGGCGTGGGTCGAGGGGCCCAGGCGGGGGTACTGATCCGCGACGCCGAGGCGCTGGAGCGCCTGGAGAAGGTCGACACCGTGGTGGTCGACAAGACCGGCACCCTCACCGAAGGCAAGCCGCGGGTCACCGAACTGCGCCCGGCCGAGGGCTTCGATAAGCAGGAGCTGCTGCGGCTGGCCGCGGGGGTGGAGCGCGGCAGCGAACACCCCCTGGCCCAGGCAATCGTCGAGCGGGCCAAGGAGGATGGCGTCGAGCCGACGGAGGCCACGGAGTTCGATTCGCCCAATGGCAAGGGCGTGGTGGGCAACGTCGACGGCCGTCGCGTCGCCCTGGGCAACCGCCTGCTGATGGAGAGCGAGAGCGTGGCCCTGGCCGAGCAGGAAGACGAGGCCGAACGGCTGCGTGGCGACGGCGCCACGGTGATCTTCGCCGCGGTGGACGGCCGCCTGGCGGGCCTGCTGGCCATCGCCGACCCGGTCAAGGAGACCACCGAGGCGGCCATCCGGGCCCTGCAGGCCGACGGCATTCGGGTGGTCATGCTCACCGGCGACAACCGCACCTCCGCCGAGGCGGTGGCGCGCCGCCTGGGCATCGACGAGGTGGAAGCCGAGGTGCTCCCCGAAGACAAGGGGCGCGTGGTGCAGCACCTGCGTGACGAGGGTCGCGTGGTGGTGATGGCCGGCGACGGCGTCAACGACGCCCCTGCCCTGGCCACCGCCGACGTGGGCATCGCCATGGGCACCGGCACCGACGTGGCCATCGAGAGCGCCGGCGTGACCCTGCTGCGCGGGGATTTGACCGGGATCGTCGAGGCGCACCGGTTGTCGCGAGCCACCATGCGCAACATCCGCCAGAACCTCTTCTTCGCCTTCGTCTACAACGCCGCGGGGGTACCGATCGCCGCCGGCATCCTCTACCCCTTCACCGGCCTGCTGCTGTCACCGATCATCGCCGCCGCGGCGATGTCGCTCTCCTCGGTGAGCGTGATCGCCAATGCGCTGCGGCTGAGGCTTGTGAAGCTGAAGTCCGCTGACTGACTAAGCGAGAGAGGTGCAGAGTCATCTACTGGCAACGCCCAAGAGGATATAGCGTGCCCGTTTGCGACATCGCCACGGTGGCGCGCTATATCCGATTTCGGCCAGAAGCTGCCTTTCAGCTCATGCTTATACAACGCCTCAAGTATCAGCGCAGATTACTGTGCCTGAGCGCTTAGATTAATCACATTACTTAAATACCTTGCTATTTAAAAAATCAACAATCTTTTCTTCTGCTCCCATTTCTCGCATCTTCTCCACCGCCGAAGCAACAGCTTTTTTCATTTCCTCTTCATTGAATGTAACGTCAGATCCCTCTTTAAGATTGAAATTTGTCTTTCCTGCAATGCCCCCCATTTCCATAGCTTTATCATCGGAATGCAAATCAATCTCTGACCTTACAATCTCACGTGCATTTTCTAGCCATGCGATTGATCGCTTCACGATCCCCGAAAGAAATGCGAAAAACAGATCAGCATTTGGTGGGTAGAGAAAGTCTATCCTGAATCCGTGAGACCGGCCCCCAGGAATGCTTCTAACCTACTGAACTGCATGGCAATATAGCGAATATCGCCATTCACCCAGACAGTGCCATGCCCAACGTCAAGTTCCGCGCCAGTCGCCGCACCCTCACCAGCCACGCCGGGCTGTCCATCATCGGGCAATGCTTCGAGATCGCTGGCGTCGACAGCATCGACAGCCGCTTCCCCACCACGCTGGGCATGCGCACCAGTGACGTGATCAAGAGCTACCTGGGCCTGCTGTGTCTGGGCATGAGCGACTATGACGCCATCGAGAACTTCCGCCGCGACAAGCCCTTCCAACAACTGCTGACCCTGCAGAAGGTGCCGAGCGCGGCGACGCTGCGACAGCGGCTGGAGAAACTTGCCGCCAACGACCTGCAGGCGCGCACCGCCACCTGGTCCACGACCCTGCTGTCACTGGTCGAGGCACCGATCACCGCCGAGACGACGCACGTCTGCCTGGACATCGACACCTTCGTCATGGACAACAGCAACTCGAAGAAGGAAGGCGTCTCGCGGACTTACCAGAAGGTCGATGGCTACACCCCGATCGCCGCCTATCTGGGCAACGAAGGGTGGTGCCTGGGTCTGGAACTGCGTCCTGGCAAGCAGCACACCATGAAGGAGAGCAACGCCTTCCTGGAGCGGGTACTGCCTCGCGCCCAAGGCCTGACCGAGCAACCGATCCTGTTACGCGAGGACAGCGGCTTCGACAGCCAGGCGCACCTGGCGCTTCTCGAACAGCAGCGCCAGGTCTTTGCCGACGAGGGGCGCCGGCTCGACTATGTCGTCAAATGGAACCCGCGCGGCTCGGCCACGGCCGATCAGGATACCTGGTTGGCTGTGGCGGCGGACTACTGGGAAGAGCTGCGTCCTGGCAAGCGCCAGGCGCTGTGGACGCAGACCGTCTCGATCCACGACGACAACAAGACCGAATACGTCGTCCAACGCGTGATGCGCCTGGTCGAGCGCACCGCCGATCGCGATGGCCAGTTGCTGCTCGAACCGGACTATGAGTTGGAAGGCTGGTGGACCAGCCTGGACGAGGCGCCGGAGGCGGTGATCAAACGCTACCAGGCGCATGCCACCCACGAGCAATTCCACAGTGAGATCAAGACCGATCTCGACCTGGAGCGGCTGCCGTCGGGCAAGTTCGCCACCAACGATCTGATCCTGCACCTCGCCCAGCTGGCCTACAACATCCTGCGGCTGATGGGGCAGCTGGGCATGACCGGCGAGCTGAGCCCGGTGCGCCATCCCGCCAAGCGGCGCCGGATCCGCACCGTGCTACAAGAGCTGGTGCATCGTGCGGCGCTCGTGGTTCAAAAGGCGCGGCAGATCATCCTCGACTTCGGGCAGGACATCGGACGCATGACGGTGTTGAACACCCTGCGAAGCCGCCTGCGCTATCCGCGAGGCACGCCATGCTGATCGTCTGTCGGACAAAGGCACCACGCAGAGGGCTGACGGTCACCGGCAGCCAGCATCACCGTACCCGGCGGGTAGCAATGCATGAGCAAACGGGTCATCGTCGCCGGCCGATGCCGCTATGGTTGGCCATGGCAGAGATGCATTCGGCGGTTGAGACGGAATCGGAGGTCAAAAAATGCTCGCTGACGGCGATAGGGAAAGTGTCGACGCCGGCATCACGGATTCAGGAAAATGTCCGCTTTGGGTCGAAAGCAGACAAAGCTCCTCCCCTACGCCCATCAGCATCTTGTTGTCCTTCCTATCGGCCTCAACTCCAAAATCTGAATTGAAATTAGCTTTCCCATCATAACGTTGTGCAACAAAAAAGCCTGCTCGTAAAGACAGGCCTTCGTAGGAGGCAGCTAAGGCAATCGTTTTACAGCATTCCCGGGCAGCCGCTGGGTCAGCGCGGGAAACACCGTCAGCAGCAGCACGAGCCGCACCATACGGGCGATCGTCTATCACATCGTGGCGACGCTGGAGGCGAACGCTCTCGCCTACCTGTCGGCCGTACAAGGCGACGAGTGCGTACCCTTGATGGTGACCGAACCCGAAGATCGTTACTTCGGTAGACTACCAAGTGGAAATTTGGCATTACCTGACCATAGGGGCCGCCGACATTACGATCCTCTCGGCACGTCCCGAGTCCGAAGCGGACAGCGACGCGGTGCGTGACGCTCGCCACCTGGCTACAGCACCACCCTAGGGCAGCTGCAGCGCGGCGCCGTGGGCGTGGCCTGCCCGCTGTTCGATCCGGCCGCTCGGGCTTCGAGGGAAGTGTAGGGGTCGTTTCGCTGGACGATCTGGATGCCGACGCGGCGGCCAGCGCCGTTCAGGCGCGTGTGGAACGATTCAATGCCCTGTTGTCATGACACAATAGAGCGAAAGGCGGCAGGATAGGGGCTGGTAAAGACTGGAGACTGGGAACCGAGACGCACCGTCAGGGCGGCGCGAAAAGGTGTATCCCAGCCGGGCTAGGATACTGAACGTCGCCTATAGTGGCGTATATACACCTTGTCAGACGATGTCATGACTATCGAAAGCCGCAACATGGACCACGAGGGATATATCGTCCCGAACGCCCTCCTGAATGAGCTCCATATCACCCAGCAGGAGTTTGCCCGGGCGATTGGACTGAGTCTCAGCGCCCTCAGCCATAGCGACCGCCTCCGCGCGGCCTCTACACAGCAGCGGCTGCGCCATATCGTGCAGATCCTCCAGCGTATCGAGCCCTGGACGGGATCGGCTAGTTGTGCCTGGTCCTGGTATCGGGCCTATCCGCTCGCGCCGTTGGGCGGCCTCACGGCGGAGCAACTGGTCAGCCGTGGGCGGGCCGATGATGTCCGAACCTATCTTTCCCACATTGCCGAGGGAGGCTATGCGTGAGCCGGCGGGAGCCGGGGTTTCTTACAGCATGTCTGGCGGCAAGGTCTGATGCGAGGGAATGGCAACCAGAAAGCCTGTCTTGCTGAAAAGTTTCATCGTGAAACCGTTAAAAAACCAATCACTTAACAAGGAATCAGGTGAACTCGCCCTGTTCAATTTTTGCGAGTATGTCGCGCACGATGGCACGCCCTTCGGACGTGTCTAGCCGCTCGGCAGGCGCTTTACCCGAGAGGGCAGGAATCGGCGTTTTCAGCCACTCGCAGGCAACTGTATGGTCTCCGAAGACTTTCACGGCCTGACAGTACACCCGCAGCGTGTCCCGAACCTCCGAATCCTCCTTGCCAAGCCTCACCCAATCTTCCTCATCGGCGGCTGGCTCCAGCGGGGCCTCATACCGGATAACGCTCCCCCGTAACCGTTCCAGCGGCGTATCACGACGACTCGCCATCGTAGCCTCCACGGGTAACCGAAAAACGGACTCATCTATATAGCGATCTGTTGGCGCGATTTTACGAAAATCCACTCTATAGGACGCCCTAAAGGGATAGTCGACTACTGTAAAAAACGACCCGTTCCCGGGCGCCTTAACGCTTGGCGCCACCCGTGCAGGCTATACCGAGACTGGGCGCCCTCGCCCTTCATCAGGCAAATGCTGATCAGCCAGTGCAAGGCCGTGGCCGGTCTCAGGGTGACGACGGCCTACCCCGATGAGTGCAAATCCAGAGGTCACCAGGGACACGGTACCTAACGCGCCATCGCTACCGGAAAAACGTGTAGGCCGTGATTTTTTGAAAGTTTCACGATGAAACTGTGTCAAATAGCGAGTCACCGCTGGTCAGACCGAGCCCGACTCTTCTTGAGGTTGGCTCGCGTGGTCAATTATCTGGTTCCGTACCTGGCGAATAAGGCTCTGGGTGTTCGGCCTGCCAGTCATCATAATCACCTTGTACCGCTAGCCAGGTCCGTGCCCGACCGATACCCGCTCGCTCCAGACGCACAGCCAGATCGGAACTGATCGGCGCTCGCTCACGCAGAACCCGTAGCAGCATTTTCTGGGACAGCCCCAGGCGATGGGCCATCTCCGTCACGTTGATACCCAGCGCAGGCAATACATCCTCACGCAGTGTCTCACCCGGGTGCGGGGGTTGTGCATAGGTGCCATCAGCGACCTCCAGATGCTCCGGCTGGTCCCACTCCCAAGTCTGTCGACCACAGCCGTGGGCATGAGACCAGCCATCAAGGGGCTTGGTGATTGCCAGTGACGAGTTCCCTGTAGGCTGACGCATATCGTTCAGCATCCTCGCGCGCCTGGTGCGCGGCCGGTTTGCGCCTGACCCTGGCCTGCAGCCGCCCGGCCATCGTGGTGCCCAACGCAGCGTATAGCTGGTAGACATCGGCCAGTCGAAAGGCGGGCTCCCTGCCTGCCGCCCGGAATAGCTGTCCGAGCCAGAATCCATCGTAGTCCAGCGCATCGCAATAGACGATTTCCACGCCCAGCATCGCGTCCAGCCGCCAGGCGGCCTCGTCGACGGGAATTCCCTCCTCCCACAGCTGCTCACGCGTAATGCTGTGCAGCTCTTCGGCGGCCTCGTCCCAATACGTCCAGTGAGGGAGGGGACGGATCAGGAAAGACTCGCTGTTGCCCAGGCTATCGGCCCAGCCAACCTCGATCGGGTAGCTCTCCGGTTGCTTCAAACCGGATGCCTCGACGTCGATGAAGGTCACGAGTTCGCTGGAGATCATCACATAGCTTCAATACGCAAACTGTCCTATGACATACCGGATATCTTCGGGTCGGGTTAACAGCCGGTCGATGGGGCGATCGCCATTGATGGCCCAGCATCGCTGGTACAGCCAGTCCAACGCCGACGCCTCCTTGCCACCAAAGAAGGTGAGCAGTTCCTGCCATATCTCACCGATCTCACGCTCTTGCGCATCCCGTTCGTCACGACCGTCGTCGCGCTCAGTGCGCAGCAAGGCTGATAGCCGTTTCGCGACCGTATTTCTACTCTCCGAGAATTCCTGGAAAAACTGATGGAGCGCTCCGTCCCGACGCTTGATTTCCTCTGCCAGCCAGCGCCCGACCGCCGCGACAATGAGATCGTTGCAAGCCCGTGATAAGAGGGGCCGGCTGGTCGAATCTTCCCCGGGCTGGTCGAGACTCGACGCGGGGCTACCATCCTGGTGGGTTGTTGCCGCGTTCGTCATGACAGCCCTTGGGTCTACCCGCCAGAGAGCTTGCGGGATGCTGAGGGTACGGCCGCCCCGGAGATACGCGAGGATCTCGCCGTCGGCAACGGACCCTGTCGCGGCTTTGTCCTGCAGCACCTCCAGGGCCTCGCGAAAACTCTCATAGGGCCGTGACAGATCCCCCGCGATGCGGATCTGGAAGGCGTGGATCTTTTCAAGCTTGTCGTTCGTGTGGCACAGGTCGTAGGCACCCCGCGCCGGGTTTTCCCAGTGAATCGAGGAACTGAACAGCGGCCCGGCGACGGCGATCCACGAGGGATTTTCCTCCATCCAGCCGGCCCGCAGCACCTGGTAATCGAACGGGTAGTGGCGCAACAGCCGAAACGACTCGTCGCGAACGGCCGGGGGCAATGCCGTATCTCGACGGAGCTCCTCCAGAAACTCGCGGGCCTGGATCACTGACCGCGTTCGCTCGTGGGCTAGGGTCACTGCGTCCTCCTGATCAGCCACTCATTGCCATCGCAGTACTGCTCAGTTTATCTCTCCAGGGTATTCAGCCCAATATTGCCGATTAGCGCCGGTCTATCTGTCGAGTAGATCGCGTAATGCTCGGACACCGGCGTCTCCAGAGAATAGGGGGCGTCGAGCAGCGGCCTGCGACGCTCTTGCAGCTCATAGAGAATGCCTTTTTGGCGTTTCCTGTCGAACGTTTCGACGCAGGAGATATCGCGGACCGGATCCATGCGCCAGTACGCCGAGCGATTCAACCAGGGCGGGCTCACCAGCATCAGGACGACGATCTCCATCTCGGAACATTGGCTCGGGAACCAGGTTTCGAATTCCGGCAACGGCGGGGCCAGCACGATGTGCTCTGTTGCGCCCTCTTCCTTCCCTTTCACATGTACCTGGAACCAGGGTCGGTTCTCGGTCATCCACGCGCTCTGCCAGCGATACACCTCCTGCTGTCCCGGCCCTTGCCTCCAGAGCGCTCCCTCAGCGTTCGTTGCCTGTCCCTCACCGACTGTGACGAGCATCTCACCTCCTGACCGAATGAACACTATAGATTGTAGCCCTATAGTGTTCGCCTTGGCCAGATAGTCTCTTTTATGGGGACTAGCCATGGATGTTAGACAGGCGTTTGGCACGGCTCTGCAGCGCTGCCGCAAGCGACGTGGGCTATCGCAGGAGCAATTTTCGGAAGTCAGCAGCCGGACCTATCTCTCCAGCCTGGAGCGTGGACTGAAGTCTCCCACTTTGGCCAAGGTCGATGAGCTGGCCAGCGTGCTCG
The DNA here is from genome assembly GCF_034479555.1 of Chromohalobacter canadensis. NCBI lineage: Bacteria > Pseudomonadati > Pseudomonadota > Gammaproteobacteria > Oceanospirillales > Halomonadaceae > Chromohalobacter > Chromohalobacter canadensis. The sequence continues at coordinate 2,033,573 of NZ_CP140151.1, read as the reverse complement.
GCGTTCATCCGCTCACGCTGCTGGCGGAGTGCTATCGGCTGCGTGACGATCAGGACGATGTCGAGGCGCTGCTGGAGCGCGTACGCTCAGAGCTCCTGAACCAGCCAGTGCAATGAGCGGCGCGGCTACCAGTATTTTTTCGAACGCACCACGCGCGTCGTCGGCGGCCGTCCGCCGGGCCCTACCGGGCCCAGATCGAGCTGCGACAGCCACGCATCGGAGCGGCCCAGCGCCTGAATCAACAACCGCAGCGAGTGGCGGTAATCGGCCTGGGTCGGCGGTTTGTAGTTCTGTTGTCCGAACCAGACCTGGAGCAGCCAGCGGCAATGCTTCTGGCGGATCTGCTCCGGGCGCGACACGTCCGGAAAACGCGTCTGGATCGCTTCGCACATACGCGCGATTCTCCGCTTGTGGCGCTCCGGGGCCGGGGGTGCCAACCCGTTGAATCGCAAACGTCGATAGATCGGGGTCAGGTTCATCGGCGTCCCCCGATATACGCGCTTGCGATCACCACCCGGCCGTGGCCCAGTTGACGTGCCACCGCCCAACGCGCCCGCTCGTCGGCCTCAGCGTCCAGAGGCGGGCCCTCGAATGGCGCGGGCTGCCCCGACTCTCGTTCATAGAGCTCGACGGCGAACGCGGCTCGCAGTTCGCGAAAACTGACGATACCGCAGCCAGACAACAGCCCTCGCGCCGGGGCGACGATGGTGTGCAGAAACACTCGCCAGGTCTCCGTAGGCCTCAGCAGATTTCGGCTGCCGGACGGCCGGTGTTGCAAAGCGGTGCGTAACGCCGCCCACTGTCTCTCCCCCACCTCGATGACGCGATCGTCCGAGTGCCTTCCCCCTTTGGTGCCCTCAAGAATCCGTACCTTCCCTGTACGCTCCGCCTCGCCGACGAGCCGATCAAGGTCCGCCAGCGCGGCTTCGCGTAACCGCATCCCGAACGCACGGCACAGCAGCACCAGGCAAGCGGCCCGGGCATGACCCGCGCGTTTCAGCCGCTCGACCGCCGCCTCAACCTGCGCCGGATCCGCTGCAGGCCGCACTGTCCGAACCTGACAGCGGCGCCCCACGCAGGCGGCGGGAGAGATATGGAGCTTTCTATCGCCTCGCAAGCATCCCAGTACGCGGTTCACTGTCGATAACCGATTCTGGGCGTAGGCAACCGCCATCTGTCCTGCCTCGACAAGCCTGCTCAGATAAACGCCGTAGGCCTCGACGTGCCGTCGCTCGATACGCCGGGCATCGCGGATTCCGTACTCGGCCCGCAACCAGGCGGCAAACAATCGAAATCGTGCGCCGTGAGCGCGTCGTGTCGCGTACTGATCGTGCGCGCCATAGTGCTCCACCAGGGCCCGCGCTCCGGCATAGCCGAGGCGCCGCCCCTGTCCATAATTTCGTCTCGTCATCGTCACATCACTCCCTCCGTCCAAAAACCAAAACCTCGTCAGATACAGCTGTGCGCGCCCGGAGCTGCGATGTCGGGCAGAGCCTCTCCTTGCGCGCCGATGGCCCTGCCCGTCATCGCAGTCAGCGTGCTACCCCTCTAGATCTGGGGCTCTGGCCATCGTGGTGCCGCTGTAAGCAAGTTTCTCTCTCCAACAGCCGGGAACGACCAGGGTCGCGGGCGGGCCTCCTGTGTGTCAGTGCAGGGATTGCAGAGGGGGATGCCTCTCGGGCAGTAGGGGTGGGCCGGGAACAACGTGGAGCATGGCGAGGATGACGCCTCGCTGGGCCAATTGGCCTACTCACAAAACACGGTTTTGGTTCGTGTTTTAGTTCCGACGGGATCGGGCGGGAATGCGTAACCCACTGGAAATCCAGCGGATTTTCAAACCCAGTCAATTCATCTCTATTTTTTGGGTGATAGCACCCGGACAATAACAGAGCTCAGTGGGGGCGTTCAGGGAACAATTTTGGGGGGTAATTTGCGAGTGCACAGGCGTGCAGTAGGTAAGAATTTTTTGAGAGAGGCCGTATTAGCACGGCGATTTTGGCTTGCTGGTTGTTTCTCATCGTCAGCTGCGATGAGGGCGCATAGGCCCCGTAACAGTGCCGATCGTAGCGGCAAAGATGCCAAACGACAACCCGCATTATCCGAACCACTTGTTATCGTTAATACCAAGAAACTACAGATGGCTTCTGGGCGAGGGAACGAGATAGCACAAAGTGCACTTTTTGATCCTACAGGTTCAGTTTGTCGACCCATAGGCATGCGGTTGGGCTAGTTATTTGGGAGAGTTTTGCAGAAAGTCGACCAACCTAACTTCTAGGTTAAAAAAGTGATCTTTGTGATCAGTTTTTTCTAACACGCTGATCAAAGTGCCGAGCGACGAAGCCTGCTGCCTGCATCCCCTTGATACAAGGTTCGACAAAACTGCTTGGCATACCGCTTGGGCCGCGCCATTAGGTGCCCCCCAGAGATGCACAGACTATAGTGCAGGCATCAGGAAGATAGATTGAAACGACGCCCCCCATCAAGCGATGGACCGCGAAGCGCAAAGCGTCCCTGGTCATGGACAACCTCAAGGACAAGGTCACGGTCGCGGAGGTCGTGCGACAGCATGACCTCACCGTTTTCGAGGTCGAAGACTGGATCGATGAAGCCCAGCGCAACATGGAGAACGGGGGCAAGGCCCGCCCCAAGGATATCCGCGAGCAATACGAGTCCGACCTGCCGGAAACCAAGGAGGCGCTGAGCGAGGCCCAGAGATCATGGTTCTTGTAAGGGCTTTTCCATACTTCACGCTGCCACTGGAACGAATCACCACCGTTCTTCTCGGCGGCTAACGCCTTTTCCGCTCGATGGCCATGTGCTGGATGAGCTCCAACTGCTCCACTGGCCGCGGGATCAGATTCCAATCACTGCGGCGTGCATCGGAGACATCACAGGCGGCGCCATCAGGCCGTCACGCAAGGACGACCTTGCCACTACCCAGCTTCAAGACGCCGTCCCACGCGAACTCCGTGTCCTGTGACGAGCGCTCGACCATCAGGTCGTCCAGTAGGCTGATAAGAGCATCGCGCAGCCCACAGGCCTTGAGTTGCTCGTAGCCCTCATCCTCAAAGAACGGCGTCGCCACGTCGAGACGCCCTTCATCGTCCAGAGCACCAAAGATCAGTTCCCCACGAATCTTTTGCGCTAGTGGGTATCTTGATACCAGCTCTCTCATCCGGCTCAGCTCATAATCGGTCGCTTTCATGCAGACCTCCCTGTCATTGATTGCTGCCAGCGTTTCACGCCAGGCTCTCGGCACAACCAATTCCGCGGCAGCTATTGAGCCTAAGCCTCCAGAGCCTTGGCCAGTTTGTCTCCATCTTTCAGTAACGTCAGCGTATGCACAAAGCGTATCTTTCGGCCTAGCGCCTGCTGGATGTCCTTGGCAGACACAGAAGCGCCCAGGCGCTTGAAGTCATGAAGACGCTGGTAGTAGGTCTCATCCTTTCGTCCTTCATGAGGAGCCTTTTCTACATCGCCGCTGGCGACTCCGTATGCGACAACACCCTTTCCCGACTCATATAGGAAGACCACGTCACCAGAGCGGATACGCTCGATCTTCTGCTTCCAGCCATTTTCGAATGCCGCAGCGACCTGCTCCTCCAGCATCATCTGGTGGTCTTCCACAGAATTTGCCTTGTTAGTGTTCAGGAGGTAGTAGTTCTTTCCTTGAGTTGCGATGGCACTGGAGCCGGAAAGCCCCGCCTCCTGATTAGAGGTCCCGGCATCCTCCTGCCGGATTCGCTGCCAGGCCGGTATCAGGTACTCCTCTACCAGGTCATGAAGGATCTCTTGGCGTGTACAATCCATGTGGTTAGCGAGGTCCTGTATCGCGGCCTCTTCCTCTTCCGACACCCGAATGGTCATGCTGACCATGTTCCTGCTGCGCTTACGCTTTTCTTCTAGCCTATTGATGAAATCCTGGACTGACATTTTATGAACCTCATTTAGAATCTAATTTGAATCTAAAAATAACATAATCTGCCATCTCCCTGGAGGTCAAGCCTCAGGTGTCGAAACGACACTTTCACAGACGGGTCTCGCCCAGCTCACATACTGGTAGAGGGTCTGCCGACTTGCGCAGTGTCTTTTTCCTAGTGAAGGAAAGGCCTCCATCACGCCGTTCCTACTGTAGGAACGGCATTTATGCCATCAGCTCCTCTTGGTTATCGCTGGCAGTCAATTCGAAGCCAAGATAGGACATAGGCATGTGAGAATTAAAAGGTGGATGGTATAAGTAAGGGCAGTGATATTTATGTAAGTGTATTACTATTGACGTAAGGGTAGGTGTTCCCCATACTGAATCCCATCATGACAGAGGACTCTCTTATGGCACGTACACGACACATGCATCAGCGTATGGGGCAGCGCGGCGTCACCAGCCGCCTGGCGGACCTGACCAGCCAGTACGGCATTGATAATGGCGACCGCACCGTGCTGGATCGCAAGAACGTCGAAGAACTCGTGGCGGGTATGGATGCCCTACGGAAGGACTTGCTCGCGATCCATCAGAAAGGCGGACTGGTCGTCATCGAGAGTGGCGAGGCGCAGATTACCGTGTATCGCCACGATAGCTATAACCAGAAAAAGAAGGCGACCTATGTCCAGCACTGAGCGTAATCGCATGCTCTCGCCGTTAATGGACGCGCTAATCGGCCAGGGCCTGAAAAACGATGTCATCGTCCAGCATGTGTCTCTGCTGGTGGCCTGGGCCTGGTGCTTTCGCCACCGGCCAGAACTCGGTCTACCTGACCCCAAAGATCGCCCCGGCATCACCGTGGCCATGCAAACGATGCGTAAAGCGCTAGAAGCTGCCGGCGGCTCGTCAAACGTGGCTTCGGACTTCCTGGAAATGAACTGCACGGGCCGGACCGTTCAGGATCTTCAGGACATAGTGGCCACCCTGGAGTGGCCTGATGTCGAGAGTCTGGTAACAGCGATCGCCAGCCTGGCCGAGCACGCGCTGGGGCAACACGCTGGGCAGCCCCCTCTTCCCCTGGAACTGGCCAAACTGATGGTGAGACTGGGCCAGACGACCGGGCAACGGGTGCTCGCAGCTTACCCCATGAGTGATCTGCCAATGGCGTTGGCGGATGAGGCTGCCGAACGCACCTATGCCAGCACATTGCAACCTGCACTGTCCGAGGCCCTGGTGCTGATTTGTGACGCTGTGGTGGCAGCACAAGACCATGGGACTCAAGGGCCTCATGCCGATGTGGTGCTGTCCGTTCCTCCGATGGGAGCCAAGGTCTCTTCCGCAACGAGTGCTGGCAAGCCGCGGTCTCGCCGCTCCGATGCCGTAGGCCTCCAGGAAGCCTGGGAGCGCTCGACCAGCCGGTCTGTTGTCCTGGTGCTGGGGAGTACGCTTTTCGAAACTACTGAGTATGGCTTGAGAGAAGGGCTGGTCCGTGACAATGCCATCGATATGATCATTCAGCTTCCCGGGCAGGCTCTCTTGAACACCAATGTTCCGCCAGTCCTGGTCGTGTTGGATCATCAGCGAGAGCCAAAGGCACCTATCTCTTTTGTGGATGCTTCTCGGTTGGTGCCCGAAAACGCTAGGCAGCGTAGCAAGCCACCCCATCGGAGTACCGAGTTCTGGACGGATCTAACGAAACTGCTGGATCAGGAAGTCGATGGACAAGCCTCTCGATTGGTCACAGTCGCTGAGATCGAGAGCAACGACTTCGACCTGTCCGTCAATCGTTATATCCGTGGAGATGCGACCCAGAAGATTACAGATCTCGGAAAAAGCCACGAAATGCATCGTTTGGCGGATATCACTACGAGCATCCGTGCCCAGACCCTGAAAGGCGAAGAAGGGGAGGATGGTAAGCGCTTCATCGAGATCGGCGGCCGCGACATCGATGCCAGCGGGCAGATCCACATCGAGGAACCTCGTAAGCAGCTACAGGTAGCTGGGCGCGCGCGCAAGCGTGCAGAGCAACAGCTGCTCCGGCCAGGCGACGTGCTGCTCATCAGCAAGGGCAGCATCGGACGGGTCGCACTGGTAGGAGATGACTGTGGCGATGATTGGATGGCCGGCCAGGTCTTCCTGATCATCCGCACCCAAGAGCGCGGTGTGGTGAAGCCTGAATACCTTTACCGCTACCTGGCTTCTCCCATGGTGCAGCAGTATCTGAGTGAAATCGCGAGCGGGACGGGCATTCCCATCCTCAAGTCCAATGACATCAAGAATCTACCGGTGCCGATACCTAGTCTGGAAGAGCAGGAGCGCGTGATCAGCGTGCACCGCCAGATCATGGAAGAGTACGAAGCCATCAGGACGCACCAGGCCCAGATCGAAGAGTTGTCGCAGCGGCACTGGGCCATCTGACAGAGCATGGCGCTGTCAGGCACACTACGGATATAGCAAAAAGGACTGACATGATCACAGGCGAATTGAAATCCAAGGTAGACCGCATATGGGACACGATGTGGTCCGGTGGGGTCTCGAACCCACTCACCGTCATTGAGCAACTGACCTACCTGCTGTTCATCAAGCGACTGGATGAACTGCATACGCTCAAGGAGCGTAAGGCGGCACGTACCGGGGCGAGCATTGAGGAGCCCATTTTCGAGGCGGGACAAGACCATTTGCGCTGGTCTCGCTTCAGTGAGACTGCGCCCGAGCAGATGTTCAACACTGTCCGCGATGAGGTGTTCCCCTTCATCAAGACCCTCGGCCAGAAAGGCGACGCTGACGGCGAAGAGGGCTCTACCTACACCCATCACATGAAGGACGCCCTGTTCCTGATGCCCAACCCGCGGGTGCTGGCCAACGTGGTGGACCAGCTCGACAGCATCGACATGAGCGATGCGGATACCAAAGGCGATCTCTACGAGTACATGCTCGGCAAGATCGCCAGCGCCGGGCAGAACGGTCAGTTTCGTACCCCTCGGCACATCATCAAGCTGATGGTGGAGATGACCGCGCCGACTCCTAAAGACGTGATCTGTGATCCAGCCTGTGGCACCGCAGGCTTCCTGATCGCCGCCTCCGAGTACCTGCGTGAGCACCACAGCGGCGAAATCTACCGGGACGCGACCTCTCGCCGACGCTTCAACGAAGGGACCTTCCACGGCTACGACTTCGACTCCACCATGCTCCGCATCGGCAGCATGAACATGCTGCTGCACGGTGTGGAGAACCCCGACATCAGCCACAAGGACTCGCTGGCTCAGGCGGACGAGAACGATGCCGAGAAGTATTCTCTGATCCTCGCCAACCCGCCCTTTGCTGGCAGTCTAGATTTTGAGTCGACGGCGAAAGATCTGCTGCAGACCGTCAAGACCAAGAAGACAGAGCTGCTGTTCCTGTCACTGTTCTTGCGCCTGCTGAAGACCGGCGGCCGTGCTGCAGTCATCGTGCCGGATGGCGTGCTGTTCGGCTCCAGCAAGGCGCACAAGTCACTGCGCAAGATTTTGGTCGAGGATCAGAAGCTGGATGCCATCATTTCCATGCCGTCCGGTGTGTTCAGGCCGTACGCCGGTGTTTCCACGGCCATCCTTCTCTTCACCAAGACCAACTCCGGCGGTACCGACCGAGTCTGGTTCTACGACATGAAGGCCGATGGCTTGTCGCTGGACGACAAACGCACTCCACAGCCGGACAAAAGCGACTTGCCCGACATCATCGCCCGATGGAGAAACCCCGCGCAGGAGATGGGCCGCAAGCGCACCGAGCAGAGCTTCCTCGTGCCCAAGGAGGAGATCGCCAGCCACGACTACGACCTCTCCATCAATCGCTACAAGGAAGTCGAATACGAAGCGGTTGAGCATGACTCACCGCGGGAGATTTTACAGCGCTTGGCGGAGCTAGAAGAGGAGATCGCTGAAGGGCAGAGGGAACTTGAGGAGATGCTGTGATGGCCTTTCAGAGAGTGCCTTTTCTAGATATTTTCAAGGATGCATCCGGTGGCAACATCAAGACACCGAACAATGAGTTTCTGGATGAGGGAGATATCCCGGTTGTAGATCAAGGTCAGAATCTCGTTGCTGGGTATGTCAATGACAAGTCTAAAGCCTGTAAATCCTCACCGCCAGTGATCGTCTTTGGCGATCATACGCGAGCTATAAAATATGTGGACTTTGAGTTTGCCATGGGGGCGGATGGCACAAAAGTGCTGGTCCCGAAGATCGAGGCAGATCTAAAGTACCTATTCCATGCGCTTAAAAACATCGACCTCCCTAGCGCGGGTTATAGCCGTCATTACAAGTTCCTAAAAGAGACAGAAATTCCGCTCCCGCTCTTAGCCGAACAAAGGCGCATCGCGGCCATTCTCGATGCAGCAGATGCTCTGCGCGCCAAACGCCGCGAAGCCATTGCTCAGCTCGACGCTTTTCTCCAGTCTACTTTTATCGAGATGTTTGGTGACCCGGCCACCAATCCAAAGGGGTGGGAGACTCGATCACTGGGTGAAATTCTTAAGGTAAGAAGTGGTGATGGACTAACTGCTAAAGAGATGGCTCCAGGTGGGCTATTTTCGGTCTACGGTGGCAACGGAATTAATGGCTATCACGACAGATACATGTTTGAAGAGCCTAAAATAATACTTGGGCGCGTTGGTGTTTATTGTGGTGCCATACATCTTACCAAGCCAAGATCCTGGGTAACTGATAACGCTCTTTACGTGCGCGAGCTTCTTCTACCTATCGACACTTTGTATTTAGTCGAGGCGCTGAAGGCTGCTAATCTCAATCAATATGCTAGCCAAGCCGCACAGCCCCTGATCTCGGGGGGGCGCATTTATCCGGTAAGGATTAGCCTGCCTCCCCTTGACCTTCAACGCCGATTCGCCGCCATCGTCGAATCAGTTGAAAAGCAAAAAGCCAGAATGCAGGCCCATCTTGCCGAGCTGGATGCTCTGTTTGCCTCACTCCAACACCGTGCTTTTAACGGAGAGCTGTAACCGATGACCAATTTTGCCTTCCTGCCACGCGAATTCAGTACCGTCGCCGAGTCCGCTACCCGGGCGGAAGGCTATATCGTCGGTGATCCGCGGGCGTCCTGCTTTCACGCCCGCTTCGCACTGGAGGCGGCCGTGCATTGGCTCTACCGGCACGACGCTGTGCTGCACATGCCCTACGACCGCAACCTTGGCGCACTTCTCCACGAGCCGAGCTTCCAGAATCTGCTGCCGCAGGCGGTGTTTCAGAAGGCGCGGGTGGTCCAGAAGATGGGCAACCAGGCGGTTCACGAAACGCGACCGGTGAAGGAAAGTGATGCTCGTCAGGTGGTGAAGGAGCTGCATCACCTCTGCTACTGGCTGACGCGCACTTACACGCCCGAGGCTTCTCGCGACGGTGCCGCCTGGAAGGATGAGAGAGTTCCTCAGCCTATCAGCCATGAGGACGTTGTCCCGCGTCAGGAGTTGGAGGCGCTGGAGAAGCAACTGGCCGAGCAGAACAAGACGGCACTCAAGCAGCAGCAGGAGCGCGACGCGCTGGATGCCGAAGTTCAGCAACTGCGCGAGCAGATCGCCGAAGCGAGAAAGGCGGCCGAGCAACAGCCGGACACGCACGATTATTCCGAAGCCGAGACGCGGGACTACCTGATCGATGTCGAGCTCCGCCGCGCCGGCTGGCCGCTGGAGAACCCCGAGGACCGGGAGTATAAGGTCAGCGGGATGCCCAACAACCAGGGTGTGGGCTACATCGACTATGTGCTTTGGGGTAGCGACGGCAAGCCACTGGCAGTGGTGGAGGCGAAGAAAACCACGGCAGACCCGAAAAACGGTCGTCAGCAGGCCAAGCTCTATGCCGACTGTCTGGAGAACCTGCACGGCCAGCGTCCGCTGATCTTCTATACCAACGGCTACCAGACTTGGCTCTGGGATGACGATTTCTATACCCCGCGCAGCGTTGCCGGTTTTTACAAGCAGAGTGAATTGGCGAGCCTGATTCGACGGCGTGAAAAGCGCAGAACTCCAGGTGCTCTCGCGGTCAAGGATGAAATCGCTGGCCGCTACTATCAGAAGCGTGCTATCGCCAGTATCTTCGAGCAGTTCGCCAAGGCGCGGCGCAAGGCCCTGCTGGTGATGGCCACAGGCACCGGCAAGACCCGCACTGCTGTCGCGCTGGTGGATGTACTACAGCGGGCTGGTTGGGTGAAGCGCGTACTGTTTCTGGCCGATCGCGTCTCGCTGGTCAACCAGGCAGCCAATGCCTTCAAGGCGCACCTGCCGGAATCCAGCCCCGTCAACCTGGTGACCGAGAAAAACACCGAAGGCCGGGTTTACGTCTGCACTTACCCGACCATGATGGGGCTGATCGATGACACTCAGGGCGATGAGGCTCGCTTTGGGGTGGGGCACTTCGATCTGGTGATCATCGACGAGGCACACCGCTCGGTGTATCAGAAGTACGGCGCGATCTTTCGCTACTTCGATTCCCTGCTGGTCGGTCTAACCGCCACACCGCGGGAGCAGGTGGATAAGAATACCTACGACTTGTTCGAGCTGGAGCCCGGCGTTCCGACCGATGCCTATGAGCTGGACCGTGCGGTAAAGGACGGCTTTCTGGTCCCGCCCAAGGTTCAGCAGGTGGATCTCAAATTCCCGCGGGAAGGGATCGACTACGAGGATCTTAGCGAGGAGGAAAAGGTCGAATGGGAGGGCCTCGACTGGGGAGATGAGGCGGAAGAGGCCGGCATGCCAACCGAGGTGAACGCCTCCGCCATCAATAACTGGCTGTTCAACACAGACACCGTAGACAAGGTGCTGAAGCACCTGATGGAGAACGGTTATCGCGTTGAAGGCGGCGACCGTCTGGCCAAGACCATTGTTTTCGCCCGCAACCACAAGCATGCCGACTTCATCGAGGAGCGCTTCAATCACCACTACCCGCACTACGCCGGCCACTTCGCCAGGGTCATCGACAATCAAGCCAAGTATCCGCAGAGCCTGATCGACGACTTCTCCCAGCCGAACAAAACGCCGCACATCGCTCTTTCGGTGGACATGCTGGATACCGGCATCGACGTGCCGGAAGTCGCCAATCTGGTGTTCTTCAAGCCAGTGTTCTCAAAGATCAAGTTCTGGCAGATGATCGGGCGCGGCACACGGCTCTGCCCCGGTCTCTTCGGCCCCGGTGGGGAAGAGGATGACAAGCAGGATTTCCGTGTATTCGATTTCTGCTTCAACTTCGACTTTTTCCGCGAGAACCCGGAAGGCATCGAGGCCACTGGCGGTGTCCCGCTGAGCACGCGGCTGTTCCGCTCCCGCGTGCAACTGCTCAGCCACCTGCAGTCGGTCCCGGACCTGGATCCCGATAGCGCCCTGGCCTCCAGCCTCGCCAAAGGTCTGCATGGCGAGGTGGCTACCATGAACCCGGACAACTTCATCGTGCGGATGCACCTGGAGTCGGTGGAGCGGTTCCAGGATCGCCAGGTGTGGGACAACTTGGGGCCAGAAGAAAATGAGATCCTGCTGAACGAGGTGGCTGGGCTACCCAGCGAGCAGGAGACCGATGATATCGAGTCCCGGATGTTCGATCTTACCGCCTTGCGCATGCAGCTGGCGCTGATCGAGGCGGACGCCGGTAGCTTCGACAGGCTGCGTCGGCGAGTCATCGATATTGCGGCACTGCTGGAGGAGAAGACCAGTATTCCCGTGGTCAAGGAGCAGCTTGGCTACCTGCAGGCACTGCAGGAGCAGGAGTTCTGGGAAGGCATCAACGTCGCGATGTTGGAGGAGATGCGTCTGCGGCTGCGGCAATTGGTGCCGTTTATCGACAAGAAGAGCCGTGAGATCGTCTATACCGACTTCAAGGATGAGGTGCTGGGCGTGCGAGATGAGCCGGTCTTCGAGATGCCCAAGATGACTAGTGTACAGTACGCCAAGAAGGTCGAGGCTTACCTTAATAATCATCTCAACAACATCGTGATTCACCGACTTCGCACCAATCAGCCGCTGACAGCGACCGACTTGGAGAGCTTGGAGGCCACGTTGAAGCAGATCGGCGAGGATGATGGCGAAACGCTGTTGGCAAATCTCCTGGAACAACACCAAGCCCCTTCGCTAGCGCATTTCATTCGCGGGTTGGTCGGCCTGGATCGCGAGGCCGCTCAGGCGGAGTTCTCTGAGTTTCTCTCAGACCGCAGCCTTACATCGTCACAGGTGCGATTCATTGAAACAATTATTGATCAGTTGACATCACGTGGGGTGATGGAAGCCAAAGCGCTGTATGAGCCACCGTTCAGCCACCTGCATACCGGCGGACCTGATGCGCTGTTTGCGGGGAAGGAAAATGTCGTCGATGGCATCTTTGGCGCGCTGGAGGCCACCAAGCCGAAAATCATTACCCAAACTGGGTAATGATATTTTCTGCGCTTGCGCCGTCTACGATCGAAAACCTGCTGGGCTTGGTGATGCAAGTTGTGAGCTATTTGCTAACCCTGGCTCTCTTGGAAGAGAGCCAGCGGGAGGAGCCGCCTCAGTGAGTGAATGAAAGGTGTGCCTTGAAGAACAAAAACTCAGGCCTGTGGCGAAAAGCTCTCCCTTTCTTCTAGTAGTCCTGGCCAATGCTCCCGAATAAGCGCTTTTGTCAACTGCTCGCCCCGCAGGCTCAGTTTCTCGATCCACTCATCAGGCATAGCTGAAAAGTTAGTGGGATAATCATGCGTATCTTCACGCGTAACTAGGTCTTTCGGCGGAAATTCAAGACGGCAGTCACTCTGGCCAAGATAAGGCACAAGAACATTTTGAAGATGCCCTGAACTGCAAAGATCATAAAGACGCTTCGTCGCTGCGTTCTGTGCCCGATTATGAACACATGTAAAAGCACTTGAAAACCTGGAAAAGAATGACTGACTGGGCGGATCAAAGCGTAACCCATAACCGGCGCGGCAACAGATAATCGAATCTATATCCGTGACATTGAGGCTGACTTCCGGGTGGCGATCAGGCCATAAAGGCGCAAGGCCAAGATTATCGTAGACGCCGCCATCTGTCAGCGTCACTCTTTCAACACGGCGGGAGCCATCTTTTTTATCAAAGGCCAGGTTTTCATCTAATGCCGGCAGAGCTATAGGATAAGCAGCGGAAGCTGTCACAGCCTGCGCTAATGTCACATCGTTTTTTGCAAGCTTCCCAAACCGCCAGCTTCCTGAACTTTTCGGTGAGTAGTAAAAAGCAGACCCTGTACGAAGATCGGCAGCATTAACAATCAAAAGCGGCCCCTTCGGACACAGATCAGAAAGACGTTTTCCTTTAAAAACCTCTTCATCAAAAACACGGCGAAGAATGGTTGTCCTACTAGCAAACCGCCTCATGGGCGCTCCCATTGTCGTCACACGCCACTCATGGCGCCGTGCTGGCGGGATAAGAAACGAAAACAGCCATGTCACCCGTGACACCAAAAAGATAAAACTATTCACGATAAAGAGCAAAGCCCAGCAATAGACAGCGCGGAGCCCTTCTGTGGTCGTCAGAATTTTTTTGATAGAAGGTTTGACAAGTCCACGTGACAGGATACCGCGCACTCTGGTTTCAAAGTCGGAAAAAGATCCTTGATGCTCTGCATATAACGTGCCGATCACGCTCCCGCCAGAGACGGTAGACAGGACTTTGACCTTATCCATGACCCCTAGCTCATGTAGAGCCCGCAGGCAACCGAGATGAAATGCTATCGCCCGTGATCCGCCACCTGACAGAGACAGCCCTATCTTCGGTGTACTCATAGCCTCACTTCTCCCCTATATGTCGGGTCCCGTGTGATTGACTACCCGCTTGGTAAATAACTCAGGACGCTTGGTCTGCCATTCCTTCATCATCGCAATCGGTGATTGATGGTGCAGCGCCTTCTGCGGGATGTGGTGATTGTACAGCCAGGTGTAGCGTTTGAGCGTCTGCTCCAGGTCCTCGCCTGAGGTATAGCGCCGAGTCGCCAGCACATCGCTGATACGGCCGTTGAAGCGCTCCACCATGCCGTTTGTCTGCGGTCTTCCCGGCTTGATCAGACGGTGCTCGATACCAAGGGCCTGGCACTCTTGGTCAAACGGGTGATTCCCGCTGGGCTTGCGCTCCCCCGCCCGCGTGAAGCGATCGGTGAATGACTTGCCGTTGTCGGTCAGTACCGTCTGGACCTGGAAGGGAGCCTTCTCCTCCACCCGCTTCATGAACGCCCGCGCATCCTTCGCGGACTGGCTGCGTCTCACCTCCAGATGGACCCAGCGCGTGGCGCGATCGATGGCGACGTACAGGTAGCGTTTTTGCTCCTCATCGGGCATCCGGGGCAGGTGCTTGATGTCGATGTGCACGTAGCCCGGCTCATAATCTTTGAAGGGCTTGTGCCGGGGTTTCTCATCGTCGCCCGCGTCCCGTCTAGACAGCTCTGCCAGTGTCGGCACCTCGCGCCGCTTGAGCATGCGATGCAGACCAGAACGCGACAAGCCAGGATTGAGGAACTCACGCGCCACGACGAGCAGATCATCCAGGCCGAGGCGCAGGAATTCGCGCGCCGCGATCAGCACCTCTTCCTGTTCGGAAGTGAGCGTGGCCAGCAGGTTGTGACGCGTGTGCGGTCGGTCCTGGACATCGTCACGGTACCGCCAGCGCCGGATGGTCGAGACGGCGACGCCGTACTGGCGTGCTAGCTCGCTGTCGCTGATGCTGGAAGGCGCTGCCTGGATCTCGGCCCGGATCTTCGGAGTGGTGGTCGCCTGTTTATGTAGCTTGATGTCCATATCCTTGCTCCCGGATGAACTGGTGAAGAAGCTCCTTGGCGGCCAGCAAAGGATAACTTCTATAGCTCATCTGATCATCCGGGACCCTACACCTATACGTACCCTGCTGTTTTGCCGCTCATCAACCTGCTCTGCATCGGTATTGGCCAGAATAATGCTGATGTCGTGCTCCCCAGCGATAAGCATCAGTGCCGGCAACGTATCCATGTCAAATACTGTGGCCAGCCAGTCCATTTGCACTAGATCCGTAGGACTTGGTGCTGACTCTGATCCCGGAGGGTGAGAATGCCATTCACCAATATAACGGACCTGCCCCCGCGTCCGCTCTGATACATAGTCAAGATAACCCTCTACACCGGACATGCCACGCACAAATCCGGTAGCGCTGCCCTTACTGTCCGCAGGCGCAGGAGCTGCGTTGACCAGATGAATGCATTTCGCCGGTATATCCACCACGCCGGAAAGCACGCCGCCGGTTTCTGCGGGAAGCTGGTCGTCCCGCATCACCTGTATGCGCTCGATGAGCCCATGATCGATAGCGATGGTCCAGTCTCCGGCTTTAAAGCGCTTGACCGGTTCAGCTGCGCTTTCTACAAGTGTGACGGCACCGGCCTCTGACATCGACCATATCCGGACCGCCCCTGCATCCTGATCGACTGCCCGTCCGAAGCCGCTGGAGACAAGCCCACTCAAGGCCACCACACGCGACTCCGGGATCAGGTTCGTGATCGCCCGACATGCTCCGGTGTAGGCATATGTACCGTCTCCAGCACTGAGATGCCCATTCAGCCGGTCATCACGGGCGACAAGGCCAAGATACTGTGCTTCCAAATCGCGTAGGGTTACCGAGCGGTCTGCCGGCTCGGCGATCAGCACCGCAGACTCGCCGGAGGGATTGAAAAAAACGCTTGCACGCCGGGCTGACGTTGAATGGTCCGAGAGGTAACGCGCCGCCAAGACGGATGCTGTGGCATCGATGATGATGTCAGCGCTTCCGAGCGTGCGGTCAATCTCTTCACGGCAATCGCCTGCTGTCATCACATCGGCGGCAAGGCCGCGCGCGACCTGCCCGCTTTCATGGATGGTGTTTTCAAGCTGTGCGGCAACCAGCTCGGCTTTGCTTTTGGTAACGTCACAATCACGGCCCGTGTGCCGCGCAATGTTGTGGGGCAACAGCCGGTCATCGTCGATCACCGTCCAGGAAAACCGTCCTTCCCGACCAAGGCACTCTGCAACATGCGAGCCGATAGCCCCTGCCCCCACCATGACTGCCTTGCGCTCATCAGTGTTGTGCCTGCCGCTTAGCTGGGTTGCAAGCCGGCGGTCAAACTCGTAGTGGATTTCTGCCGACTGCGCCGTGATGGCGCGCAGTGTGTCCGTCTCCTGTGGGCCCGGGACTACCGCACTGGTGTAGCCTACCCTGCTGCCTTCATCACTGCGCTCGGCCTTGAGCGCAATGCCAAGCGCCACGGCAATGTCGCCAACCGACTGATCGGTTACGAAAGCGCGCAAGTCAGTGCCGTCCTGCGGCGAGCCGTCAGGAGCGATCACAGGCATTTCCACGATAACGGCAAAGCGCGACAGAACGCGCCACGGCACCTCTTCAGCCTGAAGGACCCACTCTGAAAATCGGGTTCGCAAATCCTTGAACAGGTCTATACCCCGGACCTCAAGCATGTCCGCAAGGCTCCCCAGCGTTTCGGGCGCAAACTGGAGACGCCGCATATTTTCTGGCGGGATACTGTATGCAATGAAGCAGATCGGCTCTATCTGTTCGTTTGGACGCTCGCCGGGCTGCGCCGGACGCACACGCAGAATCTGCCCTTGGTCGGCATCGTGCAGCGCGACCAGATCAAGCTCATCTGCACGGTGCAGGACATCGCGCGAGATGATAAAGCTCAGCAGACTGCCGAAAAGCAGAGGGTCAAGGGGCTGACGCGCATCATGCAGCTCCCCGTGCCCTGCACGCTTTAACCAGGAGAGGATACGCTCGACCAGTTCCGCAGTCGTCCAGGTAAGACGCGCTTCAGCCCAGGGACGGTCATCGATACAGATAGCTCGTGGAATACCTTCAGGCGTGAGTTGTTGGTGCTCCGTATCAGGGAAGTCCGCACGCAGCATGAAAACGAGCGGCATGCCCTCATCATGGGTAAAAAAAACGCCGACACGCTCCACGCGCTTGATCGGATGGGCACTTTTCTGCGGCCTGCCTGTCTGAAAATCAAGAACGACAATTTCGCGCTCCTCGCCCCGGCGCCCTTCAACTATGGTGGCGAGATGGCCGGCGTATTGCTCAACGAAAGCGACAAGGGCCTGGGCTGCCGGATAGGTGAGATCCGTGGCAGCCACTGCTTCTCCGCATCCATTCAGCCAAGCATCAATATCCATCAACCGGCCCTCGGCGTTTCAGCAGCCGCAGTACTGCCAACCATCGGTGCCGCGAGTTTCAGCGCGATGCCCTGGGCGGTAATCATATAGGTAAACGGCTTGGGACTTGCCTTCGAGGGCTTTTCCATTGTCACCTCAAACTCACCTTCGCAGCCCTTGGAGATACGCCGGTGATAGTTCGCGGCCTGCCGGTGGGGCGGTTGATCGTTATTATCATCCGCTGCCCCCTTTGCCGGGATGGGACAAGAAGGTGACACGATGCAGCTACCCTCCTCCCGCTGATCCTCGAACAGCCAACGGACATCAGGATCAGGAACAGTCTCATCAGTGCCCTTATCCGGTCCGAGCGACAGGTAGGAGCAGTGATGCGGGAGCTTCATCATATCCCAGCGCAGCCGATCCGCATTGCCGTGCCTTCGGGTCGTTCGCACGATCTGGGAGAGTATTTCGTAGGTCGCATCCGATCCAAGGAACAGGCGCGATTCGGTGCCGGCTTCCTGAAACGTCGCATGCATCACGATCGAATCCTCGTTCCGGGACACCACGGTATTCTCATCCTGACGCCAGCCAAAAGGACTGTGAACGAAAAACTCAACTTGTTCGGGGCCATCCTTCTCATAACCGGGAACAAGCTCGCCGGCGTCGACGATCAAGTGCTTCCGCTTTTCGAAGTTGAGGCCTTCGTCCTCAAGCCATTTCTTCAGTCGTCCTGGCCGGGAGAACACTCTCACACCCTTGCCCTCGCGCAGGCGGTGCCGCGCTTCGGCGCGGACAAGCCGGGCATCGTCCTTCAGGTTCTCCTCCAAGATCGCTGCCGCCGGCACCCAGAGCTCGTTGATCTTGATGCGACCTTCGCCTTGGTAAGCCTTGGCATGCTCAAGCCAGAAGAAATCGCCGAACCCCTTACAATGATCCGTGTCCGTGTGGGTGATGCAGACGGCGTCGAAATTGTCGCGTCCTGCCCTATTCAGATCTCGGCGGAGCTCTGCGGGTAGGTCACAGCGCTTGTCCTGGGGATCGTCACCGCTACGCATCGCTGCGTAATCAAAGAGGATCTTGCGTCCGTCCGCAAGGTCGAGACGCAGCGTGTCTGCGTTGCCGAGAGGAAAGAACTCAATACGTGTTGTCATGTGGTGCCACTCCTAGTCTGTAGATATCTTGCTGAGCCGGTTTAATGCTTCTTGTCCCGTGGCGGAAACGGATCGTTGCCCGGCGCCACCGTGTCCGAGTCCCGCCATTTGCCATCACGACCCTGGATGCGAACCTCTCCGCCACCGGCGAAGCGCACAGACCGCTTGGCGCTCTGTTCAGCCGTACCCTGTGTCCTGTGCACGCTATCCGGCGTGGCAACACCAGCCCTTTTCACTGCCCACGCCTTGCCATGCTTGGCGACGTACCGATCCTTCCCCGCCATAGCGACCTCCGATTTCCGTTGACTGCATCTCACCGATAGTATAGAAACTATACGCATCGCTTTTCGATGTCAATATAGTTTCTATACCCATCAAGGAGTCACCAGTGAGCGAAGGTTCATCAGGCTTACGCTGGGGGGTCGAAAGACGCCTCAGATTCATAGAGTTCCGGCTGTACTGGGAGGGCGGGATCAACCGCGGCGACATTATTGGATTCTTTGGCGTGTCCGTGCCGCAAGCGTCCAAGGACCTGAACCAGTACCAAGAGCTGGCCCCCGGCAACATGGCGTATGACAAGAGCGAGAAGCGCTATTTTGCAGCCGATACCTTCCAGCCCCGCTTTCTGACGCCAGAACCGGACCAGTACCTCTCTCAGCTGCGCCAAATCGCCGAGAAAGACAAAACAGTAGATGAAACATGGCTGTCGAATCTGCCGAACGTTGACTGCCTGCCCATACCCCACCGCAGGATCGACCCTGAGGTGCTGCGCACGATACTATCGGCGGTTCGCAACAGGGGCGCTATTGAGATTCATTACCAATCCATGAATCCGAACCGCCCCGATCCCGTGTGGCGTGAGATCTCACCACATGCACTGGCAAGTGACGGCTTCCGCTGGCATGTCCGCGCCTACTGCCATATAGATCGTAAGTTTAAAGACTTCTTGCTTTCTCGTTGCCTTGATTGTCGTAAAGCCGGCGAGGCTAAAGCGGCTGCTAGAGATGACCAGATGTGGCATACTATTTTTATAGTTAAACTAATGCCAAACCCTGCGCTTTCAAAGTCGCAGCAAGCCATTATCGCTTCTGACTACGCCATGGATAATCTTGTGATTGACATCCCAATAAGAAAGTCATTCTTATATTATTTCAAGAAACGTTTGCGTCTGGATATAGCTGATAAGGGTGACTGTCCGGAGGAGGCTCCAGTAGTAATTGCAAATCGATATGAATTCGAAAAAACTTTGCAGGAAGCTTACTTATAACCCCTAACCCTCACAGTTTTTTATTTCTCAGAATCTCATAATCGACATTATAATTACAGTGCAATAGTAACGGGTTAGCATCTCTTCGGGCCTTCCCTTCATCCTGGCGACGAGGCGCCAGGATGTCTATGTGCGGGCGAACGATGGCTCTCGGCACGGAACTAGAATTTAGGGGTATACGGATTTAATGGTTGATGGGGCACCTTCACCCCATCAATCTGATACCACCCTCAGATGGTTGATAGATCGACTCCGTAGTTGAGTTCCTCTGCGAAGTCCGGCAGTCCGTAACCGATGGTTTTCTTGTAGAAAGGAGAGACCTTCGCAGTCGGTGCCTTCTTCTTGTGCTTCGTGGTGTAGAGCATTCGTGCCCGCATCACCTCGAAGGAGTAACCGCGCCCTTCACGGTTCTTGTCCTTGGCCAGTCGGTTGATGGACTCCGTGTAAGCGTTGGTGACGGGCATGTCCGTCTCGAAGTAGGTCATGGTCTCTTCGCGCCAGTTTCCCACTGCCCTGACCAGATCGCTCCAGACTTCCTTTTGGCCCTTCGGGATGGTGGCTATCCACTCGTCCAGGGCGGCTTCTGCCTGGAGCCGTGTGGTGGCGTCCCAGATGCCGTAGAAGCGCTCCTTGTGCTCGTAGGCGGCCAGCAGTTGCGGGAACGCGCCTGTCCAGGTCTCCATGATGAGGCGCTCCCGGTCTGAGACTTCGTGAGCGCGTTTCAGCAGGATTTTCCGGTCTCCCTTGAGAGTCCGGCTCTGGGACGGTTTCAGCTCCTTTCTGAGGCCCTTGCGCACTCTCTCTAGGGCATCGTTGGCCATGCGCACCACATGGAACTTATCGACCACGATACGGGCCTGGGGCAGCACAGCCTTGACCGCTGCCCGGTAGGGGTTCCACATGTCCATGCTGACGATCTCGACCTTCTGCCGGTCTTTCAGCTTCATCAGGTAGTTGGTCACCACGTCCTGGCGGCGGGTGGCCAGCAGGTCGAGCAGGGTTCGCTCCTCAATGTTGGTCAGAATGCAGCGGTAGCGCTTGTTCAGGTATAGCTCGTCAATGCCCAGGATGCGGGGCGTCTCGAAGCGGTGCCAGCGCCCCAGGAACTCGGCGCGGGCGTTGAAGATGTCGCGCACCGTCTTCTCGTCCAGGCCGGTCTGTGCCGCCACAAAGGTGTAGGGGTGGTTGAAGGATTCCTTCTCCACGTACTCATGCAGCCGCAGTGTCATACGGAATCCGTCCACCATCTCCGGTAGCTGGGGCCTGAATGTTGTCTTGCAGGCCCGGCAGGTGTATCGGCGGCGGACCACCCAGAGAGTGACCCGCTTGCCGTGGATGGGCAGATCACGATAGGGAACGTCACGCTTGCCGAACCGTACGAACTCACCCTGCACGCCGCATTCCTCGCAGGCGATGGGATCGGGCACGTCCACCTGGAAGTGCATTTCGTCGTCGGTTGATTTGCAGCCCAGTACTTGGTATTGCGGCAGGTGAAGGATGTTGTCGGGAAGTTCGGTCATGGTGTTGTATAGGCGTAGGTGTCAGTCAGATCCATCCGGCTCGGCATTGGTGTTTGCTTTTTTACCCAACAAGCTGCTGGAAACGAAAAGTAAGGCACCGAGGACAATTGCAATATCAGCCAGGTTGAAGGCCGGCCAATGCCAGTCTCGCCAATAGAAATCAAAGGAATCCACAACATAGCCGCGAAAGACCCGGTCAATCAGGTTGCCCATGGCGCCACCGAGGATAAGACTGTAAGCGATGGCTTCTCCTTTATGACGATTTTCAAGGATCAGCTTGATCAGAAAAATCGAGACCACTACCGCGATTCCGATAAAAAAGTAGCGCTGCCAGCCTCCACCATTCGCAAAAAGACTGAATGCGGCACCGGTGTTCCATAGGTGCACCCAGTTAAAGAACGGGGTCACCGAAACATACTCGCCATAGGCCATTGATTGCTGCACCAGCCACTTTACAGCCTGATCAGACGCTGCCAGCAGGCCCGATATGGACAATAGGGCATACGGCGAGAGCTTTTTGCCAATAATGAGCATTATTTAACCCTTCAACGCCAAAATGCGTCTGGCACCGTTAAGTACAATGCCCCCCGCGATGGTGCCGATAATCAGATCCGGATAATTGGAACCGGTCCACGCGACCAGGGCGCCGGCGGTGATGACCCCCAGGTTGATCACCACGTCGTTGGCCGAGAATATCCAGCTTGCCTTCATGTGCGCCCCGCCTTCCCGATGTTTGGATATGAGCAGCAGACAACTGGTATTGGCAATCAATGCGACGAATGCGATAGCCATCATCACCAGCGATTCAGGCTCACTACCGAATACAAAGCGTCTCACCACCTCTACGAGCACGCCCACAGCCAAGATCAGTTGCAGTACACCAGCAAGATGCGCGGCACGTACCTGCATTTTCACGCTATGTCCAACCGCATAAAGGGCAAGCCCGTACACCGCCGCATCGGCAAAATTGTCCAGGGATTCTCCAATCAGGCCGGTGGACTGGGCGATCAGACCGGCAGTCATTTCCACCACGAACAGAAGTGCATTGATGCCGAGCAACCAGCGCAGGGTCCCGGATTCTTGCTTAGCAGAAGCTGCCGAAAACTCGGCGGCCTTGATGGTCTCCGGATTTGCAGCGACGGTTTCCTGAAGCGAGGCGCCTAGCCCCAAGGTCTTCAGTTTCGAGGTGACGGGCTCGACCTCGCCGTCATGCACGACCTTCAGCCGGCGGTTCGACAAGTCGAAGGACAGCGCCCGAATCTCCTCAAAGCCGTTCAGGGCTAGGCGAATCATTCGTTCTTCTGATGGACAGTCCATCTTCGGCACGGCATAAACACTGACCCATCTCCCTGGCGCCTCGGAGGAGGCCTGTATATCGGTATCCGCTGCGGACGTTGCATCACCGCCACAGGCGCCACCACAGGATTTGCTCATGATACGACTCCACTTGAACAATGTTGTGGTACCATTTAAAACTATAAAGCTACTATAAGGTCAATAGAGTAAAGAATCCGTTGGGGAGGAGGCTGATGCGCATTGGTCAGTTGGCGCAGTTGGTAGGGGTCGAAACACAGACGATCCGCTTCTATGAACAGCAGGGCTTGTTGCCGCCGCCTGATCGGCAGGACAACGGTTACCGTGTCTATACCGAGAAGCATGGTGAGGGGCTGGCCTTCATCCGTCGCTGCAGAATCCTGGGCCTGTCACTGGCTGAGATTCACGAACTACAGAGCTATCAGGACGACCCTCATCAGCCTTGTACCGCCGTCAACGCCTTGCTCGATGATCACATCTCTCATGTGCGGTCGCAGATAACCGCTCTGCAAGCGCTTGAGAAACAACTCGTTTCACTGAGAGCGAGTTGCAACGATGACCGGGAAGTTGAGGCGTGTGGGGTTCTTGCTGGAATTAGCGAAGGAAACATGCACCAGCAGTAGGTGAAGCATCAACCAGATAATCCGATGAGATGCCGGTCTGTCTCACTCTCATGCAAAGGTAAGATCAACCATTTAATCCGCTTACCCGAATTTAGATGCTTGTTTATACTACTTGATGGCTATAGCCGATTTCCAGATAAGCTTCTGCACAAATCTCTTGCCACCTTTAGAAAATAAGGGTATCCGGAACCTAGTGTGTAATTCCACTTCAGCCTACAGGTGTCACGTAGTCCGTAAACCGGAATTGCGTGTGTGATACCTCTGTCGTATCATCGAGTTTCTAAACCGGAACTAAGTGTGTATTCTGTCGTCAGAATTCGCACGTAGTCGAAGGCTCGACGAACGACTGGCCAGGAGTGGAAAACATGGCGATTAGTCAGGCACGCATTATCGAATCCATGGAGCAGGCCTGCTCCAACCCTAATCCGGATGAGTTCATTTTCTCCTTCCTTGATGCTTACGGATTTCCGAAGAGCACCATAACCCGCCTACGCAAAGGTGACGATAGCCGGAACGTTGCCAGCGGTGATGACATTGGACTGAAGAAGAAACTCTACTTCCGATCTGTTCCAGAGGGGACTGATTTAAATGCTGAAGCCGACTCGCTCAAGGCAAGCGAAGTAGTATCACGGAACGATATCCGTTTTGTCATCGTCACTGACTTCAAGAGCCTGGTTGCCGTCGACCTCAAGGCAGAAGAACGCCTTGAAACCACGATGGATGATCTCGACAAGCAGTATGCCTTCTTTCTCCCGCTGGCCGGGTACGAGAAAGCGGTCATGTACTCAGAGCATCCAGCTGACGTTAAAGCCTCTGAAAAGATGGGGCGGCTGTTTGATTTGATCCGTGAGCGCAATGACCTCTCGAAGCCTGAGGACATTCACGCGCTCAACGTTTTCCTTACCCGCCTCTTGTTCTGCTTTTACGCCGAAGACACCGGCATCTTCGCTCAGGGTCAGATGACATCTGCCATTCAGTCAACGACACAGGAAGATGGCTCTGATGTCGACCAATTCTTCTCAGAACTCTTCACTGTATTAAACCTTGAAGATGACGCGCCTGAACGAAAAGCCATGGCAGCTCACTTCCAGGAGTTCCCTTACGTCAATGGTGGCCTCTTTGAGGCGGATGAGCCCATTCCAGAATTTGGAAGAAAAGCTCGACGGCTTTTGATTGATTGCGGGAACATGGACTGGTCTGAGATCAACCCGGACATTTTTGGCTCGATGTTCCAGGCAGTCATTGATGAAGAGCAGCGGGGCGACCTGGGACAGCATTACACCTCTGTATCCAACATCATGAAGGTGATCCAGCCTCTCTTCCTCGACAAACTTTATACCGAGCTTGAGAAGAGTCGGAAGAACGAACGAAAATTGAAGGAGCTACTTCTGCGCCTCCAGAATCTGCGCATCTTTGATCCGGCTTGCGGATCAGGAAATTTCCTGATCATTGCTTACAAAGAGTTGCGAAAGCTGGAAATGGAAATCATCGACGCTCTGAACACTGTGTCGGACCAAACTGAAATGTACTACTCCGGGATTAAGCTGTCCCAGTTCCATGGTATCGAAATTGATGACTTTGCGCATGAAGTCGCCGTTTTGTCTCTCTGGCTAGCAGAGCACCAGATGAATATGGCTTTTAAGGAAAAATTTGGCTATGCAGAAGCTTCACTTCCTCTTAAAGATTCTGGCCATATTGTTTGCGGGAACGCGCTCAGTCTAAACTGGGATAACGTCTGTTCACCATCGGATGGGAAAGGCAACCCTTTCGAGGTTTATATTTGTGGAAACCCACCATTTTTAGGGCATGGCACCAGATCAAAAGAACAGATTTCTGACATGCAAACTGTTCTTTCGCATGTAAAAACATACAAGCTTTTAGATTTCGTTGCCTGTTGGTTCTGGAAAGGCAGTTTATATGTTGAAAAATATAATGCGGAACTATCTCTAGTTGGTACCAGCTCTATATGCCAAGGTCAGCAAGTGGATTTATTGTGGACTCCTATACTTAAAAAGGGAATAAGATTGCATTTTGCCCACAAGAGTTTCTCGTGGAGTAACAATGCAAAGGATAAGGCTGCCGTCCATGTTGTCGTAGTAGGTCTAAGCGCAAAAGCAAAGGAAGTAAATCTGTACGAAAAATATAAGTCCGACACCATAAAAAAGGAGGTCGAAAACATATCTCCATATCTCCTAGATGGGGGCAATACGGTTGTATCAATCCGTGAGAGCCAAATATCAGGCTCCCCCAAAATGATATTTGGAAATATGCCAAACGAAGGGGGGAACCTTATTCTTACCGGAGAAGAAAGGGCTCAGCTTATTGGCGAGAACCCGGAATCAGCCGCATGGATGAAGAAACTGGTTGGCGCTAAAGAATTTTTACAGGGCGGCGAGAGATGGTGCTTGTGGCTGACCGGAGCAACCAAAAATGACATCGATCGTTTTCCGAGCATCCGTTCCCGAGTAGATAGGGTTAGGGAAAAAAGGCTTGCAAGTAAGGACGCAGGGACCAGAAAGTTGGCAGAGAGACCGCACGAATTTAGAGACTTAAATAACCCGGACTCCTTCATGATTATCCCTTCGGTATCATCAGAGCGAAGAAAATATGTACCTATAGGACTATTTGGTTCGGATGTAATATCCACCAATCTTAACCTGATTATCCCCGGCGCGGGACTTTATGAATTCGGAATCCTAACATCCGAAATGCACAACGACTGGATGCGCACCGTGGCAGGACGTTTGGAGAGTCGCTACCGCTATTCTGCCACCCTCGTCTACAACACATTCCCGTGGCCAGAAATTAACGACCAACAACGAAAGACAATCGAAGAACTCGCCGAGGAAGTTCTTCTTGTTCGTGAGGATTACCCTGACAAATCCTTATCCAAACTTTATGACCCGAAAGAAATGCCGGAGCCACTTCGGGAAGCTCATAAGGCCTTGGATCGCGCTGTCGAAAAACTTTACCGTGACAAACCATTTCGAGACGCAACCGAACGTTTGGAGCATTTGTTTGCCCGGTACGAAAAATTGATTGCCGAGGAAAAAGAAAAAGCACCAGCCAAGAAAACAGCCAAAGGGAGTAATTGATCATGGCAGATCTGATGACGGTCCAGTACAAGCAAACCGGCAAGAGTTCAAACCTGAACGAATTGGGTATGCGGGAAATGCAGGCTCGGGCGTATGAAGCGCGTGACGCCCAGTACCTACTTTTGAAAGCGCCTCCAGCCTCCGGGAAATCGCGAGCCCTGATGTTTCTTGGATTGGACAAATTGCACCATCAGGGGCTCAAAAAAGTCATCGTGGCCGTGCCTGAAATGTCCATCGGGGGTTCCTTCAAGGATACAGATCTCACGAGTGCTGGTTTCTTTGCCGACTGGAAGGTGCAGCCCAGCTACAACCTTTGCGTACCTGGCGGGGAGGACCGCAAGGTCAAGGCGTTTATCCGCTTCATGTCTGATACGGACGCAGACGTTTTGATCTGCACCCATGCAACCCTGCGGTACGCCTATAAGGAATTGGCTCCCTCTAACTTCAACGACATCCTGCTGGCGATCGATGAATTCCATCATACCTCTGCGGACGGTGAAAACCGGCTTGGCGCACTTATTGATGGCGTCATGGCGGGCTCCAACGCCCACATCGTAGCAATGACGGGTTCGTACTTCCGAGGCGACGCCGTTCCGATTCTCCTACCAGAGGACGAAGAGAAGTTTACGCAGGTCACCTACTCCTACTATGAACAGCTCAATGGCTACAGGTATCTGAAGTCACTTGGCATCGGCTATCACTTCTACACAGGTCGGTACCTGGATGCTGTGCATGAGGTGCTGGACACCTCGAAGAAGACGATTGTTCATATTCCAAACGTCAACGCGGTCGAGTCCACGAAGGACAAGTATTCTGAGGTCGATTACATTCTCGACGCTATCGGCGATGTCGTCGAGAAGGATATGAAGACCGGTATTATTACCGTGAAGGACCAGTCCGGCCGGCTTTTGAAGGTTGCCGATCTGGTTGATGACAACCCTCTCCGGATAGAGGTTCAGAACTACCTCAGGAACGTGTCCAAAGCAGACGACATGGATATCATCATTGCACTGGGGATGGCGAAGGAAGGCTTTGACTGGCCTTGGTGCGAGCATGTTCTGACTATTGGTTATCGCTCCTCGCTCACGGAAATCATCCAGATCATCGGTCGCGCTACTCGCGACTCAGAAGGCAAATCACACGCCCAATTCACCAACTTGATTGCCCAACCAGATGCAGAGGATGACGACGTCAAAACGTCGGTCAACAACATGCTCAAGGCCATCACCGTTTCGCTGTTGATGGAGCAGGTCTTGGCACCCGCAGTGAACTTCAAGCCGAGGTCTCGGATACGGCCGGGCGAAGAAGTCGACCCTGGCACTGTGGTCATCGAAGACACCACATCGCCTGTCTCCGACAAGGTCATGAAGGCCCTGGAGAACATGGACAACATCAAAGCCGCCATCCTTCAAAAGCCTGAAGTCATTGCACCAGCTGTGACAGGCGATGATGACCCAGAAGTTATGGAGCAAGTAGAGATTCCAAAGGTCGTGGAAACGCTTTACCCAGATATGGATGACAGTGAGATAAGCACTGTCTCAGAAGCCGTACACGCTTCCATGGCCATCCAGTCTACCGGAGGGCTGTTCGATGAATCTGACCTGCCTGAAGGCGCTCAGATCATGACTCCTGAAGGGGTTCAAGAAGAATCGCCGGATTATCAGACAGGCACAGATAAGCCATCGAAAACCAACGCTGGTGCTGGGAACGATGAGTCCAAAACCAATCGCAAGTTTGTTCTTATTGGGAATAAATTCGTCAATATCGAGAACCTGAATGTCGATCTGATTCGTCAGGTGAACCCCTTCCAGGGTGCCTACGAGATTCTCTCAAAATCCGTGACGCCCTCGGTGCTGAAGACCATTCAGGACACCGTGGTTGGTATGAGGTCACAGATGTCTGAAGAAGAGGCCGTTATCCTCTGGCCGCGAATCAATGAGTTCCGCAAGGAGAAAGGCCGAGAGCCTTCTGTGACGGCTAGTGAGCCGTATGAGCGCCGTTTGGCGGATGCACTGGCTTACATTAAGAGAAAGGCTCAGGAGCGTAAGACGCAGGCACAGACGTCGTAAGGAGGATATGGCATGCCACCGATCAATCACAACAGACGAAAAGCCTCGGCTCGGCCTTCACTGGACGACATATTTGCTGGCCCGGATGAGTTCGGTCTTCTTGACGTCGAGGCCAAGAAATCAAGCTCGGGTGCGCCTCTTGAGGTGTCTCGATTTGAAGAGATCAGCGCGTTCGTCGATCAGCAGGGGAAAGCTCCGCAGGCTGATAGTGCTGACCTACAGGAAAAGCTTTTCGCCCGGAGATTAAAGAGCTACACGGAGAAGGAAGATCTGTTGTCAGCTCTAAAACCATACGACCGTCATAACCTGCTACCCGAGCCCGTACTGGCTTCGAATCAGGAGGTCACCGCACATGATGAGAGGCCCTCTCGCGCCTCTACCGAACCGGGTGAGCCATCGTCGAAGACAGACGTGAGCCAGGCTGAAAACGTCACATCGCTTGATGACATTTTTGCGAGCGAGGCATTCTCAGAGTTTGATCAAGGAGAAGATTCCCTCTTTGACCCGGTTCATGTCTCATTCGAGAAAAGCCGAGAGGAGCCAGATGAGATAGCTCAGCGGCGTGTTTGCCAGGACTTCTATGCATTTGAGCCAATATTTAGGGATCTGCACGAGAAGCTGAAAACTGGCGATGTAAAAGCGGCTCGCTTCCAGCAGGCCTCACAAGTTCAGCCGGGTGATGCCTTCATACTTGAAGGCGTCATGTGTCTAGTGGATGAGGTTGGCGAGTACCGAGAAGATAACCAGGGACGATACGACCCACGCTTGCGTATCATTTTCGAGAATGGAACGGAGTCCAATCATCTCTTGCAGTCCCTGGCAAAACGCCTCTACCAGGAGCCCACTGGCCGGAGAATTATCCGTGATGCTGAGTCGGTCGTCGACGCCTTCAACAATGTGAACCACAAGGATAAGCGGGCGGGACAAATCTATTTCGTTACGACGTTGAGCGATAAGCCCGCACTTCGTGAAATCCCGAATCTACTGAAAATTGGTTATACCGAGCTGACCGTGGACGAGCGGACAAAAAATGCGGAACGGGACACCGCTTTCCTTGAGGCACCCGTCAAGAAGCTCGCCTCAATAGAGTGCTACAACTTGAACCCGAACAAGTTTGAGACCCTCATCCACGGGTTCCTGCACGCCCAGCGAATCAAGATGACGCTCACCGGGAGAGACGGGAAAGAATATCACCCGCGGGAGTGGTTCTCTGTTCCGCTGGATACTGCCCGCGAAGTCGTGAAGCGAATTATTGATGGAAGTATCGTTCAGTACCGTATGGATAACACCACCGGGCGATTGGTGAAGAAAAAGGTATGAGCGATGCGCCAATTTGACCTGCTAAACATGGATACCCTCCAATCCAGCAACTTGATTGATGAGGGTGATCACTACGTCATCGAGGTTGATGGTCAGGGTATCCCTGGGCGATGCCCACATTGCCAGGCTGAGGGTCCGTATAGACACGGTACTCAGCAACAGCACTACATCGATACCCCGATGCATGGAAAGCCCGTACTGCTCCGCGTGGACCGAGCTCGCTTCCGATGCAAAAGTTGTGGGAAGACCTTTTTCTCAAACCTGCCAGACATCGACCCGAAACGGAAAGCCTCCACCCGGTTCATAAAATACGTCGAGCAGGAGTCGATGAAGAAAACCTTCGCAATGATTTCACGCGAGGCTGGCATTGATGAAAAGACGATCAAGAATATCTTCGAAGACTACGTCCACCGGCTTGGAAAAGAGATCAAGTTTGAAACGCCGGAGTTTCTGGGGATTGATGAGCTGAAGATCATTGGCGAATACCGGTGCATGATCACCAACGTGAACGAGCTTGCTGTCTACGACTTGCTGCCCAACCGTCGGAAAACCGACCTTATGACTTACTTCAAGGCTATGCCTGATAAGCACAAGGTAAAGGTCGTGACGATGGATATGTGGCGCACCTACAAGGATGTCGTGAACGCGCAGTTACCAGGTCGCGATATTGTGGTGGATCGCTGGCATGTCATCCGCATGGCCAATGAGGCTCTGGAGGCCGTGCGAAAACAAATTCGTAAAGGCCTCAACACTCGACAGAGGCTGAAGCTGAAAGACGACCGCTTTATCCTTTTGGAGAGGGAGCACAATCTGTCGCTTGATCAGCGCGAAAAAATGCAGTCCTGGTTCGATCTTCATCCAGAACTGGCTATGGCTTATGAGGCGAAGGAGAACTTCCATAACATCTACTCGTGCCGCAACAAGGCTGAGGCGCAGGAGTTTGCGAGGGTATGGATGAGATCGCTGCCGCCTGCAATCGAGCCAGCCTTTGAGGCATCCCGCACAGCGTTATTGAACTGGTGGGGGGAGGTTTTCAACTTCTATGATCATCAGGTCACAAACGCCTATACTGAATCTGTGAATCGGCTGGCAAAGGACATTAACCGGATGGGACGCGGATACAGCTTTGAGGTCATGCGTGCTCGACTGATCTACGAGAAGCAAGCGCGTAAACCAACAACCAAGTTGAGAGGACGAAAGCCGAAAGGCAAACCTCAACAGGGGCCCCTATCGAGATCTGTTGGTCTGGAGAAAGTGCCCAGGACGGTTGAGTACGGTCCACATATCCCTACGCTTTGCGACCTGCTGGAAAGCGGCCACTTTTCCTGAGGTTTCTACATTGATACCGGAATTGAGGGAGAGAGAAAATCATCTGTTCCCACACTCAATTCCGGATACCCGAAAATAACTCCCGGATCATACTTGACCACCCGCAATTCTACATCCAATTTTAAGAAAACTGGCTCTAAGCACAATACATACAGGGCAAGTCCTCAACTATTATTCAAGGATAAAAGATAAGTGTTAGCCGCAGCAGTACTTGCAACAGGTTCTGCATTCGACAGCCACCCCAACACATCGGCCAACCGATACCGAACCGCTCGGCCACGCTTGACATATCGAGGCGCAGGTATGCCAAGCAGCATTCCGGTTACCCTCGCTTTTCGCGCCGTAGCCGGTTGGGCAGGTATCAGGTACGGAAATACTGAACGCTCTGGTAACTCTATTAACTCAGGGTCAAGCCCTGCTCTGTAGCGCTCCAGCGCGCTGGCTAAAACTTGATCATAGTCAGGGGCGGTACGAGCCATCCAAGCGTCTCCATGATAGTAAAGATGAGATTTTCCATCGTGGAAACTGGGGCGTGTGCTGCCTAATTGACTTAAAACTGAATTTTAAGCCTTTGACGATCATTTTTTACAAACTGCAACCCTGGCAATTCGATAACTATGGGCGAACACAGCAACTTACAGGGTCGTGGCCCTTTTACTTCACGCAAAAGAGGGCTCAGCGGCCCCTATTTCTTCAGGCAAGGGTCCGGCAGTCTGTCGAGCGAAGGTCTCAACGGCATCCCGAGAGTGATCAGGCCGTAGGTGGGCATAAAACTGAATGGTGGTTTGTATGTCCGAATGCGCCATCAGCTTCGAGACGGTCAGCAGGTCTATGCCCGCCATGACAAGCTGAGAGGCAAAGTTGTGTCTTAGGCTGTAGAGCTGAAGATCTTCAGGCAGCCCGGACAACTTGCGTACCGTCGCCCATGGCTTTTGCATCGCCGTCCTATCCATGCGCTTGCCATTACGCGATGAAGGGAATACAAAGCCGGTGGTCGGCTCACCTTGCTGCCGATTCCAGGTGGTGAGCACTTCCACAACAGCTGACGACAGTGGGAAGGTCATCGGGTCGGGATGATGATGCGCTGTCTTCTCGATAACCTTGCGAATGGTGCCGAACGTCAGATTGACGTGCTCCCAGCGCAGGCCGGTGATGTCACCGGGCCGAAAGCCGGTGTAGTACATGGTCAGAATCCATGGTTTGACGTGATCCACGAAGTCCACGCTGCCGAGATCGGGCAAGTACACCTTGCCATGGGCACGGCTGAGGCGACGCTGCTCGCGCTTTTTGTCCTGATACGCATTCAGTCCAGCGAACAGCGCCTCGACCTCCTCTTGCTCCAGATAGCGACGCTGGGCCGCCTGCTCAGCCATGTCGTCATCCGTCATGGCCGGCTTTTGCAGACTGATGCGTGTCAGCGGGTTGGCTGGTATCACCTTGCGCTCTGCAGCATGAGCCAACAGCGTTTTGAGCGCCCCAAGGCTACGCACGCTGGTACCGAATGCCTCGCCCTTGGCCTCACGCTTCCCCTGCCAGCGCTCTACATCAGAGCGGGTGAACGCGCTCATCGGAGTGTCGAGCCAGCCCTCGAACGCATGGCGGATGCGACGCAACGTAGCCTCACCGTCCTTTTTCCTGCGTTGCACGACGGTATAGGGCCCATCCAGATAGGCGCGAAGCGTCTGTTGCTGCTGACGTTCCTCCTCAGCCTTAGCTTCCTCCATGACACCGCGTGGGTCGCCCCCTTGGGCCACGATGGCCAATGCCTCGGTGGCATCCTTACGAGCTTGGGCAGCTGTCAGAGTGCCGTATCGTCCAATCGTGAGGATTCGCTGCCGTCCGGTCTTAGTGCGATAGTAGAGACGGAAGGTCAGGCCGCGCTTACTGGGCCGAATGTGGAAACCAGGTAGCTCAGTATCAAAGACGTTGTCGGGTGGAGGCGTCTTCGATAGTTGCTCCAGCGCCTTGGTTGTGAGCTTCTGCTTGCTGCTGCCGACCATGACAGGCTCCGCTTTCCAGGTAGCAAATAGGTAGCAGAAGCAGGATATATAGGGCATGCAAGAGCAACAAGCAGCAATCATTAAAAATATTACAAGTCATTGTTTTTATGTGATTAAAAGGGGATTCATGTTTCTATCGGTTTCTCGTGGTTTACCGCTAATACGCCTTCGGGAGGCAGAGGTCGTAGGTTCGAATCCTGCTACTCCGACCAAGATTCAGAAAAAGCCCATGCGATCGAATCGACATGGGCTTTTTTCATCCAGACACAGCACCCTCCGGTTCCAGTTACTCTCTCGCCTTCCGCATTACAGCAATGTCCCACAACTATTTAACTCAGGTTATCGATAACCTGGGCGAATAAGCACACCGTGACCAAGCTAGGAAGCTCAATGGCACATGGATGTGCCAACCTTTCTTACTCTTCATCAGAACGCTCACCAAAAACGCCGATAGGCGTTATGCATCCGCATCATAGCCATGCAGTGCTTTCCAGCGGCGCGTCAGCATCCATACTGATGGATACGCCACCGGCGTCTTGGGAGTCCATCATGCAACGTTTATCGCTGGAACCCGCCGCGCTTCATGTCGCGCGACTCACCCCGTTGCTGGAATGGCTGCAAACGCATCTGGCATTGCCGATCTTGTTGCGTACTCCGTACAGCGCTTATCTTGAACTGCACTGCGAAGGCCATAACAGTCATGTGCTACTGCTTGAAGAGCGCCCCGAGGCACCCGCCAGCACGCTACGCCTGGAAGCCGACAATGCGGAGTTCGAGCATCTTGCGCCCCGACTGACCAGCCAAGGCGCACGCTGTTTGGAAGCCTCGCGCGAACATCCCAGTGCATCGCGTAGCTGTGCTTGGCGGGTACTGACCATGCCGCTACCCGGTGACTGGCAACTGATGCTACTGGCCCTTGATCCATGCCGCTGCCAACACTCGGGCCCGCACAGGCTGGCGCCTTGATGTGCCCCATCACTCATCGTCTTCTTTCGCTCGCCTGTCCCGTCCGGCCATGGACCGGCGCTGTTTATTGCGACGATAGCGGCGCATCAGCGCCACCCAGCATGCGGCAAGGAGCATCAACGCCAGGGTCATGCCCTGCCAGGGGCGCGCCGCATCGCCCAGACACGTCTCTAGCGTCATGATCAGAATGAATCCCAGGGCCTGACTGGCGATGGCTGCCGCGCGCAACCCATCGATTCCATAGCGCGAACTCACCATGCATGCTCCTCCTTCCGCCTCGCCCTGACCCCGCGCGAGGACTTCAACCCAGCCACCACTCTTTAAAGAGGCGGCCCCAAGGGCGTTAGTGTAACGTGTCAGGCATCGCGATTCGTCATCGCCACCATGAGGGTCCCATGCCGCCGATCATGCTCGGACACGTGCCGCTGCCACCTGCGCCTTTATATGCCGCCGTCGCGGCGCTCGCCCTATTGGCGCTAGGCGCGTTGTTGTGCCTCCCCCGCACACGGCGACGCCAGTGGTTGAGCGGTACGTTGGGGGCGGCGTTGATCGGGGCTCGTCTGGTATACATCGCCCTTCATCCCGAGGCTTACCGAGAGGCGCCGTTCGAGGCCATCACGTTGTGGCAGTCCGGATATCACCCGCTGGGCGCCTTGCTCGGCGCCGTCGCATGGACGCTGTGGCGCCTGCGCGACCTGTCCGCGCGCCAGATACGACGGGCCACTGGCGCGCTCGTGACATGTAGCGCTTTATGGTGGGGATTGAATACCTGGCAGCCGCTGGCGGTCGAGCCCCTGCCCGCGAATTTGCCGAGCCTGACATTGAAGGCACTCGACGGCACGCCGACGTCCATCGACACGCTGGCGTCGGCGTCTCCGCTCATCGTGGTGCTGTGGCGCAGCGACTGCCGGGCATGTCGCCGCACGTTGGCGCGGCTCACCGAGCTGAATCGCGATGCCGCCACCGTAGCGACGGTCAACGAAGGCCAGACCCTGCTGCAAGCCGCGCGTTATCTCGATGCCCGAGGTGTCTCCTTCACCCATGATCTGCGCGATCCCCAACAACGCCTGCAGGCCTATTTCGGGATGCCCGAACTGCCGCTGACACTGCGCCTCGACGCCCATGGCAGGCTGCGCGATTACCAGATGGGCGAGATATCCACGGCGCACCTCATGCGCTGGCTGTCGCCCACGACCTGAAAACGCAATCGCCTGTTAAGCACTTAGCCGCTTTCCGGTAGAATACCGCGCCCCGCCGTCTTGCATGCTCCCGGCAAGATGGCGCGCCACGTACCGTTACATCATCATCCCGAGGCATCATGAGCGAATTCATTCCGGGCCAGCGCTGGGTCAGCGACGGCGAAGCCGAGCTGGGGCTGGGCACGATCCTGAGCTGTGACGTACGAAGCGTGACCGTTCTCTTTGCCGCCAGCCAGGAAACGCGCACCTATAGCGTTCGCCAGGCGCCGCTGACCCGCGTGGTCTTCGGCGCCGGCGACCGGATCGAAGCCGCCGACGGCCGCACCCTGACCGTCGACGACACCAAGGAAACCGACGGGTTGCTGGTCTATATCGTCGAGACGGCAGACGGCGAATACGACGAGCTTCCCGAAAGCCGCCTCGCCGATAGCATGCGCTTTCAGCAAGCGCGCGACCGACTGCTCACCGGCCAAGTCGATCGCAACGACTGGTTCGAACTGCGCTATCGCACCCTGCACCATTATCACCGCATCGCCCAGAACCCGGCGAACGGCCTGGCCGGACCACGTGTGGACCTCATCCCCCACCAGCTGTACATCGCCGACGAGGTCTCGCGCCGCCATGCCCCGCGCGTACTGCTTGCCGACGAAGTGGGCCTGGGAAAGACCATCGAGGCCGGCCTGATACTGCATCGCCTACTGCTCACCGGACGTGTCGAGCGTGCCCTGATCCTGGTACCCGACAGCCTGAGCCATCAATGGCTGGTGGAAATGCTGCGCCGCTTCTCGCTGCATTTCACGCTACTCGACGAACAGCAAAGCCAGCACAGCACCGGCAATCCCTTCGAAAGTGCCCAACTGGTGCTGGCCAGTCAACAATGGCTGTTCGCCAATCCGCACCGTCAAACTCAGGCCCAGGCCTGCGACTGGGACTTACTGATCGTCGACGAGGCCCATCACCTCGACTGGAGTCCCGAGGCCAGCGGCCCCGGTTATGCCTGCGTCGAGCAGTTGGCACGCGTCATCGACGGCGTGCTGCTGCTCACCGCCACACCCGAGCAGATGGGCCAAGCCGGCCACTTCGCGCGCCTGCGCCTGCTCGATCCCGAGCGCTACACCAGCCTGGAGGCCTTCGCCGCCGAGGAAGCGGGGTACGCCAAGGTCGCCGAGGCAGTGGATGCCCTCGAACGCCTGCCCGGCGATGCCGCGGATCGCGACGCCGTGGGCGCCGTCATCGACGATGCGGACAGCCAGGCGCTGCTCGAGACGCTGCTCGACCCCGAAAGCGATGAGGCACAGCACCAGAGCGCCCGCCGTCAACTCCGTGAGCAGTTGCTCGACCGCCACGGCACCGGCCGCGTGATGTTCCGCAACAGCCGCCGCCATGTCGCCGGCTTCCCCGAGCGCCATTTGCACGTCACGCGCCTGACTCCACCGTCCAGCTACCGCCGCGAACTACGCAAGCTGGATCGCGACATGGACTACCTCGACGACCTGCTGATCACCACCGGACTCGACCATCCCGAGGTGCTGCTTTATCCGGATGCCATGTATCGCGCGCAATGCGATGCCTCGCCGGGCGACACCGCACTCAACGCCGAGCCCTGGTGGCAAATAGATCCGCGCGTGACCTGGCTGCTGGAACGACTGACCGAAGTGGGCCGCGACAAGATGCTGGTCATCGCCCACGATCGCAAAACCGCCAGCGACCTCAGCGAGGCGTTACGCGTGCTGGGCGGTCTCCAGGCGCCGGTGTTCCACGAGGGCATGACGCTCATCGAGCGTGACCGGGCCGCGGCGGCATTCACCGACGACGAAGACGGCTGCCAGGTGCTGGTGTGCTCAGAAATCGGCTCCGAGGGGCGCAACTTCCAGTTCTGCCGGCATCTGGTGATGTTCGATCTACCGGCGCATCCCGATCAGCTCGAGCAGCGTATCGGCCGCCTCGACCGCATCGGCCAGCAACACGCCATCGAAATCTACGTGCCGGTATTCGAAGATAGCCCCGGCGAGCGGCTGCTGCGCTGGTACGACGAAGGCATGCGTGCCTTCAACGCCCCGCATGGCATCGGCAGCGAGCTTTACAATGCTTTCGGCGATACCGTGGCCGACTCCCTGCTCGATAACGACTCCCTCGCTGAAGTCATCGAGGAAACACGTGCCTATTTCGAAAGTCGCCTCGCTGAGCATGAGGCCGGCCGCGACCGGCTGCTGGAATGGAATGCTTGCCGCCCGGAACGCGCCCAGGCCGTCACCGAGGCCATTCGCGAGTTGGACGAAGACACCACACTGCCACGTTACGTCGACAAGGCTCTGGACGTGTTCGGCGTCGAGAGTCGCGATCTGGGTAACGATATCCAGCACCTGCTGGCGGGACCGCACATGCTCGACGGCCTGCCGGGACTGGTCAAAGGCGAGGAAGGCTTCTCGGCGACGTTTGATCGGCAGCGCGCCCTGGCCCGCGACGACGTGCAGCGCCTCTCCTGGGAACACCCTCTGGTGCGCGAAATGATGGAGCGCATCCTCGACGGCACCCTGGGCAATACCGCACTGGCGCTGCTTCAGCACCCCTCGATTCCCGGTGGCCGACTGATGGCCGAGCTGGTGTTCCGGACCCATTGTCCGGCGCCTCGGCACCTGAATGTCGGGCGCTTCTTGCCACCCACGGCGGTTCGGTTGCTGCTCGACGAGTCGGGTGCCAACTTGACCCAGAAGGTCTCGTTCGGGGGCCTTGCGAAGAACCTCAAGAAGGTCAAGAAGGCCGTGGCACGAGATCTGATCAAGTCGCGCCATGCGCAATTGCGCGAGCTGTTGACCAACGCCGAAGGCGAAGCCGAGAACGAGTTGCCGAGCATCATCGAGGCTGCACAGACGCGCATGCGCGAGACGCTGGACACCGAACTGGCCCGCCTCAAGGCCTTGGCACGCCACAACCCGGCAGTGCGCGATGCGGAAATCGATGCCCTCGCCCACGAGCGTCAGGCGTTGGATACGGCCATCGATGCCACGCGGCTGCGCCTCGATGCGGTGCGCGTGATCGTCACCGTCGACCCACCCGAGTAAATCTAAGTTGAGAGGCCGCGCGTTAGCGGCCGAGAATCGCCTTCAGGGCGCTGTCCAGCGTCGGATAGTGAAACGTGAACCCCGCCGCCTCGAGGCGCGCGGGGCGCATACGGGCGCCGGTCAGCAACAAGCGTGACATCTCGCCCAGGGCTAACCGCAGCAACCCGGCGGGCACTTTCATCAGCGCGGGGCGATGTAGATGATGCGCCAAAGTACGCGTGAAGTCGGCATTGGTGACGGGGTGCGGCGCGGAAGCGTTGAAAGGCCCTTCGAGGTCATCCCGCTCGAGCAACAACAGCACGATGCGCACTAGATCCTCGCGATGAATCCACGGCATGTACTGACGCCCACTCCCCAGACGACCACCGAGACCCAGCCGGAAAGGCGGGAGCAGCTTGCTCAGCGTGCCACCACCGGCATCGAGCACCAGCCCGGTACGCAACAGCGCGACCCGCACACCCAGCGGTTCGGCCGCCCGCGCCGCCGATTCCCATTGCGCGCACAGGCGATGGGCGAACTCATCGGTGGGCGGCGTCTGCTCGGTGACGTCGCGCTCTCCTTGATCACCGTAAAAGCCCATGGCCGACCCGGAGACCATGACCCGCGGCGGCGTCTCCAGACGCTCGCACAACGCCACCAGCTCGCGCGTGATGTTCAGCCGCGATTCGAGTAAACGCTTTTTCTGCGCCTCGCTCCAGCGCTTGTCGGCAATGGGCTCGCCAGCGAGATTGACGATCGCCTCGGGGGCGTCGTCTGCAAATGCCATGATCGACTCGCGGATCTCGATGTCCTCGGGCAGATGCGTTTGCGCCCGGGTGGGTGAGCGCGATACCACTAGCAACCGATGGCCAGCCTCATGTAGACGATGGCAGAGCAGCCGTCCGACGAAACCGCTACCGCCGGTGATCAGTATGCGCATGATGACTCTCCGAATACGTATTATACGACCGTTGTACAGTTTGCTAGAGTTGTCCAGGTAAATATGCATTGGCCTGAGCGAACAGCATAGCTCATGGCCACCCGCCACGCGGCTGTCGTCGCCACGCAAGGCGCCACGTCAATACCATAGGAGATCGCTCAATGAGCCACGCCTTGATATTACTTGCCCATGGCTCCAGCGATGCGCGCTGGCGCGCGCCTTTCGAGACGCTCGAACACGATCTTCGCGCACGCCTCGAAACCCCCGCTGTCATCGCCTACATGGAACTAAGCGAACCCTCGCTGGAAACCCGAGTCGCCGAACTTTATGACCAAGGCCATCGACGCCTCGATATCTTGCCATTGTTTTTCGCCGCCGGACGTCACCTGCGTCAGGACGTTCCAGCCCAGCTTGAGGCATTGCGCGAGCAATATCCGCAGGCGGCACTGACGCTGCTCGACCCCGTGGGCCAGCACCCCGCCTTCGTCGAAGCATTGGCGGGCATCGTGACATCCCGCGTAGAGGCGTCGCTGGAAAGATAGGACGTGATGGAGATTGTACAGAACTATTGCGACGTACAACTTCATCCCCCATGCTAAGTGGCAAGATTCACAGGAGGCACCTAAGCGCATGAGTGAACAGGCGATGGATCCGGCCAGTTCGCCGCTGTACCCGATCCGCGAGGTTTCACGGCTGACCGGCGTCAATTCCGTGACCTTGCGCGCCTGGGAGCGCCGCTACGGCCTGATCCGCCCGCAGCGTACCCCAAAGGGACACCGTCTCTACGCACGCGAGGACATACGCCGCGTCGAACGCATTCTGCAATGGCTAAACCGGGGTGTTCCCGTCAGCCAAGTACGCGATCTGCTCGAGCAGGCCGAGCCCACAGCCAATGATGCCCCACCGCCAGACATCAGCGACTGGGAAAGCCAACGCCAGCAACTGCTGCAGGCCGTCGACGCGCTGGATAACGATACGCTGGAGGCCCTGTTCAGTCGCAGCATGGCGCTTTATCCCGCGGGTTTGTGCGTGACCGAGTTATGGCAGCCGGTGATCGATCAACTCGAGGAACGCTGGAGCGATCAGTTCGGTGCCGAGTTGCAGCGCCGCTTGCTGGAAAGCTTCTTGCGCACGCGGGTCGGCATTCGCCTTTACCACGCCAACCAAGCCTCACGGGGGGCGCGTCTACTGCTATTGCGCCTGCCCGAGGAGCGCGACCTTTTGCGCCTGTTGCTTTTGGCGCTGGTCGCGTCTGCCTCGGGATTTCGGGTCGAATGGCTGGATACCGACCTGCCGCTCAACGAGTTGCCGCTGGCCGCGGAACGCTTCAAGGCAGACGCCGTGCTCATGACTAGCGGATATGCCGAGCGCAGCGATCTCATTCGGCGTCAGTTGCCGCGCTTGGCGGAGCAACTCGAGATGCCGCTGTGCTTAGTTGGCCCCGTGGCACGCATCCGCGGTGCGGAACTGGAAAACACCCAGGTCGCCACGCTCGGCAACGAATTACCCGCCGCGCTCAGCCGCCTGCATGGGCTGCTGGGACGCTAACCCTTACACCTGCGCCAGGGATGGGCCATGTCCGATGTGCAATTGATGTGGTTCCGCAGCGACCTGCGAACCTTCGATAACCGCGCCTTGCATGCCGCCGCCGAACGCGGACCGGTAATCGCCATTTTCTTGACCAGCCTTCCGCAGTGGCAACATCACGACCACGGCGCCAACAAGGTGGACTTCTGGCTGCGTGGCGCAGCAGCGCTTCGTGAGCACCTGGCCGGTCTCAATATCCCCTTGCTGCAACGACGCATCGCGACCTACGACGAGGCGCCCGCAGCACTGCTCGAACTGGCGCGCACTCACGGCGCCAGCGCGCTGCACTTCAATCGCGAATATCCTCTCAACGAACGCCGCCGCGATGCGGCAGTGGAATCTGCCTTCCAGGCGAACGGGCTGGCAGTATGGGGCCATACCGATGCCGTCGCCTACGCCCCCGGCGAGCTGCTCACCGGCAAGGGCGAGCCATATAGCGTGTTCACGCCGTTCGCCAAGGCTTGGCATCGCCAGTTGGCGTCACGCCGCATCGCCTTGGTGGAAGAACCTGAGCCCCAAGCCCAACTGGCTATCGACGCCGACCCGCCGCCTTCTCGCGATCTCGAGGCGATGGCCGACGCGCCACTCGACCCGAGTCTGTGGCCCGCGGGACAGGACGAAGCCGGCGACCGCCTCGAACGCTTCCTGCGTTTTCGCGGCCATCATTACAAGCGCCAGCGAGATTTCCCCGCACTCCCCGGCACCAGCGAACTGTCGCCCTACCTGGCGCTGGGCATGATCTCGCATCGCCAGTGCCTGCACGCGGTGATGAGCAACAACGAGGGCCACCTGGCCGACGGCGATGCCGGCCTCACCGCCTGGGCCAATGAATTGGTCTGGCGCGAGTTCTATCTGCATATCGCCGCCAGCTTTCCCGACATCAATCGCCACTGCCCCTTTCAGTCGCATACAAAGGCCTTGGCCTGGCGCGACGATGACGCGGGGTTTCAGGCTTGGTGCGAAGGGCGTACAGGCTACCCCCTGGTCGACGCCGCAATGCGCCAGCTCGTCCATTGTGGATGGATGCACAATCGCCTGCGCATGGTAGTGGCGATGTTCTTGTCCAAGCACTTGCTGATCGACTGGCGTCGCGGCGAGGCCTTCTTCATGCGGCATCTCATCGATGGCGACTTCGCCTCCAACAATGGCGGCTGGCAGTGGGCCGCCTCCACTGGCACCGACGCCGCGCCCTATTTCCGTATCTTCAATCCCACCACGCAGGCGGAACGTTTCGACCCCGAGGGGCGATTCATCGCGCAATGGCTCCCCGAACTGGCCGAGCTCCCCGTCAAGTCACGCTTTTTCCCCGACGAGTCGCAACGCCGCCGGACCGGCTATGCCACACCCATCGTCGACCACAAGGCAGCACGTCAACGCGCGCTGGACGCCTTCAAGTCACTGACGACGTAACCCACCCCCAAGCGCAAGCCACAGCCCCACGCCCTTTTCGGAGGACAGCATGAGCCAAGACACTGCATTGGCGACCTTTTGTCATGTCTTCGATAAATTGGACAAAAGGTGTACAGAGTCTCTCAAAAACCTCTACACTGACGATGTAGCATTCACCGATCCGTTACATCACATCGAGGGCCGCGAAGTCCTGATGCGTTATTACGCGGACATGCTGGCCAATGTTCAGGCATGCCGGTTCGAGGTGACTCACCGTCAGCGTGAGGGCGACGACGCCTTCGTGGCGTGGACGCTTCACCTGACGCATCCCCGTCTCGCTCGAGGACGGCCTCTGCGTATCGCGGGATGCTCGCAGTTGACGTTTCGTGGTGACCGGGTCTGTCGGCATCGTGATTATTTCGATGCCGGTGCAATGCTTTACGAACACCTGCCCCTGCTCGGGGCGGTGATTCGCTGGCTCAAGCGGCGCGTGGATCCGGCGAGCCACTTGCGCTAGGTATCCCGCACCACGTGCGCTCGGCATCTAGAGGAGAGCCCATGGCGACCCCAACGGCACCCCGACGTATCTGGCTGACCGGCGCCACCTCCGGCATCGGTGAAGCCCTTGCCAAGCGGTTGTTGCAAGACGGGCACCGCGTGGCCCTGACCGCACGTCGACGCGACGCACTGGAGGCACTCGCAGCACCTTTCGAGAATGCCCTGGTGGTCCCCGCCGATCTCACTTACCGCGCGTCGGTCAGTGAGGCCGGGGCAAGGATCGAAGCCGTCTTCGGTGGGCTCGATCTGGCGCTGCTCAATGCCGGCACCTGCGAGTATCTGGATGCTTGCCACTTCGACGTCGACCTGATCGAGCGCGTGCTCGCCACCAACCTGCACGGCACCCTGTATGCCATCGATGCGGCACTGCCGCTACTGCGCCGCGCTCGCCATGGCACGCAGCGTCCGCAGCTGGCCGCCGTTTCCAGCGCTTCGGCGTATTTTCCACTGCCACGCGCCGAAGCTTACGGCGCTTCCAAGGCCGCGATCAGCTACTTCCTCGCCTCCCTGCGACTCGACCTGGCGGCGGAAGGCATCGATGTCAGCGTCATCCATCCCGGATTCGTGCGCACGCCGCTAACCAAGCGCAACGACTTCCCCATGCCCATGCGCGTTGAGGTCGATACCGCCGTCGAGGCCATCCTGCGCGGCCTGGAAAAACGCGTACTGGACATTCATTTTCCGCGCCGCTTCACCTTGCTGGTCAAGCTGGCGGGCATCCTGCCGCCTGCGCTACGTCATCGGCTCGGACGTCTCTTGACCCGTAACACCGCCGAAGAGGGGCGCCCGTGAACGTGCCCACCTCACGCATCGCGGTGGTCGGTGGCGGCATTGCCGGCATGGCCTGCGCCCATTACCTCTCGCAACGCCACGAAGTGACGCTGTTCGAGGCCAACGAGCACCTCGGCGGCCACACGGCGACCGTGGATGTCGAACTGGATGGGTACCGGTATGCCATCGACACCGGTTTCATCGTCTTCAACGACCGTACGTATCCGCACTTTCAGCGCTTGCTGGCACAGCTGGGCGTGACCGCACAAGCGACCGAAATGAGCTTTTCGGTGCATGCCACGCACGAGGACTTCGAATATAACGGCCATACCCTCGACACCCTGTTCGCCCAGCGTCGCAACCTACTGCGCCCCGGTTTTCACAAAATGCTGCGCGATATCCTGCGCTTCAATCGCCACGCGGTACGCGACCTCTCACACGGCAACTTGCCGGAAGGCATGACGCTGGGCGAGTACCTGGCGCGGGGTGGCTACGGCGAGTCTTTCCGGCGCCGTTACCTGCTGCCCATGGGCGCCGCCATCTGGTCCGCCAGCGAGCGCGACATGGCGAATTTCCCGCTGACATCCTTCGTGCGTTTCTTTCATCATCATGGATTGCTGTCGGTGAATAATCGCCCCCAGTGGTACACGCTAGTGGGCGGCGCACGACGCTACATAGCCCCGCTGACGGCCGCCTACGCTCAGCGCGTCCGCTTGGCCTGCCCGGTGCGGAGTATCGATCGCGATGCAACGGGCGTGACACTGACCACGCCCCAAGGGCGGGAGCGTTTCGATCAGGTGGTGCTCGCCTGCCACAGCGACCAGGCACTGGCGATGCTCAGCGCCCCTAGTCAAGCAGAACGACAGATCCTCGATGCCCTGCCCTATCAAGAGAATGACGTTGTCCTGCATACCGATACTTCGCTGCTGCCACGCCGGCGTCGTGCCTGGGCCAGCTGGAACTATCGCATCGACGGACGCGAGGACGACGCACGCGTCTCGGTGACCTACGACATGAATCGCCTCCAGCATCTGCCAGGCGCGACACGTTTCTGCGTGACGCTCAATGACAGCGACGCCATCGCCCCCGAATGCATGCTGCGACGCTTCGTCTATCGTCATCCCTGCTTCACGCTGACGGGGGCCGCCGCCCAGCAGCGTCATGCGGAAATCTCCGGCCCGCACCAGCGCACGCATTTCTGCGGCGCATACTGGCGCCACGGTTTCCACGAGGATGGCGTCTGGAGCGCGCTGCGCGTGGCCCGCGCACTGGGCTGCGGTGAATCCGGTGCTCTGCAAGCGTCTCTCTCGCCGGCAACCGCAGTGCCTGAAGGAGCCCTGGCATGAGCACGCCCTTGCATAGCCGAGTGGCCCTGGGTGAACTCCGCCATCGGCGATTCACGCCGCGCGGGCATCGCTTCACCTACCGCGTATGGATGGTGTGGCTTGACCTTGACGAGTTGCCCGAACTCTTCGATGCGCTGCCGGGATTCAGTGCACGGCGTGCTGCGCTGGCGCGCTTTCGCCGCGAGGATTACCTG
This sequence comes from Chromohalobacter canadensis, assembly GCF_034479555.1. NCBI lineage: Bacteria > Pseudomonadati > Pseudomonadota > Gammaproteobacteria > Oceanospirillales > Halomonadaceae > Chromohalobacter > Chromohalobacter canadensis. The sequence goes on along the minus strand of NZ_CP140151.1, from coordinate 1,988,841 downwards.
GGACCCGTGCACTTGCCACTCAAGACGGCGGTGCGCCAGCGACTCCGCCACGAGCTGGGCGAAGCACCCGACGGCCCGATTCGCATGCTGACCCAACTGCGCCTCTGCGGGGTGCTATCCAATCCCATCACGCTGTATTACGCCTATGATCGAGACGAGCGTCTGTGCGCCATCCTCGGCGAAGTCACCAACACCCCGTGGCGAGAGCGCCACGTCTACGCCTACCGGGTAACGCCAACGCGCCATGTCCACGCCGCCCATTTCGACAAAGCCCTGCATGTCTCACCGTTCAACCCCATGGACATGCAGTATCGGTGGCGCTTCAACACACCGGGCGAACACCTGCTGATGCATATGGAGGCGTGGCGCGAGGATACGCGCCATTTCGACGCCACGCTGAGTCTGCGTTTTGCGCCAGCGGGGCGGCGTGCATGGCTCACTGCACTGGCGCGCGCCCCCTGGATGAGCCTCAAGACGCTGGTCGGCATTCATTTCGAGGCAATGCGCTTATGGCTGAAGCGCGTGCCACTCTTTTCTCATCCCCGTGGCGAGGAGACACGCCCGTGACGACGACCCGTTCCTCCACCAAGGCGCCTGCCAGCACGCTCGACGCGCGCATAGCACGTTGGCTCAAACCACGCCTGCTGGGCCAGCTGTCGACCATAGAGGGCGGCGTGCTAATCGTCGAGGAAGCCGGACGCACGCACCGTCTCGGCCAAGGTGGACCACTCACGGTACGCCTGCAGATACATCATGACCGCGTCTGGCGGCGCATCGCGCTGGGGGGCAGCGTCGCGGCCGGGGAAACCTATATGGATGGTGACTGGCACTGCGACGACCTGGTCGCGCTGATTCGCCTGCTCGCGCGCAACCTGGAGCACGTCAACGAACGCCTGGAGAAAGGCCCCGCACGCCTGGCGCACGGTGTTCTCAGCGCGCTCCAATCGCTGCAACGCAATACCACTGGTCGCGCCCGACGCCATGTCGCCGCGCATTACGACCTCGGCAATGCCCTCTTCGAGACATTCCTCGATCGTGAGCACTGGCTTTACTCCAGCGCCATCTTTCCACGCCCCGACGCCAGCCTGGAAGCCGCGTCGACATACAAGCTGGAGCTCATTCTCGACAAGCTTGATGTCGGCCCCGAGCATCACCTGCTGGAGATCGGCACCGGCTGGGGCGGACTGGCACTTTACGCGGCGCGTACCCGCGGTTGCCGCGTCACCACCACGACCATCTCCGAGGAGCAGTACGCGCATACCTCGCAGCGCATTCGCGAAGCCGGCCTCGAGGATCGCATCACCCTACTCAAGCGCGATTATCGCGACCTCGAGGGACGTTACGACCGCCTGGTATCGGTGGAAATGATCGAGGCAGTGGGGCATCAATACCTGGACACTTACCTGGCCACCGTCGACCGCCTACTCGATGACGACGGCCTGGCGCTGATTCAGGCCATCACCATTCGCGATCAGCGCTATGAAGCGGCCAAGCGCGAGGTCGACTTCATCAAACGCTACATCTTTCCTGGCGGTTTCCTGCCTTCCCATCAGGCGATGCTGGAAAGTATCGCGCGGCGCACGCAACTCAACGTACTCGTCCTCGACGAGATCGGGGCACATTATGCGCGCACGCTTTGCGAGTGGCGCCAGCGGTTCGAGGCAAGCCTCGAGCACATTCGCGCGCTCGGCTATGACGAACGCTTCATCCGCATGTGGCGTTATTATCTGTGCTACTGCGAGGGCGGCTTCCGCGAGCGCACCATCGGCGCCTCGCAGTGGCTGCTAGCCAAGCCCGGCAATCGGCGCGCGCCGCTCACCGGCGCACCTTGACCCCATGCTGGGCAAGGTTTTAAACGCGCTCGCGTTTCAGGTCGGCTGGCTAGCCTGCGTGCTCGGTGGCACGCCTTGGGGGTTACCCACGGTCACGATGATCGTGACATGCCACCTGCTATGGCTGGGCATACCGGGAGAGTGGCGTTGGCTGGTGGGATTCGCACTACTCGGCGCCCTCGTGGACGGCACGCTGACGTTGCTCGGCGGTTTACGCTTTACCGATGCCTCGGAACTCACTCCGGTACTGCCGCTATGGCTGTGGCTGCTCTGGCCGCTATTCGCGACCACCCTTCACCATTCACTCGCTTGGCTATGGTCGCACCCTTGGCTGGCGATGCTGGGCGGGGCGCTCGGCGGGCCGAGCTCCTACCTAGGTGGCGCACGCTTGGCAGATGTCGAACTGGCCCCTTGGGCATTGGCAGTGCAGGCCGTCGTGTGGGGCAGTCTATGCGGATGGCTGGCGCTCAGGAAAGAGACATCTCGAGATCGCCCTTGAGCCGCCTCTCGACATCGGTGACCCGTTCGGGGCGGGCATAGAGGAAGCCTTGCACCATGGCACAGCCCTCTGCACGCAGATAATCCCGCTGCGCCTCGGTTTCCACCCCTTCGGCGACTACATCCAGCCCCAGACCGCGAGCCATGGCGAGCACTGCCGATGTGATAGCAGCATCGGCGTTATCGTCGGGCAAGGCGCGCACGAAGGCACGGTCGAGCTTGAGCTTATCCACTGGCAACTGCTTGAGATAAGCCATCGATGAATAGCCGGTGCCGAAGTCGTCGATGGCAATCGGGTGCCCCTTGTCACGCAACGCAACGAGACGCCTCGATATGTCCCCGGCACGCTCGTCGAGCAAGACCGACTCGGTCAGTTCCAGCCCCAGCATGGCCGCAGGCACGTTGTGCTTGGACAGACTCGCGGACAACCGCGACTCAAGATCGCCCTGGATTAGCTGCACCGCAGAGATATTGATCCACATCGGCACGAACGATAGCCCTTGCTCGCGCCAGGTCGACAACTGCGCACAGGCGTGATCGATCACCCAATCGCCCAGCGACGCCATCAAACCGTGGCGTTCGGCCAGGGGGATGAACGTCCCCGGCGAAATCATGCCATGCGTGGGATGATACCAGCGCAACAGAGCTTCCATGCCGGCCAGGCGGCCGTCGTCGAGATAATGCTGAGTCTGGTAGAAGAGCTCAAGTTGCGAACCGTGCGCCAGGGCTTGGCGAAGCTCGTTGAGCAGCTCGAGCTGAGGATCCCCCTCGACTTCCAGCGAGGGACGGAAGCGTTGACTGTGATTACGCCCGTGGCGCTTGGCGGCGTAGAGTGCCGACTCGAGACGCTGGAACAACACGCCGGAATCACGCCCGTCTTCGGGCGCCCGGCAAGTGCCGATAGTCAGCCCCAGGCGAAGGGGTTTGTCACCGATCTCGAACGGTTCGCTAAGATGCCCACGTAGCCCTTCCACCCACTGTTCGTGATCGTCGTAGGTTGTGGTGCGAATGACCATGAACTCGTCACCTCCCAGGCGCCCTACTACTCCCCCGGCGACGAAGGCGGCGAGCCGCTGCCCGAAGCGCGATAGCAGGCGATCGCCCTTGTCGACGCCCATGGCGTCGTTGACTGCCTTGAAGCCATCGATGTCGATCAACGCGATATCCAGCCCCTCGCCGGCCCGCAGGCGCTGCAAGCGCGAGGCCAGCAAATCATGCAGACGCCGGCGATTGGGTAAGCCGGTCAGCGGATCCTCGAAGCCGATACGCTGCAGATCCTGCTCACGTGCCTTGTGACGAGTGATATCGGTGAACAACCCCACGTAATGCGTGACACGTCCCTTGTCATCTGTGACCGCCCGCACCCGCAACCATTCAGGGAATTGATCGCCATGCTTGCGCTGATTCCAGACTTCCCCTTCCCACTGCCCGGTAGCATTGAGAGTTTGCCAATAATGCTCGTAGAACGACTTGTCGTGGCGACCGGAGGAGAGCACCGACGGGTCGAGGCCGCGTATCTCGTCTTCGCTGTAGCCGGTGATTTGCGTAAAGGCCGGATTGACCGCCTGGATACGATTCTGAGCATTGGCGATCAACACGCCATCGGGCGACAGCGTGAGGGCGGTCTCAGTCAGGTGACGGCGGGTCGCCTCCAGACGAATCTGCCGCCAGGCATCCAGGGCACCAATAATAACGACCACCAAAGCCGCCAAGCGCAGCATTAGCGTCGGTAAAAGGCTCATGGAAGCCATGGCAGCAATGCCCGTCCATACCAAGGGACGGTTGAGCGTAAAGACGGACCACATGGCGATTTAGCGGCTCAATCAATAGAGGTTCGTGAAAGTGCAGGCATCATGCCCCTTCTCTTGCGACCGGCGCAACCCGCGCCCATCCGCGGATTGCACCCATAACGCGCGCCCGGTAGGCTAGCCCAGCGTGCATTCATTCGGCACTGCCAGTAGACTAAGGTGTTCGTGCTCTGCGACGCACCACAATTTCGACTCTCGGAAAGACTCAGTGACCAAGCAACATTCTTTCAGCTACGAAGAACTGCTGGCATGCAGCCAGGGCGAGCTTTTCGGCCCGGGCAACGCCCAGCTGCCGGCCCCCAACATGCTGATGCTCGACCGCATCACGCAGATCCAGGAGGGCGGAGGCGAGTACGACAAGGGCGAGCTCATCGCCGAACTGGATATCCACCCCGACCTGTGGTTCTTCGACTGCCACTTCCCCGGCGACCCGGTCATGCCCGGCTGTCTGGGCCTGGATGCCATGTGGCAACTGGTCGGCTTCTACCTCGGTTGGCTAGGCCATCCTGGTCGCGGGCGCGCCTTGGGCTGTGGCGAGGTCAAGTTCTCAGGCCAGATCATGCCCGACGCCACCAAGGTTACCTACCGGATCAATCTCAAGCGGATCATTACCCGACGGTTGATACTGGGCATTGCCGACGGCACCGTTTCGGTCGACGGTCGCGATATCTATCAGGCCAACGATTTACGCGTTGGCTTGTTTACCTCCACCGCGAATTTCTGATCAGGAGGCTTCCATGCGACGAGTGGTAGTCACCGGCCAAGGCATCGTGTCTTGCCTCGGCAATGACCAGCACCAGGTACTGGACGCACTGCGCAGCGGGCGCTCGGGTATTCGTTTCAAAGATGAATACGCCGAACGTGGTTTCCGTAGCCATGTGGCCGGTGTCATCGATATCGATCTCGATACCCTAATCGACCGTAAGCTGCGTCGCTTCATGGGCGATGCTGCGGCATTCGCCTATGTCTCGATGGAACAGGCGATCCGCGATGCCGGCCTCGACGAAAGCGATATCTCCAACGAGCGTACCGGCTTGATCGCTGGCTCCGGCGGCGCGTCCAGCGCCAACCAGGTCGAAGCCGCCGACGTCCTGCGCGAGAAAGGCTTGCGTCGTGTCGGCCCCTACCGGGTCACGCGGACCATGGGCAGCACGGTCTCCGCCTGTCTCGCCACGCCGTTCAAGATCAAGGGCGTCAACTACTCCATCTCCTCGGCCTGCGCGACCTCGGCCCACTGCATCGGCAGTGCCGTCGAGCAGATCCAGCTCGGCAAGCAGGACGTGGTCTTTGCCGGTGGCGGCGAAGAGGAGCATTGGACGCTGTCCTGTCTGTTCGACGCCATGGGCGCGCTCTCGACTAGCTATAACGATGCACCTGAATCCGCCTCGCGTCCCTATGACGCCTCGCGCGATGGCTTCATCATCGCCGGTGGCGGCGGCATGCTGGTGCTCGAAGAGCTGGAACACGCCAAGGCGCGTGGCGCCAAGATTTATGCCGAAATCGTCGGCTATGGCGCCACCTCTGATGGCTACGACATGGTCGCTCCCTCCGGCGAGGGCGCCGCGCGCTGCATGCGGCAAGCCATGGCGAACGTCGACGGCCCGATCGACTATATCAATACCCACGGCACCTCCACCCCGGTGGGCGACATCGCCGAGCTCAAGGCGGTTCGCGAGGTGTTCGGCGATACCACGCCGGCGATGAGCTCCACCAAATCGCTGACCGGGCATTCGCTGGGCGCCACCGGCGTGCAGGAAACCATCTACTCGCTGTTGATGATGGAGCACGCCTTCATCGCCGCCTCGGCCAACATCAGCGAACTAGACGATGCTGCCCAGGGCTTCGATATCGTCGAGCAACGTCGCGACAATGTTGCCATCGAGCGCGTGCTGTCCAATAGCTTCGGGTTCGGCGGCACCAATGCCTGCCTGGTGCTGCAGCGCTACCGGGACTGATCCACGACCTCAGCGCCGTGCGGTTGCCGGTAACACGAAAAGGGGGCGTCTATCACGAGACGCCCCCTTTTTTGCATGATGGTCCCTGCGTCGCCAGAGGCTCAGGCCGGCACCTTGGTGGGCTCGCCCTCGACCTCGGGACGCGGTACCGCGGAGATCTCGCGAAGCTGCGCCTCGATCCAATGCTCGACCTCGGCCAACACCTCGCTGGCCAAGCGCCCCTGGGTCTCGATCGGCTCGCCGACCACCACGTGCAAATGTCCAGGCTTCTTGACCCAATGTCGTCCCGGCCAGTGTTCGCCGGCATTGTGGGCCACTGGCAATACCGGGACACCAGCGCGACACGCAATCACCACCCCACTCTTGTTGTAGCGACGCCGCTGCCCTGGCGCCACCCGAGTGCCTTCGGGAAAGATCAGCACCGAGAGCCCCTCAGCCAAACGCTGTGTGCCCTGTTCGAGCACCATGCGCATGGCCCGCGACGGTCGCGAGCGATCCAGCGGAATGGGCTTGATCAAGCGCAGCCCCCAGCCGAAGACCGGCATATTGAGCAACTCACGCTTGAGCACCGTGCACACCGGCACCTTGAGCAGCTGCAGGAACAAGGTTTCCCACTCGCTCTGATGATTGGCGAGCACCACGCAAGGGCCCTCAGGCACGTTATCGCGCCCGCTGACGTGATAACGCACTCCACAGGACACGGCGAACCAGCCCACGATGAAACGGTTATACAGATTCAGCAGCCGAAAACGCGAAAACAACTGCAAAAAGGGTGCGACCGGTAGTAATACGAGGCCGCTGATTAGTAGTGCCAGAAAGTAGCCGGCATAAAATACGAGACTGCGTAACACCTTCACGTCGCCGACTCCTTGTCATGCAACACACACCAGTCATCCAGCATGCGACTCAGCTCGAGCCGCCAGGGCTTCTGGTGGATACCGAAAACGTCCAATACGCGGCGACAGTTCAGGACCCGCCGCAAGGGACGGTCGTGATGGTGATGCAAGGCATGCAACGCCCCCAGTGTCGCGTCACGCTCCTGCCGCTCGAGATGCGTGGTGAGGTAGGTACGCACGACGGAGGCGAACGTATATGGGCTGATCGGCTCGGTACCCGCCAGGTGGTAGGCGCCCCAAGCATCGGCGCCACAACCTTGCTGCTGCATCATGCCGATCAACGCCATGGCCACCGCATCGACTGAGGTCGGGCACAGAATGACGTCTTCCGCAGCGCGTACTTCGTCACCCGCCAGCAGCGTGTCGAGTAACTCGGGCAGCCAGGCATGCGCCCCGCCGAGCGCGAACAGCGGCCCCAAGCGTACGATGAGATGCCGAGGCATACACTCACGCACCCGGTCGCCGGTGGCGATCAAGCGCTTCAGACTGTCATCGCGTGGCGCCGGGATGACATGCTCGTCGAGCGGCCCGTCGCCTCCTTCCTCATAGAGTTCATCGGACACGCACCAGATCAACGGCACATCGTATTCCCGGCACAGCGCGAGATTGGCATCAACCGCCTCGACATGAGCCATGACCTCAGCGGGCGCCAGACGTGACGGCGCCGATAACGGTGGCACCACCAGCGCATCGGGCCGGGCCTCGGCCAAGGCCTCCGCCGAGACTTGCGTCTCCTCGACGATGGTCAGTTGGGTATCGCGACGTCGATTGGCCTCACGCGCCAGCGCCAGACTCAAGCAATGTCCCGCATCCGCCAGCAGCAGCTTCACGGCCTCTCCTTTCGCATGCTCGTCTCCTCGATTCGTCGTCCACCTCGTCGACAGGGGCACATGTTCGCCCATCGCCGTATTGTCTGTCATCTTCACTGCCACCGACAGGCTGCGCACAAAGGTGCGCAGTGGTCATGCACAAGGCTGGCATTCTACGCCAAGCAGGCGACGGACTCAGCCCGAAACCCCGGGATGCCCCGTTACCAGGCCACCCAGTACACGCTCCATTTCCAGAGCGGGCATGGGGCGGAAAAAGTAGAACCCCTGAACCAAGTCACAGCGCATCTCCCGAATCAACGCGAGCTGCTCACGATTCTCGACACCCTCGGCCACGACCTCTAGGCCCAGGCGGTGGCCGATGAAGATCGCGGCCTCCATGATCGCGCGATCCTTGGGCTGTTCCGGGGCATCCCGCACGAAGGTACGATCGATCTTGAGTGCCGTTACCGGAAAGTGCTTGAGGTAACTCAGCGACGAGTAGCCGGTCCCGAAATCATCGATGGCGATGCGAAAGCCCAGGTCATGCAGCCGGCGCAAGCCTTCCAGGATATGCTCGTCGGCCTCGATGAGCACATTCTCGGTAAGTTCCAACCCTATATCCTGAGGACCCAGGCCATGGCGCGTCAGGCAATCTTCGAAGCGCTGGAAGATATCGGGCCGGCTCATCTGTCGACCGGAGAAGTTGATATCGATGCGTCCGATGTCCAGCCCGGCATTCCGCCACAGCACACGCTGCTGACAGGCGGTTTCCATGACCCAGTCACCGAGACGATGGATCAGGCCAGAACGCTCAGCGAGAGGAATGAACTCGGCCGGCGAGATCGGCGGCCCCTCTACCGGCTGCCAGCGGAGCAGCGCTTCGAGATTCTCGATACGCCCGCTCGCGGCAGACACCTGAGGCTGGTAATGCAGCGAGAGTTCTCCGCTGTCCAGGGCCTTCGTCAACCGATCGACAAGGCGGTGCTGGTAGAGCAGTTGGTCATGGAGCTTCTGGTCGAAGAAGCACACGCTGCCGTGGCCATCCAGCTTGGCCCGATTCTTGGCCACATCGGCGTTGCGGATCAGCTCGTGGGCCGTTTCGCCGTTGTCCGGATAGAGGCTGATCCCCAGGCAGGCCGTCACCTGATGCCGCGAACCATCCATCAGGAAAGGAGAGCGAAAAACCTCTTGAATCTTGTGAACCAGCTGCAGGAGCACCTCATTGCGCTGGAACATCGGGAAGGCGATCACGAATTCGTCGCCGGATAGCCGCGACATGATGTCTGACGCTCCCATCACCTGATGCAGCCGCCGGGACAATTCAACCAGCAGCCGATCGCCCTGTTCGTAGCTTAGAGCGTCGTTGATCGCGACGAAATCATCGATATCCAGATAAATCAGAATCATCCCGACACTCTGTCGGCGACAATAAACGATGACCTCGTCCAACTGCACTTCGAAAGTTTGGCGATTGGGTAGACGCGTCAGCGCATCGAAGCGTGTAGCAAAATCCAGCTCGCGATACGCCCGCTTCTGAGCCGAAAGATCCACATCGACACAGAACATCAGGGGATTCTCGGTGTGTTCGCCGAGCATCACGTGATGCGAGAAGACCGAGACCGGCTCTCCACTTTTGTGCTGAAGCTCGAGCTCTTCCGCCGGGATCTCTATCCCCTCCCTCATCCAGGCCCGATGCGCCTGAATCACCGGTTCGCGCATGGACTCAGGAATGATCAGTTCTTCCAGCGGCTGGCCCTGCGCCTCCGCGGCGCCATAGCCGTAGAGCTTAGTGCTGGCCTCGTTCCAGTAGATCACGCGGCGCTCACGATCATAGCCCTGAACCGCCACTCTGGGCAGGCTCTCCAGTAGTGATCGGAAGCGCTGTTCGCTCTCCAGATACTGACGGCGCACGAGCTCGATATCATCCCGAGCGCTATCGCTTTGCGCCTCTGACCATCTCGCCCTGAACCGTTGCCACCGACGCGCTAGTTTATGACACCGCAAGACTAGCCAGCGTCGGAAAGCGACATCGTGACCGCTCATCCATTTTCCCATCATCGAAAGATGCTGTTGCCTGCATCGTGATCGCAGTCAACACAATACGACATCCTTTATACATTTTTTGATGTTTCGCAGCAGATATTCTCCTCTCCGCAAGTTGCTCGAACGATCTCGGGCAATCTCGCCCCATATATCAATGGAGAAGATCTCATGAAACTCGACACCCTCAAGCATGGCTTCAATTCCAGCACCATACCTTCCGATCCGGTCGCCGACTACTGGTCGCTGGCAATTCACCAAGCCCTGCACCAGCAGGACTGGAGCACAACCGAGGTGCGCTCCCGGATAGATCTCGAGGCCTGGCAGGCATTCACCGCCGACTTGCCCCGAGACCCCTATGTCAATCGTCGCTGGAAACGCATGTCTTGGCTGACGCTGGATGAACGTGACGACGTCGTCGATATGGGTCATTGCCCCATGGCCCAGGGCGGCGCCTTCAATGACGCCGAGAGCATGGCAGACCGCCTGCGCTACTATGAGCCACTGACGCCAGCATTCATGGCCCGACCGGATGTAAAGGCCTTCGTGCGTGCCTGGGCGCGGCTCTGGGACCTGAAACCCAATGAGCCCATCCTGATGCAGATAACCGGCGTGCGTGGCGAAGGCATGATCGACCCCCTGCAGGGTCAGGGGATTCATGCCGACGGCTGCAAGGCGCTGAGCATCCTGGTGTTAAGTCGCCACAATGTCGCCGGAGGCGATAACCATCTCTATGCCGACAAGGCGGGCTCTTCCCCCGTGGCCGACACGACCCTCGCTCCGGGCGATATCCTCCACCTGCGTGATGACCGTCTCTTTCATAGCGTGGACGCCATCCACCAGGAAGATGCCGGCGCGCCCTTCGAGCGCTTCATCATCATCATCAACAGCCGCTTCGTGGATCCGTTTCAGAACCAAATCCTGCGTCGGCACTTTCCCGAGGCGGCGCTCAACGAGACCCGCTAAGATTCACCGCAAATCCCAAATGGGTCGGCGCCGGAGTTCGTCTCCGGCGCCTCTTCCCTAGATAAAAGCGCCAGTCAGGCGCTACATGCCATGCCTGGCGCACAACGCAAAACGCCACGCCGAATGGCGTGGCGTTTCGGTCATCGACACGGCGTCTCAGGCGACGCGTGCCAACGACTCGGCAGGCCCGAAGAATTCATGATGGCGTCGTTCAGCCTCGATGCCGAGCGTTTCCAGAGCCGCATCGACGCAGCGCATGAAGTTTGCCGGCCCCACCGTGTAGCAATGGGCGTCATCCAGCCTATACTTCGATAACAGGTCGACATCCACGCGGCCGACGTGATCGGGCGCATCCTCTGCGCGCGGTTGCGAATAAATGGTGATCACCCGCAACGACGTCGGGTGCGCCTTGCGCAACTCATCCAGTTCGTCGGCAAACGCACGCACTTCACCATCGCGTGCCGCATGCAGGTAAACGACCCGGCGTCCTTCCTCGAGCGCCTGCCGCGCCAGCGGCAACATCGGTGTCTGCCCCACGCCTGCACTGATCAACATCACCGGCGAATCGCCCGCAGCCAAGGTCAGATGCCCCGCCGGCGGTAGCAGCTCAAGGGTATCGCCCACCGCCAGGCGGTCATGAAAATGGCGACTGACCTGGCCGCCCTCCTCGCGTTTGATGGACACCCGATAGGTCCGACCATTGGGCGCCGCCGAGAGGCTGTAGTGGCGATGCACGGTGTCGCCATCGACCGCCAGCTTGAGGCCGATATACTGCCCCGGGAGATGCTCGGCGACCGCACCGCCATCTACCGGCGCCAGCTCGAAGGAAGTGATGACGGTGCTCTCGGGATGCTTGGCGACGATGCGGAACTCACGGGTGCCGTCCCAACCACCAGGCTGGGCGGCGAAGTCGTGATAGCGACGCGCCTCTTTCTCGATCAAAAGCCCCGCCAGTTCCTCGTAAAGCGCGCCCCAGGCATCGGCGACTTCCTCTGTCACTGCCTCGCCCAGCACCTCGCCGATCGCCGCCATCAGGCATTCACCGACGATGGGATAATGCTCGGGACGGATGCCCAGCGAGACGTGCTTGTCGACGATGATGCCCAGCACCTCGTCGAGACGCGCCGGCTCGTGGCGCAGTTGCACATAAGCGACGACGGCGCCCGCCAGCGCGCGCGGTTGCCCACCGCTTTGCTGGTGAGCGGCGTTGAACAACGTCTTCACCTCGGGATAACGCGCGAACATCAGCGGGTAGAAGCGCTTGGCGATGGCTTCGATGTGTTCGGCGACCACCGGTGTGGTGGCAGCGATAACGGATTCCTGAGCGGTTGTCAGCATGATGTCTCCTCGCGATGGGGCGTTCACAGTGTGTGCCCTTGCTATCGCAATCGGAGTGCCAACTCGGGGCGTTTCGTCACGCCCGCGACATTGTGCCACGTCAGTGCCGTCGAAGCCGCGTGGTTGCCGCTTTACAGATACCCCAGAGTACAACCCCGCAGACGACGAGCACTTGCCCTCACCTTCAGGACTGTCAAAATCACACTCACATTGCGTGTCACTATGACAATTTCTGCAAAAAAGAAGGTATAAATGACAGTCTTCTTGCATACCTTGCGCGACCTGCTCGCCGACCTCAGCGTCGGGCGTGGCAGCGACGCCCTGCCCGAGCGCTGGGCAAAGCTGCTCGCCGCACTGGTCGGCGATTATCCCGCCGATGCCAGCACGTTGATGGTCGCCCACGACGACGGCCTGCAGCCAGTGGCCGTGCTAGGCCTCGACGACGAAGTCCGCGGGCGCCGCTTTAGCCTGGCCGCGCACCCGCGTCTGGCCGCGATCGCCGCGCATCCCGGCGTGTGCCGCTTCCCGCTAGACTCGCCGTTGCCCGACCCCTTCGATGGCCTGCTCGACGAGGCATTGAATCATGTCCACGACTGCATGGGCGTGGCCCTGCGCGATGGCGACCGACTCCTCGGCATGCTGACGCTGGATGCACTGACGCCCGGCTGCCTGGCCGCCATCGACGATGACGATCTGTTGGCCGCGGCGGGCCTGCTGGCAACCTGCCTGCGCCTCGCGCAGCAACTCAGCGATACCCGCTCGCGCCTCAATCAGGCGCTCGACCAGCATTTCCCCGAGCCGGACGCACCGCGTAACAGCACGCCCGATTGGCAGAGCCCCGCCATGCGTCGACTGGAAGAAAGTCTCGCCCTGGTGGCGCCCACCGACATGAGCGTGCTGCTGCATGGCGAGACCGGGGTCGGCAAGGAGCGTATCGCCCGCCGAGTGCACGCGCTCTCCTCTCGCCGCGAAGGGCCGTTGGTACGCGTCAATTGCGCAGCCTTGCCCGAGGCACTGATCGAAAGCGAACTATTCGGCCATCGGCGCGGCGCGTTTTCCGGGGCCGTCCGCGATCATCGCGGCCATTTCGCCATGGCCCACGAAGGCACGCTGATGCTCGACGAAATCGGTGAACTACCGTTGGCCATGCAGCCCAAGCTACTGCGCGTGCTGCAGGAAGGCGAGATTCAGCCACTGGGCAGCGAAACCCCGCAGCGCGTCAACGTGCGCCTGGTCGCGGTCACCAATCGCGACCTGAGCCAGGAGGTCGCCGCCGGGCGCTTCCGCGAAGACCTCTACCACCGTCTGAGCGTCTTCCCCTTGCAGGTCCCACCCCTGCGGGAACGTCGCGAGGACGTGCCACTGCTGGCCGGTGGCTTCCTTGAGGACAACCGCATTCGCCTGGGGCTCGCCAATCTGCGCCTCGACCTCGCGGCCGAACACACTCTGCTAGCCTGGCCGTGGCCAGGGAACATCCGCGAACTGGAACACACCCTGGGACGTGCCGCGCTACGTGCCTTCGGCGAACAGTCACCTCCCGGACAGAGCGCACGTCGCGATGCCGTGGTCCGTATCGCCGCGCATCACTTGGAACTGCCGACAGCGCCCGTCGACGACACGACGCCTCCCGAATCGATAGCGCCGGTGGCACGCCCCACGCCCCCGGTGCCGCTACGCGAAGCCGTCGAGGACTTCCAGCGCCGACATATCGCCCACGCACTGGAAGCGCATGACGGCAACTGGGCCGCCACCGCGCGAGCGCTGCAAACGGACAGCGGCAATCTGCACCGTCTGGGCAAACGCCTGGGGCTCAAGCCTTAAGCGTTGCCGACTGGATTGGCTCCCCCTCGCCATAGAAAAAAGCCCCGTTATACGGGGCTTTACAAGCTTCTATCGATTCATCACTTCACTTCGCCGATGCTAGAACGGGATCTCATCGTCGAAGTCGTCGAAATTGCCAGGGTTAGGGGCACCATAATTACCTTGCTGCCCACCCTGCTGGGGCGGCTGTTGCTGAGGTGCCTGCTGCTGTGGAGGCGGGCCACCCTGTGGCTGGCCGTAGCTGCCCTGCTGCGCCGCACCACCTTGCTGAGGCGCATTTTGCGAGGGCTGGGCGTAATCACCGCCACCCTGGCCGCTACGCGAGTCGAGCATCTGCATGTCGTTGGCGACGATCTCGGTAGAGTACCGATCCTGACCGTCCTGGCCCTGCCACTTGCGCGTCTGCAGGCGGCCCTCGACATAGATACGAGAGCCTTTCTTCACATACTGCTGGGCGATTTCCGCCAGCTTGTTGAACATCACCACCGTGTGCCATTCGGTACGCTCCTGGCGCTGACCACTCTGACGGTCGGTCCAGGTATCGGTAGTGGCGATGCGTAGATTGCACACCGGATTGCCGGAAGGCAGAAAGCGGACTTCTGGATCCTGACCGAGATTGCCGATCAGGATGACCTTGTTCACGCCGCGCGCCATGTGAGTCTCCTTGAAATAGTCTCGCGCCCGTTATCAGGCGCTCTTGTGATCTCGCTGGGAGCCGAGGACGCGTTCCAGCGCCTCGGTGTCCAGCCGCTGGCGGTCGACCTTGAGGTAGGCGACACGCTCGTCGGGCACCACCATGACATCCTCGACACCGGCCACGGCGGCAAAGCGATCCATCAGTGTATCTATCGTGCCCATCGAGCGCTCGTCCAGGGCGACGATCTCGCTCGAGAGATGGCGAGGGGCCGGCATCTTCCAGACAATTGCCAACCATACCGCACCCAGCAACGCAGCGCCCAGAAACACCGCGTCCAGACCGAAATGCTGGGAGAGAAAGCCTCCAGCCGTTCCGCCCAGAAAGGCCCCCAGGAACTGGCTGGTGGAGTACACGCCCATCGCCGTGCCCTTGGCGCCTGCCGGGGCTAACTTGCTGATCATCGACGGCAGCGTTGCTTCCAGCAAGTTAAAGGCTACGAAGAACCCCCAGAGCAGCGAGAACAACGCCCAGCGTCCATCGGAAAACTCCACCAGCCCCGCCAGACAGAGCGTCAGCCACGCCACGGCACCGATGAAGATCGGTTTCATCTTGCGGTACTTCTCGGCCACGATCACCAGCGGAACCATGGCCACGAAGGCCAGCGCCATGATCGGCAGGTACACCCAGCCGTGATGCGCCGGCGCAATGCCCAAGGCTTCCAGACGAAAGGGCACAGCCACGAAGCAGGCGGTCAGGATGGCGTGCAGGGCGAAGATCGAGAAATCCAGTCGCAACAGATCACGCCGCGCCAGCATCGCGCGCAGTTGGGTGCGGTCGAGCCCTACATCGCGATGCGACACCAAGCGTGGTGCACGCGGCACCAGTCGCCACAGCACCAGCAGCCCCACCGCCGCGAGTACGGCAGTGAACCAGAACACGCCGGCCAGCCCGAAAGGGTCGGCAACCAGGGGGCCCACGACCATCGCCACGCCAAACGCGACGCCGATCGACAGCCCGATGGTGGCCATCGCCGCCGTACGCACTTCTTCGCGAGTCTGATCGGCCAGCAGCGCCATGATCGCACCAGCGACCGCGCCGCTGCCTTGCAGGCAGCGCCCGGCGATTACCCAGCCGATCGAAGTCGCCTCGGCGGCGACAACGCTACCTAGCAAAAACAACAAGAGCCCGATGCTAATGATGAGCTTGCGGCCGAACCGATCCGACAGCAGTCCGAAGGGAATTTGTAGAATCGCCTGAGTCAGGCCGTAACCGCCCAGCGCCATCCCCACCAGCAAGGGGGTCGCGCCATCCAGGTCCCCGGCATACAGCGCCAGGACCGGCAATACCATGAAAAGCCCGAGCATGCGCGTCGCATATAAGCTGGCGAGGCCGAAAATGGCACGCCGCTCGGTGTTAAGCAATGATGAAGACATGATTGAGTCGCGTCGTTGAAGAGAAGAAACGTTCGATACCGAAACCGGCCCACGAGGCCTTGCCGCAGGGGCCGTGACGAACCAACACCTCGGCGTCTCGCACGCGCGCAGACGCCGACCAAGCGCATTTTACCGACTGCCTGCCTGCCAAGGAAAGGACGCGCTTTGCTCGGACTCCACTGCACCCTCTATAATCGATCCTTTGACCGCGCCACCGCCACGGCGCAAACGGCACGAGGTGGGCATGGACAGAATTCTGGTCAGGGGTGCACGCACCCACAATTTGCAGAACATCGACGTCGAACTACCGCGTAACAAGCTGATCGTCATTACCGGTTTGTCCGGTTCCGGCAAGTCATCGTTGGCCTTCGACACCCTCTACGCCGAGGGGCAGCGTCGCTATGTGGAGTCTCTCTCCACCTATGCCCGCCAATTCCTGTCGATGATGGAAAAGCCCGATGTCGACCACATCGAAGGGCTCTCGCCAGCGATTTCCATCGAGCAGAAATCGACGTCCCACAACCCGCGCTCGACGGTCGGCACGATCACCGAGATCCACGATTACCTGCGCCTGCTCTATGCCCGCGCGGGAACGCCACGCTGCCCCGATCACGATATCGATCTCGAAGCACAAACCGTCTCGCAAATGGTCGACCAAGCCTTGGCATTGCCCGAAGGCAGCAAGCTGATGCTGCTGGCGCCGGTCATTAGTGGCCGCAAGGGCGAGCACCAGCAACTACTGGCCGAGCTGCGCTCCCAGGGCTACGTCCGCGCCATGGTCGACGGTCAGGCCGTGGAACTCGACGAGCTTGGTCCGCTCGACAAGAACAAGAAACACGACATCAGCGTGGTGGTGGATCGTATCAAGGTTCGCGATGGGCTGGCCCTGCGCCTGGCCGAATCGTTCGAAACCGCGCTCGGCCTGTCCGACGGCATTGCCATCCTTCACGATATGGATGGCGAGCGCGACGACATCGTCTTTTCGGCACGCTTCGCTTGTCCGGTGTGCGGCTACTCGATCGCCGAGCTCGAGCCGCGACTGTTCTCCTTCAACAACCCCGCCGGCGCTTGCCCGACCTGCGACGGCCTCGGTGTACGGCAGTATTTCGATCCCGATAAACTGATCAGCCATCCCGAGTTGTCGCTGGCCGAAGGCGCCATCAAGGGCTGGGATCGGCGTAGCGTGTATTACTTCAACCAGCTTCAGTCGGTCGCCGAGCACTATCGTTTCGCGCTGGAAACGCCCTGGCAGGACCTTGCCCGGCACGAGCGCGACGTGGTGTTGCATGGTAGCGGGCAGGATCAGATCGCCTTCAGCTATGTCAACGATCGAGGCCGCAAGGTCACACGCGAACATGCCTTCGAGGGCGTCCTTCCCAACATGGAGCGGCGTTACCGTGAAACCGAATCGAGCATGGTACGCGAAGACCTGGCCAAGCACCTCGCGGTGCGGTCCTGCCCCTCCTGCCAAGGGACCCGGCTGCGCAAGGAAGCCCGCCATGTATACATTGACGGGCGCCCACTCCCCGAGGTCTCGCAACTGCCCATCGGCGAGGCCTGGCATTACTTCGTGGCGCTAGAAATGCCTGGCCGCAAGGGCGAAATCGCCGCCAAGATTCTCCACGAGATCCACTCGCGCCTAGAATTCCTGGTCAACGTGGGGCTCGACTACCTGACACTGGAACGCAGCGCCGACACCCTTTCCGGCGGTGAGGCACAGCGCATTCGCCTGGCCAGCCAGATCGGCGCGGGCCTGGTCGGCGTCATGTACATTCTCGATGAACCCTCGATCGGCCTGCATCAGCGCGACAACGACCGGCTGCTTCAGACGCTCGAGCATCTTCGCGACCTCGGTAATACGGTCATCGTCGTCGAGCACGACGAGGAAGCGATCCGCGCGGCGGATCATGTGCTCGACATCGGCCCCGGTGCCGGTGTGCACGGCGGTCGTATCGTCGCCCAGGGTACCCCCGAGCAGATAACCCAATGTGAAGCCTCGCTGACCGGCCAGTACCTGTCGGACCGGCGGCGTATCGAGATGCCGCCGTACCGTATCCCCGGCAATCCAGAGAAGATGCTGCGCCTCACCGGCGCTAACGGCAACAACCTGCAGGACGTCACGCTCGAGTTACCCTTGGGCCTTTTCGTGTGCGTGACGGGGGTGTCCGGCTCGGGTAAGTCGACACTGATCAATTCGACGCTGATGCCCGTCGCCACGCGCGAGCTCAATCGCGCCACGAGTCTCACGCCTGCCCCCTACAAGCACATCGAAGGGCTGGATCTGCTCGACAAGGTCATCGACATCGATCAGAGCCCAATCGGGCGAACACCGCGGTCCAATCCGGCCACCTATACCGGCATTTTCACCCCGATTCGAGAGCTCTTTGCGGGCACCCAGGAGGCACGCTCGCGTGGCTACAAACCTGGGCGATTCAGTTTCAACGTCAAGGGCGGACGCTGCGAAGCCTGCCAGGGCGAGGGGCTGATCAAGGTCGAGATGCACTTCCTGCCCGACATCTACGTACCTTGCGATGTCTGCAAGGGTAAACGCTATAACCGCGAAACCCTGGAGATTCAGTACAAGGGCAAGAATATCCATGAGGTGCTGGAAATGACCATCGAGGAGGCATTGGAGTTCTTCTCGCCGGTCCCCGCCCTTGCCCGGCGTTTGCAGACATTGATGGACGTCGGCCTGTCATACGTGCGCCTGGGGCAAAGCGCGACCACCCTCTCCGGCGGCGAGGCGCAGCGCGTCAAGCTCGCCCGCGAGTTGGCCAAACGCGATACCGGCAAGACGCTCTACATTCTCGACGAACCCACCACCGGCCTGCATTTCGAGGATATCCGGCAATTATTGGGGGTGCTGCATCGCTTGCGCGATCACGGCAACACCATCGTGGTCATCGAGCACAACCTCGACGTGATCAAGACCGCCGACTGGCTCATCGATCTTGGCCCCGAGGGTGGTTCCGGCGGGGGACGCATCATCGCCGAGGGTACGCCGGAACAAGTCGCCAAGATGGACGTCTCGCACACCGGACGCTTCCTTGAGCCGATCCTGGCCAAGCGCACAACCGGCAAGGCAACCCGCGAAAAGAGTACTGCCGAGACCTGACCCGGATGGCGGCTAGCAACGACGCATAAAAAAGCCGGCCCCGAGGGGCCGGCTTTATTGTGCCGAGATGGCGAAGCCTGGCGAAGATTACTCTTCGGCGGCTTCCTCTACGACCGGACGGTCGACCAGCTCGACATAAGCCATCGGCGCATTATCACCAGTACGGAAACCGCACTTGAGAATACGCACATAGCCGCCCGGGCGCTCGACATAACGTGGGCCCAGCTCATTGAAGAGCTTGCCGACCGCTTCCTTGGAACGGGTGCGGTTGAAGGCCAGACGGCGGTTGGCGACGCTGTCCTGCTTGGCCAAAGTAATCAGCGGCTCGACGTGACGACGCAGCTCCTTGGCCTTGGGCAGGGTAGTCTTGATGACTTCGTGCTCGACTAGCGACACGCACATGTTCTTGAACATGGCATGACGATGCGAGCTCGTACGATTGAGGTGACGACCACTCTTACGATGACGCATGGTTGAAATTCCTTACCAAACTGGGACTCGAGTCGGCGCTCACGCAGAGGCCTTATCGTCCTTCAGGCTCGCCGGCGGCCAGTTTTCCAGCCGCATGCCAAGGGAAAGACCGCGCGCTGCCAGAACATCCTTGATTTCGTTCAAGGACTTCTTGCCGAGGTTCGGGGTCTTCAACAGCTCCACTTCGGTACGCTGAATCAGATCACCGATATAATAGATATTCTCGGCTTTCAAGCAGTTGGCGCTGCGAACGGTCAACTCGAGATCGTCTACGGGGCGCAGTAGAATCGGATCGATTTGATCCTCTTCCTCTTCGACTTCCTGTTCCTTGTCGGCTTCGAGGTCGACGAACGCGCCCAGCTGCTCTTGCAGGATGGTCGCGCTGCGGCGAATCGCCTCTTCCGGATCCAAGGTGCCGTCAGTTTCCAAGTCGATAATCAGCTTATCGAGGTCAGTACGCTGCTCGACACGCGCGGCTTCAACGGAGTAAGACACACGACGCACCGGGCTGAAAGTCGCATCCAGCTGGAGGCGACCGATCGCACGCGATTCGTCTTCCTCGGAAGCACGGGTATCCGCTGGCTCATAGCCACGACCGCGAACTACCTTGAGCTCCATTTTCAGCTCGCCGCTGTCGTTGAGGTGCGCGATAACGTGATCCGGGTTGATGACGTCGACATCATGATCGACGGCGATATCGCCCGCGGTCACCACACTCGGGCCCTGCTTGCTCAGCGTCAGAACCACTTCGTCACGGCCATGCATCTTGATGGCGACGTCCTTGAGGTTCAGGAGAATTTCGATGACGTCTTCTTGGACGCCCTCGATGGCGCTGTACTCGTGTAGAACGCCTTCAATCTCCGCTTCCACAA
Source organism: Chromohalobacter canadensis (assembly GCF_034479555.1). NCBI lineage: Bacteria > Pseudomonadati > Pseudomonadota > Gammaproteobacteria > Oceanospirillales > Halomonadaceae > Chromohalobacter > Chromohalobacter canadensis. The sequence continues at coordinate 1,968,350 of NZ_CP140151.1, read as the reverse complement.
TGGCGCAACCGGGCATGGAAGACAGCAGGATGCGACGCAGAGCATTCCCCAGGGTATGGCCGAAACCACGCTCGAACGGCTCGAGCACGATCTTCGCATGATTCGCGTTGATCTCTTCGACCTTGATGTCGCGAGGACGGAGAAACTCTGTCACTGAACGCTGCATAAGAACACCTTTCAGGCTGCCAAACGGATACTCGGTACTCGAAACCAGGCCCTGGCATGGGGCCTGGCGGCATCACGCAGTGGCTGCATGATTACTTCGAGTACAGCTCGACGATCAGGTTTTCGTTGATGTCGGCAGACAGGTCGCCGCGTTCCGGGACAGCCTTGAAAGTGCCTTCCATCTTCTTGGAGTCGACGTCGATCCAAGTCACATCGCCACGGTTCGCGGCGATCCCCAGAGCGTTTTGAATACGCGCCTGGTTCTTGGACTTTTCACGAACGGACACCACGTCACCCGGCTTGACCTGATAGGAAGCCACGTTGACGCTACGGCCATTCACGGCGATTGCCTTGTGGCTGACCAACTGACGCGCTTCTGAGCGCGTGGAGCCGAAGCCCATACGGTAGACGACATTGTCCAGTCGGGATTCGAGAAGCTGCAACAACAACTCACCGGTCGCACCCTTGAGGCGGGCCGCTTCCTTGTAGTAGTTGCGGAACTGCTTCTCGAGTACGCCATACATACGGCGTACTTTCTGCTTCTCACGAAGCTGCAAGCCATAGTCGGAAAGACGCTGACGGCGCTGGCCGTGGACACCCGGGATCTGCTCGGATTTGCACTTTTTCTCGAAGGGAGTAACACCGCTCTTCAGAAAGAGGTCGGTGCCTTCACGACGAGACAGTTTGCACTTCGGTCCAATATAACGTGCCATGAATCTGTCTCCTTAAACGCGGCGTTTCTTCGGCGGACGGCAGCCGTTATGGGGAACGGGCGTCGCGTCGGTAATGCTCTGCACGCGGAAACCCGCAGCATTGAGCGCACGCACGGCGGATTCACGGCCGGGACCGGGTCCCTTGACCAGCACGTCGACGTTTTTCACACCATACTCGGCTGCAGCGGTCGCTGCACGTTCGCTTGCCACTTGAGCAGCGAACGGGGTGCTCTTACGAGAACCACGAAAACCCGAACCACCGGCAGTCGCCCAAGAAAGGGCGTTGCCCTGGCGGTCTGTGATCGTCACGATCGTGTTGTTAAAAGAGGCATGGATGTGGGCAACCGCATCCACTACCTGCTTTTTCACCTTTTTACGGTTACTACGCGGGTTAGCCATGTTGATGTCTATTCCTGTCTTAACGCCAGAACGTGCGTTTTATTTGCGAATCGGCTTACGCGGTCCCTTACGGGTACGCGCATTGGTCTTGGTACGCTGACCACGCAGCGGAAGACCACGACGATGACGCAGACCACGATAGCAACCCAAGTCCATGAGACGCTTGATGTTAAGCGTCGTATCACGGCGAAGATCGCCTTCAACGGTATACTTGCCGACTTCGTTACGCAGGACATCCACCTGTTCGGCGGACAGCTCCTGAACTTTCGTCGTCGGCGCGATGCCGGTCGCGACGCAGATTTCCTGCGCACGTGTACGGCCAATCCCGAAGATGTAGGTCAGCGAGATCGCCGCATGCTTATTGTCCGGGATATTGACGCCTGCAATACGGGCCATCAGCTTACTCCGAATGTTGAGCGGCTTGCTCGTTTAGTCGTCTATAAGGGCGCAATAGCATACCCCTTTGTCTCCTAGGAGACAAGGGGTATGCCTACACCCGCTTTTAAGTCAGCGCAGGATCAACCCTGGCGCTGCTTATGCCGCGGTTCGCTACAGATGACACGAATCGCGCCATTGCGCCGAATGATCTTGCAGTTACGGCACATTTTCTTGACGGAAGCTCGAACTTTCATCGTTCTCTCCAAAAAACCTAGCGGGGCTCGTTTAACGCAGGATACCGCCGCTGCCATAGCCTTTCAGGTTGGACTTCTTCATCACCGATTCATATTGATTCGACATCAGATGCGACTGCACCTGGGCCATGAAGTCCATGACCACCACGACCACGATGAGCAAGGAAGTGCCGCCAAAGTAAAAAGGCACTTGCCACGCCACCACGAGGAACTGGGGCATCAGGGAAACTGCGGTGATGTACAAGGCGCCGAAAAGCGTCAGACGTGTCATGACCTTATCGACATAGCGGGACGTTTGCTCCCCCGGACGAATCCCCGGTAGAAACGCTCCCGATTTCTTCAGGTTGTCGGCGACATCCTTGGGATTGAAGACCAACGCCGTGTAAAAGAAGCAGAAGAATAGCACCGCCGCCGCGAAAAGCAAGATGTACAGCGGCTGCCCTGGTCCAAGCGCCTGCGACACCGTCTGCAGCCAGGCCATGTTCTGCCCGTCACCGATCCACTGGCCAATCGAGGCCGGGAACAGCAAGATACTGGAGGCAAAGATCGGCGGAATGACACCGGCCATGTTGACCTTCAGCGGCAGATAGCTGCTCTGCCCGGCATACATCTTGTTGCCTACCTGACGACGCGGATAATTCACTTTGATCCGCCGCTGGCCACGCTCGATGAAGACCACGAATGCAACGGTCGCGATCCCCAGGACTGCCAACGACAGCAACGGCAATATATTCCAGGCCCCATCGTTTCGCGCCAGCTCGAAAGACTGGCCGATAGCGCTCGGAAGACCCGCCACGATACCCGCGAAGATGATAAGGGAAATGCCGTTACCAATACCTTTTTCAGTGATCTGCTCTCCCAACCACATCAGGAACACGGCACCCGCGACAAACGTCACGATCGCTGTGAAGTAGAAGCTGAGATCGCCGCTATAGGCGACGCCCTGTCCGACCAGACCGACTGCCATGCCGGTCGCTTGGATCAATGCCAGCAGCACCGTACCGTAGCGCGTGTACTGGTTGATCTTGCGCCGGCCAGCCTCACCTTCCTTCTTCAGCTGTTCCAGCTGAGGCGAGACCGCCGTCAGGAGCTGCATGATGATCGACGCGGAGATATACGGCATGATCCCCAGCGCAAAAATACTCATGCGCGACAGCGCACCACCCGAAAACATGTTGAACATGCCCAGGATGGTACCCTGATTTTCCCTGAACAAGGCAGCAAGCTGGTCAGGATTGATGCCAGGCACCGGGATATGGGCACCGATACGGTACACCACTATGGCGATGAACACGAAACGCAAACGCGCCCAAAGTTCACTCAGACCACTTCCACTGGCCGGCATGTTTCCTGACTTAGCCATTAGTCCTCTACCTTGCCACCGGCAGCTTCGATCGCGCCACGGGCACCCTTGGTGACCTTGAGACCACGAACTGTGACTGCTTTGTTCAGTTCACCGGAGAGAATCACCTTCGCGTACTTGGTGTTATCCTTGAGTACGTTGGCTTTCTTAAGGCTATCCAGATCGACAATATCACCGTCGATCTTGGCCAACTCCGCCACGCGCACCTCTTCAGATGCCAGCGACTTGATGGACGTGAAACCGTATTTCGGCAGACGACGCTGCAATGGCATCTGACCGCCTTCGAAACCGGGCTTCACGGACCCACCGGAGCGTGACTTCTGGCCTTTGTGGCCGCGGCCACCGGTCTTGCCCAGACCGGAGCCGATGCCACGCCCGACGCGCTTCTCGGCGTGCTTCGAGCCCAGTGCTGGGCTCAGACTATTGAGTTTCATGGATTACTCTCCCTCAACACGCACAAGGTAATTAACCTTGTTGACCATACCGCGTACGGCGGGGGTATCTTCCAGCTCAACCGTGTGACCGATGCGGCGCAGCCCTAAGCCACGAATAGTGGCCTTGTGCTTTTCCAGAATGCCGATGGTACTACGAGTCTGGGTAACCTTGATCGTTGCTGCTGCCATGATGCCTTACCCCGCGAGCTCTTCGACGGACATACCACGCTTAGCGGCAATATCCTCCGGAGACTGCATGGCGGCGAGACCTTTGATAGTCGCGCGCACCACGTTCACCGGGTTGGTGGAACCGTAGCACTTGGCGAGAACGTCATGGACGCCTGCCAGTTCGAGTACGGAGCGCATGGCACCGCCAGCAATGATGCCGGTACCTTCAGACGCCGGCTGCATGAACACCTTGGAGGCGCCGTGACGGGCCTTCGTAGGGTACTGCAGCGTCGAGCCACTGAGACTTACCTTCACCATGTTGCGACGAGCCTGATCCATCGCCTTCTGGATCGCGACTGGCACTTCACGTGCTTTGCCGCGGCCGAAGCCGACGCGACCGTTGCCATCGCCAACGACGGTCAGTGCGGTGAAGCCGAAAATACGACCACCTTTCACAACCTTGGCGACGCGGTTTACCTGCACGAGTTTCTCTTGCAGATCGCCGCCCTTCTGTTCGTTATTCGCCATCGTAAAACCCTTTAGAATTCCAGGCCGCCTTCACGAGCGGCATCTGCCAGGGCCTTGATACGACCGTGGTATTTAAACCCGGCACGATCAAAGGCCACCTCGGTGATGCCCGCTTCCTTTGCGCGTTCGGCAATCAGGGCGCCCACCTTGGAGGCGGCGTCCGCATTGCCCGTAGATCCTTCACGCAGGCTCTTATCGAGCGTGGATGCGCTGGCCAGTACTTGGCCGCCATCCGGCGAAATGATCTGCGCGTAGATGTGGCGCGGCGTGCGATTGACGCACAAGCGAGACACGCCAAGCTCGCGGATCTTGGCGCGAGCGCGGCGGGCACGACGGAGACGAGATTCTTTCTTCGCGTTCATAACCCTGCCTTACTTCTTCTTGGCTTCTTTGCGGCGGATTTCTTCGTCGCCATACCGAATCCCCTTGCCCTTGTAGGGTTCGGGCGGACGGAAGGCACGAATTTCCGCTGCGACCTGGCCGAGCTTCTGCTTGTCCGCGCTCTTCAGCACGATCGTGGTGTTCTTCGGCGTTTCAGCCGTCACACCTTCAGGCAGCGTATACTCGACGGGGTGCGAGAAGCCTAATGTCAGGTTGAGTGTGTTGCCGCTTGCTTGCGCGCGGTAACCAACGCCGTTGATCTCGAGAGACTTGCTAAAGCCTTCCGAAACGCCAGTAACGATATTCTGTACCAGCGCACGGGTGGTTCCGACCATCGCCCAGCTTTTGGCGGACTCGCTCGGATTAAATGTCAGTTGGCCTTCTTCCTGGCCCACGGTGACATCGGAATGCACGGTCATGGAGAGCGTGCCCTGACCGCCCTTGACGGTCAGCTTGTTGGCTTCGAGATTGACCTCGACGCCACTCGGTAGTTTCACCGGATATTTGGCTACGCGGGACATTCCAAACTCCTAGAATACGGTGCAGATGACTTCACCACCGACACCGGCCTGACGCGCCGCACGATCGGTCATCACGCCCTGAGAAGTGGTGACGATCGCGATACCCAGACCATCCGCGACTTTCGGCAGCGTGTCCTTGCCCTTGTAAGAGCGCAGGGACGGCTTGGAAAAGCGCTGGATGTGCTCGATGACCGGCTTACCCTCGAAGTACTTGAGAGTGACGGTCAGCTGGGGCTTGGCGCCTTCCGTGACAGTGAAGTCGTGGATATAGCCCTCTTGCTTCAATACGCGAGCCACCTCGACCTTGAGGTTGGAAGACGGCATGGAAACCGTCTCCTTGGTGGCCATCTGCGCATTGCGGATACGGGTAAACATATCCGCCAGAGTATCTTGCATGCTCATTACGTTGCGCTCCTGATTCTCGCGTAGCTTACCAGCTGGACTTCTTGAGCCCAGGGACGTCGCCACGCATGGCGGCTTCACGCAGTTTGTTGCGGCCCAAGCCGAACTTGTTGTAGAAGCCGTGCGGACGACCGGTCACGCGGCAGCGATTACGCTTGCGTACCGGACTGGAGTCACGCGGCAACTCCTGAAGTTTCAGCTGGGCGTCGAAGCGCTCTTCATCAGAAGCGTTGACGTCATAGATGACGGCCTTGAGCTCGGCACGCTTGGCCGCGTACTTGTCTACCAGCTTCGCGCGCTTGAGCTCACGCTCAATCATGCTTTTCTTTGCCATGATCCCACCCTTATTTCTTGAACGGGAAGTTCAGCGCGCTCAGCAGCGCACGGCCTTCTTCATCGGTGTTGGCAGTAGTGGTGATTGTGACATCCAACCCGCGAATACGATCAATCTTATCATATTCGAGCTCGGGAAAGATGATCTGTTCACGCACACCCATTGAGTAGTTGCCACGACCATCGAAGGACTTGGGGTTCAGACCGCGAAAGTCACGAACGCGCGGAATCGCGACGTTCACGAGACGATCGAGGAAATCCCACATCCGTTCGCGACGTAAAGTCACCTTGATGCCGATCGGCCAGCCCTCGCGGACCTTGAAGCCTGCGATTGACTTGCGCGCCTTGGTCACTACCGGCTTCTGACCGGAGAGTTTCTCCAGGTCGCCGACGGCGTTGTCGATCAGCTTTTTATCACTGGTCGCATCGCCGATGCCCATATTAAGGGTCACCTTGGTGATCCGCGGTATCTGCATCACGTTGGCGTAGCTGAACTGCTCTTGGAGCTGAGCTGCCACCTCGTTCTGATAACGTTCTTTCAAGTTCGCCATTTTGCTACCCGACTCGCGTTAGGCGTCGATCTGCTTTTGCGTCGACTTGTAGATACGTACCTTGGTACCGTCTTCCTGAATCTGGAAGCCGACGCGATCCGCCTTACCGGTCTCCTGATTGAAGATGGCCACGTTGGATCCGTGAATCGGGGCCTCACGCTCGACGATACCCCCCTGCTTGCCTTGCATGGGGTTAGGCTTGGTGTGACGTTTAATCATGTTCACACCGGACACGACATAGGACCCATCCAGGACCCGTTTGATCGTGCCGCGCTTGCCCTTGTCCTTGCCGGCAATGACGATTACTTCGTCGTCACGTTTAATCTTTCGCATATCCGCCTCGCTCCTCACAGCACTTCAGGCGCTAGGGAAATGATCTTCATGAACTTCTCATTGCGAAGCTCACGCGTAACCGGCCCGAAGATACGGGTACCGATCGGCTGCTCGTTGGCGTTTTGCAACAGAACGGCCGCATTTCCATCGAAGCGGATCAGTGAACCGTCTGTACGACGGACACCACTCTTGGTACGTACAACGACGGCCTTGAGGACCTGGCCTTTTTTGACCTTGCCTCGCGGAATCGCTTCCTTGACCGTCACTTTGATGACGTCACCAACACGGGCGTAACGACGGTGCGAACCGCCCAGCACCTTGATGCATTGCACCCGGCGCGCGCCGCTGTTGTCGGCGACATCCAGCATTGTCTGCGTCTGAATCATCGGTTTTCTCCAAACCTAAACTGACTGCACTGGTGAAAGGCTCTGGCCTGCTCAGCCCTTGGCCTGCTCGACCACCTCGACCAGCGTCCAGGCTTTCAACTTGGAGATCGGACGGCACTCTTCGATAGAGACCGTATCCCCGACCTTCGCCTGATTCGCCTCGTCATGGGCGTGCAGTTTGGTGGAGCGCTTCACGTACTTGTCGTAAATCGGATGCCGGACACGGCGCTCGACCTGAACGACGATGGACTTGTCCATCTTGTCGCTCACGACCTTGCCATTCAGTGTGCGGGCATTATTTTCTTCAGCCATCTCAGTCACCTGCCTTCTCATTGAGCACAGTCTTAACGCGAGCGATATCGCGACGCACCTGCTTGAGCAGATGGGTCTGGCTCAGCTGGCCGGTGGCCTTCTGCATGCGCAGGTTGAACTGCTCCCGGAGGAGCTCGAGCAGCTGCTGCTGAAGCGCTTCGACTGATTTTTCACGAATTTCCTGGGCTTTCATCACATCACCGTCCGTTTCACAAAGGTGGTGGAGACCGGGAACTTCTGGGCGGCCAGGTCAAAAGCCTCGCGCGCCAGCTCCTCGGAAACGCCTTCGATCTCGTAGAGCACCTTCCCGGGCTGGATTTGGGCGACCCAATATTCTACGGAACCCTTACCCTTACCCATACGGACTTCCAGCGGCTTCTCGGTAATCGGCTTATCCGGGAAGACGCGGATCCAGATCTTACCGCCACGCTTGACGTGACGTGTAATGGCACGGCGGCCGGCTTCGATCTGGCGAGCGGTGATACGTCCACGACCGGTGGCTTTCAGGCCATACTCGCCGAAGCTCACCTTGCTTCCGCGATGCGCGAGACCGCGGTTACGGCCTTTTTGCACCTTGCGAAATTTCGTACGCTTGGGTTGTAACATCGATCACTCTCCCCTTACTTGGAACCTTTCTTCTTGGGCCCCGGTGCCTGAGCTTGTTTCTGCTTGGCACGCACTTCCTCGATGCCGCCGAGGATCTCACCCTTGAAGACCCACACTTTGACGCCGATAACGCCGTAAGTGGTGTGCGCTTCGTAAGTGGCGTAATCGATGTCGGCGCGCAGCGTGTGCAGCGGCACGCGACCTTCGCGGTACCATTCGGTACGCGCGATTTCCGCACCACCAAGACGCCCTGACAGCTGGATCTTGATGCCGCCAGCGCCCAGGCGCATGGCGTTCTGTACGGCGCGTTTCATGGCACGACGGAACATCACGCGACGTTCGAGCTGGCCGCAGACGTTCTGCGCGACGAGCTGTGCATCAAGCTCAGGCTTGCGCACCTCTTCAATGTTGACGTGAACTGGCACGCCCATCATCTCGGAGACGTCGCGACGCAGGCGATCAACATCCTCGCCCTTCTTGCCAATCACGATACCCGGACGGGCAGTGTGAATGGTGATGCGTGCGTTATTTGCTGGACGCTCGATGGTGATGTCGCTCACAGAGGCGTTTTTCAAACGCTGCTCCAGGAAACGGCGCACTTCGAGGTCATTATTCAGCTTATCGGCATAAGCACCACGCTCGGCGTACCAGACGGAGCGGTGATCCTTAACGATGCCTAGCCGAATACCTGTCGGATTTACTTTCTGACCCATCTGGTCGACTCCTACTTCTCGGCTACCTTGACGGTGATGTGGCAAGTGCGCTTCAAAATGCGATCCGCACGGCCCTTGGCGCGAGGCTGGATGCGCTTAAGCGTCATGCCCTCATCGACGCAGATGGTCGAGACACGCAGCTCGTCGATGTCCATGCCATTGTTTTCTTCCGCATTCGCGATGGCGGACTGAAGCACTTTCTTGACAATCTTCGCCGCTTTCTTCGGCGAGTACGTCAATGTATCCAGTGCTTCGGCGACCGGCTTACCGCGCACCAGGTCAGCCACCAAACGGGCCTTCTGGGCGGATAAACGAGCGCCACGCAGCTTTGCTGTGACTTCCATCTCTCTAACCTCTCTGGCTTACCGTTTGGCTTTCTTGTCCGCCGCATGGCCGCGATAGGTGCGGGTGGCAGCGAATTCGCCCAGCTTGTGGCCAACCATTTCCTCGGAGACATGCACCGGGACGTGTTGGCGACCGTTATGGACTGCAATGGTGAGCCCGACCATATTGGGCAGGATCATGGAACGACGCGACCAAGTCTTGATCGGTTTGCGATCGCTCTTTTCCACTGCAGTCTCAACCTTCTTCAACAGATGAAGGTCAATAAAGGGACCTTTCTTCAGTGAACGTGGCACAGCCGTTACCTCTTAATGTCTTGGCGTTGGATCTTATTTCCGTGCCTTGCGGCGACGGACGATCAGCTTGTCGGTGCGCTTGTTCTTGCGGGTCTTGTGGCCCTTGGTGGGAATACCCCACGGGCTGACCGGGTGACGACCACCACTGGAGCGGCCTTCACCACCACCATGCGGATGGTCCACCGGGTTCATCGCGACACCGCGAACCGTCGGGCGCACACCTCTCCAGCGCTTCGCACCGGCCTTGCCAAGTTGACGGAGGCTGTGCTCGGAATTGCCCACTTCGCCCAAGGTCGCACGGCATTCCGCCAGAATCTTGCGCATCTCGCCGGAACGTAGACGCACAGTAGCGTAGTTGCCTTCACGTGCTACCAATTGGGCACTGGCACCGGCACTCCGTGCGATCTGAGCACCCTTGCCGGGCTTCATCTCGATGCAGTGCACGGTAGACCCTACCGGGATGTTACGCAGCGGAAGCGCGTTACCACGCTTGATAGCTGCATTGACGCCGGACTCCAAACGGTCGCCCGCTTTCACACCGCGCGGAGCGATGATGTAGCGACGCTCGCCATCCAGGTACTTGAGCAGCGCAATGTTGGCGCTACGATTGGGATCGTATTCGAGGCGCTCAACGACGGCGGCAACGCCATCCTTGGCACGTTTGAAATCGATCACACGATAGTGCTGACGGTGACCACCCCCGACATGACGGGTAGTGATACGACCGTTATTGTTACGACCGCCGCTCTTGGATTTCTTCTCCAAAAGGCCGGCATAAGGGCGACCCTTATAGAGCTCGTCGTTGACGACTTTGATGACGTGACGACGACCGGCGGACGTGGGTTTGGTCTTAACAACTGCCATGATCCGTACTCCTGCCTTACTCGGCGCCAGAGAAGTCTTCGAGAGTCTCGCCGGCCGCCAGTGTGACGTATGCCTTGCGATACCCCTTGCGCAGACCAACACCGTGCTGCGTGCGCTTGGTCTTACCCTTTACGTTCAAGACCTGCACGCCAGCGACCTTCTTCTCGAAGAGCACTTCGACGGCTTTCTTGATCTCGGGCTTGGTCGCGTCCTGGGCCACCTTGAACACGTACTGGTTGTTTTCGGCGGCGAATGCGGCCTTCTCGGTCATGTGAGGCCCGAGCAGAACCTTGAATACGCGTTCTTGGTTCATCCCAGCTTCTCCTCGAATTTACGCAGAGCGGAAACGGTGACCAGCACCTTGTCAAAGGCAACCAGGCTCACCGGATCGGCAGCCGCGACATCCACCACATCGACGTAGGGAATGTTACGCGCGGCGAGAAACAGCTTTTCGTCGATATCTTCAGTGACGATCAGCGCTTTCTCGAGATCCAGGTCCTTCAGCTTGGCAATCAGCTGCTTGGTCTTGGGGGCATCCACCGCAATGCTGTCAACGACAACCAGACGCTCCTGACGCACCAGCTCGGAAAGAATCGAGCGCATGGCCGCGCGGTACATCTTGCGGTTGACTTTCTGGGTGTAGTCCTGCGGGCGTGCTGCAAAGGTCACACCACCACTACGCCACAACGGCGAGCGAATAGTACCGGCACGAGCACGGCCGGTTCCTTTTTGACGCCACGGCTTCTTGCCGCCGCCACGCACTTCGGCACGAGTCTTCTGTGCGCGAGTCCCCTGGCGACCGGCTGCGAAGTACGCAGTCACGACCTGGTGGACCAGCGACTCGTTAAACTCTTTACCGAAGGTAGCGTCGGACACTTCGACGGTGCCGGCTTCGGCACCTGCGAGATTCAAATTCATCGGTCTCATACCCCTCAGCGAGCTTTAACGGCACTGCGTACGATGATTTCGCAGTCGGTCGCACCCGGTACGGCGCCTTTGACCAGCAGCAAATTACGCTCGGCATCGACGCGCACGATTTCCAGGCTCTGGACTGTGACGCGCTCATTGCCCAACTGACCGGCCATCTTCTTGCCCTTGAAGACGCGACCCGGCGTCTGGCACATACCGATGGAGCCCGGTGCGCGGTGCGCGAGCGAGTTACCGTGACCATTGTCTTGGGTGCGGAAATTCCAGCGCTTGACGGCGCCCTGGAAGCCCTTGCCTTTAGAGGTGCCAGTCACATCAACTTTCTGACCAGCTTCAAAGAGGGATACGGTGATGTTGCCGCCCACTTCAGGAGCGTCTTCGCCTTCTGCCAGGCGGAACTCCATCAATGCACGACCGGCCTCTACACCTGACTTGGCGTACTGCCCTGCGGCAGCCTTGGTCAGATGCTTGGCCTTGCGGGAACCCGAAGTCACCTGAATCGCGCTATAGCCGTCGGTTTCGACGGTCTTGACGCGAGTCACGCGATTCGGCTCGACCTCGATAACGGTTACGGGCACGGAGGCGCCATTTTCGGTAAAGATGCGGGTCATGCCGCTCTTCTTACCGACCAAACCGATAGTCATGTTCAGTCTCCTTTAGTGTACGGGGCTATCACCCGCTATGGCTGCCCTTTCCAGAGCATTCCACTAGCACATTGTGTGACGCCGTCCCGGCGTGGCGACCTTGTAGAAAAGCCGCTAGTGACTAGTGTGGTCAGTCGAGCTTGATTTGCACATCCACGCCAGCGGCGAGGTCGAGCTTCATCAGCGCGTCTACGGTTTTTTCCGTGGGTTCGACAATGTCGAGCACACGCTTGTGAGTGCGAATCTCGTACTGATCGCGCGCGTCTTTGTTGACGTGCGGCGAGATCAATACGGTATAGCGCTCGCGATTAGTCGGTAGTGGGATCGGACCACGGACCTGAGCACCCGTACGCTTCGCGGTATCCACGATTTCTTGCGCGGACTGGTCAATCAGGCGATGGTCAAAGGCCTTCAACCGAATGCGAATCTTTTGGTTCTGCATTAGCCTTAAACTCCAATGGATGTCGACGGCGCGAGCCGTCTACCCACGCATTCAAAGGATGCGCATTATAGGCAGCCTGACAGTGACTGTCAAACATGCACAGAAAGGGGGCTCCCAAAGGAGCCCCCTTCGATCATCGAAGGGCGAAACCCTTACTTGACGATCTTGGCGACAACACCGGCACCCACGGTACGCCCACCCTCGCGAACCGCGAAGCGCAGGCCGTCTTCCATGGCGATCGGCCCGATCAGCGTCACAGTCATCTGGACGTTGTCGCCCGGCATGACCATTTCAACGCCTTCCGGCAGCTCACAGGTACCGGTCACGTCAGTGGTCCGGAAGTAGAACTGCGGACGATAGCCCTTGAAGAACGGCGTATGACGACCGCCTTCTTCTTTGGACAGCACATAGACTTCGGCTTCGAAGATAGTGTGCGGCGTGATGGTGCCCGGCTTGGCCAGCACCTGGCCACGCTCGACATCGTCACGCTTGGTGCCACGCAGCAGTGCGCCGATGTTCTCGCCAGCACGACCTTCGTCGAGCAGCTTACGGAACATCTCGACACCCGTGACGGTGGTCTTGGCGGTGTCCTTGAGACCCACGATCTCGACTTCTTCGCCAGACTTGACGACGCCGCGCTCGACACGACCAGTCACAACAGTGCCGCGACCGGAGATGGAGAACACGTCTTCGATCGGCATCAGGAACGGCTGATCGATGGCACGCTCCGGCTCCGGGATGTAGGCATCCAGGGCCTTGATCAGGTTGGCAACGGCAGTCGTACCCATGCCGTTATCATCCTTGCCTTCCAGCGCCATCAGAGCGGAGCCGGTGATGATCGGGCAGTCGTCACCCGGGAAGTCGTACTCGTTGAGGAGCTCACGAACTTCCATCTCGACCAGCTCGAGGAGCTCTTCGTCATCGACCATGTCGGCTTTGTTCAGGAACACGACGATGTTCGGAACGCCAACCTGGCGAGACAGCAGGATGTGCTCGCGCGTCTGCGGCATGGGGCCGTCCGCGGCAGAACAGACCAAGATAGCGCCGTCCATCTGAGCGGCACCAGTGATCATATTCTTGACGTAGTCGGCGTGCCCGGGGCAGTCGACGTGAGCGTAGTGGCGCTCTTCGGACTGGTATTCGACGTGAGCAGTCGCGATGGTGATACCGCGCTCACGCTCTTCCGGCGCGTTGTCGATCGTATCGAATTCGCGCCAGTCGCCGCCGAAAACCTCCGCGGAAACGCGAGTCAGTGCCGCAGTCAGCGTGGTCTTGCCATGGTCGACGTGACCGATGGTGCCAACGTTGATATGCGATTTGGTACGTTCAAATTTTTCCTTAGCCACTGCTATAACCTCTTTACGTTAGCTAACGGTTAACCATTCTGGTTGATGACGGCTTCAACGACGCTGGAGGGCGCCTCTTCGTAATCCGCAAACTCCATAGTGTAGCTTGCGCGGCCCTGGGTCTGAGAACGCAAATCGGTCGCGTAACCGAACATCTCAGCCAGCGGCACCGTGGCGCGGATAATCTTGCCTGACGGCGAGTCATCCATGCCCTGAACGAGGCCACGGCGGCGGTTAATGTCGCCCATAACATCCCCCATGAACTCTTCGGGAGTCACGACCTCAACCTTCATCACCGGCTCCAGCAGCACGGCCTTGGCCTTCGGCGCGCCTTCCTTGATCGCCATGGAAGAGGCAACCTTGAACGCAGTCTCGTTCGAGTCCACGTCATGGTAGGAACCATCGAACAGCGTGACCTTGACGTCAATCATCGGGTAACCCGCGATGACCCCGTTCTGTAGCTGCTCATAGGCCCCTTTCTCGACGGCCGGTACGTATTCCTTGGGAACCACACCACCGACGATTTCGGAGGCGAACTTGAAGTTCATGTCTTCGTCTTCGCCTTTGTCTTCGGCCGTCAGCGGCTCGATGCGCAGCAGCACGTGACCGTACTGACCACGACCGCCCGACTGACGAACGAACTTGCCTTCCTGCTCGACACTGGCGCGAATCGTTTCGCGGTAGGCGACCTGCGGCTTACCGATATTGGCGTCGACTTTGAATTCGCGACGCAGACGATCGACGATGATGTCGAGGTGAAGCTCGCCCATGCCAGAAATGATCGTCTGACCGGTTTCCTCGTCGGTCTTGACGCGGAAAGAAGGATCTTCCTGAGCCAACTTGCCCAGCGCGGTCCCCATCTTCTCCTGGTCGGGCTTGGATTTCGGCTCCACGGCGACCGAGATCACCGGATCCGGAAATTCCATACGCTCAAGAATGATCTTGTCCTGCAGATCACAGAGAGTGTCACCGGTGGTGACATCCTTGAGCCCGATGCACGCGGCGATATCGCCCGCGTAGACTTCCTTGATCTCCTCGCGCGAATTGGAGTGCATCTGGACGATACGGCCCACGCGCTCCTTCTTGCTCTTCACGGAGTTGAAGATGCTATCACCGGACTTGAGCACACCCGAATAAACACGGATGAAGGTCAGCGTCCCGACGAACGGGTCAGTGGCGATCTTGAAAGCCAGCGCGGCGAAAGGAGCTTTATCGTCAGCTTCACGCGTGGCGATGGTGCCATCCTTATCGTCAAGCTCACCTTCAATAGCCTTGACTTCGGTCGGCGACGGCATGTATTCAATCACGCCATCGAGAACCGCCTGAACACCCTTGTTCTTGAACGCGCTACCGCACGTCACCAGAACGATTTCGTTATCCAGGGTACGGCGACGCAAGCCAGCCTTGATGTCAGCCTCGGAGAGGGAACCCTCTTCGAGGTATTTGTCCATCAACTCTTCGGACGCCTCGGCGGCGGCTTCTACCATCGCCTCGCGATACTCATCGGCGGTTTCCTTGAGCTCATCAGGGATGTCGACCAGCTCATAGTTCATGCCGTGATTGGCTTCGTCCCAGAGAATACCCTTCATCTGGATCAGGTCGATAACCCCTTTGAAGTTATCTTCCGCGCCCCAGTTGAGCTGGATCGGAACGGTATTGGCCCCCAGCTTCTGCTTGAGCTGGTCGAGTACCATGAAGTAATCGGCGCCGGCACGGTCCATCTTGTTGACGAACACCATGCGCGGAACTTCATACTTGTTGGCCTGGCGCCAAACCGTTTCGGTTTGAGGCTGTACACCTGAGGAGCCACAAAGCACAACGACGGCACCATCGAGGACACGCAAGGAACGCTCGACTTCGATCGTGAAGTCAACGTGTCCCGGTGTATCGATGATATTGATGCGATGCTCATCGAACTGCTTGCTCATCCCCTGCCAGAAACAGGTAGTCGCAGCGGAGGTGATAGTGATACCACGCTCCTGTTCCTGCTCCATCCAGTCCATGGTGGCAGCACCATCATGAACCTCACCGACCTTGTGGGACAGGCCGGTATAGAACAGGACACGCTCGGTAGTGGTAGTCTTCCCGGCGTCGACGTGAGCCACGATACCGATATTACGGTAGCGATTAAGCGGAGTCTTGCGTGCCACGATGGAATACCCCGTTGGTTAGAAGCGGTAGTGAGAGAAGGCCTTGTTGGCATCTGCCATGCGATGCACGTCTTCACGCTTCTTCACAGCAGCACCCTTGCCTTCGGCGGCGTCCAGCATTTCGCCAGCGAGGCGCTGCACCATGGTCTTCTCACCACGACTGCGCGCCGCATCCACCAGCCAACGCATGGCCAGGGCCTGACGGCGAGAAGGACGAACTTCCACGGGCACCTGATAGGTCGCACCGCCAACGCGGCGAGACTTGACCTCAACCATCGGCTGGATCGTTTCCAGCGCCTTGTCGAAGATTTCCAGCGGCTCATCCTTGCTACGTTCGGCAACCCTGTCCAGCGCACCGTAAACGATACGCTCAGCTACAGATTTCTTGCCGCTGATCATCAGGTGGTTCATGAACTTGGCCAGACGCTCACTTCCGAATTTCGGATCCGGGAGGATTTCGCGTTTGGCGACAACTCTTCTTCTAGGCATGATAAGCCCTCGTTTCGAAGGGTCCTTCAGGTAAACTCGAGACGACGCATCGCGCGCTCGACCTTACTCTTATCTGACCGACAACAGTTGAAATCCTGATCGCAAAGCGATCAGGACTTGGGACGTTTGGTACCGTACTTGGAACGGCCCTGACGGCGATTTTGAACACCGGAAGTGTCCAGCGCGCCGCGAACGGTGTGATAACGCACACCCGGCAAGTCTTTTACACGACCGCCGCGAATCAGGACCACGGAGTGTTCCTGCAGGTTGTGACCTTCACCGCCGATATAGGAAGCGACTTCGTAGCCATTCGTCAGGCGCACACGGCAAACCTTACGCAGCGCCGAGTTCGGCTTCTTCGGGGTGGTGGTGTAGACACGGGTGCAAACCCCGCGCTTTTGCGGGCAAGACTGCAGCGCCGGCACGTCGCTCTTGGCGGCCGGGCGCTTGCGCGGCTTGCGCACGAGCTGATTGATCGTTGCCATATCTGTAGCTGACTCCAATGGTTGCCAAACCTTTCAACATTGGGACAGGACGTACCCGCCCCACTGTTAAAGGCTGCGCATTCTAATGTCTGGCGACGAGCCACGTCAAGTCCGCCACCACTTGGGCGCCGGACTTGACGGCATACGCCTAGAGGTCTTCGTCGTCGGCGTCCAGCGCGGTGAGCTGCGCGCCCAACTCCTGTTCGACATCGGAGGCCGACGGATTGACTGTCTGTCCATCATCCTCACGCTTGCGGCGCCGCTCGGCATGGTGTGCCAACCCGGTGCCGGCCGGTACCAGACGACCCACCACGACGTTTTCCTTGAGGCCACGCAGGTAGTCGCGCTTGCCGGACACCGCCGCCTCGGTCAATACGCGGGTGGTCTCCTGGAACGACGCGGCCGAGATGAACGACTCGGTTGCCAGGCTCGCCTTGGTGATACCCAGCAGCAGACGCTCGCATTTGGCCGGGAACTTGCCTTCCTGGGCCAGGCGTGCGTTTTCCTCGAGGACGCGGACGTACTCCGCCTGATCGCCGGTAATGAAGGAAGAATCCCCAGCATCGGTGATTTCCACCTTGCGCAGCATCTGGCGCACGATCACCTCGATGTGCTTGTCATCGATGACCACGCCCTGCAGACGATAGACGTCCTGGATCTCGACCGTGATGTACTTGGCCAATTCCGCGATCCCGAGCAGGCGCAGGATATCATGGGGATTGCTGGGGCCATCGGAAATGACCTCGCCTTTCTCCACCGTCTCACCTTCGAACACACCGATCTGACGCCATTTGGGAATCAGCATCTCGACCGGATCACCTTCTTCAGGCGTGACCGTCAGGCGCCGTTTGCCCTTGGTTTCCTTGCCGAAGCTGATGGTCCCGGTGACCTCGGCCAGAATTGCCGGCTCCTTGGGCTTGCGTGCCTCGAACAAGTCGGCGACACGCGGCAGCCCCCCGGTGATGTCCTTGTTGCCGGACGCTTCAACCGGGATGCGCGCAATGACCTCACCGACTCCGACCTGGTCGCCGTTTTCGCCTGAGATAATGGCCTTGCCGGGCAGCATGTACTGCACAGGGGTATTGGAGCCCGGCAGTGTGACATGCTCACCATTGTCGTCGAGCAGCATGATCATCGGACGCTTTTCACGGCCGGAAGTTGGCCGCGCAGCCGTCTCGATCACCTCGATGTTCGACAGGCCGGTCATTTCATCCACGCTGCGGTGGATAGTGGTGCCTTCTTCCATGTCGCTGAACTGGACTCTGCCCTCGACCTCAGCCACGACCGGGTGGGTGTGCGGGTCCCACTTGGCGACCGGTGTCCCACCTTCGACCATGTCACCGTCGCGCACCGACAGCTCGGCACCATACGGCAACTTGTAGTACTCGCGTTCGCGACCATGCTCGTCGGCGACGGCTAGGGCGCTCGAGCGAGAAACGACGATGAGCTTGCCGTCATTGCGCTCGACGTGCTTGATGTTATGCAGGCGCACCGTGCCACCGTGCTTGACCTGAACGCTATCGACGGCCGAAGCACGCGATGCGGCCCCCCCGATGTGGAAGGTACGCATGGTGAGCTGGGTACCCGGCTCACCGATCGACTGCGCCGCGATAACACCAACGGCCTCGCCGATGTTGACCTGATGGCCACGTGCCAAGTCACGGCCATAGCATGATGAGCACACACCATGCCGCGTTTCGCAGGTGATAGCGCTGCGCACGATGATCTCGTCCACGCCCATGGTATCGAGCTCGGCGCACCAGGCCTCATCCAGCAAGGTACCGCGCGGAATCAATACATCATCGTTGGTGGGGTCGATGACATCCTGCGCCACGACGCGGCCCAGCACACGCTGTGCCAGCGATACGATGACGTCACCGCCCTCGATCACCGGATGCAGCGTCAGCCCTTCATACGTGCCGCAATCCTCTTCGGTCACCACCAGGTCCTGAGACACGTCTACCAAACGCCGCGTCAGGTAACCGGAGTTGGCGGTCTTGAGTGCGGTATCCGCCAGACCCTTACGAGCGCCGTGCGTCGAGATGAAGTACTGCAGGACGTTCAGGCCTTCACGGAAGTTGGCGGTGATCGGCGTCTCGATGATCGAGCCATCCGGCTTGGCCATCAGCCCGCGCATGCCCGCCAATTGGCGGATCTGTGCGGCACTACCACGCGCCCCAGAGTCGGCCATGATGAAGACGCTATTGAACGAATCCTGCTCGACCTGCTCGCCATGACGGTCGGTGACAGTCTCCTTCGAGATCCCCGCCATCATCGCCTTGGCGACCTTATCGTTGGCCTTGGACCAGATATCGATGACCTTGTTGTACTTCTCGCCCGCAGTCACTAGACCGGAGGAGAACTGATCCTCGATTTCCTTGACCTCTTCCTCGGCCCCGTCGACGATTTCTTTCTTCGAGTCGGGAATGACGAAGTCGTTGACCCCGATCGACGCGCCCGACCAAGTCGCCATACGGAAGCCGGTGTACATCAGCTGGTCGGCGAAGATGACCGTGTCCTTGAGACCCGCACGACGATAGACGGCGTTGATCAAGCCGGAAATCGCCTTCTTCTTCATCGGCTGATCGACCAACTCGTAGGGCATCCCGTTGGGCAGGATGCGGAACAACAAGGCACGCCCCACAGTCGTATCGCGCAGCGAGGTCTTGCCGTTCAGTTCACCGCTGGTCTCGTCCCGCTCGTATTCGGTGAGGCGCACCTTGACGCGCGCATGCATCGACACGCTTTCAGTCCCGAATGCACGCTCGACCTCATCGAGGTTGGAGAAAACCATGCCTTCGCCCTTGGCATTGATCTTCTCGCGAGTCATGTAATACAGCCCCAACACGACGTCCTGAGACGGCACGATGATGGGCTCGCCGTTGGCGGGCGACAGCACATTGTTAGTGGCCATCATCAGCGTCCGCGCCTCGAGCTGTGCTTCCAGCGTCAGCGGAACGTGTACGGCCATCTGGTCGCCATCGAAGTCGGCGTTATACGCCGCACACACCAACGGATGGAGCTGGATCGCCTTGCCTTCGATCAACAATGGTTCGAAGGCCTGAATACCCAAACGGTGCAGCGTCGGTGCACGGTTGAGCATTACCGGGTGCTCGCGGATGACATCCGCGAGGATGTCCCACACTTCCGGCAGCTCGCGCTCGACCATCTTCTTGGCGGCCTTGATGGTGGACGCCTGGCCGCTCGCTTGTAGCTTGGAGTAGATGAACGGCTTGAACAATTCAAGTGCCATCTTCTTGGGCAGACCGCACTGGTGCAGACGCAGCGTCGGACCCACGGTGATCACCGAGCGGCCGGAATAGTCGACACGCTTACCCAGCAGGTTCTGACGGAAACGCCCCTGCTTGCCCTTGATCATGTCGGCCAGCGACTTCAACGGACGCTTGTTGGAGCCGGTGATGGCACGGCCGCGGCGGCCGTTGTCGAGCAGCGCATCGACCGATTCCTGCAGCATGCGCTTCTCGTTACGCACGATGATATCCGGCGCGTTGAGGTCGAGCAGCCGCTTCAGGCGGTTGTTGCGGTTGATCACGCGACGGTACAGATCGTTGAGATCCGAGGTCGCGAAACGGCCGCCGTCCAGCGGCACCAACGGACGCAGATCCGGCGGAAGTACCGGCAGCACTTCCATGATCATCCACGCCGGGTCGTTGCCGGACTTGTAGAAGGCTTCCAACAGTTTCAGGCGCTTGGAAAGCTTCTTGATCTTGGTTTCGGAGTTGGTCTGCGGCACTTCTTCGCGCAGGCGCTCGATCTCTTCTTCGAGATCGACATCATTGAGCAACGCCTGCACGGCTTCGGCGCCCATGCGGGCATCGAAGTCGTCGCCGAACTCTTCCAGCGCCTCGAAGTATTGCTCATCGTTGAGCAACTGTCCGCGCTCAAGCGTGGTCATGCCTGGATCGATGACCATGAAGCTCTCGAAATAGAGCACACGCTCGATATCGCGCAAGGTCATGTCCAGGAACAAGCCGATGCGTGACGGCAGCGACTTGAGGAACCAGATATGCGCCACCGGCGCAGCCAGCTCGATATGCCCCATACGCTCGCGGCGTACGGCAGCCTTAGTAACCTCGACGCCGCACTTTTCGCAAATGATGCCACGATGCTTCATGCGCTTGTACTTACCGCACAAGCACTCGTAATCCTTCACCGGACCGAAAATCTTGGCGCAGAACAGGCCATCACGCTCAGGCTTGAACGTACGGTAGTTGATGGTCTCAGGCTTTTTGACTTCGCCGTAGGACCAGGAGCGAATCAAGTCCGGCGACGCGAGCGTGATTTTGATCGCGTCGAATTCTTCGGACTGTGCCTGCGATTTGAGGACTTTCACCAAATCTTTCATGGGGTCGGCTCCGTAGCGGAGTTGTCATGAGCGGGGCCTCTAAAGGCCCCGCGGACCGTCATTCGTCAGCGTGAAACGCTCAGCCTTCCAGCTCGATATCAATACCCAGCGAGCGGATTTCCTTCACCAATACGTTGAAGGATTCCGGCATGCCTGCCTGCATCGAGTGGTCGCCGTCGACGATGTTCTTGTACATCTTGGTGCGGCCTTCCACGTCGTCGGACTTGACGGTCAGCATTTCCTGCAAGGTATAGGCCGCGCCATAGGCTTCCAGCGCCCAGACCTCCATCTCACCGAAGCGTTGTCCGCCGAACTGCGCCTTGCCGCCCAGCGGTTGCTGGGTCACCAGCGAGTACGAGCCGGTGGAACGGGCGTGCATCTTGTCGTCGACCAGATGGTTGAGCTTGAGCATGTACATGTAGCCCACCGTCACGGAGCGATCGAAGGTTTCGCCCGTACGCCCATCGTAGAGCGTCATCTGTCCGGAATCCGGCAGGTTGCCCAAGCTCAGGAGATGCTTGATCTCATGCTCCTTGGCACCGTCGAAGACCGGCGTCGCCACCGGCACGCCATTGCGCAGATTCTTCGCCAGGGTGATGATCTCGTCATCGCTGAGCGAGTCGATATCCTCCTGGCGCGTCTCGGCGGTGTTGTACACCTGCCCCAAGAAGTCGCGAATCTCCGCCACCTGCTGCTGACGCGCCTCGCGCAACATCTCGTCGATCCTCACCCCGAGTCCCCAGGCAGCCATGCCCAGGTGGGTCTCGAGGATCTGCCCAACGTTCATGCGCGAGGGCACACCCAGTGGGTTGAGCACCACATCGACCGGTTCGCCATTGTCGTCGAACGGCATGTCCTCGACAGGCATGATCGACGAAATGACGCCCTTGTTACCGTGGCGACCAGCCATCTTGTCACCCGACTGGATGCGACGCTTCACGGCCAGGTAGACCTTGACGATCTTGAGCACGCCCGGCGCCAGATCATCGCCTTGAGTCAACTTACGCTTCTTGTCTTCGAAACGTTCGTCCATCTCTTTGCGACGTGTTTCTAGCTGCTCATCGGCCTGGGCCAAGAGCTCGTTGAGTGCCTCGTCCTGCATGCGCAGTTTGAACCACTGGCTGCGCGGCAGCTCGTCTAGATAGGCTTCATCGAGGACGTCGCCCTTCTTGAGCTTGGGACCGCCATTGACCGGCTGACCGAGCAATGTGCGCTTGAGGCGCTCAAAAGTGGCCTCTTCGGCGATGCGATAGGTTTCCTGAAGGTCCTTGCGCACCTCATCGAGCTGGCTTTGCTCGATGGACAGGGCGCGCGAATCTTTCTCGACGCCATCGCGGGTGAAGACCTGCACGTCGATGATCGTGCCCTTCATACCCGTCGGCGCGCGAAGCGAAGTATCCTTCACGTCGGAC
Source organism: Chromohalobacter canadensis (assembly GCF_034479555.1). Taxonomy (NCBI): domain Bacteria; kingdom Pseudomonadati; phylum Pseudomonadota; class Gammaproteobacteria; order Oceanospirillales; family Halomonadaceae; genus Chromohalobacter; species Chromohalobacter canadensis. Next base: position 1,945,647 of record NZ_CP140151.1, on the reverse strand, counting down.
GCCTTCTCGCCGAAGATCGCGCGTAGCAGTTTCTCTTCCGGCGTCAGCTGGGTTTCGCCCTTGGGCGTGACCTTGCCGACCAGGATATCGCCGGGGCCGACCTCGGCACCGATGTAGACGATACCTGCTTCGTCGAGCTTACCAAGCGCTGCTTCACCGACGTTGGGAATGTCCGAGGAGATTTCCTCGGCGCCCAACTTGGTGTCGCGAGACACGCAGGTCAGCTCCTGAATGTGGATACTGGTGAAGCGGTCTTCCTCGACTACGCGCTCCGAGATAAGGATGGAATCCTCGAAGTTGTAGCCGTTCCACGGCATGAACGCCATGCGCATGTTCTGGCCCAGGGCCAGATCACCCATGTCGACGGAAGGTCCGTCGGCCAGGATATCGCCGCTTGCCACGGTGTCACCCGGGCGCACGATCGGACGCTGGTTCATGCAGGTGTTCTGGTTGGAACGCAGGTACTTGGTGAGATTGTAGATATCGACACCCGCTTCACCGCCGATGATCTCATCTTCGTTGATGCGTACCACGATACGCTTGGCATCGACCGAGTCGATCACCCCGCCGCGCCGTGCGACCGCGCAGACACCAGAGTCACGAGCCACGAAACGTTCCATGCCCGTACCGACCAGTGGCTTCTCGGCACGCAGGGTCGGAACGGCCTGACGCTGCATGTTCGAGCCCATCAAGGCACGGTTGGCGTCATCGTGCTCGAGGAACGGAATCAACGCTGCGGCCACGGACACCACCTGACGCGGCGACACGTCCATCAACGTGACCTTATCCGGCGCCATGAAGGTCGTCTCGCCTCTGTGACGTACCTGAACCAAGTCGTCTACCAGCTTGCCGTCCTCGTCCACCGTCGCCGACGCCTGGGCAATGATGAAGTCACCTTCCTCGATAGCCGAGAGATGCACGACCTCGTCGGTAACCTGACGATCACTCACCTTGCGATACGGCGTTTCCAGGAAGCCGTAGCTGTTGGTGTGACTGTAGGTGGCCAGCGAGTTGATCAGGCCAATGTTGGGCCCTTCCGGCGTTTCGATCGGGCACAGGCGCCCGTAGTGCGTGGCGTGGACGTCGCGCACTTCGAAGCCGGCACGTTCACGGGTCAGACCACCCGGCCCAAGCGCGGACACACGACGCTTGTGCGTGACCTCGGAAAGCGGGTTGTTCTGGTCCATGAACTGGGACAGCTGCGAGGAGCCGAAGAACTCCTTCACTGCGGCCGCTACCGGCTTGGCATTGATCAGGTCCTGCGGCATCAAGCCTTCGCTCTCCGCCATGGAGAGACGTTCCTTGACCGCACGCTCGACGCGCACCAGACCGACGCGGAACTGGTTTTCCGCCATCTCGCCGACGCAACGAATGCGGCGGTTACCCAGGTGGTCGATATCATCGACATCACCAAAGCCGTTGCGGATGTTGATCAGCTCGCTGAGAACATCGAGGATGTCCTGATTGTCGAGAATCCCGGAGCCGGTATCCCCTTCGCGACGCAGACGACGGTTGAACTTCATGCGACCGACGCCCGACAGGTCGTAGCGATCCTCGGTGAAGAACAAGTTGTGGAACAGCGTCTCGGCCGCTTCCTTGGTCGGCGGCTCCCCGGGGCGCATCATGCGATAGATCTCGACCAGCGCCTCGAGCTGAGAGCGCGTGGTGTCGATCTTCAGCGTATCGGAGACGAACGAGCCCGCGTCGAGATCGTTGGTGTACAACGTCTCAAGCGTAGTGATGCCCGCCTGGCCGAGCGTTTCAAGCAGCTCGGGAGTGATTTCCGTGTTGCATTCGCATACCAGCTCACCGGTATTCGGATCGACCTGATCCTTGGCCAGCGTCTTGCCGAACAGGTATTCCATCGGCACATCGAGGCGCTCGAGACCGGCCTTTTCCATCTGGCGAATATGCTTCTGGGTAATGCGACGACCTTCCTCGACGATGAGGTTGCCCTCGCCGTCCTGGATATCGAAGGTCGCCGTCTCACCACGCAGCCGTGACGGCACCAGCTCGACGCTGAAGCCCTTCTTCTCGACATGGAAGGTGCTGGTGTCGAAGAACGTCTCGAGGATCTCCTCGGCACTCATGCCCAACGCGCGCAGCAATACCGTGGCCGGCAGCTTGCGGCGACGGTCAATGCGGACGTAGACGTTGTCCTTGGGATCGAACTCGAAATCCAGCCATGAACCGCGATACGGGATGATTCGCGCAGAGTACAGCAGCTTGCCGGACGTGTGGCTCTTGCCTTTATCGTGGTCGAAGAACACACCCGGCGAGCGATGGAGCTGGGAGACGATGACACGTTCGGTACCATTGACAACGAAGGTACCGTTTTCAGTCATCAGGGGGATTTCCCCCATGTAGACTTCCTGCTCTTTAATGTCCTTGATCGCCTTGTTGGACGAGTCCTTATCGTAGATGATCAAGCGCACCTTGACCCGCAGCGGCGCCGAATAGGTCACGCCACGCAGCTGGCATTCCTTGACGTCGAAAGCCGAGGTGCCAAAACGGTAGCTGACATACTCGAGAGCGGCATTGCCGGAAAAGCTCTCGATAGGGAACACGGACTTGAAAGCAGCATGCAAGCCGACGTCGAGGCGTTCTTCGATCGCCCGGTCCTGCTGGAGGAAGTCGTAGTAGGAATCAAGCTGAATGGCCAGCAGGTAAGGCACATCCATCACTTGTGGCAGTTTGCCGAAATCCTTGCGGATGCGTTTTTTCTCAGTGTATGAGTAAGCCATCTGTATTCCCCAGCTTGTTCACCTTGGGTGACCGGTGCGTGGTCGGCGCCGCCTGAAGGGACTTCCCGTCAGGCGCTGACGGCAAGCCCTTGCGAGAGCTCGCCGTCGGAATTCGTCTAGTCAGACACGTGACATTCTGGCTAGCAGCAACAGAAAAAGGCCGGCAGCGGGAAAGCCCGCCGCCAGCCATGAAGCTTACGCAGCGCGTAAAGCCATGGTCACCGGAGTTACTTGAGTTCCACGGATGCGCCAGCTTCTTCCAACTTGGTCTTGGCTTCGTCGCCATCTTCCTTGGACATGCCTTCCTTGAGGGTTGCCGGGGCGCCATCGACGGCTGCCTTGGCTTCCTTGAGGCCCAGACCAGTGATCTCACGAACCACCTTGATGACGTTGACCTTCTTCTCACCAGCACTGGTCAGCACCAGGTCGAACTCGGTCTGTTCTTCAGCTTCTTCAGCTTCGCCACCACCCGGGCCAGCCACAACAGCGGCGGCCGCAGAAACACCGAACTTCTCTTCCATCGCAGAAACCAACTCTGCCACTTCCATGACAGACATTTCGGCGACGGCGTTGATGATATCTTCTTGAGTCAGTGCCATTGTCAAATTCCTAACTTTGCGGGAGCCTCATACCATGAGGGCTCATTGATACAGGGTTCATGCCAGTGCGGTTCAGCCTGCCCTTAGGCGGCTTCTTCCTGCTTCTGGTCACGCAACGCAGCGAGTGTACGAGCCAGCTTGCCAGCCGATGCTTCTTTCATGACGGACATCAGCTTGGCGATGGCTTCATCATGTGTCGGCAGCGTCGCCAGGCGGTCAAGACCGGAAGCCGGGATGAACTCGCCTTCGTATGCCAGCGCCTTAATCTCGAAATCTTTCTCATTCTTGGCAAACTCCTTGAACAAGCGAGCGGCAGCGCCCGGATGCTCATAGGAAAAGGCCAACATGGTCGGACCCGAGAACGTCTCGTTCAGGCACTCCCAAGGAGTACCTTCGAGGGCGCGGCGTGCCAACGTGTTGCGCACAACACGAACTTGCACGCCATTCTCGCGGGCCTGCTTGCGCAGTTCGGTCATGGCGCTTACCGCCACACCGCGAGAATCGGCAACGACGACGGAGAGCGCATCTTGTGCGGCTTCACTGACCTCGGCAACGATCGCTTTCTTGCCTTCGAGTGCTAATGGCACAGTGATCACTCCTTCGTACCGGACGCCTTTGGGGGCGTTCCAGTGGTTACCATCTCCCCCATCTTCGCTTGCCACGAGAGGGGGCCGGGGTGATGGTGCTCACCAGAATACTGGCGGCCACACCATCTGCGCAGGCGGCTTTTAAGCTCCATTAAGCCGTGCTTCCACTGAAGAAACACGACACCTGCGGTCTTTGACGGTGCCCCGCCGCCACGCCTAAGCGCTGTGTACGGGGACCGCAAAGTTACTGCCTTTTCCCGCGACTCACACGAACGGCGTGTGATCCACGGTCAACCCTGGCCCCATGGTAGTGGACAGGGTAATTTTCTTGAAGTAGATGCCCTTCGACGTACTCGGCTTGAGACGCTTGAGGTCACCGATCAATGCATCGAGGTTGCCCTTGATAGCATTGGCGTCGAAATCCACCTTACCGATAGCGGCATGGATGATGCCGTTCTTATCGGTACGGAAGCGCACCTGACCTGCCTTCGCGTTCTTCACGGCAGTGGCGACGTCCGGCGTTACGGTGCCGACCTTGGGGTTGGGCATAAGCCCACGCGGGCCGAGGATCTGACCCAACTGCCCAACGACACGCATGGCGTCCGGTGCGGCGACCACCACATCGAAATCCATATTGCCTTTCTTGACGTCTGCCGCTAACTCGTCCATTCCCACGATATCGGCACCGGCCTCTTTCGCGGCATCGGCAGCAGCGCCTTGCGCAAAGACAGCAACACGTGCGGTTTTGCCCGTACCGTTAGGCATGACGGTAGCGCCACGCACAACCTGGTCGGATTTACGCGGGTCAACGCCGAGATTGATCGATACTTCGACGGACTCTTTGAACTTGACCGCGGACACTTCTGACAACAAGGCAACAGCTTCTTCCAGGTTATACACCTTGGACTTGTCGACCTTTTCGTTGAGCATCTGCGCGCGCTTGGTAAGCTTGGCCATGATCAGAGACCCTCCACGTTGAGGCCCATGCTACGGGCACTGCCTGCGATAGTGCGGACAGCCGCATCAAGGTCGGAAGCCGTCAAATCGGGCTCCTTGGTCTTGGCAATCTCTTCCAGCTGCTCGCGCGTCACGGTACCGACCTTGGTCTTGTTCGGCACGCCAGAGCCAGACTTGATGCCCGCCGCTTTCTTCAACAGCACTGCTGCGGGCGGCGTCTTGGTGATGAACGTGAAGCTGCGGTCCGAATAGACCGTAATCACGACCGGCGTCGGGAGGCCCGGCTCGATATCCTGAGTTTCGGCGTTAAACGTCTTGCAAAACTCCATGATATTGACGCCGTGCTGACCCAGTGCGGGACCCACGGGGGGACTCGGATTGGCCTTACCCGCTGCGACCTGCAGCTTGATATAGGCCTGTACTTTTTTCGCCATGTTGGACTCCAGTTGGGTGGTAACGCCTTGCGGCTCCCCGTTTCAACGAGACCCTAAGGCCTCTACGGCATGCACCGGCTTCTACCGAGCCGGCGTCTTGAATTCAGTCTTTTTCGACCTGAGCGAACTCGAGCTCGACAGGGGTCGAGCGCCCGAAGATCAGCACGCTGACATGCAACCGGCTCTTCTCGTAGTTGACCTCTTCCACTACGCCGTTGAAGTCAGCAAAAGGCCCATCAACGACACGCACGGTTTCGCCTGGATCGAAGAGTGTCTTGGGACGCGGCTTGTCCGTACCGTCCTGCACACGACGCAAGATGCCATCGGCTTCTTTTTGCGTGATTGGCGCCGGCTTTTCCGGCGTACCGCCGATGAAGCCCATGACACGCGGCGTCTCATTCACCAGGTGCCAAGTGGCGTCGGTCATTTCCATCTCGACCAGCACATAGCCGGGATAGAACTTGCGCTCGCTCTTACGACGCTTGCCGTCACGCATCTCGACGACTTCTTCGGTCGGCACCAGAATTTCGCCAAACTGGTCTTCCATGCCATACATCTTGACGCGCTCATGGAGAGAACGCATCACATGCTTTTCAAAACCGGAGTAGGCGTGGACGACGTACCAACGCTTGGACATGAAAACTCCTAACCTATGATGCCGGACATGGCCCAGCCGAGAAGCGTATCGATCAGCCATAAAAGGATGCCGACCAATACTACGGCCACCAAGACAATCGCGGTAGTCTGGATTGTCTCAGGGCGCGTCGGCCACACTACACGCTGAATTTCCTTACGCGATCCGCGCGCCAACTCAGTCAGTGCACGCCCTTTGGTCGTAGTCAAGGCCACTGCCGCAGCGCCTACGCCAAGCACAACGACGCCCAGAACGCGATACAACAGCGCTTGATCGGCAAAATAAGCATTGCCTGCCACCGCTAGAGCGACAAGAACAATGGCAACCGCCCATCTGGCGGCATCGAAACGCGACCCTTGCACCTCGGCGCTTTGTTTCATGGAAAAGGAACTCCTAAAGGCGCGGCAAGCGTGACAAGAAATAATAAAGGAAGAACCAGCACTGAGGAAGGCTGGCAGGCCAGGAGGGAATCGAACCCCCAACCTGCGGTTTTGGAGACCGCTGCTCTGCCAATTGAGCTACTGGCCTATACTCTGCAACCTGACGCTTTACTGGTAGGCTTTTGCTACAGCGCGCGCCATGTTAGCTAACTACAACCAGGAAGGCAACCCAATTGTATCGCACCAAGACGAGAAGCGAGCCTCGCCCAATAATGGAGCTCATGGACGGATTTGAACCGTCGACCTCACCCTTACCAAGGGTGTGCTCTACCCCTGAGCTACATGAGCTTAACTTGGAGCGGGCAGCGGGGATCGAACCCGCATCATCAGCTTGGAAGGCTGAGGTTCTACCATTGAACTATGCCCGCCTGCCCACTCGTCGCTTGCGCCCTACGGGCTGGCGGTCAAGCATTTAATCTGGTGGAGGGGGAAGGATTCGAACCTTCGAAGCTTTCGCGGCAGATTTACAGTCTGCTCCCTTTGGCCACTCGGGAACCCCTCCAACGTGGCGACGAATTCTACGGAATTTGAGAATTGTGTCAAGCACTTAATTTACAATGCTTTTCTCTTTCCGTGATTCCGTCGACCCGAAACGCGCAGCATTGTGTCAAAGCAGCATTGAGAATGCAAGGCTGGCCCGGATTTTTTCCAGAGGGGGAACGGGCGGGGGTAGCGGCGCCCCAGCCAGCCGCCCAGCACGTTCCGCCGCTGTCAGCGGGTAGCATGCTTCAAGTCCGGCATAGACCATGTCTGGCCATACTGCATGTGGGATACGCAGCCCGCGTGACACCACCCGGGCATCCCCCCCGGTCAAGAGCAGTGGTAGTGCAACGCCCTCCCGATCACACACTTCGCTATAAATACGATTGACAGCGCTCACCGCCGACATATAAATCCCGTGATTGACCGCTTCGACCGTGTTGCACCCTGGTGCCAGTAACTCATCCGCTTCACTGTCAGGATCAATGGCCACATTACGCGTCCCCAGCTTGAGACTTTCTTTCATCAAGCGCAGCCCGGGGATGATATACCCGCCGAGATGGCGACCGCCGGGCAGTACAAAGTCCATCGTGATCGCGCTGCCGCAATCGACACTACAGCAGCCCCCAGTCAGCTGATAGCCGGCCAGCACCCCCATCCAGCGGTCAACACCAAGACGCCCGGGCTCATCATAGCCACAGCTTACCCCAAGCGCTTCTGGAGCCGAGCGCGCCACGTGCACCACACCGACCTGGCGTTGCAGTAATGTCACGGTATCGCGCAATACAGATTCTCGAGCGACGCTCGAGATACGCACAGCCTCTACGACATCGAGATCTGGTATGTCGGCACCAGGCCGCCACTCCTCCCGTGTCCAGACAGCCCCGCGCGAGCGAATTTCACTGCTTGCGACATCCTTCAGGCGCCACTTCGACAAGGTATTGCCGATATCGAGATCCAAAATCATGAGCGCGCGCGCAAGCTGATTTCACCACCGGCCAGTAGCCGGGCTTCGCCATTCACATTGACCTGCAAGTTCCCAGTGGCGTCCACACTCTCGGCCACAGCCGTATAGGCGTGCCCACCCTGAACGACATCCACCTCGAGCCCTGCATAGGCATTGCGACGATTCCAGGCATCACGCCACGGTTCGAAGCCATGCTGCTCGAAAAGAGGCAACATTCCCAGCAAGGCTTCCACCAACGATGCAGACAATTCATTACGCGTAATATCGGACCTCACGTCATTCAAGGCGGCAACGGGTTGGTCCACGCTATCTCGCACGGCGTCGGGCAGGGCGACATTGAGTCCAATGCCGATGACGACCTCGCAGGGACCGGCGACATCGCCACTCACTTCCAGAAGGATCCCGGCCAACTTCGCCGTGCTGCCATCACTCCGTTGCAACAACAGGTCATTGGGCCACTTAAGCGCTACAGGCACGGAGAGTCGCTCCAGCACTTCGGCCAGCACCACCCCCACAGCTAGGCTCAAGCCTTCCAGCGCCGACGCACCCTCATCGAAGCGCCACCCTAGCGAGAATAGCAAACCACTTCCCCAGGGACAGACCCAATGACGGCCACGCCGGCCACGCCCAGCGTCCTGGCTCTCCGCCAAGCACACCTCGGCATGCCCCGCTCCCTGCTGAAAGCGTTCACGCAAAAAAGTGTTGGTCGAAGGCAGCGCATCTTCAACGAACAGGCGAGTCAAATGATGACGAGGCTCCGCCGGCAGACGCTCGATGATAGCCGGCCCGGACAGCAGGTCCAACGGTGCGGCCAAACGATATCCTTGGCCTTTCACCGCCTCCCACTGCAGCCCTATTTTCTCCAGCTTCTTGAGCTGCTTCCAGACCGCCGTGCGTGAAACGCCCAGTTGCTCGCCCAATTTTTCGCCGGAGTGATACTCACCGTCGCTCAGCAGACGAATCAGATCACCAATCGTCATTCCGGTCATCCCCGTCGGGAAAAAACGACATTCTATCGAAATGCGGTTCAACAGGGGAGCGTGCCCGACCAAAGCGCAACAATTCGTTAGCGATGAGCAAGCATAAAAAAACCCCAGCTTCGCATGAAGCTGGGGTTTTAGAAGAAATGCCTGACGATGACCCGGCCGGCGCGCCGGGACCCGCCGTGGGGAAGCCCCTAAACGAGTGAACCCCGACCAATGGCCGGGGTCCGGAATAAATGCCTGACGATGACCTACTCTCGCATGGGGAAGCCCCACACTACCATCGGCGCTAAGCGGTTTCACTGCTGAGTTCGGCATGGGATCAGGTGGGACACGCTCGCTATGGTCGTCAGGCGAAACGGGTGTCATGGCCCGTCGGGCCACAACGCAATCGGGAATAAGCTGACGCGATCGTCTCTCACGCATCCGGGATCGGCTCGTCACCAGACCCTTTGGGTGTTATATGGTCAAGCCTCACGGGCCATTAGTACACGTTAGCTCAACGCCTTGCAGCGCTTCCACACCGTGCCTATCAACCAGCTGGTCTCGCTGGGCCCTTCAGGAGGCTCGAGGCCTCGGGGAGATCTCATCTTGAAGGGGGCTTCCCGCTTAGATGCTTTCAGCGGTTATCCCGTCCGCACATAGCTACCCGGCAATGCCACTGGCGTGACAACCGGAACACCAGAGGTGCGTCCACTCCGGTCCTCTCGTACTAGGAGCAGCCCTTCTCAAATCTCCAACGCCCACGGCAGATAGGGACCGAACTGTCTCACGACGTTCTAAACCCAGCTCGCGTACCACTTTAAATGGCGAACAGCCATACCCTTGGGACCGACTTCAGCCCCAGGATGTGATGAGCCGACATCGAGGTGCCAAACACCGCCGTCGATGTGAACTCTTGGGCGGTATCAGCCTGTTATCCCCGGAGTACCTTTTATCCGTTGAGCGATGGCCCTTCCATACAGAACCACCGGATCACTAGAACCTGCTTTCGCACCTGCTCGACGTGTCTGTCTCGCAGTCAAGCACCCTTATGCTCTTGCACTCGATGCACGATTTCCAACCGTGCTGAGGGTACCTTCGTGCTCCTCCGTTACGCTTTGGGAGGAGACCGCCCCAGTCAAACTACCCACCACACACTGTCCTCGACCCGGATAACGGGCCCAAGTTAGAACGCCAATGATGCCAGGCTGGTATTTCAAGGGTGGCTCCCCTGGGACTGGCGTCCCAGGTTCCAAGCCTCCCAGCTATCCTACACAAGCAACATCAGCATCCAGTGTGAAGCTATAGTAAAGGTTCACGGGGTCTTTCCGTCTAGCCGCGGGGACACCGCATCTTCACGGCGATTTCAATTTCACTGAGTCTCGGGTGGAGACAGCGTGGCCATCATTACGCCATTCGTGCAGGTCGGAACTTACCCGACAAGGAATTTCGCTACCTTAGGACCGTTATAGTTACGGCCGCCGTTTACCGGGGCTTCGATCAAGCGCTTCGCCGGAGCTAACGCCATCAATTAACCTTCCGGCACCGGGCAGGCGTCACACCCTATACGTCCGCTTACGCGTTAGCAGAGTGCTGTGTTTTTAATAAACAGTTGCAGCCACCTGGTATCTTCGACCGGCTCGAGCTCAGGACGCGAAGTCCGTCACCCTATGCCGGCGCACCTTCTCCCGAAGTTACGGTGCCATTTTGCCTAGTTCCTTCACCCGAGTTCTCTCAAGCGCCTTGGGATTCTCACCCTGACCACCTGTGTCGGTTTGGGGTACGGTCGCATGTGATCTGAAGCTTAGAGGCTTTTCCTGGAAGCGTGGCATCGATGACTTCCAGACCGTAGTCTGTTCGTCTCGCCTCTCGGCCTTGAGGATCCGGATTTCCCTGAACCCTCGGCCTACCGGCTTTCACCAGGACAACCAACGCCTGGCTCACCTAGCCTTCTTCGTCCCCCCATCGCAATCACATCCGGTACGGGAATATTAACCCGTTTCCCATCGACTACGCCTTTCGGCCTCGCCTTAGGGGCCGACTCACTCTGCTCCGATTGACGTCGAACAGAAACCCTTGGTCTTCCGGCGTGCGGGGTTTTCACCCGCATTATCGTTACTCATGTCAGCATTCGCACTCGTGATATCTCCAGCGCGCTTCTCAACGCCCCTTCACAGACTTACACGACGCTCCTCTACCACTCATCCAGAGGATGAGTCCGTAGCTTCGGCACCTGGTTTGAGCCCCGTTACATCTTCCGCGCAGGCCGACTCGACTAGTGAGCTATTACGCTTTCTTTAAAGGATGGCTGCTTCTAAGCCAACCTCCTAGCTGTCTAAGCCTTCCCACATCGTTTCCCACTTAACCAGAATTTGGGGGCCTTAGCTGACGGTCTGGGTTGTTTCCCTTTTCACAACGGACGTTAGCACCCGCTGTGTGTCTCCCACGCTGCACTCATCGGTATTCGGAGTTTGCCTCGGGTTGGTAAGCCGGGATGGCCCCCTAGCCGAAACAGTGCTCTACCCCCGACGGTGATACGTGAGGCGCTACCTAAATAGCTTTCGAGGAGAACCAGCTATCTCCGGGCTTGATTAGCCTTTCACTCCGATCCACAGCTCATCCCAGCATTTTTCAACATACTTGGGTTCGAGCCTCCAGTCAGTGTTACCTGACCTTCACTCTGGCCATGGATAGATCGCCCGGTTTCGGGTCTATATCCAGCGACTCTTCGCCCTGTTAAGACTCGGTTTCCCTACGCCTCCCCTAGTCGGTTAAGCTCGCCACTGAATATAAGTCGCTGACCCATTATACAAAAGGTACGCGGTCACAGAACGCATCTGCTCCCACTGCTTGTACGCATACGGTTTCAGGATCTATTTCACTCCCCTCGCCGGGGTTCTTTTCGCCTTTCCCTCACGGTACTGGTTCACTATCGGTCAGCCAGGAGTATTTAGCCTTGGAGGATGGTCCCCCCGTCTTCAGTCAAGGTTTCACGTGCCCCGACCTACTCGATTTCACCAATGCGGGTTTTCGGTTACGGGGCTATCACCCACTATGGCCGGCCTTTCCAGGCCGTTCACCTAACCGTGCATTGACTTAAGGGCTAGTCCCCGTTCGCTCGCCGCTACTGAGGGAATCTCGGTTGATTTCTTTTCCTCGGGGTACTTAGATGTTTCAGTTCCCCCGGTTCGCCTCCCAACCCCTATGAATTCAGGGTGGGATACCCAGCTGATGCTGGGTGGGTTTCCCCATTCAGAAATGCCCGGGTCGTAGGTTGTTTGCCACCTCACCGAGCCTTATCGCAGGCTACAACGTCTTTCATCGCCTCTGGCTGCCTAGGCATCCACCGTATGCGCTTCATCGCTTGACCATATAACCCCAAAGGGTCTGGCCTGGCGACGATCACGATTTTGCCGGATACGCTTGAGACGTATCGTCTTGCTTTGTCAGCTTATTCCACATTGTTAAAGAGCATTAGAGCAAAAGCTCTAAGCGATAGGCTTTGCGAGAAAGCATACGGCTTAGGGCTTGATTGATATCGACTGTCGGGATGGTGGAGCCTACCGGGCGGTGCGACGATTCGCTCGAACCGGTGACTTCCTGTTGGCATCCATCCTGTAAATGGTGGAGCCTACCGGGATCGAACCGGTGACCTCCTGCGTGCAAGGCAGGCGCTCTCCCAGCTGAGCTAAGGCCCCAACAAGATCATTTCAGTCAAGACAAGGCATGTTGAGGCGACGCCTAGCCTGCTAGGCGAGTCTCGACATAACGCTGTCGTGGCTGAAATTTGGTGGGTCTGGGCAGACTTGAACTGCCGACCTCACCCTTATCAGGGGTGCGCTCTAACCAACTGAGCTACAGACCCGGCTTACCACTGGGTCCAGGACCCAAACAGTCGTTGCTCTGCGCGATCAGGTAATTCATTGTGAGCGCTTACCCAGGGGGGATGCGCGGTCGTTTAAGGAGGTGATCCAGCCGCAGGTTCCCCTACGGCTACCTTGTTACGACTTCACCCCAGTCATGAACCACACCGTGGTGATCGCTCTCCCGAGGGTTAAGCTAACCACTTCTGGTGCAGTCCACTTCCATGGTGTGACGGGCGGTGTGTACAAGGCCCGGGAACGTATTCACCGTGCCATTCTGATGCACGATTACTAGCGATTCCGACTTCGCGGAGTCGAGTTGCAGACTCCGATCCGGACTGAGACCGGCTTTTCGGGATTAGCTTCAGCTCGCGCTTTCGCAACCCTTTGTACCGGCCATTGTAGCACGTGTGTAGCCCTACCCGTAAGGGCCATGATGACTTGACGTCGTCCCCACCTTCCTCCGGTTTGTCACCGGCAGTCTCCCTAGAGTTCCCGACCGAATCGCTGGCAAATAGGGACAAGGGTTGCGCTCGTTACGGGACTTAACCCAACATTTCACAACACGAGCTGACGACAGCCATGCAGCACCTGTCTCTGCGCTCCCGAAGGCACCCCGGAATCTCTTCCGGGTTCGCAGGATGTCAAGGGTAGGTAAGGTTCTTCGCGTTGCATCGAATTAAACCACATGCTCCACCGCTTGTGCGGGCCCCCGTCAATTCATTTGAGTTTTAACCTTGCGGCCGTACTCCCCAGGCGGTCGACTTATCGCGTTAACTGCGCCACTAAGTCCTCAAGGGACCCAACGGCTAGTCGACATCGTTTACGGCGTGGACTACCAGGGTATCTAATCCTGTTTGCTACCCACGCTTTCGCACCTCAGCGTCAGTGTCAGTCCAGAAGGCCGCCTTCGCCACTGGTATTCCTCCCGATCTCTACGCATTTCACCGCTACACCGGGAATTCTACCTTCCTCTCCTGCACTCTAGCCTGCCCGTTCCGGATGCCGTCCCCAGGTTGAGCCCGGGGCTTTCACACCCGGCGTGACACGCCGCCTACGCGCGCTTTACGCCCAGTAATTCCGATTAACGCTTGCACCCTCCGTATTACCGCGGCTGCTGGCACGGAGTTAGCCGGTGCTTCTTCTGCGAGTGATGTCGTCCGTACCGGGTATTGGCCGGCACGCTTTCTTCCTCGCTGAAAGTGCTTTACAACCCGAAAGCCTTCTTCACACACGCGGCATGGCTGGATCAGGCTTTCGCCCATTGTCCAATATTCCCCACTGCTGCCTCCCGTAGGAGTCCGGGCCGTGTCTCAGTCCCGGTGTGGCTGATCATCCTCTCAGACCAGCTACGGATCGTCGCCTTGGTAAGCCGTTACCTTACCAACAAGCTAATCCGACATAGGCTCATCCAATCGCGCGAGGTCCGAAGAGCCCCCGCTTTCTCCCGTAGGACGTATGCGGTATTAGCCTGAGTTTCCTCAGGTTATCCCCCACGACTGGGTAGATTCCTATGCATTACTCACCCGTCCGCCGCTCGACGCCTCCTAGCAAGCTAGGATCGTTTCCGCTCGACTTGCATGTGTTAGGCCTGCCGCCAGCGTTCAATCTGAGCCATGATCAAACTCTTCAGTTGAAAGTCTGATAGTCCGTTGAGCGGACCAAACTTGGTTCAAGACTAAAACGTTCTCAAAAAGATCCGAAGATCCTTGACGAGTCGTTTGCCTTGATAGGTCGTGACTGGCACCCCTATCCTGAGCAAACGCCCACATGAATTACCTGATCGATTGTTAAAGAGCTGCTTGCGTGTGCCCGTTGGGCGCCTCGCAAGGAAGGCGTATTCTACCGAAAGCGCCGTGATTGTCAAGGCGCTAGCCGAGGTGACAATCGCTGACATCGCCTTGAACCGCGGCGTTGTCAGGGGCCTTTCGAGGTGCGGCGCATTTTACCGAATCCGGCGTCACTGTCAAGCGAGAAAACCAACCAACGATTCGAATTTCTCAAGCAAGTCAGCCACTTGCGCTACCCTTCCACCGCTGGCCACGAGGTCCGTCGCCGGCAGCGGATGCGTACTTTACGGACCTGCCGGCGCGAACGCAAGGGATTTTTACACGGATAAAACGTGGCGCTTGGCCCTACCCCAAAATCACCCGCGCATAACGCTTTTTACCCGCCTGGATGACATAACTTCGACCAGTGGCAAGCATATGATCGCGTGCCACGACATCGCCATCGACCTTGACGCGGCCATTGCCCAGCATGTCCTTGGCCTGGGCGCTATTGTTGGCCAGCCCCGAGCGGTTGAGCACCGCAGCAATCGGCGCTTGCTCGCCTTCGAACATTACCTCGACCTCTGGCAGGTCTTCCGGCAGCTCACCTTCCGCCAACTGGTTGCCCGCCGACTTGTGCGCATTAGCGGCAGCCTCATCACCGTGATAGCGCCCGATCAACTCACGCGCCAGTTCCATCTTGATATCACGCGGATTGGCACCTGACTCGATGGACCGACGGATTTTTTCTATCTCGTCGTTGGACTTCAGTGACAGCAGTTCGAAGTAACGCCACATCAGGCTATCAGGCATCGATACCAGCTTGTTGAACATCACTCCTGGCGTATCGTCGACCCCGACATAGTTGCCCAGAGACTTGGACATTTTCTGTACGCCGTCTAGCCCTTCCAGCAGCGGCATGGTCATGACCACCTGCGGCGCCTGACCGAAATGCTTCTGGATCTCGCGCCCCATCAGCAGGTTGAACTTCTGATCGGTGCCGCCTAGCTCGATATCGGCCTCAAGCGCCACCGAGTCGTAGCCCTGTACCAAGGGATACAGGAACTCGTGAATCGAGATCGACTGATTGGCCGTATAACGCTTCTCGAAATCGTCGCGCTCCAGCATCCGTGCCACGGTGGACTGCGCCGCCAGCTCGATCATGTCGGCCGCGGAAAGCTGGCTCATCCACTCGGCGTTGAAGCGCACTTCCGTCAGTGCCGGGTCGAGGACCTTGAACACCTGCTCTTTATAGGTCTCCGCATTAGCCTTGACCTCTTCTTCGGTCAGCGGCTTGCGCGTCACGTTCTTCCCTGTGGGGTCGCCGATACGTCCCGTGAAGTCGCCGATCAGGAACACTACCTGATGACCCAGATCCTGAAACTGGCGCATCTTGGTCAGCAACACGCTATGCCCTAGGTGAAGATCCGGCGCAGTAGGATCGAAGCCCGCCTTGATACGCAGCTTACGGCCGGACTCGAGTTTTTTAACCAACTCGTCTTCCAGCAGGATTTCATGGGTACCACGCTTGAGCAGCGCCAGCGCATCAGCGACGTCGGTCATCGTATCCTCTCTCCGCAAATAGAGTGTCTTGGGCAATAACGGGGAATGTTAGCATGACTCTTCGACGGCGGTTGAGCGCCCCGGCACATGGAGATGAACATGCCCCTTTATATCGGCCTGATGTCCGGCACCAGCTTGGATGGCATCGACGCCGCCCTGGTGCGTTGTGGTGATGGCCGCCCCGAATGGCTGGATGCCACTGGGGTGGCCTTTCCCGCCGCGCTGCGCGAGGACCTGCTTGCCTTATGTCTCGCCCGCGACACCACCTTCGCGGAGTTGGCCCGGCTTGAGACTGCCTTCTGCGAACAGCAGGCCGAGGCAGTCAATCGCCTGCTCAAGAAGACCGGCACCTCACCTGGCGACATCGCCGCCATCGGCAGCCACGGGCAGACCATCGAACACGCCCCCGAGGGCACACCGCCGCATACTTATCAGCTCGACAACCCCAGCCTGCTCGCCGAGCTGACCGGCTGCGCGGTGGTCGGCGATTTTCGGCGCCGCGATATGGCCGCTGGTGGACAAGCCGCGCCGCTCGCGCCGGCCTTTCATGCCGCGCTTTTTACCTCCCCCGCACATACGCGCTTGATCCTCAACCTCGGTGGCATCGCCAACCTCACGCGTCTTCCTCCGAGTGGCGACCCGGCCCCCGTGCTCGGTTTCGACACCGGCCCCGCCAACATGCTGATGGATGCTTGGTGCCAGCACCACCTGGGCCACACCTACGACGCCGATGGCGCCTGGGCCGCCGGCGGCCGCGTCGACGAGGCTTTGCTCTCGCGCCTCCTGGATGATGCCTATTTTCGGCGCCCGCCGCCCAAGAGCACCGGGCGCGAGCATTTTCATCTCGACTGGTTAGCGACGCATCTCACGGGTGACGAAGCGCCCCAAGACGTTCAAGCGACGCTCGCCGAACTGACCGCCGCCAGCATCGCCATGGGCGTCGCCCAAAGCAGCGAACACTCGGACGCGTATTGCGACGCGCTCATCCCCTGCGGAGGCGGCGCCCACAATGCAGACCTCCTGACACGCATTCAGCGCTACCTGCCCGAGATCCCGCTGACGCCTTGCGAGCATTTCGGCTGGTCAGCGGACTGGCTGGAAGCCGGTGCTTTCGCCTGGCTTGCCCATCAGCGCCTCGTTCAGCGCCCCGGCAACCTGCCCGAGGTCACGGGCGCACGCGGTTACCGCGTGCTGGGCGGTCTCTATGCACCGTGAAGGTTCATTCATCGTCGCCTTTAAGGGTAAAACGCTCGGCGGCATCGCTGGCGCGTGCCAATTGCGGGCTATCGGCATCGCCATAATCGATGCGCAACCGCAGATCATTAGCTGAGTCGGCATGCACCAATGCCATCTTTTCGCTGATGCACCCTTGCCGATAGAGTGCATATAGCGCCTGATCGAAGGTCTGCATTCCCTGGTCGTGGGAGCGCTGCATGACCTCCTTGAGGTCGTGAATCGCCCCCTTGCGGATAAGATCACTGACCAGCGGCGAACGCAGCATCACTTCGACCGCCGCACATCGCCCCTCGCCATCCTCACGGGGCAACAACCGCTGGGCAACGATGGCCTGCAAATTGAGCGATAGGTCCATCCACACCTGTTCGTGGCGCTCGCTGGGGAAGAAATGCTGAATCCGCTCCAGCGCCTGATTGGCGTTGTTGGCATGCAGCGTCGCCAGACACAGATGACCGGTCTCGGCAAACGTCAACGCATGCTCCATGATCTCGCGCGAGCGGACCTCACCGATCATGATCACATCGGGCGCCTGACGCAGCGCATTCTTGAGCGCCACCTCGAAGGATTCGGTATCGATGCCCACCTCACGCTGATTGATAATCGCGCGGCCATGCGGGTGAATGTATTCGATGGGATCCTCGATACTGATGACATGCCCGCCGGTCGTCTGATTGCGATGCTGAATCATCGACGCCAGCGTGGTCGACTTGCCACTGCCTGTGCCACCGACGATGAACACCAGGCCACGCTTGCGATTGACCAGCTCACTCAAGGCATCCGGCAACGCCAGGCTCGCCAAGTCAGGAATATCGAAGGCAATGCGGCGCACGACCATCGCCATCTGGCTGCGCTGATAGAAGGCACTCACGCGAAAGCGCCCCTTGCCCTGCAGGCTGAGCGCGAAGTTGGCCTCACGTTCGGCCTCGAAACGCTCACCCACGCCCTGAGGCAGCGCCGCCGAGACCAACTCGTGCACCTGCGCCACCGACATCGCCTGCTCGCCCAGCGTGACCAGCTCGCCATTGATCTTGAGACTCGGCGGCGCCCCGGTCGAAATCAGCAGGTCGGAGGCCTGCTTGTCGAGCATGATATCCAGCAGTTGCGTCAGCCACTCGTATGGCGTCATTCGCGTTCTCCTTCGCGACTGTCGATTGGTGCCAGGCTTACATGCCCAGCACGCGCCCATCCTTCGCCTTGGCCTGCGCCTCGGCGCGCGAGACGACATCCTGCGCCACCAAGCGCGAAAGAGCCGCATCCAGTGTCTGCATGCCTAGGCTGCCGCCGGTCTGGATCGAGGAATACATCTGCGCCAGCTTGTTCTCGCGTATCAAGTTACGCACCGCCGCGCTGGCCACCAGGATCTCGTGGGCCGCCACGCGCCCGCCACCCTCACGCTTGAGCAGGACCTGCGAGATCACCCCTTGCAACGACTCGGACAACATCGAACGCACCATGCTTTTCTCGTCGCCCGGGAACACATCGATGATGCGATCCACAGTCTTGGCCGCCGAGGTGGTATGCAAGGTACCGAACACCAGGTGCCCGGTTTCGGCGGCGGTCAGCGCCAGACGGATGGTCTCCAGGTCGCGCAACTCGCCGACCAGAATCACGTCGGGGTCCTCGCGCAGCGCCGAACGCAACGCCGTGGCGAAGCTGCGCGTATCGCGATGCAATTCGCGCTGATTGACGAGACTGCGTTTGCTGCGATGCACGAACTCTACTGGATCCTCGATGGTCAGCACATGTTGATAGTAGTTTTCGTTGACGTAGTCGATCATCGCCGCCAAGGTCGTACTCTTGCCCGACCCGGTAGGCCCCGTCACCAGCACCAACCCGCGCGGCAGCGAGGCCAGGCGTCGAAACACATCGCCCAGGTCCAGGTCATCCAGGGTGAGAACTTCGCTGGGAATGGTACGGAAGACAGCGCCCGCGCCGCGCCCCTGGTGGAAGACGTTGACACGGAAACGCGCCACCCCCGGCACCTCGAACGAGAAATCATGCTCGAGCGCCTCTTCATAGTCGCGGCGCTGTTGATCGTTCATGATCGCGTAGATCAACTTGCGAACGTCACGATCCTCGATCGGCGGCACGTTGAGCCGGCGAATATCGCCGTCGACGCGAATCATTGGCGGCAAACCGGCGGACAGATGCAGATCAGACGCCTTCTGTTTTGCCGAGAACGCCAGCAATTCGATAATATCCATGCATTTCTCTCGCTCGCGGACAGGGTTTCCCAGTATGCCAGATGTCACCATCGCCGAATCCCTCGAACGCGCTCGCCAGCGTTTGACCCACGCCCTGGCGAGCGCGGGGCGTGACGGCGAGGACGCCTGCCTGTTGGCCGTGAGCAAGACACAACCTGCAGCCAGCGTGCGCCAGGCCTTCGCTGCGGGGCAGCGCGCATTCGGCGAGAACTATCTTCAGGAAGCGCTCGACAAACAGGCCTCGCTGGACGATCTCGAGGGTATCGTCTGGCATTTCATCGGCCCTTTGCAATCCAACAAGACCCGCGCGGTGGCCGAACACTTCCAGTGGGTACATACCATCGACCGCGCACGCATCGCCACACGCCTCGACGCGCAGCGCCCAGCAGCGCTGGAGCCGCTGAATGTTTGCCTGCAAGTCAACGTCAGCGGCGAAGCCAGCAAGTCAGGTGTGACGCCCGAGGCCTTGCCGGCACTGGCCGACGCCGTGGTGGCGCTGCCACGCCTGCGGCTGCGCGGCTTGATGACACTGCCCGCACCGAGCGACGACCCGGCGGCCCAACGGCGACCCTTCGCCGAGTTGCGCTCCTTGCTCGAAATGCTCCGCCAGCGACACCCCCAGGCGCCCCTGGATACCTTATCGATGGGCATGAGCGGCGATCTCGAGGCCGCCGTTCTCGAAGGTGCCACCCTGGTCCGTCTGGGCACGGCCATTTTCGGGAACCGCGCGCCGCGCCCCTGATCGCCTTGCCCTTAACCCATTGTTTCGCCGCGACACTTCAGGAGACCTCATGACAAGCCAAGTCACATTCATAGGCGCCGGGAACATGGCCAGCGCCATTTTTGGCGGCATGATCGAAGGCGGCTATCCCGCCGAGGCCATCACCGCCACCGCACGCGGCGCCCAGACACTCGACGCGCTCGCATCGCGCTATGGCGTCCACACCACCTCCGACAACAACGCGGCCGTCGAAAACGCGGATGTCGTGGTTCTGGCTGTCAAACCGCAGGCCATGCGCGAGGTATGTCACGAATTGCGCGATAGCGTACAGCGTCAACGCCCACTGATCGTCTCCGTGGCCGCCGGCTTGAGTGCCGAGACGCTAGATACCTGGCTGGGCGGTAACATGGCCGTGATCCGCTGCATGCCCAACACCCCCAGCCTGGTCGGTCAGGGCGCCTCGGGGCTTTACGCCAACGCCCGCGTCAGCGAGGAGCACAAGCAGTTAGCCACCTCGCTGCTGGAAACCGTAGGGCTCGTGGAATGGGTCGCCGACGAGACGTTGCTCGAGGCGGTCACTGCCGTGTCAGGTAGCGGACCCGCGTATTTCTTTTTGATCATGGAAGCGCTCGAGGACGCCGGCAAGAAGCTCGGCTTGCCCGCCGACAGCGCCCGCCGCCTGGCCCTGCAGACCGCCTACGGCGCGGCCAGCATGGCCCGCGAAAGTGAATTCGAGCCAGCTGAATTGCGCCGCCGCGTGACCTCGCCCAACGGCACCACCGAACGCGCCATCAATAGCTTCGAGGATGACGGCCTGCGTCAGCTATTCGAAAATGCGACGCAAGCCTGCGCGACACGCGCCCGTGAACTGGCCGACGAACTGAGCCGCGACTGACACCCCCCTTTCACCCATTCGACACGGAGGAGCCCCATGGGCAGCCAAATGGGAAGCGCCGGCTTGATGCTGGTCAACACACTAATCAATGTGTATCTGTTCGTCTTGATGCTGCGCTTTCTGCTGCAGTTTTCGCGCGCCGATTATTACAACCCTGTCAGTCAGGCAGTGATCAGGGCCACGCGTCCGGTGGTTGCGCCGTTGCAGCGCATCTTCCGCCCGCGTGGACGTTTCGATCCCGCCTCGCTGGTCGCGGGTTTGTTGATCAAGGGCATCACCATCTTCGTGCTGCTCAAGCTCGCCGGCATCGGCATGCCGCCGATTCAGGGCGTGTTGGTGGCGGCTCTGGCCGGGGTGTTGAGCGCCATCCTCGACATCTATTTCTTTGCCCTGATCATCATGATCATTCTCAGTTGGGTCGCGCCGCAGGCCAGCCATCCCGGCGCCATTCTCGTCCACCAATTGGTCGAACCGATCATGGCCCCGGTACGCAAGGTCATCCCCCCGCTGGGCATGATCGACTTGTCGCCGATCGTGGTGTTCATCGCCATCAGCCTGTTCGATAGTCTTATCGTCGGCGCCTTGGCCCGTGCAGCGGGTTTGCCCGGCATACTGGTAGGATTCTGAACATTCACGACCCTGGCGCCGTTGCGCGCCCCACGCTGGACACGGAAACCGACACACACGATGCCCGATACGCTACCTCCCGACTCGGTCGGTCTGGTCACGCCGCAAACGGCGCACTTCGATACCCCGCTGGCTCTGGCCGGCGGCAAGACACTGTCCGACTACACGCTGGTCTACGAAACGTATGGCACGCTCAACGCCGAACGCAATAACGCGGTGCTGATCTGCCATGCGCTTTCCGGCCATCATCACGCGGCAGGCTTCCACAGCATGGAAGACCGCAAGCCCGGCTGGTGGGACGCCTATATCGGCCCCGGCAAGGCGATCGACACCGATCGCTTCTTCGTCGTTTCGCTCAACAACCTCGGCGGCTGCCACGGCAGTACCGGCCCCGCCTCGACCAACCCCGAGACACAGCGCGCCTGGGGGCCGGCATTCCCGGTCTTGACGGTGGCCGACTGGGTGCACAGCCAGGCCCGCCTGGCCGATCGGCTGGGCATCGAACGCTTTGCCGCCGTGGTCGGCGGCAGCCTTGGCGGCATGCAGGTGCTGCAATGGACGATGGCGTATCCTGAGCGCATCGCCAATGCCGTGGTCATCGCTGCCACGCCGCGTCTCTCGGCGCAGAACATCGCCTTCAACGAGGTCGCCCGCCAGGCGATTCGCTCGGACCCCGACTTTCATGACGGCTGGTATGAGGAGCACGGAACGGTGCCCAAGCGTGGCCTCAAGCTGGCCCGCATGATCGGCCATATCACCTATCTGTCCGAGCATTCGATGGGGGCCAAGTTCGGCCGTGACCTGCGCACCGATCAGCTCAACTTCGGCTATGACGTGGAGTTCCAGGTCGAATCGTATCTGCGTCACCAGGGCGATACGTTTTCCACCAGCTTCGATGCCAATACGTATTTGCTGATGACCAAGGCACTGGATTACTTCGACCCGGCCGCCCTGCACGGCGGCGATCTGGCCACGGCGCTGGCGCCAGCACAATGCCCGTTCCTGGTGGTCAGCTTCACCACCGACTGGCGCTTCGCACCGCCGCGTTCGAGAGAACTGGTCGACGCCCTGATGCGCGCCGACAAGACCGTCAGCTACGCCAGTATCGACTCGCCCCATGGCCACGATGCATTCCTGCTACCGCATCCGCGTTACGAAGCGGTATTCGGCGGCTTCATGCGTCGCGCCGCCCGCGACCTGCAGCTCGAGGAGACGACCTGATGCGCGCCGATCTCAAACTGATCCATGATTGGGTCCCGCAGGGTGCGCGTGTGCTCGACCTGGGTTGCGGCGACGGCAAACTGCTTGCCGCCCTGGCGCGTGACAAGCAGGTCGTCGGCTATGGCCTGGAGATCGACCCCGACGGCATCACCGCTTGCATAGAGCGCGGAGTGAGCGTCATCGAACAGGACATCGACGACGGCCTGAGCAACGTCGAGGATGACGCCTATGACCTGGTCATCATGACCCAGGCGCTTCAGGCCCTGCAGCGCCCGGACCGCACCCTCGATGAAATGCTGCGCGTGGGCCGGGAATGCATCATCGCCTTCCCCAACTTCGCCTACTGGCGCCACCGTCTCTATCTTGGCATTCAGGGCCGCATGCCAGTGTCCAAGTCGCTGCCACATGCCTGGTACGACACGCCCAACATCCACCTATCGACGTTTCGCGACTTCGGTCAGCTGTGCCGCGACAAGGGCCTGACCATCGTCGATCAACGCGTCGGCAACGGCGATCACGAACCACACTGGAGCTCGCGGCTGTGGCCTAACCTGTGCGGTGAAACAGCGATTTTCCGTATAACCCGTGCCTCACGCTGACTCAGGCACTCGGCGGCAGCCGCTCGAGACCCACCGGTAGCCGTCGGGTCAACATCGCCTGACAGGGAACACCGGCAGTGTCCCGGGTGACACTGACACCATACGCCAGCACCTCCACGCCCTGAGCGGCGACGCGACGTAGCGTTTCGGCATAGGCCGGATCGAGGTGCGCAGCAGGTGCGACGGTGTCGATCCCGGTGTGTGCCACGCAAAACAGGAGAACCGCGCGCTCACCCAGCGCGACCCGCGCCGCCAGGCTCTCCAGATGCCGCCGACCACGCTCGCTGACCGAGTCGGGAAAATAGCCATGGCCGTCGTCTTCACGCAGCGTCACCTGCTTGACTTCGAGATGGGTCGTTTGCCGCGCATCGGTAAGGCGAAAATCGAGCCGTGCGCCTTCGACCTTCGCCTCCCGCTTAAGCGCCGTATACCCCGCCAGCTCGGCGATACGCCCAGTGCACAGGGCTTCCTCGACCCACGCATTGGCACGCCCGGTGTGTACCGACGCCAGGGCTGGCGCCGCGCCGGGCATGGGTAGCTCGATCCATTCCCAGGTCCAGGCCAGTTTGCGTGCGGGATTACGACTCGGCGAGAGCCAGACACGACACCCCGGGACGTTGACCGCTCGCATGGAACCGGTATTGGGGCAGTGCGCGACCACCTCCTCGCCCGACGCCAAGCGCACATCGGCCAGAAAGCGCTTGTAACGACGCATCAGAATACCGGACGTCAGTTGCGTGTATTCCATCTTCCCTCTTGGACTGCTAACGCGTCTCACCGTGGGACAAAAAATCACATTCTCGCGCTAGCGGCCGCATGGCCGCGTAATGCGCGTGCTCCAGCGCCTTGATCAAGGTCAGAACATGTCATTTTATCGCCGAGAATGGTTGCAAAGCCTGCACTTTTCCGCTAAATAAGCAAGGCTTCGGGCGGGCGCCCAAGCCCTACCCTGGCCAGGCATCGGCCCAAGTCACTTGCGTAATGAGGCAGTCCCATGCCAGTAGCGGAAATCAAATCGGAAGCGCCGAAAAAATTCACCCCGTACGAACCGGCGCCGGGTGAAGAATACATGAACGAGCAGCAGCTCGCGCACTTCCGCCAAATCCTGCTCATCTGGAAACAGGAGCTCATGGAAGAGGTGGATCGCACGGTGCGCCACCTGCAGGAAGAAGCCAACAACTTCGCCGACCCGGCCGACCGTGCCACCCAGGAAGAAGGCTTCAACCTGGAGTTGCGTACCCGTGACCGCGAGCGCAAGCTCCTCAAAAAGATCAACGAGACCATCGAAAATATCGATGAGGACGACTACGGCTTCTGTGAAGCCTGCGGCGTCGAGATCGGCATCCGCCGCCTCGAGGCTCGCCCCACCGCCACACTCTGCGTCGACTGCAAGACGCTGGCGGAGCTCAAGGAAAAGCAACTCGGCGGCTGAGGCCGTTTCTGAATCTCCTCTCGACGGGCACCTTCGGGTGCCCGTTTGTCATTGCGCGGGTCACGTCACTCATGTCGTATATCGGTCGCTTCGCACCGACACCCTCAGGACCTCTGCATCTGGGATCGCTGCTGGCAGCCTTGGCGAGTTTTCTCGACGCACGCCACGCCAAAGGGCGCTGGCTCGTGCGTATCGAGGATATCGACCCGCCACGCTGCCCCACAGGCACCACCGAGACCATCCTCCGCCAATTGGATGCCTTCGGCCTGACATGGGATGGCCCCGTACGCCATCAGAGCGAGCGTCACGCCGCTTACCAGGCAGCGCTCGAACGCCTTGCTGCGCTAGGGCTTGCCTATCCATGCAGCTGTTCGCGTAAGGAATGGCGCGAATATGCCATCTATCCCGGTTGGTGTCGGCATGGGCCGCTGCATCCCGAGCGCTCCCTGGCCTGGCGGCTGCGCAGCGATCTTGGCCGGCGTCCCGTCGAATGGGAGGACCGACGCCTGGGTCATCAACGCTTCGACCCCGCCGAGCTGGGCGACGTGGTCCTCAAGCGCAAGGACGACCTCTGGGCCTATCAGCTCGCGGTGGTCGTCGATGACGCCGACCAAGGCGTGTCCGATGTGGTGCGCGGCGCCGACCTGCTCGACAACACCCCCTGGCAGCGTCAATTGCAGGACGCGCTGGGGTTCCCGGTGCCGCGCTATTTACACCTTCCCTTGGTACTCGGCGACAACGGCCAGAAGCTCTCCAAGCAGAACCTGGCCCCGGCGCTGCCGACCGATGAAGCCGGCATCCGCCACACGCTGCACCACGCCTTGCAACGACTCGGTCAGCAACCGCCACGCGAAATGGCACACGCCTGCGTCGCCGACCAGCTCGACGCAGCCATCAACGCCTGGCGCCCCGAGCGCCTGCGTGACATGGCAACGAACGAGCACTGAAAGTCCACACCCGCACGTGCACCCGATGCCGTGGCAGCACGCTTGTCATGCCATGGTCGCACGCCCCTTGGCTTGATTCGCCCAGCCGGCAGGCGTCAGGATACAAGCCAACCGAGCGCCGCATGAGCCAACGTTCGGCCACTCCCCATGCATTTACGCGACCATGAGGCCCATGAGCCGAATCCTGATCGTCGAAAACGAAGACACGCCGCGTCAGGCCCTGAAGGACCTGCTCGAACGCCAGGCGTACCGCGTCGCGACCGCCGCATCCCTCGATGCCGCCCAGGCGCTGGCGCCGCAGACCTTCGATCTGGTGGTCTGCGATCTGCGCCTGGTGGGAGAAGACGGCACGCAGATGCTCGCGCTAAGCGCCCCGACGCCGGTATTGGTCATGACCGACCACGCCAGCCTGCGCAAGGCTGTGGTCGCGCTCAAGGAAGGCGCCGTCGACTGTATCGCCAAGCCCGTCGATGACGATGACGTCCTGGCGACCGTGTCACGCGTGCTGTCACGCCCAACGCCCAAGGAAAGCGACACCCCTAGCGGTGTTCCTCGAGGCATGATCGGCGAGTGTGTCGCCATGCAGCGCGTCTACGAGCGCATCCGCAAGACGGCGCCCGCCGACGTCACCGTGCTCGTGCAGGGCGAATCGGGCACCGGCAAGGAGCTGGTCGCGCGCGCCCTGCATCGCCAGAGTCGCCGCACCAAAGCACCACTGATCTGCGTCAACTGTGCCGCGATTCCCGAGACCCTGATCGAATCCGAGCTCTTCGGCCACGAGAAGGGCGCTTTCACAGGCGCCAACAGCGCACGCACCGGCCTGGTCGAAGCCGCCGATGGCGGCACGCTCTTCCTCGACGAGATCGGCGAGCTACCTCTGGACGCTCAAGCTCGCCTGCTGCGAGTGCTTCAGGAAGGCGAGATCCGGCGTATTGGCTCGGTGGAAACGCGCTACGTCGATGTGCGCCTGATCGCGGCAACGCATCGTGACCTGCACTCTCTGTCACGCAGCGGCGGATTCAGGCTCGACCTCTACTATCGCCTCAATGTCATGCAGATCGATCTGCCACCGCTTCGCGACCGTGACGACGATATCCTCTCCATTGCCCAGGTTCTGCTCGAGCGCGCTTGCACCCGCCATGCACGACCGGGATTGCGCTTATCGCGTGCCGCACGCCGCGACATCCTCGGTTACGCCTGGCCAGGCAATGTGCGCGAGCTGGAAAACGCCTTGGAACGCGGCGTCATTCTCGCCGAGGGCCACCTGATCCACCCCGATGACCTCGGCCTGCCGCTGGAACGCCGGCAGGAGCCGCTCCCTGCATCTCCCGAGCCTTCCGAGGCCACCGAGGAAAACGATGCGCTCGACGACGACCTTTCTCTGGAAGACTACTTCCAGCATTTCGTCCTCGAACACCAGGCACAGATGAGCGAGACCGAACTGGCCCAGAAGCTGGGCATCAGTCGCAAATGCCTCTGGGAGCGCCGCCAGCGCCTGGGCATCCCGCGCAAGAAAAATGCCCGCCGCCTGGATTGATGCCGCGATCACGCGTCTTTTTGTTCCCTATCGCGACTATGGTCTAAGCGCATCTCCCGGCCTTTTTAGAGACCCTATACGCGCTCGACACGCGGCCGATGCACCAGTTGTTACCATCCCACACAAGAGATGCCCCGTTATGCGGCAATTTAGGTAACACCACCCTCTTTCGAAACGCCGGGAACTTTCATAAAAAACCACAAAACACTGATTTAAAAGAAAAAAACAAATGGTGGCACGGCCGCTGCAACATATAGATCAAGAAAAACAACAGCCGGACGCCCGTGGCGCACGAACAATGACAATAACGTACGCCCCAGGTGCTCAGCCCGATGTCGGCAACAACAAATACAACAACGTCGGGCTGGAACATCGCAAGCGAATCGCCAACAACAACAAACGAGACGCAATGCGAGTCGACCGCCAACAACAATAAAATGGTCGAGATCCGGACCCGAACCAGGACGCGACGCTTCATGCGAGACCCAACAAGAACAATGCTCTCGCTCGAAGCATCCCGACAACAACAACAAAACGTCGGGAGAAATGATGTCGTCGTGGTTGGATTATTGTTTTGAATACGAGGTGGTCACCACGCGGGAAGAGTCACAACAACAAGAATACTGCTTACCTGCCGAATCTCATTGGTGACTGTGGTGCGTATTCAAGGCGATGCGCCATCACGAAGAAGAAATAGCAGCAAGGACGTTGCACAGCATACTTAGGGGAGGCCCACCGGGTCTCCCCTTTCTAATGTCATGCATTCCCACCTACTTCCTACGGCATCCTGTTCTCGCTTCCCATCACGCCACATCCTTTGCAAGCCAAGGAGTGTCGGCTTACACTAGCCACTTCGCTCTCCGCAAGTCGTTAACGACGCATGTTCAAAGGATTTACCCGCTTTCTCCAACGCCCCGGTGAACGTTTGAAGACCCTGTTTGGCGCCCAACAGCCTTCCGGCCATTCCACGCCCACATTGCGCGTCATCCCGCGTGATCAGCACGACGTATCGCGGCGTCTCTTCAGCGAGAACGCCCTCAAGGTATTGTATCGTCTGCACAATGCTGGGCATGAAGCCTACCTGGTGGGTGGCTGTGTACGTGACTCACTGCTCGGCAAGGTCCCCAAAGACTTCGACATCGCCACCGATGCCACACCGGAAGAAATACGCACGCTATTTCGCAATTCACGCATCATCGGGCGCCGTTTCCGTATCGTCCATGTACGCTTCGGCCGCGAGGTCATTGAAGTCACAACCTTCCGTGGGCGGCCCGGCGACGATCAAGACACCACGCACTCTCAACAATCCGACGACGGCTTGCTGCTGCGTGACAACGTCTGGGGCACCATCGAGGAAGACGCGTTACGTCGCGACTTCACGGTCAATGCGCTGTACTACAACATCGCCGACTTCTCGATTCACGATTGGGCCGACGGCGTAAACGACCTCGAAGAGCGCACCCTGCGTTTGATCGGCGACCCCGAGGTGCGTTATCGCGAGGACCCGGTGCGCATGCTGCGTGCCGTGCGCTTCGCCGCCAAGCTGGACTTCGATATCGAGCCGCGCACCGAGACGCCGATTCTCGAATTGGCGCCTTTGCTGTTGCAGATTCCCCCGGCACGCTTGTTCGAAGAAGTCCTCAAGCTCTTCCTTTCGGGACAAGCACTACGCACCTTCGAGCTACTCCGCGAGTATGGCCTATTCGCCATGCTGTTCCCGGAGGCCGAAGAGGCTATCGCGGAACGCGAGTGGGCAAGGCCTCTGATCGAGCAGGCCTTGATCAATACCGATCGGCGCATCCGGGAAGAACGTCCTGTCACTCCGGCGTTTCTGTACGGTGCCATACTGTGGCCCGGCATGCGTCTACGCGCCGAGCGCCTCGAGAGCGACGGCATGCCGCCGATCCCCGCGCAGCAAACCGCTTCGCAGCAAAGCATCTCGCGGCAACTGCAGCACACCTCGATTCCCAAGCGCTTCAGCATGCCGATGCGGGAAATCTGGGACCTTCAGCAACGCTTGCCCAAGCGTCGCGGCAAACGTGCCTTCCAAACCCTGGAGCATACGCGCTTCCGCGCCGCTTATGACTTCCTCTTGCTGCGGGAAAGTGCCGGTGAAATCGACCCCGGGCTCGGTGCTTGGTGGACGGCCTTCCAGGAAGGCGACGACCACGAGCAGGCACGCCTGATCGCCAAGACCAGTGGCTCCCCGGCTGGCACGTCCGACCGCCCCAAGCGTCGTCGCCGACGGCGGCGCAACCCGTCCTCCGAGCATGGCAATGACGGACGCCAGGAGTGATCTCGTCGCGGCCTATGTTGGTCTGGGCAGCAACCTGGACAGGCCGCGTGAGCATGTATCGCGCGCTCTGAATGAGCTCGATGCCCTGCCGCTGACCCACTTGGCAGGGCATTCCTCGCTGTATGCCTCCGCGCCGGTGGGCCCCCAGGATCAACCCGACTTCATCAATGCCGTTGCCCGCGTATTCACGCGACTCTCACCGCTGGCCTTGCTCGATCAACTGCAGGCACTAGAGCAGCGCCATCGCCGGATACGCCAACGCCATTGGGGGCCGCGCACGCTGGATCTCGATCTCTTGCTCTACGCGAATCTCGAATGGCACACACCGCGCCTGACGCTTCCCCATCCAGCTATGTGCGAGCGGGGCTTCGTACTCGTCCCCCTGGCGGAGCTCGCCCCCGATGTAGCGCTTGCAGGACAGACCAGCGCCACCCTGGCGAAGCACCACGATGGTGCGGACTTGCACCGTCTTCTTCCCTAAAAGTCGAGTTGCACCCAATGTGTTACCGATCCACACTCTCGGCACTCTGAGGTAACACTTGAAGTAACACTTTCCCCAGCCCGTGCGGGCCGCCACAGCATGGAATGTTTCATGAAAACCGTCACCTTGAGCCACCTCAATGCATTCAAGCGTGCCAGCGAACCGTTCAGCTGCCTGACAGCCTACGATGCCTCGTTCGCGCAACATGCAGGCGACGCCGGTATCGATGTGCTGCT
Organism: Chromohalobacter canadensis; assembly: GCF_034479555.1. Lineage (NCBI taxonomy): Bacteria > Pseudomonadati > Pseudomonadota > Gammaproteobacteria > Oceanospirillales > Halomonadaceae > Chromohalobacter > Chromohalobacter canadensis. Next base: position 1,915,213 of record NZ_CP140151.1, on the reverse strand, counting down.
GGTGGGCGATTCGCTAGGCATGGTGCTGCAGGGTCATGCCAGCACGCTTCCCGTGACGCTCGACGATATCCTTTATCACACGCGTTGCGTGGCGCGCGGCAAGCAGCGCAGCCTGCTGATGGTCGACCTGCCCTTCATGAGCAACGCCGATACGAGCCGGCTACTACACGACGCCGGCGCCCTGATGCGAGCCGGCGCCGAGCTCGTCAAGATCGAAGGTGCGGGCTGGATGCATGACGATGTGCGCGCCCTCACGCGGCGGGGCGTTCCGGTATGCGCACATCTAGGCCTGACGCCCCAGAGCGTGCATCAGTTCGGCGGCTACAAGGTACAAGGCCGCGAACAGGATGATGCCCAGCGCATCGTCGACGATGCCCGCTTGCTGGTCGATGCCGGTGCCTCGGTGATCCTCCTCGAGTGCGTGCCTGCCGCGCTAGGTCGCGCCGTGCGCGATGCAGTGGATGTCCCGGTGATCGGAATCGGTGCAGGCCCCGACGTGGATGGCCAGATATTGGTGATGCATGACATCCTCGGCGTGACGCATGGGCGGCCGCCACGTTTCGCCAAGAACTTCCTGGCCGGCCATGACAGCATTCAAGCGGCGTTCGCGGCCTACCACGACGCCGTCAAGACACGCCAGTTTCCCGCCGAGGAGCATTGCTTTTGATGTTGACGCTGCACGACATCACCGAATTGCGTGCCCACCTGGACCCCCAACGCCGCGACGGCCAGCGCATTGCCCTGGTGCCGACCATGGGCAATCTGCACGCCGGGCATTTGGCCCTGGTCGACGCCGCGCGCCGTGACGCCGATGTGGTGGTCGCCACCATCTTCGTCAATCCCCTGCAATTCGGGGCCGGCGAGGACTTCGAGCGCTATCCACGAACGCTCGAGGCCGACACCCAAGCACTGGCGAGCCACGGTTGCGATATCGTCTTCGCCCCCAGTGCCGAGGCGCTCTACCCGCACGGCCTCGAGGCGCATACGCACGTCAGCGTGCCCGACGTCTCGGAAGGGCTGTGCGGTGCCAATCGCCCGGGGCACTTCAATGGCGTAGCCACCGTTGTCAGCTTGCTCTTCAACCTGGTGCAGCCGGACGCGGCCTTTTTCGGCCGCAAGGATTACCAGCAATTGACGGTGATCCGTAAATTGGTGGAGGACCTGCATTTCCCGATCGACATCGTCGGCGTACCCACCCAGCGCGCCGAGGACGGCCTGGCGCTCTCCTCTCGCAACGCGTATCTGAGCACCGCGGAGCGCCAGCGTGCCCCCGCGCTGTATCGCACCCTGTGCCAGGTGCGTGACGCACTGCAAGGCGGCGAGCTCCCGGCGCCAGCACTGCGCGAGGGGCTCGCGAGCCTCACTGCAGATGGTTTCAAACCCGATTACCTGGAACTGCGTCGCGCCTGGGACCTGGGCCCCGTCGCGCTGGATACCCGCGAGACGATACTGCTCGTCGCCGCGCACCTGGGTACCACGCGTTTGATCGACAATCTCCCGGTCAGCTTGCCGCGCTGAGTACCGGCACGAGACCACGACGAGGTTCATACGATGCACACCACCTCGGGCCAGTAGCCCTCTCATACCGACGGTCTACACCTATTACCCGATTGTCGCCCGACACGGGACTCGCCTATCCTGAGGATATCGCCCCTCTAGGCTGACAGGAGACTCTCATGGAAGATGTGGTGATCGTAGCGGCGCGGCGCACCGCCATCGGCAGTTTCGGCGGCGCGCTCGCCAGCCTCCCCGCGACCCAGCTCGGCGCCACGGTCATCGCGGACTTGCTCACGCATACCGGAGTGGCGCCCGAACAGGTCGATGAGGTGCTTCTGGGCCAGGTGCTGGCCGCCGGATGCGGCCAGAACCCCGCTCGCCAGGCGGCAATAAACGCCGGGCTGCCCTCCGCCGTACCGGCTATGACCATCAATAAGGTCTGTGGTTCAGGCCTCAAGGCACTGCATCTGGCCACGCAGGCCATCCGCTGTGGCGACGCCGAGCTCATCATTGCCGGTGGCCAGGAGAACATGTCGCTGTCCCCGCACGTGCTGCCGAATTCTCGTACCGGCCAACGCATGGGCGACTGGACGGCGGTGGACACGATGATCCGTGACGGCTTGTGGGACGCCTTCAACGATATTCACATGGGGATTACCGCCGAGAATCTTGCCACCCAATACGCCATCACCCGCGAGGACATGGACGCCTTCGCCGCCGCGTCCCAGCAAAAGGCGGCCGCGGCCATCGAAGAAGGCCGTTTCGCCGGACAAATCGTGCCGGTCGAGGTCCCCCAGCGTAAAGGCGACTCACTCCACGTCACGACCGACGAAGGACCTCGCGCAGGTGTGACCGCCGAACAGCTCGCCGGCATGCGCCCAGCCTTCAAGCGCGATGGCACCGTCACCGCCGGCAATGCCTCCTCACTCAATGATGGCGCCGCCGTGACCATGCTCTGCTCGGCCAAGAAAGCGAAAGCCCTTGGCCTCGAACCCCTCGCGGTGATCAAGGCCTACGCCAACGCCGGGGTCGACCCCGCAATCATGGGCATCGGTCCCGCCCCCGCCACGCGGCGCTGCCTGGAACGCGCAGGCTGGTCACTCGATGAACTGGACTTGATCGAAGCCAACGAGGCTTTCGCCGCCCAGGCACTCGCCGTCAATAAGGAACTCGGATGGGACCCGGCCAAGATCAATGTCAATGGCGGCGCCATCGCGCTGGGGCACCCTATCGGCGCCTCCGGTTGCCGCATCCTGGTGACGCTGCTGCATGAGATGATCGCCCGCGATGCCAAAAAGGGCCTGGCGACCCTTTGCATCGGCGGCGGACAAGGCGTGGCGCTGGCCATCGAACGCCCGTGAGATGCTGACTAAAACACTGTTTTGTAACCCTACGTCAAACCGTTGAACTTTTCGATTATCCTGCCTGCCCAACCGTTTACGACGCCCAAGCGGCGTCGTATTCGTCTTGGTTTCAACAGGAAATGTCATCGGTATGTTGATCTCGGTGCAGGCATTACGTGCGTTTGCGGCATGGGTGGTCGTCTTCCACCACTTCGTGCAGGTCTTTTTCGATTTCGATACTAACAATACCTTCGAGCACCTCCTCGCCACCCGAGGCCAAATGGGTGTGGATATCTTTTTCATCATCAGTGGCTTCGTCATCTATGCCGCCACCGCGCGCCGCGCACCTTCCAGCGGGGAGTTTCTCCTGCAGCGGGCAGCACGCATCGTGCCTGCCTACTGGCTGTATACCGCCATCACGGCAGGCATCATCTATCTCTCGCAGGATGTCATGCCAGACTACGAGCTGGACCTCAAAAGCCTGGTAATGTCGCTTTTCTTTCTGCCCACCGAGAATCCCGCCGGTTATGGATACTATCCAACATTACCCGTGGGATGGACGCTTAACTTCGAAATGCTGTTCTATCTGGTGTTTGCAGGCTCCTTACTGGTCAACCGGCATTTACGCCTGTGGCTACTTGCCTTGGTGCTGATCGCGCTCAGCGCTTGGCTCGCGGAGCGCCCACTCTTGAGCGACTTCTACCATGACCCGATCATCTACAACTTCTTGCTCGGGCTGGGGGTCGGCATCCTGTATCGTCACAACTGGCTGCCCCAGGCACGCTGGCTCCCGGCCAGTATCGCCGTGGGGGCATTCACACTGCTCATGCAGTTCGATGACCCCCAGGGCATGACGCGCTTCCTCGCCTGGGGCTTGCCGAGTGCGGTGTTGCTAAGCGCATTCATCTCCATGGAGCCATTATTCGCCGGAAATCGGGTAATCAAGGCACTGGGGGACTGGTCCTATTCGACTTACCTGCTTCATGTGATCGTGCTGTGGACGGCGCAATACACCTTACGCGAACACGTCGGTCTTCCTCCCTACGCGACGCTGGCCATCTGCTTGCCGCTCATCGCCGTGTTGTCTTGGGCCAGTTTCGAGTTCATCGAAAAACGACTTTCACGCCGCTTGCGCCAGTGGGTGCTCCAGCGCCGTTCGTCTCCTGCCGCAAGCATCTACTCAGTTTGACGCGTCGCTAACGTAAAAAGCCCCGTACACCAAGGTGTACGGGGCTTCATTATCCACTCGATGCGGCGCGTTTACTCAGCCGGCGCTGCCTCGAAAGCCGCTTTTTCTTCCGCGGTGATTTCCTTGATGGAAAGCTTCACGCGGTTGCGGTTATCGATGTCGAGCACCTTGACGATGACTTCCTGATCCTCGCTGAGATAGTCACGCACATCGTTGACGCGCTCGGGGACGATCTGCGAGATATGCACCAGGCCGTCGGTACCCGGCATGAAGGTAACGAAAGCACCGAAGTCGGTGATACGCGCGACCTTACCCTGATAGAGCTTGCCGATCTCAGGCTCGGCGGTAATCGCCAAGACAGTATCGATCGCCGCCTTGGCGGCCGTCTTGTCCTCAGCGTAAATCCGCACGGTACCGTCGTCGTCGAGATCGATCGACGCACCGGTATCGTCGCAGATCTTGCGAATGGTCGCGCCACCCTTGCCGATGACGTCACGAATCTTGTCCGGGGCGATCTGGATGGTGGCCATCGACGGTGCGTTGTCGGACACTTCGTTACGGCTCTGAGCGATGACGGTACTCATCTGCTCGAGAATATGCAGGCGCGCCTCGTGCGCTTGCTGCAGCGCGGTCTCCATGATCTCTTCGTTGATGCCCTCGATCTTGATGTCCATCTGCAGGGCCGTCACACCGGCGGTCGAACCCGCCACCTTGAAGTCCATATCGCCAAGGTGGTCCTCGTCACCGAGGATATCGGTCAACACCGCGTAGCCATCATCATCCTTGACCAAGCCCATGGCGATACCCGCCACCGGGGCCTTGAGCGGGACGCCGGCATCCATTAGCGCCAAGGAGGAACCACATACCGAGGCCATGGAGCTGGAGCCATTTGATTCGGTGATTTCCGACACCACGCGAATGGTGTAGGGGAAATCTTCCTCGCTGGGCAGCATGGCCTGCACACCGCGACGCGCCAGTCGCCCGTGGCCGATCTCACGGCGCTTGGGCCCACCCATGAAGCCGGCTTCCCCCACGCTATAAGGAGGGAAGTTGTAGTGCAGCAGGAAACGGTCCTTGCGCTCGCCTTCCAGCGATTCAATCAACTGAGCGTCCCGCAGCGTTCCCAAGGTCGCGACCACAATCGCCTGGGTCTCGCCTCGCGTGAATACCGCCGAGCCATGCGTCTTGGGCAGATTGCCGACCTCGATCGCCAACGGACGCACGGTCTTGTGATCGCGGCCATCGATGCGCGGCTCGCCCTTGATCACCCGTGAACGCACCACCCGCTTCTCAAGGCTGGCAAAGCCACCTTGAACTTCGTCAGCATCGAACTGGCCTTGCTCTTCACCGGCCAATGCTGCGATCGCCTCATCCTTCAAGGCAGACAACGCATCCTGACGTTCCATCTTGTCGGTAATGCGATAGGCCTCGCCGATCTTGGTCTCGAAGCTGGACGCCAAGGCCTCCTTGAGGGCCATGTTCTCGGCGGCGGGTTGCCACTCCCAGCGCGGCTTGCCGGCTTCAGCGGTCAGTTCATCGATAGCAGAGATCGCAACCTGCATTTCCTGATGGCCGAAGAGCACTGCGCCGAGCATTTCATCCTCGAGCAATTCGTTTGCCTCGGACTCGACCATCAGCACGGCCTTCTCGGTGCCGGCCACGACCATGTTCAACTCGGAGCCGCCAAGCTCCTCCACCGTCGGGTTGAGGAAATAGCCCTTGTCTTCGGTGAAGCCAACACGCGCGGCAGCAATCGGACCATTGAAGGGAACCCCGGAGATGGCCAACGCTGCGGACGTGCCTAGCATCGCCGCAATGTCCGGATCGTGATTACGGTCGGTGGAGAGAACCGTGCATACGACCTGCACCTCGTTCATGAACCCTTTGGGGAACAGCGGGCGGATCGGCCGATCGATCAAACGCGAGGTGAGGGTTTCCTTCTCGGTAGGGCGACCTTCACGCTTGAAGAAGCCACCGGGAATCTTGCCTACGGCGTAGGTCTTTTCCTGATAGTGGACAGAAAGCGGGAAAAAAGGTTGAGCGGGGTTGGCATCTTTCTTGGCCACCACGGTACACAGCACCACGGTGTCGTCCATGGTCACCATCACGGCACCGGTAGCCTGGCGGGCAATGCGGCCCGTTTCCAGGGTCACGGTACTGCGACCGTATTGAAACGTTTTCTTGACCGGGTTCACGGCAATGTCCTTAACTTTTCATCTCATGTATGGGTCGTCTCGACTCGGCGACCATTTTAGGAGCTCACGCGCCACGGGGCCACTCATTACGACACGCGGGGCCGACGTAACAAAAAACGGGCAGCCCCGGAGGACTGCCCGCTTCAAACAACCATGCGTCGGCGCTAGCGTGAAAGACCTTCGCGACCCCAGGTATGCAAGTGAAATACCTCCATGGCATCCACACCTGCTCTGTCGCGAACGAGACTTTCCTTAGCGGCGCAGGCCGAGGCGCTGGATCAACGACTGATAACGTCCAAGATCCTTACGCTTCAGGTAATCCAGCAGCTTGCGACGCTGGTTAACCATGCGAATCAGACCACGACGAGAGTGGTGATCCTGCTTGTTGCTCTTGAAGTGATCCTGCAAGCCATCGATGTTGGCGGATAGCAGGGCCACCTGTACTTCAGGAGAACCGGTATCGCTTTCGCCACGACCGTATTCGTCCACGATGGCGGCTTTCTGTTCAGCGGTCAGTGCCATTTCTATCTCCAGTAAACAATATGCCTGAGCAATGAATGTCGGAGACCACGCATATTTGCAGTCTCCAGGTACTGCCCGCGAAATACGGGCACCATGTAAAAGGCCTGGCCTTCATGCACACCGATGGTATCGGCCCGCCCCGGCGCACATGGCACGCGCCGGGCATCACGCCTCACTCGCGGACGGGCGAGGCGGTATTCCGTAAGCGTCGCGGCGCGACTTCCCCAGGTCTCGTAACGCTCACGAGCCCCAGGAAGGCACCGTCGTGATAAAGGCGCGCTGTCTCATCCGCGACCAGTGTCCCGGTTTCAACCCGTGCCCGCTGCCCATGCAGAAGCCGTCGCGACTCGATCGCCGCCACCTCAAGCGATGGCACATGGGGCAACATCGCATCGATGGGCAACAACCGCGCCTGACGTGAGGCCCCGTCCATTTGCTCGAGCGCCTCGAAGTCATGCATGGCTTCGGCGTCGAACGGGCCGCTACGTAGCCGACGCAGGGACGTAATGTGCGCGCTGCATCCTAGCGCCCGACCGATATCCTCGGCCAGGGTACGAATGTAGGTGCCCTTGCTGCAGCGGACCTCAAGCTCGAAGCCGTCAGCCTCGAACGACAGCAGACGCATATCATAAACCTTCACTCGGCGCACCGCACGCTCGACCTGCTTGCCTTCGCGAGCCAGCTCGTACAGAGGGCGCCCCTGGTGCTTGAGTGCCGAGTACATCGGTGGAATCTGCTCGATGTCGCCACGAAAGCGTTCCAGTACGGCCTCGATATCGTGCTCGACGAGGGCCGGCACCGGATGACGTTCAATCAAAGTACCTTCGGCGTCACCGGTATCGGTGGTCTCACCCAGCCTGACACGCGTGCGGTAAGTCTTGTCGGCATCGAGCAAATAGGCAGAAAACTTGGTCGCCTCGCCAAAGCAGATCGGCAGCAAGCCAGTCGCCATTGGGTCCAGCGTGCCGGTATGGCCAGCCTTTTGCGCCTCATACAGACGGCGCACCTGTTGCAGGGCATGGTTCGACGAGACGCCCTGCGCCTTATCGAGCAGCAGCACGCCATCTACCGGTATGCCACGACGACGTCGCGCCATCAACGTACCTCGTCTTCATCTTCGCTATCGTCGTGACGGCGGCGATCATCTGCCACCGCCTCGTCGATCAAGGATGACAGACGCTGACCGCGCACAACGCTTTCATCGTAATGAAAGCGCAGTTCCGGCACATGCCGAAGCTTGACGCGATTGGCGATCTGACTGCGCAAAAAACCGCGCGCATGACGCAGCACCTTGAGGTTTTCATCGATGCGCGTGGCATCGTTCTCGCCCAACAGTGTGATATAGATGTCAGCGTAGCCCAGATCGCGACTGACCTTCACCGCACTCACAGTGACCATTCCCAGACGTGGATCCTTGATCTCACGCTGGATGAGGACGGCCAACTCCTGCTGCAGTTGATCGGCCACACGATCGGTACGTTTGAATTCGCGCATCATTATCTCCCGCGATTCGCCATTCGGATGGCGGACGACGAGTCGCCCGCCATGCCTTACAGGCTACGCTCGACCTTGACCTGATCGAAGACCTCGATCTTGTCGCCGACCTGAACGTCGTTGTAGTTCTTGACGCCGATACCGCATTCCATACCACTGCGGACCTCGCCAAGGTCATCCTTGTAGCGACGCAGGGATTCCAGCTCGCCTTCGTAGATGACGACGTTCTCGCGCAGTACGCGAATCCGCTTGTGACGATGCACGGTGCCTTCGACGACCATGCAGCCTGCCACGGCGCCGATCTTGGGCGCACGGAACACCTCGCGCACTTCGGCCACGCCGACGATCTCTTCCTTCCACTCCGGCGCCAGCATGCCGCTCATGGCCTGCTTGACTTCGTCGATGAGGTGATAGATCACGCTGTAATAGCGCAGATCCAGACCTTCGCGTTCGACGATTTCACGCGCGGAGACATCGGCACGCACGTTGAAACCGACCAGAATGGCGTCACTGGCCACCGCCAGGTTGGCATCAGTACCGGTAATACCGCCGACACCAGAGGACACGACCGCAACCTTGACCTCGTCGGTGGAGAGCTCTTCCAGAGCACCGCGGATCGCTTCCAAGGAGCCTTGCACATCGACCTTGAGGACGATGTTGACCTTGGCCACTTCGTCCTGACCCATCTGGCTGAACATGTTCTCCAGCTTGGCCTTCTGCTGGCGAGCCAGGCGTACTTCGCGGTATTTGCCCTGACGGAAGTTGGCGACTTCACGTGCCTTCTTCTCATCGGCGACGACGATGAACTCGTCACCGGCTTCAGGCGTACCATCCAGCCCCTGGATCTCGACCGGCATGGCCGGACCGACCTCTTCCACGCGTGTACCGGTTTCGTTGACCAACGCGCGAACACGGCCATAGTGCAAGCCAGCCAAGACGATATCGCCTCGCTTGAGCGTGCCGTTCTGTACCAGCACGGTCGCTACCGGGCCGCGGCCCTTGTCCAACTGAGACTCGACGACGACGCCCTTGGCCGGCGCTTCCGGCACAGCCTTGAGCTCAAGCACTTCGGAAACCAGCAGTACCGCCTCGAGCAACGCATCGATGCCGTCACCTGTCTTGGCGGAGACGTGTACGAACTGCGTATCGCCGCCCCACTCCTCGGAGATCACGCCGTGCTGCGACAGCTCATTGCGGATACGGTCGAAATCCGCACCTTCCTTATCGACCTTGTTGACCGCAACTACCAGCGGCACGCCGGCCGCTTTGGAATGTTCGATCGCCTCTACGGTCTGCGGCATGACCCCATCGTCGGCCGCGACGACCAGGATGACCACGTCAGTCGCCTGGGCACCGCGCGCACGCATGGCGGTGAACGCCGCGTGGCCCGGGGTGTCAAGGAAAGTCACGCCGCCGTGCTGGTCCTCGACGTGATAGGCGCCGATATGCTGGGTGATGCCACCGGCTTCGCCGGTCGCGACCTTCGTACGACGAATGAAGTCGAGTAGCGAGGTCTTGCCGTGATCGACGTGGCCCATCACCGTGACGACCGGCGCACGCATAATTTCGTCGCCTTCGTAGGAGATGGCCTCGAGCACTTCCGTCTCCAGCGCATCGTCCTTGACCAGCTTGGGCTTGTGGCCCATCTCTTCGACGACGATGGCCGCCGTGTCCTGGTCGATGGTCTGGTTGATGGTCACCGCCGCACCCATGGTGAACATCGCCTTGATGACCTCATTGGCCTTGATCGACATCTTGTCGGCCAGCTCGGCAACGCTGATCGACTCAGGAATGCCAACTTCACGGACGATGGGCTGCGTCGGCTTCTGGAAACCATGCTGATTATCGCGACCGCCGCCACGACGACCACCGCGACGCTCGGAGCGCTTGGCCTTCTTGGCATTGCCACGACGCCGCTCACGACGCTCGTCATCATCGTCGCGACCACCTTTGCGGCCACGCTCGGACTCTTTCTTGTGAGGAGTCTGACCACGACGGTTCGGTGTCCGCGGCTCTTTCGGCGGCGCTTCGACGTAGGGCTCGCTCGCGGGCGCCGGTGTGGCGATATCCTCGGGCACGGGAGTTTCCGGTGTGCTCGGCGCTTCGCTTTCAGCCGGCTTGTCGGTCTCGGGTGCCTGAGCGTCTTGGGCCGGCTCTTGTGCCTTCGCCCGAGCAGCCTCTTCCGCAGCGGCTTGTTCCGCCTTGGCGGTTTCGGCAGCTTGAGCAGCCTGAGCCTGCTTGGCATCGGCCATATCACCGACCAACTGACGCGGACCGGCTTCTTCAGCCGGTGCTTCTTCGGTCGGCTCCGGCTCGCGCTTGACGTAAGTACGCTTCTTGCGCACCTGCACATCGATGGCCTTGCCACGGCCATCGCCACTACGGATCCGGCTCTTGGTGTTACGCGTCAACGTCACGCGGTTCTTCGTCGCGCCGCTATCCCCACCATGGCTACGCGTCAGGTGATCGAGAAGACGCTGTTTGTCCTCCTCGGATACCGCATCGCCTTCGGCCTGATGGGGGAGCCCCGCTTCTTTCATCTGCTCCAGCAGACGGGACACGTCGCGTCCCACCTTGCTGGCAAAATCCTTAACGGTCATGTCTGACATTACGACCCTCCTGAGCCCGTGACCAGATTACTGTTCGCTCTCGAACCAAGGCGCACGAGCGGTCATTATCAGCGCCGCAGCGCGCTCTTCGTCCACATCGTCGATGTCCTTGAGATCATCGATGGACTGCTCGGCCAAATCTTCACGAGTGACGATCCCTCGGCTGGCGAGCGTGAATGCCAAGTGACGCTCCATGCCCTCCATTTCAAGGAGGTCGTCATCCGGCTGCGCACCGTCCAGCGCCTCTTCTGAGGCAATGGCCAGCGTCAGCAACTCGTCCTTGGCTCGAGCGCGCAGCGTTTCGATCAGCGCTTCATCCAATTCCTCGATTTCGAGCAATTCCTCAAGCGGCACATAAGCCAGCTCTTCGAGCGAGGTAAAGCCCTCCTCGACCAGCAGACGCGCCAACTCATCGTCGACTTCGAGATGATTGATGAAGTACTCGATCAGGCTGTCGATTTCTTGCTCGCGCTTGCCTTCGGCCTCTTCCTCGGTCATCACGTTGAGCGTCCAGCCCGTCAGCTCGGAAGCCAGGCGAACGTTCTGGCCGCTGCGGCCGATGGCCTGCGCCAGGTTATCCTCGGCGACGGCGACATCCATGGAGTGGGCGTCTTCGTCGACAAGAATGGAACCGACTTCCGCAGGCGCCATGGCGTTAATCACCAATTGCGCCGGGTTGTCGTCCCACGTAATGATGTCCACGCGCTCGTTACCCAGCTCATTGGACACCGCTTGCACACGCGAACCGCGCATGCCGACACACGCACCGACCGGGTCGATACGCTTGTCATTGGTCTTCACCGCGATCTTGGCGCGTGCGCCCGGATCGCGCGCTGCTCCCTTGATCTCGATCAATTGCTCAGCGATTTCAGGTACTTCTATCTTGAAGAGCTCGACGATCATTTCGGGGCGCGTACGCGTCAGAATCAACTGCGAGCCACGCGCCTCGGCATCGACCTTCCATAACAGGGCACGTACCCGCTCGTTCATGCGGTAACGTTCGCCGGGGATCATTTCACTACGCGGGAGGAAAGCCTCGGCGTTCTCCCCCAAGTCGACCACCAACCCTTCACGTGTGGTCTTCTTGACGATACCCGCCACCAGTTCGCCTTCACGCTCGGCGTATTGGCGCACGACCTCAGCCCGTTCGGCTTCGCGCACCTTCTGCACGATGACCTGCTTGGCAGTCTGGGCGGCGATGCGACCGAAAGCCACCGACTCGACCTGCTCCTCGACCACATCGCCGAGGGCCAGCGGTGGATCGCGACGCTCTGCCTCTGAGAGCAGAATCTCGCTGTCCGGGTTCTCGAACGCGTCGTCGTCGACGACGGTCCAGCGACGGAAGGTTTCATAGTCGCCAGTCACGCGGTCGATCTTGACGCGGGCGCTCACTTCCTGGCCGTCGAAACGCTTGCGCGATGCACTCGCCAGCGCCGACTCGACGGCCTCGAAGATCACTTCTCGCGGCACCCCCTTTTCGTTCGAGATCGCATCCACGACTAGCAGAATCTCTTTACTCATGCCTATGCCTCGTAGAAAAGCTGTCCTTAATTATCGAACTGAGGCACCACCCGCGCCTGCTCGATGCTTTCGACCGGAAAGCAATATTCTTGTCCGTCGAGTTGCAGCAGAATCTCGTCGCCCTCGACACCCGCCAGTTGTCCCTGAAACTTGCGACGCCCTTCGAAGGGTACGCTCAACTTCACCTGGACACGGCTACCCTTGAAACGTGCAAACTGATCGAGCGTAAACAGAGGGCGATCCATTCCCGGCGATGAGACCTCCAAGCGATACTCTCCCGCAATGGGATCTTCTACATCCAACACGCCACTGACTTGACGGCTGACTGACGCGCAGTCATCAACGGTCACGCCCTCGGCGCTTTCGATATAGATCACCAGACGGGAATGCTTGCCCTGGGCAAGGTAGTCGACCCCCCAGAGATCGAAGCCCATGGCCGTCACGACCGGCTCGATGAGCGTATTCAGTGCAGCGTGCTTATTTGCCACAGACGGAGGCTCCCACTAGCAGTTGCATCAGGCACCTGACCAGGAGTGAAGAGGAAAGCTAGGTGGCTGATTGGCGTTATCGTCGCAAGTGATAACAAAAAGCCCCTTCATAGGAAGGGGCCTTTCGTAAAAAACTTGGTAGCGGGGGCCGGATTTGAACCGACGACCTTCGGGTTATGAGCCCGACGAGCTACCAGACTGCTCCACCCCGCATCAATGGCTGACGATTATACTGATCACCTCTTGAAAGGTCAAGGTGTCGAACTATCGTCATATCGTGCCAATCTTTAATTGGGTCAACAGCTTACATTGACTCAATATGGTGCCGAAGGCGGGACTTGAACCCGCACGACCATGAGGCCACTACCCCCTCAAGATAGCGTGTCTACCAATTCCACCACTTCGGCAACAGGGGCCAGGCTATCTCGATGCAAAACGTTTGATACCTTTTGTCTGCATCGTCTCGCCTGCTATACCGCTCATCATAATGCCAACTAGCTTGGCTTCGCATATTGCTTGATGAGCTAACTCAATGACGGCATTGCATTTATTCGCCGCCGTCCTCGAGTACTGGCGCTGCATTCTCCTCGCTATCTTCCTCTTCGTCAATAGACGGCGAGGAATTTTGTTGCTCGACGACTTGCGCGTCGGGCACACCTTCCTGTGGCGCGTCTCCCGCCTGTGAAACGAAGTACGCCAGGCCCAGCGAGGTCACGAAGAAAACCGCCGCCAGCACACCCGTCAACTTGGCCAGGAAATTACCGCTGCCCTGCGACCCGAAGACCGTTTGCGAAGCACCGCCCCCAAAGGACGCGCCGGCATCGGCCCCCTTGCCCTGCTGTAGCAACACCAGCACCACCAGGGCAATGGCGATCGCCACATGAACCAACAACACCCCAATATACATCGCGCTACCTTGCTGAATGACAAATGGCTAAAAAATCGTCGACCTTGAGGGAAGCACCACCCACCAGGCCGCCGTCGATATCCGGCTGAGCCAGCAGCTCGGCCGCGTTGGCCGCACTCATGCTGCCGCCGTAAAGCAACCGCATTGCCTGCGCCAGGTCGGGGTCGAAACCGGCCTGGTACTCGCGAATAGCGGCCATGACGTCTTGTGCCTGCTCAGACGTCGCCGTTCGCCCCGTGCCGATGGCCCACACCGGCTCGTAAGCGATCGTCACCCGAGCACGCTGCTCGGGCTCGAGGGGGGCCAACGCATGGCCGACCTGACGCAGCACGACATCAAAGGTATGCCCGGCATCGCGCTCCTCGAGCGTTTCTCCGACGCACAGAATCGGCTGGATGTCGGCATTCAAGGCCGCTAGCAAACGGTCATAGACGTCATCATCGGTTTCCCGATAAAGCGCGCGCCGCTCCGAATGGCCGACGAGCACGTAGTCGACATCAAACTCTTTGAGCATACGCCCACTGACCTCGCCAGTGCGCGCGCCGGCATGCGAGGGATTGAGCGTCTGCGCGCCGAGTTGCACGGGTACGTCGGCCAACGCGCGACGCGCCGCATCGAGATAAGGAAATGGCGGCAGTACGACGACGTCCAGCGAATCGGGAAGCGCGGCATCGGCGAAGGCACGACCGAACTCGTCCACCAGTGCGTGCGAGCCGTTCATCTTCCAATTGCCCGCGATCAGCGGCGTGCGCATAGAATAGTCCTCCGAATGGAGCGCCATGGTATAGGAGGCGTATTGACAACACAATATGCGCGCCTCAGCGCGCCATTTGCCCCTCGATGTCGTCCGCAATACGCTTGGCTAGCGCGTCGACATCGAAATGAGGACGCCCTTCTACCATGACCCGGATCAAGGGTTCCGTGCCCGAGGGCCGTAACAACACGCGCCCTTCGTCGCCCAGCTCCGCCTCGACTGAGGCAACGGCATGACGTACCTGTTCATTGGCCAATAGCGCCTCGTTGTCGACACCGGGGGTCAGGCGTACGTTGACCAACGCTTGCGGCGCTTTCTCGAAACCCTTGAGCAGGCCCGACAGCGATGATGACTCACGCACCATGATTGCCAGCACCTGAAGCGCCGACACGATCCCGTCACCGGTCGACTGCACATGGCCACATACAATATGCCCGGAGGATTCGCCACCCAGTTGCCAACCGTTGGCTGCCAAGCGCTCCATCACATAGCGGTCTCCGACTTTGGCCCGCTCAAAGGGAATATCCAAGGCCTCCAGTGCGGCCGCAAGGCCGAAGTTGGACATCAGCGTCCCGACCACGCCACCGCCCAGCATGTCGCGCACTTTCCGGTCACGGGCAATCAGATAAAGTATATCGTCGCCGTCGACCTCATGCCCCTCGGCGTCAACGAGAATCACTCGGTCGCCATCGCCATCCAGCGCCATGCCGAGATCGGCGCCACGCTCTATCACTGCCGCACGCAAAGCGTCGGGATGCGTGGACCCCACGCCCTGGTTGATATTGAGCCCATCCGGATCGACACCGATCAAGCTGACCTCGGCGCCCAGTTCGCGCAAGACGCTGGGCGCGATGTGGTAGGTCGCACCATGTGCGCAATCAAGCACCACCTTCAGCCCTTCCAGCGTCAGACGGTCGGGCACCGTGGACTTGCAGAACTCGATATAGCGCCCCGCCGCATCTTGAATGCGTAGCGCCTTGCCCAATGCATCCGGTGCCACCGTCGACAGGGGCAAGTCGAGCTCCGCCTCTATCTCTTCCTCGACGGCATCGGCCAGCTTCACCCCTTCGGCGGAGAAGAACTTGATGCCGTTGTCCTGGAAGGGGTTGTGCGAGGCCGAAATCACGATGCCCGCATCGGCGCGGAAGGTCCGCGTCAGGTACGCGATACCCGGTGTGGGCATCGGCCCCAGCAAGGATACGTCGACCCCTGCCGCCGATAGTCCCGCTTCCAGGGCTGACTCGAACATATAGCCCGAAATCCGCGTATCCTTGCCGATCAACACCTTGGCGCGCGACTTGCGCCCCGTGTGGCGTGACAGCACACGGCCCATCGCCCAGCCCAGTTTCAATACGAAATCGGCGGTGATGGGAGGCTCTCCCACCGTCCCGCGAATACCATCGGTTCCAAAATAGCGTCGTGTCATGCGTCGGTGCCTTCCTGTAGCACTGCCCAAGTCATATTGACCGCATCCACCGTCGGTCCCACATCGTGGACGCGCACGATACGCGCCCCACGCTCCACCGCCATCGTGGCGAGCGCCAGGCCTCCCGACAGGCGTTCCTCGACGGGACGCGCCAGCACTTTGCCAATCATACTCTTACGTGACATACCGGCCAGCAAGGGAAGCCCAAAATCAGTCAATGGTTGCATGCGATTCAGCAAGCGCAGGTTATGTTCGACACGCTTGCCGAAACCAAAACCTGGGTCGAGCACCAACTGCTCGCGTCGAATCCCCGCCGCCTCGCATTCGGCGATCCGCGTCTCGAGGAAAGCGGCCACCGCCTCCTCGATCGGCATCTCGTAATGCGGTGCCAACTGCATGTCGGTGGGCTCACCCAACATATGCATCACGCACACCGGCAGGCCACTCATCGCCGCGGCCTCCAGCGCGCCGGGCCAGCGTAGACTGCGCACGTCATTGATCATGCCTGCGCCCCGCGATGCCGCCTCACGCATCACTTCACCGCGACTGGTATCCAGGGACACCAATGCATCCAGCTCGCTGACCAAACGCTCCACCACCGGTAGCACGCGATCCAGCTCTTCCTGAAGCGGCACCGGCGAGGCACCAGGACGTGTCGACTCGCCACCGATGTCGATGATCGCCGCTCCCTCGGCCAGCATGGTTTCAGCGCGATATACGGCCTCATCCAAGGCATTATGGCGACCGCCATCGGAAAACGAATCAGGCGTGACATTGAGAATCCCCATGACGCGGGGGTACGAAAGATCGAGCTGATGGCGCCCACAGCGCAACTGCATGGGCATGGCATATCGGTCTTGCATGATCAGAGCCGTTGCAACGTCAAACGTCTACCTTACCATGCGCCAGCTTAAGTGTAAGCACGCCCCAAACGCCAACGGGCGCCGCTATGCGGCGCCCGTTGGGAGATGGCACAAAATGAATATTAGTGGCCGGCCGGCCCGCCCAATGGATCAGAAGGGCGACGACGTGCATCGTCATCTTCGTCACTGCTGGTGCCGGGCTCTTCGTCTGCCGACGTGCCTGCAGCGGGTCCCGACCCGGTGGTCGGCCCCTTGTCCTCCCAATCCTCAGGAGGACTCGGCTTACGGCCTTCCATGATTTCGCGAATCTGGTTGGCGTCGATGGTTTCGTAGTGCATCAACGATTCAGCCATCAGGTCGAGCTTGTCACGGTTATCCTCGAGGAGCTGTCGCGCCTTGGAATAGCACTCGTCAATGATCCGACGCACTTCCTTGTCGAGGCGTGTCGTGGTCTCGCCAGACTTGAGCTTGCCCCCTTGACCGGAACCACCCAGGAACTGGTGCGACTCGTCCTCGTCGTACATCAGCGGCCCCATCTCTTCAGAAAGGCCCCACTTGGCCACCATGTTATGGGCCAGTTCGGTAGCGCGCTTGATGTCGTTGGATGCCCCTGTGGTGACGCCATTCGGCCCCAGCGTCATTTCCTCGGCAAGACGGCCACCGAACAACGAGCAAATCTGACTGATGATCTGCTGGCGAGAGAGGCTATACCGGTCTTCTTCCGGCAAGAACATCGTCACGCCCAGCGCACGGCCACGCGGGATGATCGTCACTTTATAGACGGGGTCATGCTCGGGCATCAGGAGCCCGATGATCGCGTGGCCCGATTCGTGATACGCGGTGTTGCTCTTTTCCTTCTCGGACATGACCATCGAGCGTTTTTCGGCGCCCATCAGGATCTTGTCCTTGGCCAGCTCGAGCTCGTCCATGCCCACCAGGCGCTTGTTGCGACGCGCCGCGAACAATGCCGCTTCGTTGACCAGATTGGCCAGGTCAGCACCGGAGAAACCCGGCGTCCCGCGTGCGATGAGGCTTGAGTGAACATCATCCGCCAACGGCACCTTACGCAGATGAACGCCGAGAATGTGCTCACGACCGCGAATATCGGGAAGCTCCACTACGACCTGACGGTCGAAACGGCCCGGACGCGTCAGTGCGGGGTCGAGCACATCGGGACGGTTGGTCGCGGCAATGACGATGATGCCTTCATTGGCCTCGAAACCGTCCATCTCGACCAACAGTTGGTTGAGCGTCTGCTCGCGTTCGTCGTTACCGCCACCCATGCCAGCGCCACGCGAACGCCCGACGGCGTCAATCTCGTCGATGAAGATGATGCACGGAGCCTGCTTCTTGGCTTGCTCGAACATGTCGCGGACACGCGATGCCCCTACGCCGACGAACATTTCCACGAAGTCGGAACCCGAGATCGAGAAGAACGGCACGTTGGCTTCGCCAGAGATCGACTTGGCCAGCAGCGTCTTACCCGTACCCGGCGGCCCCACCATCAGGACACCGCGAGGAATCTGTCCACCCAAGCGCTGGAACTTACTGGGATCCTTGAGGAAATCGACGAGTTCCTCGACTTCTTCCTTGGCCTCGTCACAACCGGCCACGTCGGCGAAAGTGGTTTTGATCTGGTCCTGAGTCAGCAGCTTGGCTTTGGACTTGCCGAAGCTCATGGGGCCGCCTTTGCCACCAGCGCCCCCCTGCATTTGACGCATGAAGAAGATGAAAATCGCCAGGATGATCAAAATCGGGAAGCTGGCCACGAGCAGGCGCGTCCACAGGCTCTGCTCCTCCGGCTGCTTGCCTACCACGCTGACGTCGTGCGCCAGCAGATCATCCATCAGCTTGGGATCTTGTGCCGCCGGCCGGATCGTCTGGAATTGCGAGCCATCATCACGCTCGCCCGTGATCGTGTAACCTTCAATGGTTACATTGCTCACTTGATCATTCTGCACCTGCTCGACGAACTGAGAGTAGCTCATCGCCTGAGGCGAGTTGTCGGAGCTGAAGTTATTGAACACCGTCAGCAACACTGCCGCGATGACCAACCAGAGGATCAGGTTCTTCGCCATGTCGTTCAAGGGAATACCCTCATTGCATGCAACTGTCTGCCAAGCAGGACCATAGATTTGACACTACACCACAAGAAGCGCTCCGACTACCAAGTCATTATGACTATCGAGCCGATACGCCTGAGGGCAAGTCATATGGACGCAAGCTCAGCCGTGGAATCCTTCTGCAAGCAGGTAGACTTCGCGCGAACGGGCACGCGAGGCTTCCGGCTTGCGAGTCGTCACCTTGCGAAAGCTGCTGCGCAGCTCTTTCAAATATTCATCGAACCCTTCTCCCTGGAAGACCTTGGCCAACAAACGCCCACCAGGCGATAAGGTCTGACGCGCCAGATCCAGCGCCAGCTCGACGAGATACATCGCCTGGGGCTGATCAATGGCCGCCATACCACTCATATTGGGGGCCATATCGGACATCACAAGGTCGACACGACGCCCTTCCAAGGCGGCAAGAATTCGTTCCAGCACATCCATTTCGGTGAAGTCGCCCTGCACGAACGTCACCCCGGCCAGCGCATCTACCTCCAGGATGTCCGACGCCACCACGCAGCCCTTGGCCCCGACCTTATCGGCGGCAATCTGGCTCCATCCGCCTGGCGCAGCGCCAAGATCAATGACTGTCATGCCTGGCTTGAGCAACGCATCCTTGGCATCGAGCTCGAGTAGCTTGTAACTCGCCCGCGAGCGATAACCATCTTGCCACGAACGCTGCACGTAGCGATCGTCGAAGTGCTCCTTGAGCCAAGAGGCCGAGCTCTTGCTATTATGCGAGGAACGTGCCACGGGTCACCTAAATCGATAGCGGTCAAAACTCGTCCGGAAGGCAGGGTAGGCTAGCTGAGCGGGCGGCACGGCCTTTCCAAGACGCCGCTTTCCCCGTAACATGGCGCGTTCTATCTTGTCTCGGCGCCCCACTTCAAGGGCTGGCCACAAGGCCAGGACGACCGACAGCAGTTGCGCCGGTCTGCGGCTTGGCCGTATTCAGATAACGCCCTCGGCAAAACGCCGAGTGTCCGCCAACCCGGAACAGTCACGATACCATGAGCTTGTCACAGGCACAAAAGAAAGCATTTCGCAGCATCGGCCACCACCTGAACCCCGTGGTGACGGTCTCGGAAAACGGACTGACCGAAGGCGTCTTGGCCGAGCTAGCTCGCGCCCTGGAAGATCACGAGCTGATCAAGGTCAAGCTCGCCATCGGCGATCGCGACGCCCGTCAAACCGTGATCGACGAATTGACCGAAGCCAGCCACAGCGAACTCGTCCAGACGATCGGCAAGGTTGCGCTGCTGTATCGCCGCAACCCTCGAGTCAACCCCAAGCTATCCAACATCCAGCGCTTCGAAAACCACCACGGACGGCGCTAAGCCGCGAGCCGCGAGCCGCGAAAAGCAGAATCCCCGAAATGAAAAACGCCAGCGACATCGCTGGCGTTTTTAGCTCGTAGCTCGTAGCTCAGAGATGCTCGACCCCGGCAATCTCGTATTCGACATCACCGCCCGGCGTGCGCACCAACACCGTGTCGCCTTCTTCCTTGCCGATCAAAGCGCGCGCGATCGGCGATGTTACGGAAATCCGCCCTTCCTTGATGTCGGCTTCGTCTTCGCCGACGATCCGATAGCGCACGTCCTCGTCATCCTGGAGGTTGATCAACTCGACCGTCACACCAAAGATCACCTTGCCGGTCTTGGGCAACTTGGTGACGTCGATCACCTGCGACGCGGACAGCTTGCCTTCGATTTCCTGAATGCGCCCTTCGATGAACCCTTGCTGCTCCCGCGCAGCATGGTACTCGGCGTTCTCCTTGAGATCACCGTGTTCACGCGCCTCGGCAATAGCGTTGATCACCTGGGGACGCTCCACGCTCTTGAGGTGCTCGAGCTCCTTTCGCAGGCTTTGCTCACCTGCGACGGTCATCGGGACCTTGTTCATGTGCTTGCTCCTGCATGCAGTTCCTGCAGCCGCCGTACGGTAATTGCATTTCCATACTCAAGCGCCATACACACCGCACGCGCCCCAGCCAGCGTTGTGGCATAAGGGACCTTGCGAGCGAGTGCGGTACGGCGGATCACGGAAGAATCACTGATCGCCTGGCGGCCTTCGGTCGTATTTACGATATAGGCCACCTCGTCGTTTTTGAGCATATCGACGATATGGGGGCGACCTTCATAGACCTTATTGACGACCTTGACCGGGAGGCCAGCCGCTTCGAGAGCGATGGCAGTGCCACGGGTCGCGATCAGGCTAAAGCCCAATGCTAGCAGAGATTGCGCCACCTCGGTAATCTCGCTCTTGTCCGGGTCACGTACCGAGAGGAAAGCCTGGCGCTCACCGCTCAAGCGCGGAATCGCCTCGCCCGCGCCGAGCTGCGCCTTGTAGAAGGCCTCGGCGAAGGTCGCGCCACTCCCCATTACCTCACCGGTCGACTTCATCTCCGGCGACAGGATCGGGTCGACGCCCGGGAACTTGTTGAACGGGAAGACGGCTTCCTTGACGCTGTAATAGCCCGGCAAGCGCTCGCGGGTGAAGTCCTGCTCGGCAAGGGTCTTACCCGCCATGCAGCGCGCCGCGACCTGGGCCAGCGAGGTGCCGATGCACTTGGACACGAAAGGCACCGTGCGCGACGCCCGCGGGTTGACCTCGATGACGTAGATCTCGCCATCCTGCCAGGCGAGCTGCACGTTCATCAGCCCGACCACGTTGAGCTCCAGTGCCATGCGCTTGACCTGGTCGCGCATCTCGTCCTGCACCTCGGGCGGCAGCGAATACGGCGGCAACGAGCACGCCGAGTCGCCAGAGTGAACACCGGCCTGCTCGATATGCTGCATGATGCCGCCGATCACCACCTGCTCGCCGTCGCTGACCGCGTCGATATCGATCTCCACGGCCGCATTGAGGAAGTGATCCAGAAGCACCGGTGAGTCGTTGGAGACCTTGACCGCGTGGGTCATGTAGCTTTCCAGCTCGGAGGCGTCATAGACGATCTCCATAGCGCGACCGCCCAGTACGTAGCTGGGACGCACCACCAGCGGGTAGCCGATCTTCTCGGCCTTGGAGAAAGCATCCTCGAAGCTGCGCGCAGTGGCATTGGGCGGCTGCTTGAGACCCAGCTTATCGATCATCTTCTGGAAGCGCTCGCGATCTTCAGCGCGATCGATCGCATCCGGCGTAGTGCCGATGATCGGCACGCCAGCGGCTTCCAGCGCGCGCGCCAGCTTGAGCGGCGTCTGGCCACCAAACTGCACGATCACACCGGCCGGTTTCTCCTTATCGGCGATCTCCAGCACATCTTCGAGCGTCACCGGCTCGAAGTAGAGGCGGTCACTGGTGTCGTAGTCGGTGGACACGGTTTCGGGGTTGCAGTTGACCATGATGGTTTCAAAGCCATCCTCGCGCATGGCGAGCGCCGCGTGCACGCAGCAGTAGTCGAACTCGATACCCTGGCCGATGCGGTTGGGCCCGCCGCCCAGCACCATGATCTTCTGGCGATCGCTGACCTCGGCTTCGCATTCCTCCTCGTAGGTGGAGTACATGTAAGCGGTATCGGAGGCGAACTCGGCGGCGCAGGTATCGACCCGCTTGTAGACAGGGCGAATGCCGTGCTTTTGACGCGTCTTGCGGAACTCCTCCTCGGAGACCCCAAGCAGCGTGGCCAGGCGCGCATCGGCAAAGCCCTTGCGCTTGAGACGGAACAGCGTCGATGCCGACAACTCGTTCAGTGAGCGACTGGCGGTTTGCTGTTCGAGACGCACCAGCTCCTCGATCTGCACCAGGAACCAGCGATCGATATTAGTCAGCTCGAAGACCTCGTCGAGGCTCATGCCCGCACGCATCGCGTCAGCGACGAAGAAAATACGGTCGGCCCCGGCGGCCTGCAGCTCGCCCTTGATCAAGGCCATGCCAGCGCCGTTGAAGTCGGTCACCTTGGGATCGAGGCCATCGGCGCCGATTTCCAGGCCACGCAAGGCTTTTTGCAGCGATTCCTGGAAGGTCCGCCCGATGGCCATGGTTTCGCCCACCGATTTCATCTGGGTGGTGAGGCGGTCATTGGCCTGAGGAAACTTCTCGAAGGTGAAGCGCGGGATCTTGGTGACCACGTAATCGATCGACGGCTCGAACGAGGCCGGCGTCTTGCCGCCGGTAATGTCGTTTTGCAGCTCGTCGAGCGTATAGCCGACCGCCAACTTGGCGGCGATCTTGGCGATCGGGAAGCCGGTCGCCTTGGACGCCAGCGCCGAGGAGCGGCTGACGCGCGGGTTCATCTCGATGACCACCACACGACCGGTTTGCGGGTCGACCCCGAACTGCACGTTGGAGCCGCCAGTCTCCACGCCGATCTCGCGCAACACCGCCAGCGAGGCGTCACGCATGACCTGGTATTCCTTGTCGGTCAGCGTCTGCGCCGGGGCAACGGTAATGGAGTCCCCGGTATGCACGCCCATGGGGTCGAAATTCTCGATGGCGCACACGATGATGCAGTTGTCATGCTTGTCGCGCACGACCTCCATCTCGTATTCCTTCCAGCCCAGCAGCGACTCGTCGATCAACAGCTCATGGTTGTTGGAGAGCTCGAAGCCGCGCGTGCAGATTTCCTCGAACTCTTCCTTGTTATAGGCCACGCCGCCACCGGAACCCCCCATGGTGTAGGACGGGCGAATGATCACCGGAAAGCCCAGCTCACCCTGGATTTCCCACGCTTCGCTCATGCGATGGGCGACCTTGGCCTTGGGGCACTCCAGACCAATGTTCTTCATCGCCTTGTCGAACAGGTCGCGATCCTCGGCCTTGTTGATGGCGTCGGCATTGGCACCGATCATCTCCACGCCGTATTGCGTCAACACGCCCTGCTTGTCGAGTTCCAGCGCGCAGTTGAGCGCCGTCTGCCCCCCCATCGTTGGCAGGATGGCGTCGGGGCGTTCTTTCTCGATGATCTGGGCCACCGCCTGCCAGGTGATCGGCTCGATATAGGTCGCATCCGCCATCACCGGATCGGTCATGATGGTGGCCGGATTGGAGTTGACCAGGATGACCCGATACCCCTCCTCGCGCAGTGCCTTGCAGGCCTGGGCGCCGGAGTAATCGAATTCGCACGCCTGCCCAATGACGATGGGCCCGGCGCCGATGATCAGAATGCTTTGGATGTCGGTACGTTTCGGCATGACGATTCCCGCTAACTTGGTGACTGACGACGGCTCAACGTGAAAGCGCCTCCGACGCGCGGAGGCGGGGCCTTAGCGACGCGCTTGCATCAAGGCGATGAAGCGGTCGAACAGCGGCGCGACATCGCGTGGGCCGGGGCTGGCCTCGGGGTGCCCCTGAAAGCTGAACGCCGGGCAATCGGTCCGCTCGATGCCTTGCAACGTGCCATCGAACAGCGAACGGTGCGTGGCCCGCACGTTGGCCGGCAGACTCGCTTCGTCGACCGCGAAGCCGTGATTCTGGCTGGTGATCATCACCCGGCCGGTGTCGAGATCCTCGACCGGATGGTTGGCGCCATGATGGCCGTTGTTCATCTTCACCGTACGCGCCCCGGAGGCCAAGCCCAGCAGTTGATGCCCCAGGCAAATACCGAACAGTGGCAGGCCGGCATCGAGCACCTCGCGAATCGCCGCGATGGCGTAATCGCAAGGCTCGGGATCACCGGGACCATTGGCCAGGAAGACGCCATCGGGGTTCATCGCCAGCACCTCGGCGGCCGGAGTCTGCGCTGGCACCACCGTCAGGCGACAACCGCGTGAGGCCAGCATGCGCAAAATGTTGAACTTCGCCCCATAGTCATACGCCACCACATGAAACGGACGCTCACGCTCGGTCGCATCGGCGTAGCCGCTGCCCAGCGCCCACTCGCCTTCGCTCCATTCGTAGGCGTCGCTACAGCTCACCTCCTTGGCGAGGTCCATGCCCTTGAGGCCGGGAAAGGCACGCGCCGCGACCAAGGCCCGCTCGACGGCATCTTCGCCTTCGGCATCGCTACCCGCCAGGATCGCGCCGTTTTGCGCGCCCTTTTCGCGCAATAGCCGCGTCAGACGCCGCGTATCGATATCGGCGATGCCCAGCACGTTGCTACGCTTGAGGTACTCGTCAAGGCTCGCCTCACTGCGAAAATTGCTGGCCATGAGCGGCAAATCACGGATCACCAGACCGGCCGCAGCGATGGCGGCGGACTCGATGTCCTCGGCGTTGACGCCGGTATTGCCGATATGGGGATAAGTGAGGGTAACGATTTGTCGCGTATAGGAGGGGTCGGTGAGGATTTCCTGGTAGCCAGTCATGGCCGTATTGAAAACCACTTCACCACTCGTTTGCCCATCGGCTCCGATGGCGCTGCCATGAAATACACTACCGTCTTCCAAGGCCAATATCGCGGGTCTGATCAACGCAACGTCCTCCCCTTGTCATGCGCGAGTCTGAGCCAGGGCCGGCGAGCCGCCGGGCCCCTCGTATTCAAGGAGCACTGAGAGTATCGACGACCGCTGCTCGCGGGTCGTAAAAAAGCGGGACGAAACCTGAAAGAAGCCCGGTTTCATCCCGCCTTGTTGTCATTCGCTCGGATCCCTGTGGCCATCAATGCGTTTGCTTGGCCAAATTGACTCGATGATACGCGATTTACAGGTCGCAGACTAGCCCTTGAGGCCCAGTACGTCCTGCATATCGTAGCGACCGCTGTCGCGCGAGGCGACCCAACGCGCCGCGCGCACCGCGCCCTTGGCGAAAGTCATGCGGCTGGACGCCTTGTGCGTAATCTCGATGCGCTCGCCCTCGGTGGCGAACATCACGGTATGCTCGCCGACAATATCGCCGGCACGCACGGTGGCGAAACCGATTTCCTTGTCGCCGCGTGGGCCACATTGCCCCACACGTTCGAAGACGCCATCTTCCTTGAGGTCGCGATTCAGGGCCTTGGCCAAGACCTCTCCCATCTTCAGCGCCGTGCCGGAAGGCGCGTCGACCTTGTGGCGATGATGCGCCTCACTCACTTCGATATCGTAGCCCTCGTCACCCAGCGCCCGAGCAGCGGTTTCCAACAGCTTGAGGGTGAGGTTGACGCCGACGCTCATGTTGGGCGCGAAGACCATGGGAACGCGGTCACGATAACCGTCGAGCTCGGCGAGCTCGGCGTCGGAGAGCCCCGTGGTGCCGATCACGATGGCCTTGCCGTGCTCAGCACAAAACGCCAGATTGGCCAACGTGACTCGAGGCGTGGTGAAGTCGATCAGCACATCGAAGGCATCGACGATGGCAGCCGGGTCATCCGTGGCGTTCACGCCCAAGCGCCCAGCACCGGCGAGCTCGCCCAGATCGGCACCGACCAATGAGCTACCGGGCTCGACGATGCCTCCCGCCAAGCTGGCCTCGGGATCCTGCTGTACGGCATTGACCAGGGTGCGGCCCATGCGCCCGGCGACGCCGACGATGGCGATACGCGTCATGTGGACTCCTTGCGATTGCGTGTCGATGAATACCGGAGAGTATACCAAACCGTCCCGCATTCCCGTCACGCACCACCAATCACGGGCGGCGTGATCGCGAATGAACCGCCGTCGGCATCAGGTCATGGCGGGCTGCCAGACGATATCGAGCGTCTCACGGCTAGCCATCCGCTCGAGATGCACCGCCACGACCTCTTCAAGGTGCTCGCGGGTCGCCGCATCCTCGGCCGCCAGCTGCAGATGCAAGGCATCCGCCTCGGCGCGCATGTGACACACTCCGCCGTCGAACGTGACTCGCCCCTGATGCTCGTCGTGGGCAACGCTCAGCTTGTGCTGCCAGTGCTTGCATAGGCGATTGATATAACGCGAACCGGATGTCGTCGACACGACAGCTTGGGACTCGGACATAAGGCCTCCCTATTCGATTAGCCCTCTAATGGTAATCGCATTATGGCACGCACGGGCACTCCCAACACGCAACGAGGCGTTCGAGGTAAGACAGCACTCTCCTGCGCAGCCGAGGCCAGCCCCTTATACGAGAAAACCCCGCCATGTATGCCATGACGGGGTCTGAGGAGAAAATGCCGAGGCTCGCCTACGGCTTCATGTCCTCGAAGAACTTCTTCACGCCATCGAAGAAGCTCGACTTCTTCGGCGAGTGATGGCTGTTGCTGCCGTCCAGACTCTCCTGGAACTGGCGCAACAAGTCCTTCTGCTCCTCGCTCAAGTCGACCGGCGTTTCGACCACGACCTTGCACAACAGGTCGCCAGGCGGGCCGCCACGCACCGGCTTGACGCCCTTGCCCTTGAGCCGGAACATCTTGCCGGTTTGCGTCTCCGGCGGAATCTTCAACTTGACCCGACCGTCCAGGGTCGGCACTTCCAGCTCACCGCCCAGCGTCGCGTCGATGAAGTTGATCGGTACGTCACACAGCAGGTGGCGACCGTCACGCTCGAAGATCGGGTGCGGCTTGATCGCCGCCTGCACGTAAAGATCACCCGGCGGCCCACCGTTGAGCCCCGATTCACCTTCGTTGTTGAGACGAATCCGATCGCCGGTATCCACGCCAGCGGGGATCTTCACCGACAAGGTCCGCGTTTCGCGCACGCGCCCTTCACCATGACACTTGCGGCACGGCACCTTGATGCTCTGACCGGCGCCATGACAGGTCGGACAGGTCTGCTGCACGGCGAAGAAGCCCTGCTGCATACGCACCTGACCCTGACCGTGACAGGTCGGGCAGGTCTCCTTGCTGGAGCCCGGCTCGGCACCATCGCCATCGCAATGCTCACATGCGATGTGACGCGGTACGCGGATATCGACCGTGGTGCCGGCAACGGCATCCTCGAGGTCGATCTCGAGGTTGTAGCGCAGGTCAGCACCACGCTGCGGCGCATTGGGGTTGCGACGACCGCCGCCCCCGAAGATATCGCCGAACACATCGCCGAAGATATCGCTGAATCCGCCTGCTCCGGCGCCGCCACCGCCGAAGCCGCCGCCCCCTTGACCGTCAACGCCGGCATGGCCGAACTGGTCATAGGCAGCACGCTTTTCTTCATCGGCGAGGACTTCATAAGCCTCGGAGACTTCGCGGAACTTCTCCGCCGAGGTGTCATCATCCGGATTGCGATCCGGATGGTACTTCTGGGCGAGTCGACGGTAAGCCTTTTTGATCTCTTTCTGATCGGCTCCCCGCTCGATGCCCAATACTTCGTAATAGTCACGCTTGGACATGGATGGTCCGCCTCCGTGTCGGCGCTGCGCAAACAGCAACGCGGGAGAACATCCCCCGCGCTGCCGTCATGCGAGCATCAGACGTCGTGGTTACTGCTTCTTCTGGTCGTCGTTGACTTCCTCGTACTCGGCGTCAACCACGTCGTCTTCTTTCTTCTGGGCGCCATCGTCAGCTTGTTGCTCACCACCCTCGGCGCTCGCATCGCCTTGTTCGGCGTACATCTTCTGCGCCAGGTTGCCGGAGGCCTCGGTCAGCGCATCGAGCTTGGCCTGGATATGCTCCTGGTCGTCGCCCTTAGTGGCTTCCTCGAGTTCGCTGATCGCGGTCTCGATCTGCTCTTTCTCGCTGGCCTCGACCTTATCACCGGCTTCTTCGAGCGTCTTGCGCGCGGCATGGACCATGCCATCGGCCTGGTTACGCAGCTGCACCAGATCCTCGAACTTCTTGTCCTCGGCCTCATGCGCCTCGGCGTCCTGGACCATCTGATCGATCTCTTCGTCGGAAAGACCGCCAGAGGCCTTGATGACGATGGACTGTTCCTTGCCGGTGGCCTTGTCCTTGGCGGAGACGTTGAGGATGCCGTTGGCATCCAGATCGAATGCGACTTCGATCTGAGGCACGCCACGCGGTGCCGGCGGAATGTCGGCCAGATCGAAGCGACCCAGTGACTTGTTGCCGCTGGACTGCTTGCGCTCACCCTGCTGCACATGGATGGTCACGGCAGTCTGGTTGTCATCCGCAGTCGAGAAGGTTTGAGTCTTCTTGGTCGGGATGGTGGTGTTCTTCTCGATCAGCGGCGTCATGACGCCACCCAGGGTTTCGATGCCCAGGGTCAGCGGCGTGACGTCGAGCAGCAGGACGTCCTTGACGTCGCCGCCCAGCACGCCGCCCTGAATCGCCGCGCCCACGGCCACGGCTTCGTCCGGGTTGACGTCCTTGCGGGCGTCCTTGCCGAAGAAGTCGGCAACCTTGGACTGCACCTGCGGCATGCGCGTCTGACCGCCCACCAGGATCACGTCGTCGATCTCCGACGCAGACAGGCCAGCGTCGCTCAGCGCCGTCTTGCAAGGCGCCAACGATTTCTGCACCAGCTCTTCGACCAACGACTCGAGCTTGGCACGCGTCACCTTGACGTTAAGGTGCTTGGGCCCGGTGTTGTCGGCCGTAATATACGGCAGGTTGACTTCAGTCTGCTGTGCCGAGGAAAGCTCGATCTTGGCCTTCTCGGCGGCCTCCTTCAGACGCTGCATGGCGAGGCTGTCGCCAGACAAGTCGATGCCGGAATCGCTCTTGAACTGCTGCACGAGATAGTCGATCAGCTTGAGATCGAAATCTTCGCCGCCCAAGAAGGTGTCACCATTGGTGGCCAGCACCTCGAACTGGGTCTCGCCATCGACATCGGCCACTTCGATGATGGAGATATCGAAGGTGCCGCCGCCCAGATCATAGACCGCGATGGTCTTGTCGCCGCGAGACTTGTCCATGCCGTAGGCCAGCGCGGCCGCCGTCGGCTCGTTGATGATGCGCTTGACTTCGAGACCGGCGATGCGACCCGCGTCCTTGGTCGCCTGACGCTGGCTATCGTTGAAGTACGCCGGCACGGTGATTACCGCGTCGGTGACTTCTTCACCGAGATAGTCTTCGGCGGTCTTCTTCATCTTCTTCAGCACTTCCGCGCTAACCTGCGGCGGTGCCAGCTTGTTACCCTTGACTTCGACCCAAGCGTCGCCGTTATCGGCCTCAGCGATGGTGTAGGGCACCATCTTGATGTCCTTCTGGACGACGTCGTCCTTGAACTTGCGGCCGATCAGGCGCTTGATCGCGTACAGCGTGTTGCTCGGGTTGGTCACGGCCTGGCGCTTGGCGGCCTGGCCAACCAGCGTCTCACCATCGTCGGTGTAGGCGATGATGGACGGCGTGGTGCGTGCACCTTCCGCGTTTTCGATTACCTTCGCATTGCCGCCGTCAAGGATGGCAACACAGGAGTTGGTGGTCCCCAAATCGATACCGATGATGCGTCCCATTGGAATACCTCAAAATCGTTGCTTGACTGTTTCGTCTTCGTCGGCGGCATTGCCGCCTCGTTGTTCGTCTATTTGGGGGGTGGGGTTACGCCTTTCAAGGGTCTCGACGTCACATCCCTCCCCTGCCACATCAATTGGCGGCTTGGCTGACGACTACCATCGCCGGACGTACCAGACGTCCATTCAACAAATACCCCTTCTGCATGACCTCGATCACCGTATTGGGCTCAACCTCGGGGTTGGGCACCATGGTCATGGCTTCATGCACCTGAGGGTCGAACGGCTCGCCTTGCGGATCGACGGCTTCCACACCGAACTTGTTGAGCACGTCGAGCTGC
This sequence comes from Chromohalobacter canadensis, assembly GCF_034479555.1. Classification (NCBI taxonomy): domain Bacteria; kingdom Pseudomonadati; phylum Pseudomonadota; class Gammaproteobacteria; order Oceanospirillales; family Halomonadaceae; genus Chromohalobacter; species Chromohalobacter canadensis. Next base: position 1,884,802 of record NZ_CP140151.1, on the reverse strand, counting down.
AGCTTCAGAGTCATCGAGACCCCTTCGCGATGCACCTCGCTAGCGCCTTCCTGCATCGACTCCGATGCCTTTTCCAGGCTGTCGATCACGGGTAGCAGTTCCTTGACGAATTTTTCCAAGGCGAACTTGCGTGCCTTCTCGACATCTTGCTCGGCGCGGCGACGCACGTTCTGCGCTTCGGCGGCGGCACGCGCCGCCTGATCCTTGGACTCCGTCAAGGCTTGCTCCAACTCTTCGACACGCACAGCCAGCGCGTCGGCTTCCGGGTTTTCGAGCGCCTCGGCATCGGCCTCGCTGGCCTCGACATCCTCGACGACGCCTTCGAGTTCGGCATCGTCTCCAGTGGTATCGTCCGGTTGGGGTTCGGCATCGCGCTCAGCGCGAGCCAGCTCTTCCTCGGTCGGGGTCTGCGGGTCTTTGGCCATGAGTTTCTCCTGACAGCTGGCGCGGCCCGAAGCCGCATCTAATAAGCGATTGCCTCCTATATGGGGATGCGATGAACGATCTCAAGCCACCCCTATCGCTTGCGATGCCTGGCAATTGAAGCCCTCACCCAACTACTGTATAAACACACAGAGATCAGCTTCGTTTCCGACGCCCGGAGGTTTTCATGCTGATACAGCTAGCCATTCGCGACTACGCCATCGTCGAGCGCCTCGATCTGGACCTGCACGACGGTATGACGGCCATCACCGGCGAGACCGGCGCCGGCAAATCGATCATGCTTGGCGCTTTGGGATTATGCCTGGGAGAGCGCGCCGACGTGGGCAGCGTACGCCACGGCTGCGAACGCGCAGATATCAGTGCGCGCTTCGATATCGCCCGGCTCGCCGACGCCCGCGCCTGGCTCGCCGAGCGCGAACTGCCACAAGACGAATGCCTGCTCCGGCGTGTCGTCACCGCCTCGGGGCGCTCCAAGGCCTGGATCAACGGCCAGCCTGTTACAGTGAGCGACCTGAGAGCGCTCGGCGAGCATCTCATCGAGGTCCACAGCCAGCACGCCCATCAAGCGCTCTTGCGCGAAGAAACGCATCTGCGCCTGCTCGACACCTATGCCGGCCAGACCGAGGCCGTGTCGACCCTCGGCGAGCACTTTCATCACTGGCGTGCACGCCGACGGCGACTGCGCGACCTGCAAGAAAGCGGCAATGAAGTGCAGGCACGGCGTCAGCTACTGCGTTACCAGGTCGAGGAGCTGGATCAACTGGCGCTCGCCGAAGGCGAACTGGAGACGCTGGAGGATGAGCAGACCCAGTTGGCCAATCTGGAGGAAGTCCTGGGTGACGCCCAGTTCGCCGCCGACTGCTGCGATCAGGACGAACACGGCGCGCTTTCATTGCTGCATCACGCCAACGCCCGCCTGGGAAACGCCCCCGAAAAGACCCAACGCCAACTGGCGGACGCCCTGTCCATGCTGGGCGAGGCTCAGATCCAGATCGAGGAAGCAGCACGCGAACTGCATCACTTCGTCGAGACCACCGAGCTCGATCCTCAACGACTGACGGAGGTCGATGCCCGCCTCGGCGAAGTGCATCGCATCGCACGTAAGCATCACGTCATGCCCGAGGAGCTTCGCGACCTCCATCAGCGTCTGAGCGACGAACTGGCGAGTCTCGAAGGTGGTGAGCATGACCTGGAAGCACTCGGCGAAGAAGTGGAGCAGGCCCGTGACGCCTACAGACAGCAGGCGCGGGCCATCAGCGAGGCGCGTATTGAGGCGGCACGCAACTTCGGCGAAGCCGTGCAGGCGCAACTGGCCTTCTTGGGACTTGGCAAAGCGACCTTCGAGGTTGCCATTTCACCGCGCGAGACGCCCCAGGCCGAAGGGCTCGACCAGGTACGCTTCATGATCAGCGCCAACCCCGGCCAGCCGTCACGCCCACTGAGCAAGGTTGCCTCGGGTGGCGAGCTATCGCGCATCAGCCTGGCGATCCAGGTCGTTGCCGCGCAGCATAGCAGCGTCCCCAGCATGGTCTTCGACGAAGTCGATGTCGGCGTTTCCGGCGCCATCGCGGAAATCGTCGGCCAGCTACTGCGGCGTCTCGGCGCCCAAGGGCAAATCCTGACCGTGACGCATCTGCCGCAAGTTGCGGCCCAGGCGCATCATCATCTGCATATCGAAAAGCGCTCCGAGCACGACACGACCCTGACACATATGGCACTGCTCGACGATGCCGGACGCGTGCGCGAACTGGCCCGCATGCTCGGCGGCGTCAAACTCTCCGACCGCACACTGGCTCACGCCCGCGAAATGCTCGACGCCAGCCAGCACGCCCAGCATTGAGCGAGCCTTGCGCTATAGCCACCTTCAACGGTGGGGTACGAAACGACGAAACCGGCCATCAGGGCCGGTTTCGTCTTCGGTGTACGCTAACTGCTCGGGCTACTTCTTGCCAGGCCCTGAGCCTTCTTGACGCGTTACGCTAGAACCCTTGGGGCGTACGTACAACACCAGGGCATGATCGACGAGCTCGAAGCCGTGCTCCTCGGCAATCTCGCGTTGACGCCGTTCGATCGTGTCGTCGAAAAACTCGATTATCTCGCCGCTTTCCAGACACACCATATGATCATGGTGCTCTTCCTGCGACAATTCGAACACGGCATGCCCGCCATCGAAATTGTGACGAATCACCAACCCCGCAGTCTCGAACTGGGTCAAGACGCGATACACGGTTGCCAGACCGACATCGTCACCTGCGTCGAGCAGAGCCTTGTAGACGTCTTCGGCGCTCAGATGGTGTTGGTCCTGCGTACTTTCGAGAATTTGCAGGATCTTGACACGCGGCAAGGTGACTTTTAGCCCCGCCTTGCGCAGTTCATGGTTCTGATCGGCCATGGTTGCGGTTGCTCTTCGCAGTATCGTGGTAGGTCAGGTATGATCAATCCAAGCAACGATAGTGAATGATAGGCGCAAATGCAAAACTTGATTAAAACAGTCACCTTTTCCGTCGCCCTGGCGCTCGTCAGCGGGTGCAGCTACGTTGGCGTCTACAAACGCGACCTAGCTCAGGGCAATCTCATCACCAAGGACATGGTCTCGCAACTCGAGACTGGCATGACCAAGGAACAGGTGCGCTATGTAATGGGCAGCCCCTTGCTGCAAGGCCCGTTCGATGAAAACCGCTGGGACTACGTCTTCTATCTCGACGAAGCCTATGACGATGTGGAAGAAAAGCGCGTGACGCTGACCTTCCAGGACGACAAGCTGGCCGACATCGAGCGTGAAGGCGACATCGAGGATGATGTCGAGCTCTCGAATCAGAGTGGCCCCGGCCCGGCGGTGGAAGGCTCCGGGCCAGGCGACGGCGCCCCCGCAGCCGGCCCCAGCTACGCACCGGAAGAGTAAGCGTGCTTAGTCGCCTCCCCGAGCCCGCGCCAAGCGCGCTTGCTTGGGGTCGACTTCCAATGGGCGATAGACCTCGACGCGGTCCCCTTCCACGAGCGTATGTCGGGCCGGCTCGCGCAATGCCTGCCCATAGATTCCTAGTGGTGCATGACTGAAGAAGTCGGTCCCACGCTCGGGAAACAGGGTCGGCAAGTCGGCCATCGCGACCACGTCGCGCGCCGACGTCCCCGATGGCACCGTGAGCGCGACGATATGCTGACGATGAGGCTCCGCAAAGGCGACCTCAACGTTGATATGCGTTTGCTCGATGTCACTGGCGGCCATAAAGCGCATCCGCGCGACGCGTAAACGCGTCGACCAATTGGCCAGCCACTTGCTGAAACAGCTTGCCAAACGCCATTCCCAACAGGCGGTTGGAAAATTCGAACTCCATTTCCAGGCTCACCCGACAGGCCGACTCGCCCATCGGCGTGAACAGCCAGCGACCGTTGAGACGCTTGAAAGGCCCCTCGGCCAACGACAGCTCGATGCGCTCATAGGGATAAAGGTCATTACGCGTGGCCAACGTCTGCTCCACGCTCCCTTTACCCAGAGTCATCTCACCTATCAGATAGCGCCCCTCTTCGTGCTCAATGACCCGTGCACGACGACACCCCGGCAAGAACTCAGGGTAACTCTCGAAATCGTTGACCAGACCGAACATCGCCTCGCATGAATGTCTCACCAAGGCAGACCGATTGACCGTAGGCATTCACCACTCCGCTGACTTTGTTGCGCCTTGCGCGTATGATGGAAGGTTAACATCAAGGCCTTGAATGATATCACGCCTTCCCCCATGTCATGGGGCTAGCGGATTCGGCGCATCGTAATGTAGAGGTTCCATGGCCAAGAAAAAGGGCAATATCGGCTCAAGTACCATCGCGCAAAACAAGAAGGCTCGCTTCGAATACCATATCGACGAGACCTTCGAGGCCGGCCTGTCGCTGGCCGGATGGGAAATCAAGAGCATGCGCGCCGGCAAGGCGCAGCTCACCGATACTTACATCCTGATCAAGAATGGCGAAGCGTGGCTGTTAGGCAGTCATATCACGCCGCTCGACACCGCGAGCACGCATGTCGTGGCGGATCCGTCGCGTACGCGCAAGCTGCTACTGCACCGCAAGGAGATCGCCAGGATCTTCTCGCGTACCCAGGACAAGGGGCATACATGCGTGCCGCTGAAATTGTACTGGAAGAAGAATCTCGTCAAATGCGAGCTCGCGCTGGTACGCGGCAAGAAGATGCACGACAAGCGCGCCACGGAAAAGGCCCGCGACTGGAATCGCGAAAAGGCCCGTATCATGCGCGCCCACTGAACGCGACAAGGGCGCATCGAGACAAAGACGCCTATGGCCACGAAAAGCCGTGGCGACAGGGTTGAACTAGCCTCGGGGCGTCCCAACCTGTTAGACTGTAGAAACGCTTACGGGGGCGACATGGCTTCGACGCCGGTGACAATCCCTGAGGTGCATGCCGAGAGCGTAACGTATCTCGTAAATCAAACGTTACGACAAATAGTCGCAAACGACGACAACTACGCTCAGGGCGCGCTGGCAGCGTAACAACTGCTAGCTTCTAGTCCGGCCCGGAGGTGATGTGCCCATTCATCACCGATGGGATACGAGCTCAGATTGATGGGATCGCGGCTGGCTTTGTCCTCGCGTCAGCCGCTAAAACTTAGAGGAATCGCGTCGCTGGATCCTGCCCGTCGGAGCCAGAGGCGCTAAATTAAAAGACGGACCTAAGCATGTAGAGCCGATGGGTGAGTGCCGGCGGACGGGGGTTCAATTCCCCCCGCCTCCACCAAACACTGAAAAAGCCAACCCCGAGGGGTTGGCTTTTTTTCGTTGCCAGAGCCGAGGGGCCCTAGGCTTAGGCTGGGTAACTTATGACTCTGGCAGCCATTCCTGAACCATGTCCTGATTATCCTCCACCCACTGCTTGGCGTTTTCGTAGGGGTCGGAGTCTTCCTCCTGGTTCATCAGCATGACTTCGCCCATGTCTTCAGCGGTCCACTCGAAGGCATCCAGAATGGCATAGGCCTCCGGCATGTCCTCCTTGAGCCCCTGACGAACGATGGTATGGATCTGTTCGGCGCCACCATAAACATTCTTGGGATCATCCAGGTACTTGAGATCCCAGCGCGCGAACATCCAGTGCGGCGTCCAACCGGTCACGGCGATATCTTCATCGTTAGCGATGGCGCTTTTCAGTGCTGCGGTCATCGTGGCGCCGCTTCCGCTTTGCAGGTTCAGGTCAAGATCATATTCCTCAACGACCTTGTCGGTGAGGCGCATGATCCCGGCGCCCGGGTCGATACCGGTGAGCTTGTTGTCGAAGTCATCGGCATGCTCATTGAGGTCCGCAATCGAATCGACCTCGCTATAGGCCGGAACCACCAGACCCAGCTTGGTACCATCCAGGTTGACGCCCGTATCGACCAACTGATCCTTGAGTTGAGCGTAGTAATCCTCATGCGTGGTCGGAAGCCACCCGGCCAGTAAAGCGTCAGTGTCTCCAGTAGCCACGGACTGCCACATGGCAGCGGCGGACAGCGAGGACAGCTCAACCTCGTAACCGGCTTGCTCGAGCACAGCCCGCATCACATTGGTAGAAGCAACCGTAGAAGACCATTCAACATACGCTAGATTAACGGTGCCTTTGTCTTGGGCCTGCGCAGTGGTTGCCGCCAAGCCAGCACCGGCAATCAAGGCCAGACCGGCGAGACGCATCGATGGCTGAGTCATGGGAAGTGCCTTTATTGGAAGTGTGACTTAAGCATGCCGAGAAGAGATATTCGATGCAAATCGAGGCACTGCCATGCAGCAGGCAACGTCAACAAGACGATACTGACTATGTATTACTAACGTGTCAGGCAGTACAGATTCGTACAAGTATGGTACAAAAAAGCCTGAAGCCGTTATCATCATGCTAGCGGTGGCTCATATTCCTCTCGTGACGCCTAGCCGTCGACACGCTGCGTCCATCGCTCGACGCTCGGCACTGAGCCACCTAGTGTTAGTATTGACAGGCAAATTCATCATAAACGATGTGGCTGCATGCCACTCATTCCGTACAAGGAGGTTACCGCGTGCCGACTCTACGCCTCGATACGTGGCTCAGCCGTTGGTTGTTGCTGTGTCTGCTTTTCGTGATGGCGCCGGCCCTGGCTCAACAGGACGCGACACCCACGGATGGCGCTACCCCTGCCTATTCGAGCCTGGCGGACATGCTCGAGAACGAGCAGACACGCCAGACGATCATCGACCAACTGCGTGCCCAGGCGGCTCAGGAAAACGCCCTGGACGTCGAAGGGGCATCCTCTCCCGCAGAGATCGCCGAGGATGCGCCCAGCGGCCAGACAGCCGAAGAGGTTTCCTTCCCTCGCCGCCTGGCCGATGCCACCAGCCATATCGCGGGGGGCCTCGGAGATCAGTTCAAGAGCCTCGCCGCAGCCGTGGTCGGCCTGTTCAGCAGTAGCAACGCTAGCGCCAGTGGGCCGAGCTTTGATACCAGCGCGTTCCTGATTGCCGCGCTCAATTTCGCACTGGTGGTGATCGGGGCCTTCGTGGCGTTGTTCGTCCTCCGACGCATCGCGTCACCACTGTTCCGCAGGCTCAGCCAATGGTCGTCGCAGCCCACTGAAAAAAGCGCCTTGCTACGCACCGTCATCGCCGTCGTACTTGCCGCCATCGTGGATGTCGTCGTCGTCATACTGGCCTATGTCGTTGGCAACCTGGTGGCGACCTTTGCCATCGGTGTGGCGGGCAGCATGGAAACGCGTTTCTCGCTATTCCTGAACGCCTTCTTGATGATCGAGCTGTTCAAGGCCGCGCTGCGCATGCTGTTCTCATCGCATTACGATGGCCTGCGCCTGATGCCTATCGCCTCGCCACAGGCCTCATACTGCAATCGCTTCCTCGCACGCCTGGCCGGCTTCATCGGGTATGGCATGCTGGTTGCTGTGCCCATCGTCAATTACAACCTGTCACCTGCGCTCGGCCAGGGGCTCGGCACGCTGATCATGCTGCTAGCGCTGATCTACGCCGCGACGGTGATCCTCAAACACCGCATACCGCTGCGTGACGCCCTGATGCAACGCGCCGATAATGCCGACATGAGCGCTACGCGTTTCGCGCTGCGTCTGCTGGGCCGCACCTGGCACATGCTGGCCTTGGCCTATGCTTTGGTGGTCTTCGCCGTCACCGTGCTGCATCCGCAGACGGCGCTGCCCTTCGTGCTGATGGCTACGCTCAAGACCGTCATCATCATCGGCATCGGCATGTTGGTCTCGGGCGTACTCACCCAGCTTATCGGCCGCCGCATTCGCCTCTCCGGGGACCTCCAGCGTCGTCTCCCCTTGCTTGAAACGCGTCTCAACGCCTACGTGCCGACCACCCTCAAGGTGATTCGCGCGATCATCTTGATCGTCGTGGCGATGTTCGTGCTCAGCGCTTGGCATGTCTTCGACCTCGCGGCCTGGTATGCCTCCGAGGCCGGCATACATGTCGTGGGCACCACGCTGAATGTGATCATCATCCTGCTGGTGGCCATCGCCGCCTGGATCGGCCTCGCTAGCCTGATCGAGCATCGCTTGAACGCAGATGCCGGTGCCGGTGAACCTTCAGCCCGCGCCAAGACACTGTTGTCCCTGTTCCGCAACGCCCTGGCGATCGCCTTGATCACCATGACGGCGATGATCATATTGGCGGAAATCGGCATCAACATCGGCCCGCTGATCGCCGGCGCCGGGGTCCTCGGCCTCGCCATCGGTTTCGGCTCACAGAAGCTGGTACAGGATGTCATCACCGGGGTCTTCATCCAGTTAGAAAACGCCATGAACACCGGCGATGTCGTCACCGTAGGCGGCACCACCGGGACGGCCGAACGCGTCGGCATCCGCTCGGTGGGTATTCGCGATCTCTCGGGTACCTACCACATCGTGCCGTTCTCCTCGGTGGACACCGTCTCCAACTACATGCGCGAATTCGGTAACCACGTCGGCGAATACGGTATCGCCTACCGCGAGAGCATCGACGATGCCATCGAGCAATTGCAGGCCGCCTTCGACGCTCTCAAGGAAAGCGAACACGGCTACAAGCTGCTTGAGCCCCTCAGCGTAGCGGGCGTGACCGCGCTGGCCGACAGCTCGGTCAACATCCGCGTGATCATCAAGACCACGCCGGGCGATCAGTGGGGCGTGGGTCGTGCCTACAACCGTCTGGTCAAGATGTACTTCGACGCTGCCGGCATCGAGATCCCGTTCCCGCACACCACGCTCTACTTCGGGCAGGAGAAGGACGGCAACGCACCGCCCGCCAACCTACGAATCCTGTCCCAGAAGGGCGAAGTGGTGGACGAGAAACCGGAATCGCGGAACACACCGCTCACACCCGATGCGCCGGCCGACAGCAATACGAACCCGGAGCACACCAAGCCGGACAACGACGAGGACCCGAACTAAGTCCCGCGCGTCGCCGCTCTTACGGCGGCGCTTTGCTAAAAAGGGCCGCCCCATCCGGGGCGGCCCTTTTTCGTCGACGGCCTAGCGGTCAGACCACGCTATCTCACTGCATCGTCACCAGCATGATCGCGCAGAGTACCGCCGTCACCCACATGGCGGGCTTGATCTCGGCCAAACGCCCCGTGCACAGCTTGATCGCCACGAAGCTCAAGAACGCGAAGGCGATGCCCAACGTGATCGAGTACGTCAGCGGCATGACGATGATCGCCAAAAACGCCGGGAAAGCCTGATCCATCTTCTGCCACTCGATGCGCCCTACCGGGGCTAGCATGAAGACGCCGACCATGACCAATGCCGGCGCGGTGGCAATCGCCGGCACCAGCGACAGCAACGGCGACAGAAACAGGAACGGAAGAAACAGCAACCCACAGACGACACCGACGATCCCCGTGCGCCCGCCCTGGGAGACGCCCACTCCAGACTCGATGAACGTCTGCGCGGCACTGGTCCCAAGCGGCGCGGCGATCATCGAGGCGAAGGCATCCACGGTCATCGAGCGCTTGAGATTGCGCGGCTGCCCGTTGTCGTCCTTGAGGTCAGCGGCTTCCGAGAGCGCCAGGAAGCATGACAGCGCATCGAAGAAGTTGGTGAACAGCATCACAAAGATGAACGGCCAGTAGGCGACCTTGAGCGCGCCCCATAGATCCACTTGCCACATGACGCTGAAATCCGGCCATGCCGCCAGACCGCTCCATGCCACGATCACATCCGAGCCCCACAAGCGCCCCATCGGTACTGCAACCAACGTGGTGATGACGATCCCCAGCACCAGCGCGCCATTGACGCGCAGCGTGACCAGAACCGCAGTCAGCAGCATCCCCGCAATGAAGGTGATCAAAGTGGGGTCCAGCGACCCTAGCGATATCAGCGTAGCCGGGTCATCAACGACGAAACCGGCATTCTTGAAACCGATGAAGGTAATGAACAGCCCGATACCACAGGTGATGCCGTAACGCAGCGAATCGGGAATCGCCTCGACGATCGCCTTGCGCACGTTGAAAAATGCCAGTAGTGCGAACAGCACACCCGACCAGAACACGCAGCCCAGCGCCACCTGCCAAGGCAAGCCCGCCCCTTGTACCAGGGTATAGGCGAACAGCGCGTTCATGCCCATGCCGGGCGCGACGAGTATGGGGTTACGTGCATACAACCCCATTGCCAGGCTGCTGAGGAAACTGATCAAAACGGTTGCCGAGAGCCCTGCCGAGAAGGGGATGCCCGCATCACTCAGGATCGAGGGGTTGACCACGATGATGTACATCGCCGCCAGGAAGGTCGCCAGGCCGGCAAGTAATTCCGTTCGCAGGGTCGAGCCATAGCGGCGGATGCCGAAGTAACGCTCCAGGGCGCCGTCCTGTTGCGTCGTCGATGACGTGGCAGCACGTCGGTGCGGAGTCTGCGCCATGATGTTTTCCTATGTGTATCATTGTTGTCATGGAGGAATCTCTAACGTTACCCATACTTTGACCGATTGGACAAGAGTCTAGAAACACCAACGGCCCGCAGGCCACCCCGACAAGGCATCTGCAGGCCGTGAATCGTCCTCCATGACGGACGATAAAAAAGGGCGCCCGCAGGCGCCCAGGAGAGCAAAAAACGTTGGCTAGCGTGTGCGTTCGCTAGGCTGCGGTAACGCCGGCAACGAGCGATCGAGCAGCTCCACGCTCTGACGATAGAAGAGCTGACTCTTCTGATGTTCGCCCAAGTTGGCGTAAAGCCGCGCCAGCTCGGCGCATACCACTCCGCTGGAGCGCTGACGCTGGCTCGCTTCGAAATATTCCTGCGCCTTGCCCCAATAAGCGTTGCGCAACGATAAACGCCCCAGGCTCAGCAGTAAATCGGGGTCGTTGGGACGTTCCTGCAGCCATTTCTCGGCATACGCCAACTGACGCCCGGCATCCACGTTGAGCAGGCCATAACGCAGTACCAGGCGCGTGTCCCAGTGCTCCTTGAGGGAATGACGCAGCAAGCGCTCAGCCATCGCGTCTTCGCCATCCTTGACCAACGCTTCGGTATACAGGACCACCAGCTCGACATCGCTGCGCAGGTAGTCGGGCATATCGGCCCACAGGTTGCGCACGCGATTGGCATCGGCATTGGGCTGGCGCTGGACCGCCTGCATGATCAACTCGTGATAGGCACGCTGCTCCAGCTCGCGGCGCTCCTCCTGGGTGATCAGCTGTTGCTTGTCGAGCTTGGGCAGCAAATGACGCAGCCCTTCCCAGTCATTGACGCTGAGATAGGCCTGACGCAGCAGCTTGAGCACTTGCGGATGATTGGGCAGCTGCTTTTCGAGGCGCGTCAGCGTCGCCAGCGCCTCCTCGAACTGCTGACGATCGAGCATCAGCTGCGCTTGCACCATGCCCACCGCATTATCGGCTCCCTCGGTGCTGTGATGAGCACGCTTGAGTAACGTATCGGCATGCTCAAAACGCCCCTGATAATGTGCCGCCAGCGCCGCAGAAAGGTAGTTGACCAAGGGCGTGCTGGAATCGTCCGCCGCCTTGACCAGATCCTTCTCGGCGCGTTTCCAACGGCCTTCGGCGAGCGCCACCAAGCCTCTCACGGTACGCTTCATGGCATTACGATTGCGCGTGCGGCTATTCCAGACCTTGAGCCGGCTCACCGGACGACGCAGCCGGTGGAGGACGCGCAGCAGGAAATGCAGGGCAAGAAATACCGCCAACAATATCACCAGGCCCAGCCAGAACGAGGTCTGGATCGAGGTATCCCCCACGCGTACCAGCCAGTAACCGGGCATCGACTGCATCAACTGGCCGAATAGCGCGCCGACGGCCAGCCCCACGACGATGAGAAGAATCAGCTTTCTCATTCACTGTCTCCTTCATCATTCTGACGTTGCTCGCCACCACCGTCACCGTTGCCATTCTGGAAACGCTTCTCGATGAAGTCCTTGAGCGTCTGCTGCGACTCGCTGATATCCGGCAGCTCGGGCCGAATGGTCTTGTCACGCAATGACTCAAGGCGCCCGAGAGAGTTGTTCACCGCATCTTGCTCAGTGTCGTAGTAGCGGTCGATCAGGGTGATCGCCTTGTCGAGGCTGGCCTGGTAGAGCTTGGGCTCGGTCTTGAGCAAGGCCAATTGAGCCTGCTCGAGCAAGAGCCGCACGTTCTGGCGCAGGTAGGACTCCTGTTCGGGCGTCACCAGGGCTTCAAGCGCTTCATCGTGGCGGCGTATGACGACGAGATCCTTGAGCTCGCCGCCCAGGCGGGAGAGCTGTTGTTGCCAGCCGCCCTCGAGCGAGGAATCGTCGTCGTTCTGCGCGGCCATCTCTTCCACGTCCTGCTTGAGCGGCAACCCTGCCAGTTGTTCCTGTTGCGCCATCAATGCCAGATACAACCCGGTGCGATCCACCGTGGGCACCGAATCCAGCGCCGCCAGCTCGGACTGAATCGCCCGGCGCACCGGAATCAGTGCCGGGTTGTCGGCATCTGTCAGACGTTCATCGGCAGCCTTGAGCAACGCCTTGGCGCCCTTGACGTCGCGCTCGAGCTGCAGGCGCTGGTTAGCCAGGCGCAGCAGATACTCGGCCTCGGCATGCAGCCACTCGCGCGGGTCGGCCTCCTGCTCGTCAGCCAACTCGGAGAGTACCTTGTCGAGATTTTTGTCGATGTCTTGACGATAGTCCTGAAAATCGCCCTGTAGCGATTCGAACGCCGCCTCTCGCTGGTCGAGACGTTCTCGCAACGTGTCGAGGGTCTGCGCGTTCTCCTCGCCGGCACTGGCCAGTTCGGCCTGTTGCGCCTGTAAGCGCTTCCAGCCATATCCCAGCCCCAGTGCCACGACGATGGCTACGATCACGGCGATGATCAGCGCCACGATGGCCAGGCCACGCCCGTTGCCACCGCCACCTTGCGAAGTTTGCGCAGAGGGGGGCGAGGTGCCGTTGCCGGCGCCGCCGGCTTTACTCGACGTCGTCTTGTCGTGAGAGGCAGCGCCCGCCGATGCCCCACCGGCCGACGATGAGCGCGTGCCGCCGGTGCGGGTCTTGCCCGTATCCTTGGCCGGGGTGTCCGTCGCTTTTTGCTGGGACTTGGCGCCACGTTTGGCGGTAGCCGACGATGCGCCGGCTCCGGATGTCGTCTCGCTCGCCTTGCGAGACGCATCGTCCGTCTTTTCATCCGCCTTTGACGTCGCATCGGAAGAAGTCTGGGACGCCGCGGCGTCGGTTGTCGATGCCTTGGACGACGCGGCATCCGCCGCCTTGTCCGAGGCACCGCGCGTCTCGTCGGCTACCTCGCCGTCAGCATCAGCCTTGTGAGTCTCGGAGGAAGCCGGCGACTGAGGCGTCTCGTCAGCGGACGTCGACGCATCGGTGGGCGTGTTTTTATCATCCTGATCCTGTCGTTTGCTCATGTGTCGCTAGCCCTTTTCAAACTCATCGTGATCAACGTCGGCGCGTCACGTGTCGCCTACTTCCTGTACGGCGGTCACCAAGGCCTCGGGGGTCGCACCTTGCGCTACGTATAGCGAAGCGAAGCCCATCGTGTCTGCCAGTGTAGCCAAACGCTGACTGGAAACGATTAGCGGTTTGTTCAACGCCGCCTGTCCGCACCAGATAACCAGATGCTCGAGCAATTCGCCACTGGTCACGGTCATGGCGGTGAAATCGCCCGTGGCGAGCCAGTTGGCAACGGTCGCGTCCGGCGCCGTATAAACGCGCTGATAGAGTGCCAGCTTGGTGGCTCTGGCGCCACGCGTCTCGAGCGTCTTCGCGAGCAGCTGGCGCCCCCCCATTCCGCCGACGACCAGCACCCGCTGGCCGTCGAGCCGCGCCAGTGAGCGCATCGCCAACAGTGCCTCGCTGGTCGTGCCCCGACCGGGGTCAGGCACACTCGCCTTGACGTCCAGGCCACGGTAAAGCGTCGCCGCCGTCGCCACACCCAGCGCATAGAAACGCGGCCCCTGCGGCAATTGCGGCCAATAGCGATCAAGCCACTCGACCAGGCACTCGGCGGCGAAGGGGCTGGTCACGACCACCACATCGTACTGATCGACATCCAGCAGGGGAGCGCGCTTGACCTCGTCGACGCCGAGCGGCTGCAAGTGCATCAATGCCGGGCGGGCGGGCGTGAACCCCGCCTCCGACAAGGCCTGGGCCAGCCGCTCGCCGCCCTCGCCGGGGCGCGTCACCAGGATGCGTGACGCGGCGCTCATTCCTCCTGGCCGTACACGTCCGCCAGGATCTCGCCGGCGCCCTGATCGAGCAGCGACTCGGCAATGCGCACGCCCAAGGCCTCGGGCTCGGAAGCCGAGCCACGCCCTTCGGCGCGCAACACGTGCGAGCCGTCCGGGTCCCCGACCAGTGCCCGCAGCCATAGCGTGCGGTCACCATCCTCGAGCACAGCATAGCCACCGATGGGCACCTGACAACCGCCATCCAGACGCGTATTCATGGCACGCTCGGCGCGCACGCGGGTGGCCGTCTGCGAATGATCAAGCGGCGCCAGGACTTCGAGCAGGGTTTCATCGTCATAGCGACATTCGATGCCCAGCGCGCCCTGGCCGCAGGCCGGCAGGCTGACTTCCGGCGGCAGCTCCTGGGTGATGCGGTGGCCAAGCTCGAGACGTTCGAGCCCCGAGGTCGCCAGAATGATCGCTTCGAACTCGCCGCTGTCCAGCTTGCCCAGGCGGGTCTGCACGTTACCCCGCAGATTGAGCACCTCCAGGTCGGGGCGCGCCTCCTTGACCTGCAACCCCCGACGCAGACTCGACGTACCCACACGCACGCCCTCGGGCAAGGCGTCCAGGGTAGCGTAATCGTTGGAGACGAAGGCATCCGTGGGCGCGCCGCTCTCCAGAATCACCGATAGCCCCAGCCCTTCGGGGAAGTGCATCGGCACATCCTTCATCGAGTGCACGGCGATATCGGCGCGTCCGTCCAGCAGCGCCTCCTCCAATTCTTTGACGAACAGTCCCTTGCCGCCGACCTTGGACAGCGGCGAATCGAGAATCTTGTCGCCGCGCGTCGTCAGGGCGACCAACTCCACCTCGAGTCCAGGATGTAGCGCCATCAGCCGAGCCTTGACATGCTCGGCCTGCCATAACGCAAGGCGGCTCTGACGGGTGGCGATGCGCAGTGTCTGCATGGCGGGCATTGGACTCTCCTCAATGGGCGCACACCGGTTCGGCGGCGGGGATGACTATCATCATAAAGCAGTCCCCGGTCGAGGAAAAATCCCGCCCCCAGCGTTCCCGTGCCCTGTCCCACCTCGCCAGCGGCGCCGACTCTGGTACACTCAGGGGCATCACCATCTCGACCAAGCAGGACGCCACGCCCGATGAGCAATACGACCAACCAATCCTGGGGCGGACGCTTCAGCGAGCCCACCGACGCCTTCGTCGCGCGCTTCACGGCATCGGTAGACTTCGACCGGCGCCTCTATCATCACGACATTCGCGGCTCCATCGCTCACGCCACCATGCTCGAACGCGTCGGCGTGCTCACCTCTGATGAGCGCGAGGCCATCGTGCAAGGCCTCGGCGAAGTCGAGCGGGAAATCGAGGCCGAGCAGTTTCCTTGGTCGGTGGAACTCGAAGATGTGCACATGAACATCGAGGCCCGGCTGACCGAGAAAATTGGCATCACCGGCAAGAAGCTACATACCGGGCGCTCGCGCAACGACCAGATCGCCACCGATATCCGGCTTTATTTGCGCGACGAGATCGACATCGTCGCGGCCGAGCTCGCCCGCCTGCGCGAGGGCTTGATCGAACTGGCCACGCGCGAGGCCGACACCATCATGCCCGGCTTCACGCACCTGCAATCCGCCCAGCCGGTGACCTTCGGCCACCACCTGCTGGCCTGGCAGGAAATGCTCACCCGCGATCACGAGCGCCTGCTGGACTGCCGTAAGCGCGTCAACGTGATGCCGCTGGGTGCCGCCGCGCTGGCCGGCACTACCTACCCCATCGACCGGCACGTCACCGCCGACTTGCTGGGCTTCGAGCGCCCCGCCGAGAACAGCCTCGACGCGGTCAGCGATCGCGACTTCGCCATCGAGTTCGGCGCCTTCGCCAGCGTACTGTTGATGCACCTGTCACGCATGAGCGAGGAGCTGGTGCTGTGGACCAGCGCCCAGTTCGACTTCATCGACCTGCCCGACCGTTTCTGCACCGGCTCGTCGATCATGCCGCAGAAGAAAAACCCGGATGTCCCCGAGCTGGTACGCGGCAAGACCGGCCGCGTCTACGGCCACCTGATGGGGCTTTTGACGCTGATGAAGTCGCAACCGCTGGCTTACAACAAGGACAATCAGGAAGACAAGGAGCCGCTGTTCGACACCCTCGACACCGTGCAGGGCTGTCTCAAGGCGTTCGCCGACATGGTGCCGGCCATCGAGGCCAAGACGGACAACATGTTCGAAGCCGCGCGCAAGGGCTTCTCCACCGCCACCGACCTCGCGGACTACTTGGTGCGTGCTGGCGTGGCCTTTCGCGATGCCCACGAAATCGTCGGCCAGGCCGTGGCGCTGGGCCTGCGCGAGCAGAAGGACCTCTCGGAGATGTCCCTCGACGAACTGCGCCAGTTCTCGGACGCCATCCAGGCCGACGTCTTCGAGGTGCTGACGCTGGAAGGCTCGGTGGCGGCGCGCAATCATATCGGCGGCACCGCGCCGGATCAGGTTCGCGCCGCCGCCCAGCGCGCCCGCGACGCGCTCGCCACGCTGCAACAGGAGGCATGATGCGCTTACTTCCAATGCTGGCCGCCCTCGGCATAGCCCTGTTCACGCTCGCTGGCTGCGGTCAGAAGGGGCCGCTCTACATGCCTGATGACGAACAGGCCAGCGAGCAGTACGATCCGGCGGACGCCTATGAAGATGGTGACCAGGACGAAGATGGCGCCGCGCGCGACGCCTCTTCTCAATCCGACAGCGACGCAGACTGACGATGGATCATTTCAACTACCGCGACGGCCAACTCTACGCTGAAGACGTGCCGCTGGCCGACATCGCCGAGCGCTTCGGCACGCCGTGCTACGTGTATTCGCGGGCGACCTTCACGCGCCACTTCAAGGCCTACAGTGACGCACTGGGCGAGCATCCGCACCTAATCTGCTATGCAGTGAAGGCCAATGCCAACATCGCCGTGCTCGACCTGTTGGCGCGCCTCGGCGCGGGGTTCGATATCGTCTCCCAGGGCGAGCTCGAGCGTGTGCTGGCTGCCGGCGGCGACCCCGCCAAGGTGGTATTTTCCGGCGTCGCCAAGCAAGCCGGCGAAATGGCCCGCGCTCTGGAAGTCGGCATCAAGTGCTTCAACGTGGAATCGCTGCCCGAGCTCGAGCGTCTCAACCAGGTAGCCAGTGAGTGCGGCCAAGTGGCGCGAGTCTCGCTGCGCGTCAATCCCGACGTCGATGCCCGGACGCACCCCTACATTTCCACCGGCCTCAAGGCCAACAAGTTCGGTATCGCCGTCGACGATGCCTTCGAGGTCTATCAACGGGCCGCCGAACTGCCTAACCTTGAGGTCGTCGGCCTGGACTGCCACATCGGTTCGCAGCTCACCGAGCTCTCCCCCTTCCTCGACGCCCTGGACCGCCTGCTGGTGCTGCTCGACCGCCTGCATGAGGCCGGCATTACCATCGAGCATCTCGACCTGGGCGGCGGCCTCGGCGTGCCCTATCAAGACGAGCAACCGCCCGCGCCCTACGATTACGCTCGCGCCTTGCTCGAACGCCTCGACGGCCGTGCCTTGACGCTGCTCTTCGAGCCCGGCCGTTCGATCGCCGCCAACGCCGGTGTGCTCGTGACGCGCGTCGAATACCTGAAGCCCGGCGAGACCCAGCATTTCGCCATCGTCGACGCCGGCATGAACGACCTGATTCGCCCCGCGCTGTATCAAGCATGGCAGCGCATCGTCCCGGTCGATACCCGCCAGTCCCGCGAAACGGCACTCTACGACGTGGTCGGCCCTGTCTGTGAAACCGGCGACTTCCTGGGTAAGGAGCGCGAACTGGCCATCGCGCCGGGCGACCTGCTCGCGGTCCGTTCGGCTGGTGCCTACGGCTTCGTGATGGCCTCCAACTACAATAGCCGGCCGCGTCCCGCCGAGATCATGGTTGACGGCGAGCGCGCGCAGGTCGTGCGCGAACGCGAGACGCTCGCCGACTTGTGGGCCGGCGAGCACCGCCTGGCGGGGACCTCCTGATGCTACTGCATTTCACCAAGATGCACGGGCTCGGCAACGACTTCATGGTGGTCGACCTGGTCACCCAGCGGGCGCGGCTCGACACCGAACGCATCCGGCAGTTGGCCGACCGTCATCTCGGCATCGGTTTCGATCAGTTGCTGCTGGTCGAACCGCCGCGCGACCCCGAAATGGATTTCCGCTACCGCATCTTCAACGCCGATGGTAACGAAGTGGAAAATTGCGGTAACGGCGCTCGCTGCTTCGCACGTTTCGTGCGCGAGGCGCGCCTGACCCACAAGCGCGAGATTCGCGTCGAAACTCAGGCCGGGCCACTGACTCTTCATGTCAAGGAAGACGAGCGAGTCCGCGTGAACATGGGCGTGCCGCGTTTCGCGCCCGAAGCCGTCCCCTTCGACGCTCCGGCCGATACGACCACACATACCCTGGAGGTCGACGATACACGCTGGGAGATTGGCGTGGTCTCGATGGGCAATCCCCATGCCGTCCTCATGGTCGACGATGTCGATACCGCGCCGGTGGCACACCTGGGCCCGCTCATCGAACGCCACGTGCGCTTCCCCCGGCGCGTCAATGTAGGCTTCTTGCAGGTCGTCTCGCGTCACGAGGCGCGCCTGCGCGTCTTCGAACGCGGCAGCGGCGAAACGCTGGCCTGCGGCACCGGCGCCTGCGCGGCGGTGGCCAATGGTATCCGGCGCGGGTTGTTCGAGAGTCCCGTCGATGTTCATCTACCCGGTGGCACGCTAACCTTGGAATGGTCCGCCGAGGACGCCCCCATGGTAATGATCGGCCCCGCCACCAGCGTCTTCGAGGGGCGTATCGCGCTGCCTTAGCAGCATTGCCGAGTGCCCGGAGAACCTTCAAACAACGACACGGCACGCAAGACGGAAACACAGGAGAACATACGCATGTCCCAAGCCCAGGCGCCCGAGCCGCGCACTACGCTCGACCCCGAGCGTGTCGCGCATTGGCTGGCCCGTCATCCCGACTTCTTCGTCGGCCGAGAGGGACTGCTCCAACAGCTAAAGGTGCCGCATCCCCAGACCCAAGGCGCAATTTCGCTGCTCGAACGTCTCGTGCATGACCTGCGCGAGCGCGCCGAGACCGCCGAATGGCGCCTCGAGCACCTTTTGGAGACGGCGCGTCATAACGAGGCGCAGTACCAGCGCACCCGCTCGCTGATCCTGGCGCTGCTCGAGGCGGAAAACGTCGACGCGTTGGGCGAGGCCCTATCGACCCAGCTCAGCGAACGCTTTCGCACCCAGGCGGTCGCGTTGTGGCTGGACTCGCCCCACGATGGTAGCGCCGTACAGCCACCCCAGATGCGTCTCGATGACTCTACGCGCGCGACACTGGAGGAGCTTCTCGACGGCCACAACAGCCGCTGCACTCAGCTCTCGCGAGAAGCGTGGCGTACGCTCCTGCCCCATTCCGAGCCACCCGAGAGCAGCGGTTCATGCGCCGTGACGCGCCTGACCATGGGCGAGCCGCTCGGCTATCTGCTGCTTGCCAGTCAGGAGAGCGAGCACTTTCGTGCCACGCTCGACACTCTGTTCACCGATTACCTCGGCGAAATTGTCGGGCGCTTGCTGATCCGGCTGGATACCGCACATGCACGCCGCGATTGAAGATTTCCTGCGCGGGCTGGCGGGACATGCCAGCCCCGCAACGCTGGATGCCTATCGACGCGACTTGGCCGCGCTGGCACATTTCCTCGAGGCGCATGACATCGATGACTGGTCCACACTGGATGTCGCCCTGGTGCGTCGCTTTCTGGGCGCCGAGCGCACCCGCGGTCTGGCCCCACGCAGCCTCGCCCGGCGCCGCGCCGCGCTATCGCGCTTCGCCGATCATCTGGTGCGCAGCGGCGTGCTGGCCCACAATCCCGTGGCCTTGACCCAGACCCCACGTCAGCCTCAGCACCTGCCGCGTCCGGTGGATATCGATCAGTTATCGCGCTTTCTGGACACCCCGCACGACGACACCCCGCTCGGCGTGCGTGATCAGGCCATGCTGGAGCTGTTCTATTCCTGCGGACTGCGTCTGGCGGAGTTGACGGCGCTGGATGTCACCGATCTAGAAACTCGGCGTGTGCGGGTCGTAGGTAAGGGCAGCAAACCGCGCCAAATGCCCCTCGGCAGCCGTGCCCAGGTGGCGCTGGCGGCATGGCTCAAGGTCCGCGGCCAACTCGCCAATGAGGAAGAGCGCGCGCTGTTCGTCGGTCAACGTGGCGTACGACTCGGGCATCGCGCGGTGCAGAAACGCCTCGTGCATCTTGCCCGCGAGCGTGGCCTGCCCGAACACCTGCACCCGCATCGCCTGCGTCACTCCTTCGCCAGCCACCTGCTCGAATCGAGCCAGGACCTGCGGGCCGTGCAGGAGCTTTTGGGGCATGCCAATCTGTCCACCACGCAGGTCTATACGCGTCTCGACTGGCAGCACCTCGCCGACGCCTACGATGCTGCCCACCCGCGCGCCCGGCGCCACGAAACGCCCGGCGACGGATGAGACCCACGGCTCTGGAGACAACCCACATGGCGATAACCGCGCTGACCTTCGATCTCGACGACACGCTGTGGAACAACCGGCCGGTCCTCGAGCGTGCCGAAGCCGGCCATTATCAATGGCTCAGCGACGCGCTCGCCGCCGCCTCGCCAGGCGCTGGCAGCGCGTTCATGGCGCATTATCCCTTGCACGCGTATCAGCAGCACCGCGCCGATGTGGCGCGGCGCTTTCCGCTCAAACGCGGCGATTTCACCTGGATTCGCGAGCGTGCGTTGTTCGAGATGGTGGAAGCCTACGGGCTGCCTCGCCTTCGGGCACGCTTGTGGGCAGCGCACGCCATCGCGCATTTCCTCGACCTGCGCCATGACCTCACGCCCTATCCCGAAGTAGTGGCCATGCTCGACACGCTGCGCCGCAGCTATCGTATCGCCGCGATCACCAACGGCAACGCCGATCTCAAGCGCCTGGATCTGGCCGACCATTTCAGCGTCATGATCGCCGCGGGCGAGCTGCATGCCCCCAAGCCCGACCCTCGCGCCTTCCTCGCGGCGCTGGCAAGGCTCCGTGCTCGGCCGTCACAGGCCCTGCATGTCGGCGACTCCTGGCGCGAGGATGTTCTACCAGCACAGCGCCTGGGCATGCAGGTAGCCTGGATCGACGCCAAGAACGAAGGCCCGCGCGAGCTGCCACCCGGCGTGTATCGCCTCACGCATGTGCGTGAACTGCCAACCCTGCTCGCCAGGCTGGCAAGCTAGGTTCCGGCGTCACACGGCATCCCGCTCACATAGCCAGGCATCCATACGTGCGCATGCCTCGTCGACGCCTTGCCGCTTGAGCGCAGAGAAGAGCTGCACGCTGACCAAGTCTTCCCATTCGGCGAGCTGACGCCGCACCGCCAGAAGCGATGACTTGGCCGCCCCTGGCTTGAGCTTGTCGGCCTTGGTCAACAGGATATGCACAGGCATCGCTTTCTCGTCGGCCCAGCCCAGCATCATCTGATCGAACTCGCTCAGTGGGTGCCGCACGTCCATGACCAACATCAAGCCTCTGAGCGCCTCACGCTCGTACAGGTACTCGCTCAAGTGGCGCTGCCACTCCAGCTTGACCTGATCCGGCACCTTGGCAAAGCCGTAACCGGGCAGATCCACCAACCGGTACGCCTCGTCGTTTGCGAGGGTGAAGAAGTTGATCAGCTGCGTGCGCCCCGGCGTCTTCGAGGTGCGCGCCAGCGCCTTCTGCTGTGTCAGGGTATTGATCGCGCTGGACTTGCCGGCATTGGAGCGCCCGGCAAATGCCACTTCCACGCCCGTATCCGGAGGGCACAAGGCCAAGCGCGGCGCACTGATCAAAAAACGCGCGGACTGGTAGTTGATCTTGCCATCTTGCATGTTGGTTCTCGACTGAACTGCCGCCCATAAGCGGCGAATGATCCATGAAGGACGTTTGCGCCACAGTGTATCATTGCGTGGGCGCCGCGCATGCGGACAAAGCCGCCACCGATAGCCCTCGCGCCCTTTCCATGTCGAGGCTTGTAGTGGTATCACTAAAGTATGTGTTCAGATTGGCCGTTCGGGAACCCTGGTTGCCGATGCGGTTCAAACGTTCATCATGGTGGGCGACGACCGCTTACCGTCTGTTTTTCTGCTTTTTATGCAAGGCAAGGAGAGATGCATGTTGAAGTCGTTGTTAGTGCTGGCCGCCAGTCTGGGTATGTCAACGCTGGTCATGGCCGCCGGCCCGGTCGCGGGAGAGGATTACGAGGTGCTCGACGAGCCCGTGAAGACCGAAGTACCGGATGGCAAGATCGAGGTCAACGAGGTGTTCTGGTACGGCTGCCCGCATTGCTACGCCCTCGAAGAGCCGCTCAATGCCTGGGTCGACGAGTTGCCCGACGACGTTGCCTTTCAGCGCATCCCGGCCACCATGGGCGATACCTGGACCAAGCATGCGCGTGCCTTCTACGCCGCCAAGGAGTTGGGCATCCAGAAGGAAATGCACAGTGATTTCTTCGATGCCATCCACGAGAAAGGCCAGCGCCTCACCGAACCAGACGACATCGCCGAGTTTTTCACGCATTACGATGTCAGCAAGGACGACGCGCTCGATGCTCTCGAGTCCTTCGGCGTCAAAAGCCAGATCAATCGCGCCAACGCCAAGATGCGCAGCTACAAGATCATGGGGGTCCCTGCCCTGGTCGTCGACGGTCAGTACGTGATCACGCCCAGCAGCGCCGGCTCGCTGGAGAACATGCCCAAGATCGCCGATGTCCTGATCGACAAGGTACGCAGCGAACGCAATGAGTAACGCCACCGCCGCGGCGCCTGCTTCCCAGGCGCCCCGCTCTTTACGCCTTCTGACCTGCAACTTGCAGGTCGGTATTCATACGTCGGCCTATCACCATTATCTGACACGCAGTTGGCAGCACGTCCTGCCGCATCCCAAGCGTCAGGGACGGCTCGACCTGATCGGCGACACGCTACGCGACTACGATATCGTGGGTCTGCAGGAGGTCGATGGGGGCAGCTTCAGGTCGGGACACGTCAATCAGGTGGAGTACCTCGCCAAGCGGGCCAGCTTTCCGCATCATTACCAACAGCTCAACCGCAACCTGGGGCGTGTCGCCCAGCACAGCAACGGGCTGCTGTCGCGCCTGACGCCGCGCCAGGTAGACGAGTATCGCCTGCCCGGCACGTTACCGGGACGCGGCGCCATTCACGCACGCTTCGGCGACGGCCCCGATGCCCTGCATCTGGTCGTGGCGCACTTGGCACTGGGTCATCGTGCGCGTACCCGGCAACTCGACTACTTGAGCGAGCTGATTCAACCGCTACGCCACGTGGTAGTGATGGGCGATCTCAACTGCACGCCGGATCAGATCAACGCCCACCAACGCTTCTGCCGTGCGCTACCACTGCATCCCGTGGCGATGCCGTTGTCGTATCCCGCCTGGCAGCCACGCCGCGCGCTCGATCACATTCTGATCTCCGACGCCTTGCACGCCGAACGCTTCGAAGTGCTCGACCGGCTGTTTTCTGATCATCTGCCGGTGGCAGTGGACATTCAATTGCCCACCGCCTGCCTGCGCAGCATGCCCGACGACAACAATGCCGCCTCATAGCAAGCGGCACCGCATCAGCACGTTCGCGGCGCTTATGTCGCCGCCATGAGCCGCACCCAGTCGATCATCGGCGCAGGATAAACCCCCAACAGCACGACCAAGGCCGCCAGTGCCAGCACCACCACGCCGCCGGCGCGTTGCGCCCAGTCGGTGGTGGCGTCACGGCGCTGCATGCCCGGCTCTGGCAAAAAGAGCGTCACCATCACGCGTAGATAGTAGAAAAGTCCGATGGCGCTCCCGGCCACCACGGCGCCGACCAGCCACCAGCGGCTGGCTTCGACCCCCACCGCGACGATGTAGAACTTGCCGATGAAGCCCGCGGTCAAGGGAATGCCCGCCAGCGATAGCATCATCACCGTCAGTACCGCCGTCAGGTAGGGCCGCCGCCAGAACAAACCACGGTAATGGTGCAAGCGACTGGCATCGGCGCCGCCATAGGGGCTCGACAGCAGCGTCACCACGCCGAACGCTCCCAGCGTCGTCAGCACATAGGTCACAAGATAGATACCTGCGGTTTCCACCGCCAGCCCCTCGTTGATCACCAGCGCCACCAGCAAATAGCCAAAATGCGCGATCGAGGAATAGCCCAGCAGGCGCTTGAGATCTTGCTGCATCAACGCCAGCAGGTTGCCGACCAGCATCGTCACGAAGGCGAGTACGGCGAGCAGGCTGTGAAACCAGGCATCTTGGGTCGCCGGGGCGGA
This sequence comes from Chromohalobacter canadensis, assembly GCF_034479555.1. Classification (NCBI taxonomy): domain Bacteria; kingdom Pseudomonadati; phylum Pseudomonadota; class Gammaproteobacteria; order Oceanospirillales; family Halomonadaceae; genus Chromohalobacter; species Chromohalobacter canadensis. Next base: position 1,860,398 of record NZ_CP140151.1, on the reverse strand, counting down.
TTGCAGCAGGCGCAGCAAGACTATCAGTACCGCCACCTTGCTTGCCGAGGCCAGGAAGGTGGCCGCCGGGGCGGGACTTCCTTCGTAGACGTCCGGCGTCCACAAATGGAACGGCACGATGGAAAGTTTAAAGCCCAGACCGATGAGCATCATCCCCATGCCAGCCAGAAGCCATCCATCGCCGCCTGCTGACGCCAGTGCCCCGCCCAACCCGGCGAAATCGAGATGCCCGGTGAACGCATACAATAGTGCCATGCCGAACAGCAAGAAGGCCGAGGCCGCCGCGGAGAGCACCATGTACTTGACGCCTGCTTCCAAGGCTCCACGCTCTCGATAGGTGTAGGCCAGCATGCCGTAAAGCGGCATCGACAACAGTTCCAGGCTGAAGAACAGCGAGGCCAGGTGGCGACTGCTCACCAGCGCAATCCCGCCAGCGGCAGCACACAACAGCAGCAGATAATATTCCTCGCGTGGACCGCGCGCGCCTTCGAGATAAGCATGGCCCAGCGTGGCGCAGGCCAGCGTAGCGACGAGAATCAGCACGCCGCCGAAGATCGAAAGGCCGTCCACCGTCAGTAGCGGCGTCACGTCGAGCGGTGCCTGCCACCAGGCCAGAAGCTGTGCCGCCAGCGCCAAATTGAGGCCAATCACGGTCAACGTAGCCGTCAGGTCGTGATGTCGACGCCACGCAATGGTCAGCATTACCACGATGGCCGTGGCGCAGACGAGGATCAGCGGTGAAAGAGCAAGCAACGACGTCATGGCGTCTCCTCAAGCATGGCAGGCGTTTCTTCCAGCGTCATGATGTGCTCAACGTTTTGCATCGCCGCCTCCGAGGTGTCCAGCAATGGGCCTGGGTAGAGCCCGACCCACAGCACCAGGGCCAGCAGGCCGAGCATCATCACGGTTTCGCGGCCATCGAGCCCGCCCAGAGGCGTTTCTTCTTTGGCCGGACCGAAGTAGACGCGCTGCATGATGAAAAGCGAATAGATCGCCGCCATCACGAAGCCGCCACTGGCGACCACGACCACCCAGGGCCAGGCGTCGAAGGTGCCGAACAGCACCAGGAACTCACCAATGAAATTGGCCGTCCCCGGGAGGCCCATTGAGGCCGCCACGAAGCACAGTGCGATGCCCGGCAGGCCCTTGATGCGGCCCCATAGGCCGCCCATCAAGCGCATGTCGCGGGTATGCAGACGCTCGTAGAGTTGGCCACTGATAATGAATAGCCCCGAGGCAGAGAAAGCATGCGCGACCATGAGCACTACCACGCCCTGCAGCGCCAATTCGGTGCCACTGTAGATGCCAATCAGCACGAAGCCCATATGGGAAATACTGGAATAAGCCACTAAGCGTTTCAGGTCATGCTGGCCGCAAGCCAGGATCGCGCCGTAGAAGATCCCCAGGATGCCAAGCCCCATCGCGACCGGCGCGAACGCCTGAGAAGCCTCGGGAAACAGCGGCAAGGCGAAGCGCAACATACCGTAGGCGGCCGTCTTGAGCAGAATTCCTGCCAGATCGACGCTACCCGCGGTGGGGGCCTGGGCATGCGCATCGGGCAGCCACCCATGCAGCGGCACCACCGGCATCTTGACCGCAAAGGCGATGAAGAAGCCTAGCATCAGCCACCATGCCATCTGAGGAGAGAGCTCGTTCTGGGCAGTATGGCGAAGCGCCTCGTAACTGAAGCTGTATTCCCCGGTGGCGGCATGATGTGCAAACACCAGGCCGAGAATGGCCACCAGCATCAGAAGCCCGCTGGCCTGGGTGTAGATGAAGAACTTCGTCGCCGCCTGAATCCGCGTGTTGCCCGTGGAACCGCTATGCCCCCACAACGCGATCAGGAAATACATGGGGACCAGCATCATCTCCCAGAAGAAGAAGAACAGGAACAGGTCGATGGCGAGGAAGACGCCGACCACCCCACCAAGGATCCACAGCAGGTTGAGGTGGAAAAAGCCGATGCGACGCGAGATTTCGTGCCATGAGCACACCACCGCCAGCACGCCAAGTAGCCCGGTGAGCGCGATCATGATCAACGACAAGCCATCCAGCGCCAAGTGGACCTCGATCCCGAAACGGGGGATCCAATCAGCGCGCCACTCGAGGACCCAGTCCGAGGCACCCTGCACGGCGTTCAAGCCGTAATCGCCATGCCACCACACGCCCAGCACCAGCGCCAACTCGAGCAGCATGGTGCCCAGGGCAATCCAGCGCGGCGGTTGCTCACCGAAACGCTCGGCTTGCCAACACAGCAACCCGCCGATGAAGGGAATCAGAATCAGACAGACAAGAATCATCAGCGCTGCGCCCCCTCAGCTTGCCACGTTAGCCTTCTATCCCCGCCACCGGTGTCTTTCTTCAAGTCGTACATCGCTTACCCCAAAGCCAGGAAGATCAGCACCACGGTCGCGCCCAGCGTCATCGAAACGGCATAGTGGCGCAGCCGCCCCGTCTGGGAGCGCGTCAATAGCCAGCGCAGGCCGCGCGCCAGCAACGGCACCAAGTTGCACAACCCGTTGATCCAGTCGCTACGCCACAGCCACACCAGGCCACGGAACGGCTTGACCAGTACTGCATCGAACAGGGCATCGAAGCCCCAGGCGTGATGCCACAAGCGCCACAAGCGCGCACCTTCCGGCAGGGCGACCAAGCGCGCCACCAGCTCGCGTCGCCACGCGAACAGCCACAGCGCCACTGCCACACCGCCCACGGCGACCAGCATGGCACCGATTTCCAGCGCATGGCGTCCGGCTTCCTTCGCCGCGCCGGGGCTTGCCGGCAGCACCTCGTCGAGCGGCGGGTGAATCCAGGCGCCCACCAGCGTCGAGAGTACGATCAGCACGACCAGAGGCAGACCATGCACCAGGCCGCGCCCGCCCTCGGCATCCCGGCTATGATCGCTGCCCGGCGTGCCATGGAAGGTGCCGACGATCAAGCGCACGGTATAAAGCGAAGTCAGCAGCGCGCCGACCAGGCCCGCCATCAGCAAACCGATATGCCCGGACGCCAGCGCTTCCCAGAGGATCTCGTCCTTGCTGTAGAAGCCAGCCGTCACCAGCGGCAATGCGGCCAGCGCCGAGCCACCGACCACGAACCCGGCATAGGCCAGCGGCAGCTTGCGCCACAGCCCACCCAGGCGTCGCATGTCCTGCTCGTGGTGACAGGAGATGATCACCGAGCCGGCCGAGAGGAACAGCAACGCCTTGAAGAAAGCATGCATCATCAGATGGAAAATTGCCGCATCGAAGGCCCCCACGCCCAGTGCCAGGAACATGTAGCCGATCTGGCTCATCGTCGAATAGGCCAGCACGCGTTTGATATCGGTCTGCGCCAGGGCGGCGAACCCGGCCATCAGCAGCGTCACCGCACCGATCCAGCCCACCAACGTCAGAACATCCGGCGCCAGCAGGAACAGGCCATGCATGCGCGCGATCAGATACACCCCGGCGGTGACCATGGTCGCCGCGTGGATCAGCGCCGAGACCGGCGTGGGGCCGGCCATGGCATCGGCCAGCCAGGTGTGCAGCGGCAACTGTGCGGACTTGCCGAGCGCCCCGCCCAGCAACATCAACGTGGCCAGTTCGACCATCAGGTCGCCGTGTGCCCAGACCTGCGGCGCCCGTGCCAACAACGTCTGGATATCCAACGTGCCAAGCTCGACGAACAGGATGAATAGCCCGATCGCCATCAACACATCGCCGATACGTGTCACCAGAAAGGCCTTGAACGCCGCCCAGCCATTGGCCGACTCATGGTAGTAGTAGCCGATCAACAAATAGCTGCACAGGCCGACACCTTCCCAACCGAGGTACAGCAATAGCAGGTTGTCGCCCAGCACCAGCAGCACCATGCTGAACACGAACAGGTTCATGTAGGCATAGAAACGGCGAACTCCCGTGTCACCGCGCATGTACCAGGCTGCGAACAGATGGATCAAAAAGCCCACGCCGGTGATCACGCCGAGCATCGTCAGCGACAGCCCATCGACCAGCAGCCCCATCGACGACTGGAAATCGCCCACGTCGATCCAGGTCCAAAGCTCCGTGACCTGGGCCGCCGAGCCGTGCCCGAGGAAGTCGAGGCCCACCCACACGGTCGTGGCCGCCGCCAGTCCCAGTGCGGTGACCCCTACCGTCGCCGCGCCACGCAGCGACAGGCGGTCACCACTCAGCGCCAGGACAAGACATCCCAACAGGGGAAACAAAAATGTCAGAGTGAGTAGATTCATCCGCGCAACCTGCTTGCCGCATCGATATCAAGGGTCTTGAAGCGCCGATAGAGCTGCAACAACAGCGCCAGCCCCACGCTTGCCTCGGCCGCTGCCAGGGTGATCACCAGCAGGAACATCACCTGGCCGTCGGGCTGCCCCCAGCGCGTCCCCGCAACGATGAAGGCGAGCCCCGCCGCGTTCATCATGACTTCCAGGCTCATCAGCACGAACAGCATGTTGCGGCGCATCATCAGCCCCACCAGTCCCAGCGCGAAGAGGACCGACGCCAGGATCAGGCCGTGTTCCATGGGAACGCCATTCATCGTGAGTTCTCCTCGCTTGGGGTGTCGTCACCGAGCGGCCGCTCGCTGGCAGCGCGACCGCGGCCATCTGCGGTGCGCTTGCTCGGCACTTGGCGTACCGCGTGTGCCTCGTCATGCGCCTCGCTGCGCCCCAGGTGAGACGCCGCCACCAACGCCGCCAGCAGCAGCATCGCGGCGAGCTCGACGACGACTAGGTAAGGCCCGAACAGCAACGTGCCCACCGCCTTGGCGGTCAAGGTCTCGCCCTCGATACGGCCACCCACATCGGCACCGATCAATGTCACCAACAGCACCAACAGCAAGACACCGCTGAGTATCGCCGGTCCTAGCCAAGTGCTCAGACGCAACCAGTCGCGCTCCTGCTGCGCGGCAGCCTCGCCGAGGTTGAGCATCATCACCACGAACACGAACAACACCATGATCGCGCCAGCGTAGACGATGATTTCCAGTGCCCCTGCGAAGGGCGCCCCCAGTGCAAAGAACACCATCGCCACCGCGATCAGCGAGACGATCAGATAAAGCAAGGCATGTACCGGGTGCCGACCGGTGACCACCCCAAGCGTCGCGAGCACGGCAACCACGGCGCTGAGATAGAAGGCGATTTCCATGGTGTCTCCCTATCCTAGTAAGGGCATCCTGATCAGGGCATCAACGACTTGACGTTGATCGGCTCGGCTTCATTCTGCGCCTCGCCCTTGTCTTTTCCGGCGATCGACATCCCCGCCACGCGATAGAAGTTGTAGTTATGATCCTTGCCCGGCCCCGAGATCAGCAGATCTTCCTTCTCGTAGACCAGTTCCTGGCGACGAAACTCGCTCATCTCGAAATCCGGCGTCAACTGAATCGCCGAGGTCGGACACGCCTCCTCGCACATGCCGCAGAAAATGCAGCGCGAGAAGTTGATACGGAAAAACTCCGGGTACCAACGACCATCCTCGCTCTCGCCTTTCTGCAGCGAGATGCACGCCACCGGGCACGCCACCGCACAGAGATTGCACGCCACGCAGCGCTCTTCGCCGTCGGGGTCGCGAGTCAGCACGATACGCCCACGATAGCGCGGCGACAGATAGACCGGTTCTTCCGGGTACTGCAGGGTCTCGCGCTTGCGGAAGGCGTGCATGAAAACCATGCCTAACGTCCGCAGCTGCGACCAAGTTCCCGCGAGCAGTGATTTAATCGTCACGGTCTCCTCCAGTCTCGACGCTTAGCCACCGGCGGGGCTGAATACGAGAATCAGCGCGCCGGTCACCAGCAGATTGATCAGGGTCAGTGGCAGGCAGATCTTCCACCCAAAGCTCATCACCGCGTCATAGCGAGGACGCGGCAGGGCCGCACGCAGCAGCACGAAAAAAACCACGAACACGGTAGTCTTGAGCAGAAACCACACGATGGGCGGCAACCACGGGCCGTGCCAGCCACCCAGAAACAACGTCACCATCAGCGCCGATACCAGCACGATGCCCACGTACTCGCCGATGAAGAACATGCCCCATTTCATGCCCGAATACTCGACGTGATAGCCATCGGCCAGCTCCTGCTCAGCTTCGGGCTGGTCGAACGGGTGACGGTGCGTCACGGCGATACCGGCGACCAGGAAGGTACAGAAGCCGAAGAACTGCGGCACGATGAACCATATCGTTTCCTGGGCGGCGACGATCTCGCGCATGTTGAACGAACCGGCCATGGCCACCACGCCCATCAGCGACAAGCCCATGAAGACTTCATAGGACAGCGTCTGCGCCGAGGCGCGCATCGCCCCGAGCAAGGCGTACTTGTTGCCGCTCGACCACCCGCCGAAGAGCACCGCATAAACGTTGATGCCCGCCATGGCGAAGAAGAACAGCAAGCCGATATGCAGATCGGCCACCCCCCAGCTGGGCGTGATGGGGATGACCATGAAGCTCAACAACAATGACGCCATGGCGATCGCCGGCGCCAGCACGAAGAAGGTGCGATCGGCGAACGGCGGGATCCAGTCTTCCTTGAAAAGGATCTTGAGCATGTCGGCGAGAATCTGAAGCACCCCGAACGGCCCGACACGGTTGGGACCGTAACGGTCCTGCCATAGGCCCAACAGACGCCGTTCCACCATGGTCAGCAGTGCCCCTGAGCCCACCGCAGCGATCAGGATCACCAATGCTTGAAAAAGCGCGAACGCGATCGCCTCGACCTGTGGCGTCCACCAACTCATGCGCGCACCTCCTGGGGTTCGAGATGGGCCCACTCCGGCGCGACCAAGGACAGCCCCGACTGATCCGGCACACCGATCACGCCATCGGGCCACGCATCGTTGATCGCCACCGGAAGCGTGAGTTGCCGTTCCCCTAGGTTGAGCGTCAACGTGGCGCCCGGCGACATCCGCAACCGCTCGGCGGCACCGCGCGACATGGTAAAGCGTGTCTCGGCCATGCGCGCCTGGATCGGCTCGGCCCGCGCCGAGGTCTCGTCGCCCCCGAACAAGCGCGCCTGCGGCACCGCCAGCCATTGGTCGTCACGTGCAGCGAAGCGTGCCGGCAGCGTTCGCGCATAGTCGTAATCCCCGGGCAGTGGCCCCAACAACCGCACGCCGGGATCGCCAGCCTGCAGATGCCCACCGACCTCGTCCTGGAACTTGTTCCAGGCCTGCGGCGAGTTCCAGCCCGGCGCCCAGGCGAACGCCACTTCGCGGCGCGGCTCGGCGTGACCGGCATAACCCTCCATGGAGAACGCGAAGGGTGTATCAGCGTCCTGCGGCGCACGGGGTTCACTGACATCGAGATTGGCACGCATCGCCGTGCGACCGCTATAGCGGTGAGGCTCGCGCGCCAGACGCAGCCCATGAACGCGATAGGCGGCGCTCAAACCGGCATCGCCGGCCGGCGCCAGGGCGGGGTACGTCATGGCCATGTCACGCGTTACCTCATCGAGCGTGAGCGGCGTCATCGCCTGACGTTCGACGCTGACCTTGAGTGCGTTGAGCCACCGCCAGCTTTCACGGATGCGCGTTTCGGGGCGGATATAGCTAGGCTCGAAGACCTGGTAGAAACGCTGGGCCCGGCCCTCCAAGCTGACCAGAGTGCCATCGCTTTCGGCAAAGCTCGCCGCCGGGAGTCCGATGTCCGCCTTATCCCAGGTCGCGGTGCGCTGATGATCGAGCGTGACGATGCAGTCGGCACGTTGCAGGGCGGTGTCGACCTGTCCTGCATCGGCCCGTGCGTACAGATCGTTCTCGAGAATCACCACGCCATCGGCCTCGCCGCTGGTCAAGCATTCCAGGGCCCAATCCAGCGATTGCCCACCGAGCAGCGACAGGCCGGTGCTGTTGGCCTCGCGGCGCACCAACGACAACGCCCCGGGCCGTGTCCGCCGCGCCAGAGAGCGCGCCACGTTGCCGGCGGCCTCGAGCACCGCCGGTGTTCCCAGCGATCCCCCCGAGACCACCAGCGGGCGCTGGGCCGCCATCAAGGCCTCGGCGATACGGCTTGCCAGCGCTGTGGTCGCGTCGTCCAGCGCCTCGGGGCAAGGCGCCTCGGGATCGATATAATGCGCCACGGCGAAGCCCAGCCGCGCGATGTCGTCCGGGGCGGCGTTGTAGGTCTGCTCCGCCAGCGCATCCAGCTCGGTCATATCCGGCGTGGCCAGGAAAAAGGGATGGTGCGCTTCTTGCGCCAGCGTCTTCACCGCCTCGGCGTTCCAGGACGGGATGCCGCGCTCGGCGGCCAACGCCTCGCCCTTGGCGTTGACCGCCTGGCGAATGGCCAGCGCCATGCGCGCGGCGCTGTTGATGAGATCCTCGCCGAGCACGAACACCGCATCGCAGCTTTCGATCTCGCGAAGGCTCGGCGATGGCAGGCCACAGCGGGTATTGAGCTCGTTCATGCGTACCAGCAGCTCGAGCTCACGGGCGGCGATACCGGTGGAGAAGTTGGCGTCCCCCACCAACGTACGCAGCATGTGGTTGCTTTCCAGGCTCGCCCGTGGCGAGCCGATGCCGATCACGCGACGCGCATTGCGCATTCCATCGGCGGCACGATCCAGCGCATCGTCGATTTCCAAACTGATGGTGCCGCCCACGACGCCGGCCGCGCCGGGCCCTGCATCGACGCGCTGGCGTTCGCGCCACTCCGGCACTCGGGGACGGTCCTCGCGATTCACATAGCCATAGCCGAAACGTCCGCGGTCACACAGGAAGTAGTGATTCACTTCACCATGGTAGCGGTTCTCGATACGCCGGATATCGCCGTAGCGCTCGCCGGGGCTGATATTGCAGCCCACCGCGCACTGATGGCAGACGCTGGGCGCAAACTGCAGGTCCCACTTGCGGGTGTAATGCTCGGAGTGGGTCTGGTCGGTGAAGACCCCGGTCGGGCAAACCTCGGTGAGGTTGCCCGAGAAAGGACTCTCCAGCGTGCCTTCCTGAAAGCGCCCGAAATAGACGTTGTCGTGCGCCCCGAAGGCGCCCAGATCACCGCCGCCGGCATAATCTTGATAGAAGCGCACGCAGCGGTAGCAGGTAATGCAGCGGTTCATCTCATGTCCGATGAACGGCCCCAGATCCTGGTTCTTGTGGGTACGCTTGCGGAATCGGTAACGGCGGCTGTCGTGACCGGTCATCACCGTCATATCCTGCAAATGGCAGTGGCCACCTTCCTCGCAGACCGGGCAGTCATGCGGGTGGTTGATCATCAGCCATTCGATGACGTTGGCGCGAAAAGCCTTGGCTTCATCATCCTCGATGGAGATGTAGGCATCATCCTGCACGGGCGCCATGCACGACATCACCAGCATGCCCTGGGTGTCATCGGCGTTCTTGTACTGCTTGACCGCGCACTGGCGGCAGGCACCCACACTGCCCATGGCCGGGTGCCAGCAGAAATACGGGATATCCAGCCCCAGCGACAGGCAAGCGTGCAGCAGGTTGTCGGCGCCATCGACCTCGTAATCACGGCCATCCACATGGATCGTTGCCATTATCGCTCCTCGCCCGTCGTCATCGTCACGTCGTTCATATGCTACCCACCGGGATTGGGTCGGCATGTGCCGCGCCCTGGCCACGCGTGACACCACGTTCGAACTCATCGCGGAAATAATGAATCGCTGACGCCAACGGCATTGCCGCCCCCGGCGCATGCGCGCAGAAGGTCCGGCCCGGGCCCAGGTCCACGGCCAGCGATTCCAGCAAATCGATATCGCCCCGCTCGCCCTCGCCAGCCTCCAGGGCCTGCAGGAGCTTGACGCTCCACGGCAACCCATCGCGGCACGGCGTACACCAGCCGCAGGATTCGCGGGCGAAGAATTCCTCCAGGTTACGCGCCAGCGACACCACGCTTTGATCGTCGGCCACCACCGCGATGAGCCCGGTACCCAGACGGCTGCCGGCCTTGCCGATGGTGTCGAAGTCGAGTGCCAGCTCAAGATGCTCGGGCAGCAGAAAGCCGGTACTCCCGCCACCGGGTAGCCAGGTCTTGAGCGTATGGCCATCGCGCATGCCGCCGGCGCGCTCGAGTAGCTCATTGCCCGTGGTACCCATGGGCAACTCCCACAAGCCGGGCCGCTTGACCTTGCCGGAGACGCCGTACAGCTTGGTGCCACCATCACCGCTCTTGCCTTGGGACAAGCCCTGATACCAATCCGCGCCATGCAGCACGACGGACGGCACGTTACACAGCGTCTCGACGTTGTTGACCACGGTGGGCTTACCCCAGGCCCCGCTTTGCCCTGGAAAAGGCGGCTTGGCCCGAGGGCTGGCACGCTTGCCTTCCAGCGAGTTGATCAGCGCAGTTTCCTCACCGCAGATATAACGTCCAGCCCCCGTATGCAGGGCAATATCGAAATCCCAGCCGCTGCCGGCCACGTCACGGCCCAGCCAGCCAGCGGCACGCGCTTCTTCCAGCGCGCGCTGAACCGTTCGCGCGGCGTCGACGTATTCGCCACGCATGAAGATGTAGCCCTGGTAGGCATTGTTGGCGAAGCCAGCCAGGATCATGCCCTCGATGAGCAGATGCGGCTGCTGTTCGAGCAGCAGGCGATCCTTGAAGGTGCCGGGCTCCATTTCGTCGGCGTTACAGACGATATAGCCGCGCGGGATGCCCTCACCCTGCATGGTCAGGCTCCACTTGAGCCCAGCGGAGAATCCGCCGCCACCGCGTCCGCGCAGGTTGGCGGTCTTGAGCTCGTCGATCAGCGTCTTCGAGGTCAGGTCGCTAAAGGCGCGCTCGACGCTGGCGTAGCCCTGCTGCTCGCGATAGGCGTCAAGCATCACCGGCGTGCCGTCGTCGTTGAGCCGAAAGGTCAGCGGGTGCGTTTCAGGTCGGCGTTCGTCGCGGTCTTGCAGAATCCGGCTCATGCCTCGTTCTCCCAGTTCATGCGTACGCCTCCAGCAACGTGGGGATCTCCTCGGACGTCACCGGCCCGTAGGTATCATCACCAATCATCAGCGCCGGACCACGGTCGCAAGCACCGAGACAGCACACCGGTAGCAGGGTGAACCGATCATCCGGTGTGGTCTGTCCGAAGCCGATGCCGAGATGCGCGAAGAAAGCATCACGCAGGGCTTCATAATCGGTGAGAAAGCATGAGCTGCTGTCACACAGCAGAATCACATGACGCCCCACCGGCTGGCGGAAGATCAAGCTATAGAATGTCGCCACGCCCTCGATGTTCGCCGGCGGCACACCCAGTTCACGCGCGATGGCCTCGATGGCGGCGTCCGGCACCCAGCCATGGCGCTTCTGAACGATCTTGAGCGCCTCGATACTGGCCGCCTGCGGATGTGGGTAATGCTCGCGCTCATGGGCAATGGCCGCACGGTCCTCGTCGTGCAGCACGAAACCGTCGGTGGCGATGGGCGCGGCGGTAGAAGTCGAAGCGTGTGTCATGTCAGCGGTCCACGTCGGCCATCACGAAATCGATACTCCCCAGATGGGCGATCAAATCCGGTACCAAGGCACCGCGCACCGCCGCTGGGATCTGCTGAAGATGCGGGAAACTGGGCGTACGGATGCGCGTGCGATAGCTCATGGTGTTGCCATCCGAGGTCAGGTAATAGCTGTTGATACCCTTGGTCGCCTCGATCATCGACAGCGACTCGTTGGGCTTGAGCACGGGGCCCCAGGAAACCTGCAGGAAGTGCGTGATCAGGGTTTCGATATGCTGGAGCATCTTCTCGCGCGGTGGCGGTGTGGTCAGCGGATGATCGGCCTTGTAGTCGCCGGCCGGCATATGATCGACGCATTGCTGGATGATGCGCAGGCTCTGACGCATCTCGTCGATACGCAGCTGGCCACGGTCGAAGGCATCGCCGTTGGCACCCAGCGGCACCTCGAAATCGAAATTCTCGTAGCCGGAATAAGGGCGCTTCTTGCGTAGGTCGAAGTCGCAGCCGGTGGCGCGCAGATTGGGCCCGGTGACCCCCCATTCGAGCGCCTCGCGCGTGGTGAAGGCAGCCACCTGTTTGGTGCGTTCGCGGATGATGGCGTTTTCCATCATCGCGCGCTCGTATTCGACGAGGCGCTTGGGCATCCAGTCGAGGAACCCCTGAACCAGCTTGTCCCAGCCATTGGGCAGGTCCTGCGCGGTGCCGCCGATGCGATACCACGCCGGGTGCATGCGAAAACCGGTGATGCCCTCGATGACCTCATAGGCTTTCTGGCGATCGGTGAAGGTGAAAAACACCGGCGTCATCGCGCCTAGATCCTGCAGATAGGTGCCCAAAAACAACAAGTGGCTGTTGATGCGGAACATTTCCGCCATCATCACGCGAATGGTCTTGGCGCGATCGGTGACCTGGATGCCCGCCAGCTTTTCCACCGCCATCACATACGGCAGGTTGTTCATTACCCCGCCGGTATAGTCGATGCGATCGGTATAGGGAATGTAACTGTGCCAAGATTGGCGCTCGGCCATCTTCTCAGCGCCGCGATGGTGATAGCCGATATCAGGGACGCAATCGACCACAACCTCACCGTCGAGCTGCAGGACAATGCGGAAGGCACCATGCGCGGAGGGGTGGTTAGGCCCCAAATTGAGAAACATGTAGTCCGTGTTCTCGTCCTTACGCTTCATGCCCCAGGATTCAGGGTCGAAGCGCAGCGCTTCCTGCTCGGTATCCTGACCTTCCACGGTCAGCGTATAGGGATCGAACTCGGTGGCGCGCGCCGGATAATCCTTGCGCAGCGGATGCCCGTTCCAGGTAGGCGGCATCAAAAGACGTGTCAGGTGCGGGTGACCGCGGAAGTCGATGCCGAACATGTCCCAGACTTCGCGCTCGTACCAATTGGCATTGGGGTAAAGGCCCGCAATGCTAGGCACCTCGAGATCACGCTCGGAAAGCGCCACCTTGAGCATGAGATCCCGGTTTCGCGACACCGACATCAGCTGATAAAAGACCGTGAAATCCGCAGGTGGTAAATCCGCACGATGGCTACGCAGACGCTCGTCGATGGCATTCAGGTCGAAGAGCATCTCGAAGGGTTCGGGCATGTCCCGCAGGAAGCCGAGCACCTCGAGCAGGTGCTCGCGGTCGAGCCACAGGACCGGCATGCCGGTGTACGTCGATTGCTCGACGAAGACATGGTTGCCAAAGCGCGCGAATAACGCCTGGACCACCGGGTCATCGGCGTGCGCGTGATTGGCGTATGGCGATTGAACTGCGCTCATGATCGGTTTTCATTCCCCGGCAAGGTGGATCGACTTCGGATAACAGGCGACGGCATCAGGCACGGGGCCTACACCTCATCCGGGGAGCGCAGTTCCGTCGCGGCGATACGCCGATCACGGTTCGCCTCGCGCTGTGAAGGCATCTCGGCGCGATATACGCCCTGATCGCCAACCACCCAGGAAAGCGGACGACGCTCCTGCTGAATGGAGTCTTGCAGCAACTGCAACCCCTGTAGAAACGCCTCGGGGCGCGGCGGGCAACCAGGTACGTAGACGTCCACCGGGAGAAACTTATCGACGCCCTGCACCACCGAATAGATGTCGTACATGCCCCCGGAATTGGCACAGGAGCCCATCGAGATCACCCACTTGGGTTCGAGCATCTGGTCATAGAGCTGCTGGATGACCGGCGCCATCTTGATGAAGCAAGTGCCGGCGATGACCATGAAATCGGCCTGACGCGGGGAAGCGCGGATGACCTCGGACCCGAAACGGGCCACATCATGAGGCGCAGTAAAGGCCGTGGTCATTTCCACATAGCAGCAGGAAAGGCCAAAGTTGTATGGCCACAGGGAATGTTTACGTCCCCAGTTGACACTATCGTTGAGGACATCTTCCAGCTTGCCGGTGAAGACGTTGCGGTGAACCTGATCCTTCATCGGGTCATCGGTGGTTTCGCGCTTGTCCAGCGGATAGCTTGCGCTACCCGGCGCCGGCTCGCTATCCGCTCGCGTCAGGGTATATTGCATGATGCGCCTCGAAGCTCTGAAAAAGAAAATTCGGGTATCTGGCGCTATGCCGGTCTTCGCCGGCTAAGGGCCGCCTCCAGGGCGGTACGCTCATCGATCCGTCACGATATCGGGCGATTGACCACGTTTGCGTGGCGCCCACTCCAAGGCACCGACACGACTATCGTAGATCAACCCCGCCAACAGGATAAAAATGAAGACGGCGGCGCCCGCAAAACCTTCCCAGCCCACCTCGCGGACCGATACAGCCCAGGCGAACAGGAATACGGCTTCGATATCGAAGATCACGAACAGCATCGCGACCAGATAGAACTTGACGGAAAAGCGTTGGCGTACATTGCCGGTACCGACAATGCCAGATTCAAAGGGGAGGGACTTGCTACGACCACGGCTACGACCACCGAGCAGGCTCGCGGCACCGATCATCAGGGCACATAACGTGAACACGGCTATTGTGAATAGCCCCACGGCCCAATATTCGGCGATCAGCGCGGTTGCCTCATCGGTCATTGCCATGCCTCACAAGCAGCGGATAGCGCGGTAGGGCGCTACCCCAATATTCGTTATCATCGAGGTGCACGCACCTCGTGGCGCCATTCACGTTGCCTGCGTGTGGCGAGTCCCTACGAGTCTAGGGGATTAAGTAGCATCTGTCAGGAAGGCCAACGACAAAGTTAGTAAGTTAACGCCATGTCAAGCACCATGATCACTACTCGTCGGACTTAGTCCGTAAGTCATCACTTACGCCGGAAGCGTTATTCAGGAAAGGTTGTTTTAATAAAAATAATTCTATGGGGCGAGCTCACCTCTCGCCAGGCTTCGACGAAAGTCTAAGTCACCCAGGCATATCTTGAGTTGCTCCACCACATCCCCCTGTCCGCCGAACGTTTTGCCGGTATCCTACGCTCCACGCTAGAAGACTGAAGGTCAGACCATGTCCAGCGCTCAGACACCTCCCAATGTCCTTACTATCGCCGGCTCCGACCCTTCCGGCGGCGCCGGGTTGCAGGGGGATATCAAGACGTTTTCAGCGTTGAGCACCTATGCCACCAACGTCATCACGGCCGTGATCGCCCAGAACACGCAAGGCGTACGTGCCGTGCACCCGATCCCCGCCGAGATGATCGCCGAGCAACTCGACAACCTGCTCGGCGATGTGCGCATCGACGCGGTCAAGATCGGCATGGTGGCGAGCATGGACGTCGCCACGACGATTCGTGACGCCCTGACCCGCTACCGGCCACGCTGGGTCGTGCTCGACCCGGTGATGGTCGCCAAGAGCGGCGACATCCTGGTCGATCGCGCCGGCATCCGCGCGGTGCGTGACGTCCTGGTTCCCCTGGCCGATGTGATCACTCCCAACCTGCCGGAGGCTGCGGTGCTACTGGGTGCCGACACCCCACGCACCACACAGGCGATGGCCACATTGCTACCCGAGCTGACGCACCTCGGCGCCCCGTATGTGGTGCTCAAGGGCGGCCACCTCAGCGGTAACGCCTGCCCGGATCTGCTCGCGACCCCACAGGGTGTGGAATGGCTCGAGGCACCGCGCATCGCCACCCAAAACCTGCATGGCACCGGTTGTGCGCTGTCCTCGGCGGTGACCGCCTATCTCGCCCGCCTACCGGCCGAGGCCAATGCCCACGCCGATATCCACGCAGCCATCGGCGACGCCAAACGCTGGCTGCATACGGCGCTGGATGCCAGCGTGCATCTCGATGTCGGCCAAGGGCGCGGGCCGGTGCATCATTTCCACGCCTGGTGGTGAGAACACGCAGGCATACGCGGAGCTTATCGTCACCCTATACTTGCAGAGAGCGTCGGAGGCAACCATGCTTTGCTTCACCGCCATGCCACCCATGGCGTAGCGGTCACTACCATCCTGCTCGACGTCAGCGCGGTGTCGCCTGCATTCGCACGCCGCCTTCTCGTAGGAGGGACGTATCATGCCTCAGACCTTATTATTGGCTTGCGACCTGTCCGCCGAAAACCGTGCCGCTTTCGCACGTGCCGTGAAACTGGCCCATGCCCAAGGCTGCCGCTTGGACATCCTCCACGTCCTCGATCCCTATCTGCCGCATCAGGCACTGCACGATCTGGAGGCCGGCGTCGTCCATGAGCTCGAGCGTCAGTTGACCGATATTCGCGAGGATTACGCGCTTACCGCACCCGAAACCTTGATACAGACGGTCACCGGAGCGCCCTATGCCGAGATAATCCGCGAAGCGCATGACCGCGATGCCACCATGATCGTGCTCGGCACCCACCGTAAACGCGGTCAGCACGCGCTGGTCGGTGGCACGACCCTGGCCCGCGTACTGAGCCGTGCGCCGTGCCCGGTACTCACCGTGAGCCACAGTCCCGAGCAAGCGTGGCAAGACGTGCTAGTGCCGGTGGATTTTTCGTTGGCCAGCCGCCACACCCTGCGCGACGTGCTGACACATTTCCCCCAGGCACGCTTGACCCTACTGCATGCTTGGCACTTACCCGGCGACGATGAAATGGGCTCCGATAGCGGCTATGCCCGCTGGCGCGAGCGCGAACTCGCCGCGCGCCGCATCCGCCTGGAAGCGGAAATCGACAAGCTCATGGAAGAGGTCGGCGACGTGCCGGAGCTTGAGCTGGTCCTCGAGCAAGGCGACCCCGGCGAGGTGCTGATGGATTACCTGCGTCGCCAACCGCCCGATCTGCTGGCACTCGGACACCAGGACCTGGCGCTCTTCGGCCGGCACCAACCGGCGCCCTTGATTGAGCGCTTGCTCGCCGAAGTGCATGTGGACATGATGGTGTGCCGCGCCTGGTAGCGCGAATATTCATCTCTTCGCGTCCACAAGGATTCTTGCCATGCGAGCCGTCATTCAACGTGTCCGCCATGCCAGCGTCGACGTCGACGACCGCACCACGGGCGCCATCGAGCAAGGCATAATGGCCTTGATCGGCGTGGCGCCCGAAGACACCCAAGCCCACGCCGATAAAATGCTGAATAAACTGCTCAAACTGCGCATATTCGGCGACGAGGCAGGCAAAATGAACCTCAACGTGCAGCAGGTAGAAGGTGGCTTGCTGCTGGTGCCGCAATTCACCCTCATGGCCAACACCGCCAAGGGCCTGCGGCCGGGTTTCGATGGCGCCGCGGCACCCGCCCATGGCGAGGCGATATTCGATTACTTGGTGGCGCGAGCGCAGCAGGCTTGGTCGCGCGTCGCTACCGGCGAATTCGGCGCCGACATGCAGGTCTCGCTGCTTAACGATGGGCCAGTGACCTTTATCGTCGAGACATAAAGGCCGGTGACCCGCGCTCATTCGCCGAGGGTAGGCGTCCACCTCCGCGTATCAAGCGTCGTCCGTTAACGCCGCTTCGCGCTCCTCGATCGCCTCTTCGGCCTCCAGCCAGCGCTGTTCGAGCGTCTCGAGACGGCTCTGCGTATCGCCCTGGCGCCCCAGCAAGTCGGTCAGCTCTGCCTTGCGCGCGCTGTCCTGATACAGACCTTCGTCGGCCAGGGCAGCTTCCAGATTCTCCAGCTCAGCCTGGGCCGCGCTCATGTCACGTTCGATCTTGTCGCGCTCACGCTTGAGCGGTCGCAACTTTTCACGCAGCTCGGCGGCGGCGCGGCGCGAGGCTTTACGGTCGCCCTTGGGTGCTTCTGCGGTCACCTGACGCTCGGCCTTTTCCTGGCGCGCATCGCGCCGCTCGCCCTCGAGACGCGCCTTGAGCCAGGCGCGGTAGTCGTCCAGATCGCCGTCGAAGGCAGTGACACCGCCATCCACTACATGCCAGAACTCATCGACGCTGGCGCGCAGCAGGTGACGGTCGTGGGAGACGATGATCACCGCCCCCTCGAACCCGGCCAAGGCCTGGGTCAAGGATTCGCGCATTTCAAGATCGAGGTGGTTGGTAGGCTCATCGAGTAACAACAGGTTGGGTTTTTGCCAAGCGATCAACGACAGCGCCAGGCGCGCCTTCTCGCCCCCAGAGAAGTTCCCCACACTGGCGAAGACGTCATTGCCGTGAAACCCGAAACCACCCAGGAAGTTGCGAATCTCCTGTTCGCTGGCCGTAGGCGACAGCCGCTGGATGTGCACGAACGGCGTGGAACTCACATCGAGATGTTCGAGCTGATGCTGGGCAAAGTAGCCGATCGCCAGGTTATCACCCGGCACGCGCTTGCCCTCCAGCAACGGTTGCTGCGCCGTTAGCGCCTTGATCAGCGTCGACTTGCCCGCCCCGTTGGCGCCCAGCAGCCCGATCCGCTGTCCCGGCAAGATGCTTACGCTGACGTGCTCGAGCAACGGCGTTTGACCATATCCCAGCGTAGCGTCATCGAGCACCAGAAGCGGCGAGGAGGTCTTGTCGGCACTGGGCAGGGTGAAATGAAACGGTGAATCGGCATGCGCGACGGCGATGGTTTCCATGCGCTCAAGCATCTTCAAGCGACTCTGCGCCTGACGCGCTTTATTGGCCTGGGCGCGAAAGCGCGCCACAAAGCGCTCGATCTCCTCGCGGCGAGCTTGCTGCTTGGCCGCCTCGGCCTGGGCACGCGCCTGACGCTCGGCTCGCGTTCGCTCGAACGTCGAATAGTTGCCGCGATACAGCATCAACTGGCGTTGCTCGAAGTGCACGATGTGATCGCACACCGCGTCCAGGAAGTCGCGGTCGTGGGAAATCAGCAACAGCGTGCCGGGATAGCGTGTCAGCCACTGTTCGAGCCATAACAAGGCATCGAGATCGAGGTGGTTGGTGGGCTCGTCGAGCAGCATCAGGTCAGACGGCATGAACAGCGTTTGCGCCAAGCTGACACGCATTCGCCAACCACCCGAGAAGTCCGATAGCGGGCGATATAGGTCATCCTGCGTGAAGCCCAGCCCTACCAGCATCTGCTCGGCGCGCGGGCGCGCGGTATAACCCTCGAGCGCTTCAATTTCGCCATGTAACTCGGCCTCGCGGTGAACCGCTCCGCTCGCCTGAGCCTCGGCCAGGGCACGTTCTGTGGCACGCAACTCGGTGTGACCATCGAGGACATGCTCGACCAGTGCCCGGTCGAGCGCCTCCACCTCCTGCGCCATATGCGCAATGCGCTGCCCACCGGAAAGCTCCACCGTGCCGCGCTCCGGGGTCAGCTCTCCCAGCAACAGCTTGAACAGACTCGACTTGCCCGAGCCGTTGGCGCCCACGACACCCGCCTTGGTACGGTCGTGTAACGTGAGGTCGGCGTTCTCGATCAGCGGCTGGATCCCGCGTTGCAGCGCGAGTTGGCGAAATGCGATCATGCCCGCTCCGGTGGTGATTCGGTGAGTTCCGCCGCCATGCCTGCCAGGACGGCTGGAGATTGCCCATGCATTCTACCCAATTGTGCGATGTCCTGCGGAATCCACCGCTTTGGGATTATGCCTTGGCGTTGTACCAGCGCCCCGGAGTCGCCGACGCCTGCTTGCAGCTACAAGATACGGCAGGGGCGGATGTCTGCGAATTGTTGTGGCGCTGCTGGCTCGATCATCACGCTCTCGTGCCCACCGAGCAGGCGTACAGCACGCTGGATGAGATCCGTGCCTGGCAAGCCGAGGTCACACAGCCGATCCGCTACCTACGCCGCATGCTCAAGCCGCGGGCGCGACATGCACATGACGTGGCGACGCTGCGCAATCATCTCAAGGAAGCCGAGCTACTCGCCGAACGCGAAACACTGCGCCAGTTTCAGGCACTCAGCGAGACGTTGCATGCCGTCCGCAAGCGCCGGGCGGACGACGCCAGCCTGACAATGCAGCTAACACGCTGCTTGACCATACACGAGCCAGCGCAAGAAGCCGCGCTGGCAACGCTGACCACCCAAAACACGGCTCACCATCCATAATACGTTATCGCTTCGCCATCAGCTCAACGCTCGAAAAGCGTATATCACGCATGTGCGGACACGCCATTGACGAGTGGCGCTCACCCCGCAAACTCTGTAGGTTTTATAGAAGCCAGTCCGATTGATCGCGACACCTTCACGGCGCGGTACGGACGTCGAGATCCATGCCATTCGCACGACGAATCGGCCATCACAAAAAGGACTCTACGACATGACACCTTCACAGCCTGGCAATAGCGATGAAAAGGCTGAATCACGCAGTGCCTTGCTTCGTGTACTGGGAACTATCGATCATGGCCTAGGCATCATCGAGCGCGTGATCATCGCGGGGGGCGTACTCGCCATGGCCGTGCTCATGAGCGGTCACGTCGTCGGCAATCTGCTATTCGATCAAGGCATCCCCGGCACCTATGAAGTCACCGAGATGCTCATCGTGGTGACTACCTTCGTCGGTGTCGGCTATGCAGCTCGTAATGCCCGCCATATCAGCATGTCGGCGATCTATGACCAGCTCAGCGGCCGCTGGCGCAAGGCACTCCTCATCCTGATTTGTCTGGGCACTGCGGTATTGATGTTCTATTTCGCCGACAAGTCCATCGACTATGTCATGGCCATTCACGATCGCGGTCGTAACAGTGCTTCATTGAACATCCCGCTATGGATCGTCTATCTCGCCCTCCCTGTCGGCTTCATTCTCGCCGGCGTGCAATACCTGCTCACCGCCGTGCGCAACCTGGTCAGTGACGATATCTATCGTGCCTTCAACGAAAAAGAGGAATACGACGAAGTGCCCCCGGAAGCGGAAGAAGGCAATGGCAATGATGCACGCCGCGATGCCTGAACTGCCTCTCCGAAACACGACCGCCATCAACGCGAGGACGTAAAACAATGCTAACTTGGCTAGCCGTGATCATGCTGGTGCTGCTGCTGCTCGGATTCCCCATGATGGTCCCTCTGGCGGCGGGCACGCTGTTCATGATGTTCACCGATATGACGTTTTTCGGGCCCGACCAAGCCGTGAGTTGGATGATCAATGGCATCGGTAGTTGGGTACTCGCCGCCGTGCCCATGTTCATCTTCGCTGCCGACATTCTCACCAAAGGCCATACTGCCAACCGCCTGCTCGATGTCGTCGATGTCTTCACCCGCCATGTCCGTGGGGGTTTGCCCATCACTACCGCCGCCTCGTGCGCCTTGTTCGGGGCTGTATCGGGCTCTACGCAGGCCACCGTGGTCGCCATGGGTGGACCGATGCGTCCTCGTCTCCTGGCGCGGGGCTACCCTGACAGTTTCGCTCTGGCCCTGATCATCAACGCCAGCGATATTGCGCTGCTGATTCCACCCAGCATTGGCTTCATCGTCTACGGCGTGGTCATGAAGACTTCGATCGGCGACTTGTTCCTCGCCGGCATTCTCCCCGGCCTTCTGATCCTGGCCATGTTCGCCGTGTACTGCTATATCGGTGCACGCCTGAAAGGGATCGAACCCGAGCCACGCGCCACCTGGGCGGAACGCTTCAAGGCGGTTCGCAGAGTCATTCTGCCGTTGGGTTTCCCGGTGCTGGTGGTCGGCGGTATCTACGGCGGCTTCTTCAGCGCCGTCGAGGCCTCGGCAGTCGCGGTGGCCTATGCCTTTCTCCTCGAGGTCGTCATCTACCGTCAGGTATCGATCCGTGATCTCGGTAGCCTGGCACTCTCTACCGGCATGATCACCGCCGTGGTCTTCATCCTCGTCGCCATCGGCGCGGCGTTCTCACAGACCCTAGGCACCGCCGGCGTACCGGAGCAAATTCTCGGCCCCATCATCGAGGGTATCGGTGACAACCAGTTTCTGGCACTGCTGCTGATCGCTGCAGCCTTCTTCGTGGGCTGCATGTTCGTCGACCCGATCGTGGTCATTCTGATTCTGGTGCCGATCTTCAAGCCACTGGTCGAAGCCACCGGGTTGGACCCGGTGCATGTGGGCGTGATCGTCACCCTGCAGGCGGCTATCGGCTCGGCCACCCCGCCGTTCGGCTGCGATATTTTCACCGCCATCGCGGTATTCCGTCGCCCTTACATGGAAATAATTCGCGGCACGCCGCCATTCATTGCCATCCTGGCATTAGCAACGATCATCTTGATCATGTTCCCGCAGATATCGCTGCTGCTCCCCTCGCTCGGCGGCGACTGAGTGCGACTGGCCCGGCCTTCGTCGGGCCAGTACGTCGTGGAGCGACATTCCTGACTCATCACCATCCACCAGACACATAAAAACCCCGGAAGCTTGCGCTTCCGGGGTTTTGCATGCGGTCTGTCAGTCCTTCAGACGCTGACGATCAGGCTTACTCCGCCTTGTCGTCGGACTGATTGACATGATCCAGCACGATGTCCAGCGCTTTCTGACCACGTTCGCCGACCATATCGACGTAGGTCTGACGCACCGGCTCGGCCAGCTGACGGAACGCACCACGCTCATTCTCGTCCAGGTGGATGATGTTGATATCGCTATTTTCCTTGATGGTCTCGAGACGTTCGGAGTTGAACTGAGTCTGGATATCGTGCCCTTTCTGGACCATCTCGTCGAGCGTCGACTCCAGCATCTCACGCTGATCGTCGGACAGGTCGTCGTACCACTCCTCGTTACCGATGAAGTTGGCGATGAACTGCGACTGCTCGGCAAAGATCATATAGTCCTGCACTTCATAGAAGCCCATGTTCTCGTGGGCGAAGACCGGCTGGATATTGCCTTCCGCCTGGCCTTGCTGCAGGGCACTATAGAGTTCGCCATAGGCGATGGTAATCGGCGAAGCACCATAGGCTTCATAGGTCGAACGTAGCAGGCTGTTATCCATGACACGGATCTGGAGGTTATCCATGTCTTCCGGCGTACGGACCTCCTTATTCGTGGTCCAGACCTGATACCCTTCGGGCAAGGCCCCCAGCGGCACCAGACCGCGCTCGCGGAACGAGTCCTGCCACGCATCACTCTTGAGGAAGTCGTCGGAGTTGAGAATCTCGGCCGTTTCCATCTGATCGTTCGGCATGACGTAGTTGAGACTCATCAACTGGCTTTCCGGGACGGTACCGCCCAAGAAGCCAGAGCCGAAGCCAAGCGGAATGGCGCCGCTCTGGATGGCGTCATACAACGCCGAGTAGCTTGACCCCCAGGAGCCATACGGCAGCAACTCGACCGTGATGTCGCCGTCGCTCTTTTCTTCGATCAACTTCTTGAACTCTTCCGCATAGCCGTACTGCACGCTACCTTCGGTCTCTTCGAGACCGAAACGCCAGGTATCGGCGGACGCCGTGGACGCGACACCAACCAAGCCTAAAGCCGTGATACTCAGAACGATATTGCGCAGTTGCATAGAGTTCCCTCTTTCTTATCAATGTAGATTCAGAGAAGAGCAAAGTCGCGTCGATGTCAAGCCGTCGCCCTCCGCACAGATGCGCAACGGCACCGGTGCTGGTACAGTCGAAGGGCGGTGTTTGTTTATTTTGTTAAGGAGTTTTCATGAAACGTTTGATGACGGCTGTGGCATTCGGCGGCCTCGTAGCGACGCCGCTGCTGGCCATGGCTGCCCCGCAGAGCGACGAAGCCAAACTCAGCTATAGCATTGGCGCCACGCTCGGCCAGAGCATTAAGCAGGACATCTCGGATCTCGACACCGACGCCTTTACCCAAGCGGTGGAGGACGTTTACGCCGGCGATGACCTGCAGATGAGCGATGATGAGATCGCCGCCACGCTCTCTGACTACCAGAAGCAGAAGATGGCTGAGCAGAAGAAGGAAAAGGCGCAGTCAGCCGAAAAGAACCGCAAGGCCAGCGAGGCGTTCCTTGAAGAGAACGCCAAGAAAGACGGTGTGAAGGTCACCGACTCGGGTCTGCAGTACAAGGTTCTCGAATCCGGCGACGGCGAAACCCCAAGCGCCGACGATACCGTGAAGGTCAACTACGAGGGCAAACTGCCCGACGGTACCGTGTTCGATAGTTCCTACGAGCGCGGCGAACCGATTACCTTCCAGGTCGGTCAGGTCATCGAGGGTTGGCAGGAAGCCCTGCAGAAGATGCAGGTCGGCGATACCTGGATGCTCTACGTGCCCGCCGATCTCGCCTACGGTCAGGGCGGCACCGGCGGCCCGATCGGTCCCAACCAGGCACTGACCTTCAAGATCGAGTTGCTGGGCATCGAAGCCGGCGACGACCAACAAGCGTCAGCCGACGAGTAAGCGCTCGTCACGTTAGGCGCCTCGCGGGGCGCCTAACATCTCTCTTCACGCTATCCTCGTTTTTCTACACATGGCCTTCTTTCCGGACGCTCGCGCTGTGCGTTTTCCACACCCCATCGCCACTACCGCCTGTGGATAGTTTTGTGGAGCGTCTGTGGCTTGGCGGTGAAAACCGGCTTACCTGACCCCATTGAGCCCTTGCATGACGCTCGCCCGCAGTCAAGCACGCCTCGCCAACGCATCAGAAATCACATATTAAGCTATTGTTTTAATTAATTTTTTAATAAACGCTGCCACCCAGAGGAAAGCACGGAGTAAGCGTTGGCTTACCCACAAGCCGCATGGTAAGGGCGATTGTTATAATGTGGACAAACGTCACGTGGTATGCCGCGCCTAGCGGTGAATATCGAAGTCGAACCAGCTCCCCTCTTGCCCCTCAGGGGTCTCGAGAATCACCTGTGCCCGCCACGGCATGACCGTTTCCGTGCAAGGACGGAGCTCGCCCACGCCCCGGAAGTGGCCATCCCCGACCGCCTCTAACTCAACCCGAGTAAGGCCCATGTTCATGTCGCGTCCGACGAACTCCACGACCGCCGATTCCACGTCGATACCGGATGTCTGTACATCCAGCATCAACGGCTCGTACGAGGCGAAGTCGCCGTTTATTTCGAAGCGCAACGTCCCATTCAAGCCAATATCGGTACGGCACGCCCCGTCGCGCAGATCGCAATGCATACGCGGGGGATACCAGGTGACGTTCTCGCGCGAATCACGCAGGTAATAGTCGGCGAGATAACCAGCCGCTACCAGAACCGTTATCAGCGTTACTAGCGTCAGTAGATTGAGCAGCGGCGATCTTACCGGATCTTCATCATGATGTTGCATATCGTTAGGTCGAATCCCATTACCCAGGGGCATCGCGCTAAGCTTACCAGTTCGTGTCCCGGCGAGCTTGGCTGCGGTCAGTGTCCGGTGTCCATGAAGTTGCTCAAGCGGAGGCACAATGAGCGGTGTCACTGGGGCCCTGGGCCCTCTGTTTTTACTGATTCTACTCGGCGCCCTGCTGGGTTGGCGGCGTTTTCCCGGGGGCGATTTCTGGCCCGCGATGGAACGGCTGATCTACTTTCTGCTGTTCCCTGCCATGCTGGTCTCGACGCTGGCCACGGCGGATGTCGCGCAGGTGCCGATCATCCGACTAGCGGTGGCATTGCTGGGCACCATGGCACTGTTCGCGCTGGGACTCTGGTGCGCGCGTCATCGCCTAGCGCTGGCGCCAGCGGCGTTTACCTCGGTGCTACAAGGCACGCTGCGCTTCAATACTTACGTAGGAGTCGCCGGCGCCGCCGCGCTACATGGCCAAGCTGGGGCGACGGTAGCCGCAGTCGCCGTTGCATTGATGGTCCCGCTGGCCAACATTCTCTGCGTGAGCGGTTTCATCGCCGCGGGCACGCTGGGGCCTTCTAGCCTGGGGCGCAGCCTGGCTGCCCTGTTGCGTAACCCGCTGATCCTGGCCTGTGTACTCGGTATCGCCCTCAATGTCACCGGCATCGGTCTGCCGGGTTGGCTGGGCAGCGCCGTCGAACTCACTGGCCGTGCCGCCCTCCCGCTAGGGTTGATTGCCGTGGGCGTTGCCCTGCGACCCCGTGCGCTGACAGGACATGGCCATGCGTTCTGGTGGTCGGCCACGCTCAAGCTCGGCGCTACCCCACTGGTGGTGTTGAGCCTGGCCTGGCTGACCGGGCTCGACCCGGTGAGTCGCGACATCGCGCTGTTGTTCGCCGCACTGCCCACCGCCACCTCGGCCTACATCCTCGCCCGCCAGCTTGGCGGCGATGCCGAGTTGATGGCGGCATTGATCACCGGCCAGACACTGCTGGCCATGGTGACCTTGCCGGCATGGATGGCGCTGGCCAGTTGAGCGTCAATCGTCGACACGGTTGGCACAAGGCGCGCCACGCTGCAGGCAGGCCACGTTGCCGAGCGTGACCTCGGCGATCTCGGCCAACGCCTCCTGAGTAAAAAACCCTTGGTGCCCGGTGATCAGCACGTTGGGGAAGGTCACCAAACGCTGAAAGACATCGTCGTCGATGATATCGCCGGAATGGTCACGGAAGAACAGCGAGGTTTCCTGCTCGTAGACATCGATGGCCAGTCCGCCCAGGCGGCGCGCCTTGAGCGCGTCGATCACCGCGCGCGTATCGATCAGAGCACCGCGCGAGGTGTTGAGTAACAGCGCCCCCGGTTTCATCGTCGCCAGGGCCTCGGCATCGATCAGGTAACGCGTGTCGTCGGTCAATGGGCAATGCAAGCTGATCACATCGCTCTCCGCCAGCAGGCGCCGGCGCGAGACATACTCGCCACCCAGTGTCGTGAACGCCTCACTGGGGTAGCGATCCTCGCCCAGTAATCGACAGCCGAGACCGGCGAATATGCGTGCCGTGGCCAGCCCGATGCGACCGGTCCCAATGAGCCCTACCGTCTTGCCGTGCAGCGTCATGCCCAATAGGCCCTCGAGCATGAAGTTACCCTCGCGCACGCGATTGTAGGCCCGATGCGTGCGGCGGTTCAGTGTCAGCAACAAGGCCAGGGCATGCTCGGCCACCGCCTCCGGCGAGTAGGCCGGCACGCGCACCACCGCGATGCCCAAACGTGCGGCGGCCTCGATGTCGACATTGTTGAACCCGGCGCAGCGCATGGCCACGAACCCTACGCCTTGGGCCGCAAGCGCCGCCAGCACGGTGGCGTCCAGGGTATCGTTGACGAAGGCGCACACGCCGTCGGCGCCATGGGCCAGCACGGCACTTTCCGCGTTGAGCGCCACCTCATGATAGCCGATCTGGAACCCATGGCGCGCATTCGCGGCCTCGAAGAAACGCCGGTCATACGGCTGGGCACTGAACATGGCGATATGCGTCACGAAAAGCCTCCCAATGCACCCAAGTGAAAAATATTCTCGTTACGCTTGACGACTCAAATGAGAATGGTTTACCTTAACAACCGTGGCGCCGCCAAGCGCCACTGACCTAAGCAGCGAATGTCAGGTTCCTGCCCATGGTTATCTCCTCATCAAGCTAGTCACGGTCTTTAAGCCGCCCACCCGGGCGGCTTTTTTTATGCTGCGCACCAGGGCAGCGCGCACTTTGCCAGTATCTTGTTCGTCTAACCGTGATTCAGATCAGCCAGAATCGAAAAAACCGCTGCGAACAGCGGTTTTCGAGTGAGTCAGCATTCTGTGTTGAACGCGTGCTGTAAGAGCGGTGCTGCAACGTACGCTCATCCATCCTCACGAGCATAGATCAGATCCCAGACCCCATGGCCAAGCTTTTCGCCACGGCTCTCGAACTTGGTCAACGGGCGGAATTCCGGTCGCGGCACATAGGGCGCGCTCTCGGCAGACGCCGTGTTGCGATAGCCCGGCGCCGCCTCCATGACCTCGACCATGTGCTCGGCGTAGGCTTCCCAATCGGTCGCCATGTGCAGATATCCGCCAGGCGCCAGACGCGTGCGTACCAGTTCGACGAAGGCCGGCTGCACGATGCGCCGCTTGTGATGCTTCTTCTTCGGCCAGGGGTCAGGGAAGAACAGTTGCAGCCCCGTCAGGCTCGACTCGGGTAGACACTTACCGAGCACTTCCAACGCGTCCTCGCGGTACACGCGCAGGTTGGTCAGGTCGCGCTTATCCGCTTCGTCGAGCAGCTTGCCAACACCCGGCGCATGCACCTCGATGCCGATGAAGTCGGTCTCGGGATGTGCGGCGGCTTGCTCGACCAGCGACTGACCCATGCCAAAGCCGATCTCCACGACACAAGGCGCCTGCCGGCCGAACAGCGTCTCCAGCGACTGGCGGCCATCGGCCACGCTTAGCCCCAGGCGTGGCCAGACCTCTTCGAGTCCCCGCGACTGGGCAACGGTCATGCGCCCGGCACGCAGTACGTAGCTCTTGATACCCCGCGGCGCCCGCGAGGATGACGCCGAGCCCGCCTCAGGGGCGTTCTCGGGAGAAGACGATGGTGAATCACTCATGGGCAAGTCTGCGTTGTCGATCAGGTAGCGAAGCAGGCCGTGCGGGCCGCGATAAGGTTCAAGCGTTGATGCGCCCGGCGAAGGGCGATGACGGGCTCGCCGATGCCCGGCGTGGCATGCGTTCGGCAAGATACGCCTCACGCCCTGCCTCCACCGCCAGTTTCATGGCATGCGCCATGCGCACCGGTTGTCGTGCGTTGGCGATGGCAGAATTGATCAGCACGCCGGCGCAGCCCATTTCCATGGCCAACGCAGCATCCGAGGGCGTGCCGATACCGGCATCGACGAGAATCGGTACCTCGGCATTGCCGAGGATGATCCCAAGCGTTGCCGGGTTGAGCAGGCCATGCCCCGAGCCGATCAATGAGCCCAGCGGCATCACCGCGCAACAGCCGATGCGCTCCAACTCCTTGGCGACGATGGGATCATCGCTGGTGTAGACCATGACATCGAAACCGTCGTTGACCAGCGTCTCCGCGGCCTTGAGAGTCTCGACCACATTGGGGTAAAGCGTGCCATCGTCGCCCAGCACCTCGAGCTTGACCAGGTTGTGGCCGTCGAGCAGCTCGCGTGCCAGCTTGCAGGTCCGCACCGCGTCCTTGGCGGTATAGCAACCCGCCGTGTTGGGCAGGATCGTGTAACGGCTCGTCGGCACAGCGTCGAGCAGGTTGGGCTCATCGGGATTCTGGCCCAAGTTGGTGCGGCGCACCGCGACGGTGACGAGCTCGGTGCCACTCGCCTCGACGGCGGCGGCGGTCTCGTCGAAATCCCGGTATTTGCCGGTACCCACCAGCAGGCGTGATGAGAAGACGCGACCGGCGACGGTCAATGGGATGTCCTGGCGCTGCTCAGCGGACATGACGAACCTCCTGGCGTAAAGGGAGCCGCCGACGCGGGTGGCCGCTTAGTGGCTCCGCGCGTCGGCGAGCGAGTAACATCAGCCGCCGCCGATGGCATGCACGATTTCCACACGGTCGCCCGGGGACAGGCGCGTCTCGGCATGCTGGCTGCGCGGCACGATTTCCTCGTTGACTTCGACGGCGATGCGGCGCCCGGTCAGTGCAAGCTGATCGATCAACTCACTGATCGTCAGCTGGGACGCGAGCTCGCGATGATCGCCGTTGAGCTGAATGTGCATGGCGGCCTCTCACGTTAGGTGGGGAGAGACCGCCATTATAACGCCAAATGCCGTGTTCAAGAATTCTTGGACGGCCATACGTCGTCATCTACCTGGTCGGGGCGCTTGAGGATCTTGGGGTCGAAGCGCGGCTCCTTGACGCCTTCGCGACGCTGGCGCTCGTAGTCCTTGAGCACACGCATGGCGATCGGCGCCAGGATCAGGATCGCGATCAGGTTGGTGGTCGCCATCAGCCCCATGGACAGATCGGCGAAGTCCCATACGAAGGTTAGTTGCGACACCGAGCCGATCATCACCATGGCCAGCACGGCCAGGCGCAACGCTTGTACCGCGCCCTTGGCATGGCGCTTGAACATGTACTCGATATTGACCGTGGCGAACGAGAAGTTGGCAATGATCGAGGTGAAGGCGAACAGCAAAATCGCCACGGCGATGAAGACCTCACCGAAGCCGCCGAAGTGATCCGCCATCGCATCCTGGGTGAGCTGGATGCCGACGATGTCCTGTCCCGGCGAATTGGCCATCAACTTCTCGTAGACGCCGGAAAGCAGGATCACCACCGCCGTGCAGCTGCAGATGACCAGGGTATCGACGAACACGCCGAACGACTGCACCAAGCCCTGCGCGGCAGGATGCTTGACGTTGGCCTGGGCCGCCGCATTAGGCGCCGAGCCCATGCCGGCCTCATTGGAAAACAGGCCACGCTTGATGCCGTTCTCCATCGCCGTCTTGATGGCATAGCCGGCCGCGCCACCCACTGCGGGCCCATAGCCGAAGGCACTCTTGACGATCAGCGCCAGCATATCCGGCACTGCGGTGATGTTGAGCGCCAGCACCACCAGCGCCACCAGCAAGTAGGCGATGGCCATGATCGGCACGATCTTCTCCGCCGTGCGCGCGATGGACTTGAGCCCGCCATAGATGACCACGGCCACGACACCGACCAAAATCAAACCGGTGACCCAATTGGGCATGCCGAAAGCCTGGTTCATGCCCTGGGCGATGGTGTTGGCCTGGGCGCCGTTAAACGCCAGACCATAGGCCACCAGCAGAAAGAAGGCGAACAGCAGACTCATCCAACGCCAGCCGAGCGTGCGCTCGATATAGTAGGCGGGACCGCCGCGGTACACACCGTCTTCGTGGCGCTTCTTGTAGACCTGCGCCAGGGTCGACTCGACGAACGAGGTGGCGAACCCGACCAACGCGGTGATCCACATCCAGAAGATCGCCCCCGGGCCGCCGATCCACAACGCGATGGCCACACCAGCCAAGTTCCCGGTGCCCACGCGCGCCGCCAGCGACGTGGCAAATGCCTGGAACCCGCTGACGCCCTCGCCCGCGCCACGGCTATTGAAAGTCACGCGCGCCATGTGACCGAACAGCCGAAACTGCATGCCACGCGTCAGCACGGTGAACAACACCCCCGCGCCTAACAAGAGATAAACGAGAATATACGACCAGATGAAATCGCTGACAGGGGTCATCACCGCGTAGATAGCATCGTGCAGCGGTGCGACGAGACTGGCGAGAGAGTCCATGGATTAATGCTCCATTATGATTCTTGAGATCGGCAAGGCCGCGACGATACGCCATCCCGAGAGGCTTGTCATGGCGTAAGCGACGCCATAGGGTAAGCGCCAGCGCGGCGATACCGGGCCCCGGGATGACATTCCGGCGCTCACTCACCGTTTCAGCGTAGTCAGTGATAAAGGATGAGACATGCACAACTGTCGTGGCTGGATACTCGTCGCCTTGAGCGGCTTCGTGGTCGTGGTGGCGGGCGCGTTCGGCGCCCACGCGCTGGGCGGCACGCTCTCGCCCACACGACTCGACGCCTTCGACACCGGCGTGCGTTACCAAGCCTGGCACACCCTGGCCGCCATGGCGGTACTCATCTGGCGGGTACAGCAACCGCTGAAAGGGCAGCGGGCAGCGCTCTGGCTATGGAGCATGGGGATGGCGGCGTTTTCCGGCTCGCTGTATCTACTGGCCCTGACCGGCGCCCATTGGCTGGGGCCCATCACGCCGCTCGGCGGACTGTTGCTGATGGCCGGCTGGCTGACGTTGGCGGTATGCGCCTGGCGTCAGCGCCTCGCTGATTGAGCCGACGTCAGTCGTCGTCATGCTCGGGTAGCGCATAGGTCGCGGTGACGGTTGCCACCGGTTCCTCGTCGCCAGCGGGGAACAAACGCACTTCGCCTACCGCCAGGCGCTCGCCCAGCTTGACGACGTGCGCATTGGCGATGAGATCGCGGTCGCCGCGCGCGCGGCGCAGGAAGTGGCAGTTGAAGTCCGTGGTCACCGCCATCGGCTCCGGGCCGATCTGGGCCAGAATCGCCACGTACAGGCAAACATCCGCCAGCCCCATCAGCGTGGGCCCCGAGACACAACCACCGGGGCGCAAATGTTCATCCTCGATGGCCAAGCTCATGGTCGCGCGCATTTCGCCCACGCCTTCGATGGTGCCTTGTCGCTGTGGAAAGACCTCGTCGAGGAACTCCTCTATGGCGGCGGCGGTCATCACGGTCATGGCAAATTCTCCCCTGGCAATGGTGCTCGAGACGGCAGCGCAGTGATCAAGGTAGCGCAACATCATCCGAACACACACTACCGTGCGCCCCTCACCGGCTCACCGTCCCCCCAAGACGTATTTGCGCCAAAGCTCATGCACTTCCAAAACACCATCTGACATTACCCTGAATCCGCCGGAGGGCTTATAAGATTAACCTGACGCCCGCAACTACGCCGGTATCTTCGGTCCTGTCCCCACCTGCACGGGAAAAATCCGCAGTATCGCCATACTCTTTTTCCCAGTAAGCGCCCACGTAAGGCGCGACGCGGCGGGTCACCTCATAACCCAAACGCATGCCGACACGCACGGAGTTTAGCCCTTCGCCAACGCCAAATTCTTTGACTTCATTGGCGGCCATGGCGATTTCCGTGCGTGGCTGTACATAGAGTCGCTGAGTAAGTCGAAAGTCATATTCTCCCTCGAAACTAGCAGATACATCTCCTTCGTCACTCACTTGCAAGGCTACATCGGTCTCAATTTCATATGGCATAACCCCTTGCAACCCAACGACACCGTAGGTTCGCTCTTCATGATCATCAGAGAACACACCCCCTTGGTAACCCACGCCACCCTGCAGCTCCCAAAAATCGGCAATCAACCGGCTATAGAGTAGCTCCAGGGACTCAAACTCGGCGTCTTCACCGTCTCCCTGAATATTTTCACCTTCCGATTTTACGTACATACGGTTAACGTCGCTGCCGTACCACCCCTGGAAGTCCCATACCATGGCATCCTTACCATTCTCCGGAATACTATATTCAAGCCGATCAAATTGTGCCGTGCCTTGATTATGCTCCACGATAGGGGATGGCCAGCCATCAGGAGCATCGTAACCATCATCAGCTTTAGCCAAGGAAGCAAAGATGAATGCCGCACTCACACCCACGAGGTAAAGTTTTATCTTCATACTGCCTCCTCAAGAAACCTGAACAACGCGGAACATGCCAGCTTCCATGTGGTAAAGAAGGTGACAGTGAAAAGCCCAGCTTCCTTCCGCATCTGCCGTGATAAGCGCGGAGACCCGCTCACCGGGCTTCACGTTCAGGGTATGCTTGCGTGGAATTAACTCACCCTGGCCGTTTTCCAGCTCCATCCACATACCGTGAAGATGAATGGGGTGCTCCATCATGGTGTCATTGATCAAGATCAGGCGCAGACGCTCATCCTTTTCAAAGTGGATAGGGCCTGAGACTTCGCTGAATTTCTTGCCATCGAACGACCACATGTAGCGTTCCATGTTGCCGGTCAAATGCAGCTCCAGCTCGCGGCCGGGGCCGCGCCGGTCAGGCCATGGGGTGAAGGCTTTCAGGTCGCGGTAGACCAGCATACGGCGCTCGTCGGGGTCGATGCCGATGCCTGCCTCGCCATAGCGTGAGCCCGGCTGGGCCTCACCGGCCACAAGCATGCCATTCTCGCGCGTCTTGGCTTTTTCTTTCGCCATGCCGTCGCCGCTGCCGTGGTCCATGCCCTCCATGTCTCCGCCGGACATATTGGAGTGGTCCATGCCCTCCATGTCATCTCTGGACATGCCGGAATGATCCATTCCTTTCATGCCCACCATTGCGCCAGCTGCCATCCCTTCCATCCCGCGGTCGGCAATTTGGCGGCGCTTGGGGATTTCAGCCTGCATGCCATCACGTGGGGCCAGGGTGGCACGGGCGTAGCCGCTGCGATCCATTGATTCAGCAAAGATCGTATAAGCTTGATCGTCTTCGGGGGAGACCAGCACGTCGTAGGTCTCGGCCACACCAATGCGGAATTCGTCCACAGGCACGGGTTGCACTGGCTGGCCATCGGCGGCTACCACGGTCATTTTCAGGCCGGGAATGCGCACATCGAAATACGACATCGCCGAACCGTTAATCACTCGAAGGCGCACGCGCTCACCCGCCTTGAACAACGCCGTCCAGTTCTCCTCGGGGGCGCGGCCATTTAGCAGGTAAGTGTAAGTGCTGCCAGTCACATCGGCGATATCCCGCGAACTCATGCGCATTTTTGACCACATTCGGCGCATTTCCACCGTGTCTGAAAAGCCTTCACGTCGAACATCGGCAAAGAAATCAGCCATCGTGCGCTCTTGGAAGTTGTAATAGCCTTCCATGGTTTTCAAATTACGAAATACCGACGCAGGATTTTCGAAAGTCCAGTCAGTCAAAAGCAGCACATGCTCGCGGTCATAGCGGAAGGGTTCACGCTCGGCGGCATCAACAATCAGCGGCCCCACATGCCCCACCTGTTCCTGAAGGCCCGAGTGGCTGTGATACCAATAGGTGCCGTTCTGGCGTACGGGAAAGCGGTAGGTAAAGGTCTCGCCTGGCTCAATACCGGCAAAACTGACGCCCGGCACGCCGTCCATGCCGGAAGGAAGAATCAAACCGTGCCAGTGGATTGAGGTGGGTTCGTCGAGCAGGTTGGTGACGCGTAATACGGCGTCCTGGCCTTCCTTAAGGCGGATCAGCGGGCCGGGGCTGCTGCCGTTAATACTAAAGGGGCGAGCCTCTTTGCCGTCAATCGGAATGGACTCACGGCGAATGGCTAATGCCACCTCTGGCCCTTCTTCAACGCCTTTGGAATAGACGTTTGTGCGCCCCCAGGGATTGGCCCAGGCAGGACTCATGCCCATAGCGGCTGCGGAGCCCAGCCCAAGCGCAGCCCCCCCTTTCAATATCTGGCGGCGCGAGAAGGGGCGCGATACAACAGGTGAGCGTGCCATGTACAACTCCCGTTAGGTTTTACATGGCCCTATCCTGCCAGAACAAGCTGAATCAAAACTGAACGAACTGTTACCTCGCCCCCTCTGCCAAGGTCAGCGTCACCTTAGCGCGCAACCCACCAAGTGAGCTATGGGAAAATTGTGCGTATCCAGCATAGCGCGCAGCTAGCTGAGTC
Organism: Chromohalobacter canadensis; assembly: GCF_034479555.1. Taxonomy (NCBI): domain Bacteria; kingdom Pseudomonadati; phylum Pseudomonadota; class Gammaproteobacteria; order Oceanospirillales; family Halomonadaceae; genus Chromohalobacter; species Chromohalobacter canadensis. The sequence continues at coordinate 1,825,793 of NZ_CP140151.1, read as the reverse complement.
AAGATGGACAACCCCAAGCCATACCCCGGATGGCGCTCGTCCAAACGCTTGCCCCGCTCGCCCAACCTAGGCAAATCGCTTTCCACCACACCAGGGCCATCATCATCGACGGTTATCACTAGCATTTCTGTTAATAACCTTATATCACAGCAAATATAGTATTTCGCCCATTTACCTCCATTATCTAATAATATACCGAGCATTTCCGAAAAGTCGTGGGGCTCTATGGGTATCTGATCCCGGTCAACATTAGAATACGTTATTTGGAACTCTTTTTCCGGGTAAAGACCACGAAACATATCTATAAGGCGAGGACTATCGTTCATTAAATGAGTCACCCTCCCCATATTGGGACCCGCGATTCGAGAGCGGCGCAGCTCAGCATCAAGCTGAGCATTAATACTTTCTATCCTTACGAGCAACTTGAGGCGTCGATCATCATCAATTGGCCGATTCCCACGAAGCACCTGTGTCACGGCAGCCAATGGCGTCTTCAACGCGTGAGAAAGATTCGCCGCCGACTCACGCGAGTGCTGTAAGCGTGAATCTATATCATCCATGAAACGGTTGAGCTGCTCGACGAGGACATTCAATTCGGAAGGTACCAATACTGAGAACCGCCGACGCTGCCCCGCTTGTAGTGCATCAAGTTGTTCGCGTAGTTCCCTCAATGGCTTCAAGCCACGATTGACTGCCAACATGTTAAGCACTATCAATACTATTAACAAGGCTCCTGCGACCGCCCCCACCCACCAATGCAAGGTTGCAAGCCCAGCCTCCACTTGTGAAAAGTCTTCCCCAATAAGCAAAACACCGTTACTATCTTCCCAGCTAAAATGGCGACGATAGACCAGTAAGTGGCGCCCCCCTTCTTCTACTTCTACCAAGGAATCACGGTCACTTGCGAGCAGTGGAGAAAGTCTTGTCTGCCACTTCGGATCCGAGGCACTAACACTATCGCCAATAGACAGCACATACAGGTGGTGAAAAACCTGATAACTTTTGCTCACAGACTGTAATGACTCAGGGACCAGGGAACGTTCTTCACCCAACTGAGAAACAGCATGATCGGCCTCTCTACGCAGGCGCTCACCAAGAAAGTCCTTGGCGATACTTTCCAAAAAAAAGCCGTGCATCAACCATGTCACGACCACGACTATAAGCGCCACGCTTCCTAGCCAAGCTAGCAGGCGAAACCGCAAGCTATGCCAATCAATGCGATACAAATAAGTACCCCTGGCCGCGGCGTGTTTGTATCAACGCCTTACCTAAATACCGGCGCAGCCGGGCAACATACACTTCCACCAGATTAGACTCAGCTGCATCTTGTTCAAGCGCATAAAGTTGATCGAGCAAATGATCTTTAGAATGCACACGATCGGGATGGTGCATTAGATAACGCAACAGTCGAAATTCAGTTGCCGTTAGCGAACGCCAAGGAAGACTTTCTGTACAAACCGACTGCCCAGCCTCATCTAAGGAAACCCCGTTAACTGTCAATATTTGAGATACACTACCAGAGCGACGCCTAAGCAATGCTTTAAGTCTCGCCAATAACTCGGCCTCATGAAACGGCTTTGTCAAATAATCATCTGCGCCAGTTTCTAATCCAGACACTTTATCTTCCCAAGTATCCCTTGCCGTAAGAACCAAAATAGGCATGTCACGATTTTGCTTATGCCAATGTGCAACCAATTCAAGCCCAGAACCATCAGGCAGCCCAATATCGACAACAGCCAGTTCATAACATTCGGTTGCCGCAAGCGACGTGGCCGCCTTTATAGAGTCGGCCACGTCAACGAGGTAACCGTTGTCCTTCAAGCTTTCCGCCAGGCTTTCGGAAAGCAGATCATCATCTTCGAGAAGCAACAGTCTCATATATTCACATCATTTTACTGTAACATTACCATACATGCCTGACTCATAATGACCTGGGATGTTGCAGGCATACTCTAAGCTTTTATCACTGTCAGGAGCTGTCCAAACCAGCTCTTTGGTCTCACCGGGTTCAATGGTCACCGAAGCCATGCCATCACCACCTTCCGACATATGGTGTCCCCCATCGCCTTCACTCATTTCTTGCATCATATCACGATGTTCCTCTTGAGCAGACTCGTCTCCGATTGTGAACTCGTGTTCTATACTACCTGTAGGGTCCCGGATGATCAGATGAGCTATAGAAGTTATCCTTTGCTGGCCGCCAAGGAGCTTCTTCACCAGTTCATCCGGGAGCAAGGATATGGACATCAAGCTACATAAACAGGCGACCACCACTCCGAAGATCCGGGCCGAGATCCAGGCAGCGCCTTCCAGCATCAGCGACAGCGAGCTAGCACGCCAGTACGGCGTCGCCGTCTCGACCATCCGGCGCTGGCGGTACCGTGACGATGTCCAGGACCGACCGCACACGCGTCACAACCTGCTGGCCACGCTCACTTCCGAACAGGAAGAGGTGCTGATCGCGGCGCGCGAATTCCTGCGCCTCGGCCTGGATGATCTGCTCGTCGTGGCGCGTGAGTTCCTCAATCCTGGCTTGTCGCGTTCTGGTCTGCATCGCATGCTCAAGCGGCGCGAGGTGCCGACACTGGCAGAGCTGTCTAGACGGGACGCGGGCGACGATGAGAAACCCCGGCACAAGCCCTTCAAAGATTATGAGCCGGGCTACGTGCACATCGACATCAAGCACCTGCCCCGGATGCCCGATGAGGAGCAAAAACGCTACCTGTACGTCGCCATCGATCGCGCCACGCGCTGGGTCCATCTGGAGGTGAGACGCAGCCAGTCCGCGAAGGATGCGCGGGCGTTCATGAAGCGGGTGGAGGAGAAGGCTCCCTTCCAGGTCCAGACGGTACTGACCGACAACGGCAAGTCATTCACCGATCGCTTCACGCGGGCGGGGGAGCGCAAGCCCAGCGGGAATCACCCGTTTGACCAAGAGTGCCAGGCCCTTGGTATCGAGCACCGTCTGATCAAGCCGGGAAGACCGCAGACAAACGGCATGGTGGAGCGCTTCAACGGCCGTATCAGCGATGTGCTGGCGACTCGGCGCTATACCTCAGGCGAGGACCTGGAGCAGACGCTCAAACGCTACACCTGGCTGTACAATCACCACATCCCGCAGAAGGCGCTGCACCATCAATCACCGATTGCGATGATGAAGGAATGGCAGACCAAGCGTCCTGAGTTATTTACCAAGCGGGTAGTCAATCACACGGGACCCGACAACTACCCGTGTTAGTGATCTCGAATTTAATGGTTTCCCCGGTAGAGGCCTCAATGTCCTCAGGATCAAACCACATGTCTCCCGCTTCCACCGTGATGGTGCGATCAACGTCAGCGTCACTCACCTTTTCGCTATTTCCATGCCCGGCCGAGGCCCAGGAAGCCGCCGCCAGCGTACTCAACGAGATTGCCAAAAGGCTTGATACCAGATGCTTCTTATACATCAGTGTTCTCCTACAAAAGTGGATGTCTACCCTTTATAGAGGCACAACCTGAAATGATCCTGAATACATCTACTTAGTTTGCTAACAAACAAGCCATGATCATTTCTACAGCTTGACCTTTGGGCTACACAAAGGCTGTACTCTTTACCTTAGGATAGCACTGCCAAGAGGATTTTCATGATGAATTCAGAATGTTTCGCTTTAATGGGCTCAATGGGATGGATAGGGTGGCTTATGCCACTAACATTACTTTTGCTTATTGGATTAAGCATTGCTTCTCTTATTAAGTACCTCCTGAATCCGTGAGACCAGCCCCCAGAAATGCTTCTAACCTACTGAACTGCATGGCAATATAGCGAATATCGCCATTCACCCAGACAGTGCCATGCCCAACGTCAAGTTCCGCGCCAGTCGCCGCACCCTCACCAGCCACGCCGGGCTGTCCATCATCGGGCAATGCTTCGAGATCGCTGGCGTCGACAGCATCGACAGCCGCTTCCCCACCACGCTGGGCATGCGCACCAGTGACGTGATCAAGAGCTACCTGGGCCTGCTGTGTCTGGGCATGAGCGACTATGACGCTGTCGAGAACTTCCGCCGCGACAAGCCCTTCCAACAACTGCTGACCCTGCAGAAGGTGCCGAGCGCGGCGACGCTGCGACAGCGGCTGGAGAAACTTGCCGCCAACGACCTGCAGGCGCGCACCGCCACCTGGTCCACGACCCTGCTGTCACTGATCGAAGCACCGATCACCGCCGAGACGACGCACGTCTGCCTGGACATCGACACCTTCGTCATGGACAACAGCAACTCGAAGAAGGAAGGCGTCTCGCGGACCTACCAGAAGGTCGATGGCTACACCCCGATCGCCGCCTATCTGGGCAACGAAGGGTGGTGCCTGGGTCTGGAACTGCGGCCTGGCAAGCAGCACACCATGAAGGAGAGCAACGCCTTTCTGGAGCGGGTACTGCCTCGCGCCCAAGGCCTGACCAAGCAACCGATCCTGTTACGCGAGGACAGCGGCTTCGACAGCCAGGCGCACCTGGCGCTTCTCGAACAGCAGCGCCAGGTCTTTGCCGACGAGGGGCGCCGGCTCGACTATGTCGTCAAATGGAACCCGCGCGGCTCGGCCACGGCGGATCAGGATACCTGGTTGGCTGTGGCGGCGGACTACTGGGAAGAGCTGCGTCCTGGCAAGCGCCAGGCGCTGTGGACGCAGACCGTCTCGATCCACGACGACAACAAGACCGAATACGTCGTCCAACGCGTGATGCGCCTGGTAGAGCGCACCGCCGATCGCGATGGCCAGTTGCTGCTCGAACCGGACTATGAGTTGGAAGGCTGGTGGACCAGCCTGGACGAGGCGCCGGAGGCGGTGATCAAACGCTACCAGGCGCATGCCACCCACGAGCAATTCCACAGTGAGATCAAGACCGATCTCGACCTGGAGCGGCTGCCGTCGGGCAAGTTCGCCACCAACGATCTGATCCTGCACCTCGCCCAGCTGGCCTACAACATCCTGCGGCTGATGGGGCAGCTGGGCATGACCGGCGAGCTGAGCCCGGTGCGCCATCCCGCCAAGCGGCGCCGGATCCGCACCGTGCTACAAGAGCTGGTGCATCGTGCGGCGCTCGTGATTCACAAGGCGCGGCAGATCATCCTCGACTTCGGGCAGGACATCGGACGCATGACGGTGTTGAACACCTTGCGAAGCCGCCTGCGCTATCCCCGAGGCACGCCATGCTGATCGTCTGTCGGACAAAGGCACCACGCAGAGAGCTGACGGTCATCGGCAGCCAGTATCAGCGTGCCCGGCGGGTAGAAATGCCTGTCAAAATGGGCTGCTCTCGTCGGTCAGCGTCGCCATGGTTGGTCCTCCCCGGTATGCGTTCAGCGGTTGAGACGGAATCGGCGGTCAGAAAATGCTCGCTGGCGGTGATAGGGGAAGTGTCGGCGCTGGCTTCACGGAATCAGGTTGATTATATATCGCATCAAACTCAACGACGCGGCCACTCTCATCAGATTTTCTCCCGAAGGGCATTAGCACAAAGCAATAAGGTATCATCATTTATCCCTTTAGCGTGTTGCTAGATCCTGAAGTTTTGCCTCCCTCCAGCTGTATAGCTGAATATTGTTCTCTTCGAGAACTTTCGGCTTGGCACCGTTGGTATCTTTTAAGCGAATTGCATAGACAGGTTTTTTGTTGTCTAGAGTCATCTCTACTTCTTCACGAACCCACCGACTCTGGTGCGTTTTTTCGCCAACAAAAACTATTGTGCGAGATGTTCCGTTCATTGCTGTTGATATGGCTTGACGGATCCTGGCAACGTCTTCCGTTTTCCACCGCTTTAAAAGATCTTTTACTCGGAAGTTGAGGTTCTTGTAGTCGGGGTTTACGGCTCGACCTTTAATAGTCAACACAACGTCGCGGTCAGCCTCAGTAAAACTAAAGAAACATACATTTGGCATTTGATTCTCCTTGCTTAGTCTGTTGTCTTCAAACGTCTAATCTGCTCAACCGGTATTAGCTAGCGCGCTCGTTTTGCCACTTGAACACGCCCGCGCGTTCAATAAATCTTATCTAGCCCACCTTTTCTCACCTAAGCCATTGATTTTAAATAAAGAACAACTCGGCGACCTATGTAGACTCCGCGCGCTTTAGCGGGGGCCAGCGTATGGAGGGAAAAAAGCAACAGGTCACGGGGTCTGGGCACGCTACCGCCCCTACCCTGCAAGTCGTGATGCGCCCTTGCCATCCCATGCGGTAGTCCCAGCGTTATGTCGTTGTCGTTCTTTTATATGGCCGTCTAAGTGGCCTTAGTGAAGCAGAGTATTCAAGAGTGGTGATAGATGCAAAACGGCGGTTGGTCGTAGAGGTGGGGGCTGGTATTAACGCATGAAGGGGAAAATGCCCTCTCCGCCGGGGCGCGCCGTGAGTGGCGGTGACGGAGAGGGTGGGGAGGTGCGGTTTACGAGGTGGCGATGCCGGCCCCGGCGGCGCGCGCGGCGTGCAGTTTCCGGTAGCTTTCGATCAGGCGCTGGTGGCGGTCGATGCCTTCCAGCCCCATGCTGGTGGGCGTCAGCCCGGGGAAGCGTACCTCATCGTTCACCGCGCCGATCACCTGGCACATGGTCTCTTCGCCGAACATCCGCGTGAGGTTGCGGTGGTAGTCGTTGAAGTCGAGGTCGTCGTCCAGGGCGATCTCCAGCACCGCTTGCATGGCTTGATGGAACAAGCCGCGCTGCACGGTGTTGTCGTTGAATTGCAGGAACATCTGGACGTGCTCCAGCGCTGCTTCGTACTCGCCCAGAGCGATCTCAATCAGCAGCTTGAGCTCGAGGATGGTGAGCTCGCTCCACACGGTGTTGTCGTCGAACTCGATGCCGATCAGCGTGCCGACCTTGATGTGATCGTCGAGCTGGCTTTCTTCCAGGCGCTCGAGCAGGTCGGCGAGGCGCTCATCCTCGAGTGTGTGCAGATGGAGAATGTCCGCCCGGAAGTCCAGCGCCATGTTGGTGTTGTCCCACACCAGATCCTCGACCGGGTACACCTCGGAATACCCCGGCACCAGGATGCGGCACACCGGCGCGCCCAGGTCCTCGTGTTCCATCACGTAGGCTTCCAGGCCCTGGTCGGCGAGCAGTCCGTAGAGGCGCTCGGCTTCTTCCGCAGTGGTGCCGGCGAAGTCCCATTCGTGGAAGTCGAGATCCGTGCGGTCGCTGAAGAAGCGCCAGGAGATCACCCCGGAGGAGTCGATGAAGTGCTCGACGAAGTTGTTGGGCTCGGAGACCGCCAGCGAGCTGAAGGTCGGCTGCGGCAGGTCGTTCAGGCCCTCGAAGCTGCGCCCCTGGAGCAGCTCGGTGAGACTGCGTTCCAGCGCGACCTGGAAGCTCGGGTGCGCGCCGAAGGAGGCGAACACACCGCCGGTGCGCGGGTTCATCAGAGTCACGCACATCACCGGGTAGCGGCCGCCGAGCGAGGCGTCCTTGACCAGCACCGGGAAGCCCTGGGCCTCCAGCGCGGCGATGCCTTCCTGAATGCCGGGATACTTGGCCAGCACCTCCTCCGGCACGTCCGGCAGGACGATCTCTTGCTCGATGATTTCCTTCTTCACCGCGCGCTCGAAGATTTCGGAAAGGCACTGCACCTCGGCCTCGGCGAGCGTGTTGCCGGCGCTCATGCCGTTGCTGAGGTAGAGGTTCTCGATCAGGTTGGAGGGGAAGTACACCGTCTCGCCATCGGAGCGGCGCTTGAACGGCAGCGCGACGATGCCGCGATCCTTTCGCCCGGAGTTGGTGTCGATCAGGTGCGAGCCGCGCAGCTCGCCGTCCGGATCGAAGATCGCCCGACAATGTGCGTCGAGTAGCCCGGCAGGCAGCGCGTCGTCGTCTTCCAGCGGGAACCAGCGCTCGCTGGGATAGTGAACGAAGGCACTATCGGCGATCTCCTCGCCGAAGAACTGGTCGTTGTAGAAAAAGTTGCAGGAGAGGCGCTCGATGAACTCGCCCAGCGCCGAGCACAGCGCCGCTTCCTTGGTCGCGCCCTTGCCGTTGGTGAAACACATCGGCGAGGCCGCGTCGCGCAGATGCAGCGACCAGACGTTGGGCACGATATTGCGCCACGAGGCGATCTCGATCTTCATGCCCAGATCCTCGAGGATCCGGGTCATGTTGGCGATGGTGCGCTCCAGCGGCAGGTCCTTGCCCTCGATCCAGGTTTCGCCGCCTGCGTCGCCGTCCTTGGCGTTCGTGCCCATCAGCAGCGCCTGGGCGTCCTCGTCGATGTTCTCGACCGTCTCGATCTGGAACTCGGGCGCGTTCTGGATCACGCGCTTGACGCTGCAGCGCTCCGCCGCGCGCAGGATACCGGTGCGGTCCTTTTCGGAAAGGTCCTCCGGCAGCTCCACCTGGATCTTGAAGATCTGGTTGTAGCGATTCTCGGGGTCGACGATGTTGTTCTGCGACAGCCGGATGTTCTCGGTAGGGATGTCCCGCGCGTTGCAGTACAAGCGCACGAAATAAGCCGCACACAACGCCGAGGAGGCCAGGAAGTAGTCGAACGGACTCGGCGCCGAGCCGTCGCCCTTGTAGCGAATGGGCTGGTCGGTCTCGACGGTGAAGTCGTCGAACTTGGCCGCCAGCCGCAGGTTTTCGAGAAAGTTGACCTTGATTTCCATGTACACGAACCGGGTTGGTGTCGGGTGCGCCCAGGGGGCGAATTGCCCGCCATTATCCGGGTTTCAAGCGGGTGTGTCTTGGGTGGGACAGCGATGATCGGTGCAACGCAGAGGGAGAAGTGGGGCCTCGATGCCAGACGACCGCCGGCGGCGGCCGTCTGTTATGCCATTCGCGGCGAACGGCCATTGAGGTATTCAGCCGGGGGTCAGAACGCCTCCCACTCTTCTTCCTTGGTGGTCTGCCGTGCAGTGTGGCGTGTGTTCGGCAGACGCGGCGCGGATGTCGACGCCTGCTGCTGTGCGCCGCCGGTGGCGGCCCGGAGCCGCTCCGCCGCATGCCGTGCGTTCTGTGAAGAGGCCGCGCCGAGCTCGAAAGCCGACATCAGCTCCATCAGCTTGTGCGCACGCGCCTTGAGATTGTTGGAGGCGCTGGCGCTTTGCTCGACCAGGGTCGCGTTCTGCTGAGTGACCTGATCCATCTGGGTGACGGCTTCGCCGGCCTGCTGCACTCCATCACGCTGTTCGGCGGTCGCGTTGCTGATTTCTTCCATCAGCTCGGTCACGCGCTTGACGGACGTCACCACGTCTTCGGTGGTCTTGCCGGCTTGAGTGGCCAGTTCCGTCCCCTGCTCAACACGCTTGCGATTGGCGGTGATCAAGGCATGGATTGCCTTGGCCGATGACGCAGAGCGACTGGCAAGCTCGCGCACTTCCTGGGCGACTACGGCAAAGCCACGGCCATGCTCACCGGCACGTGCCGCCTCGACGGAGGCATTGAGCGCCAGGATGTTGGTCTGGAAGGCGATACCATCGATCATCGAAATGATATCGGCCACTTCATTGGAGCTGGCATCGATGTCGTGCATGGTCTGCACCACCTGCGTGACGACCTCACCACCCTCCTCGGCGATTTGCGAGGCGTTGGCGGCCTGCTTGCGTGCTTCCACGGCGTTGTCGGCGTTTTGCTGAACGGTGCTTCCCAGTTCTTCCATGGCGGAGGCGGTCTCGGCCAGAGAGCTCGCTTGCTGCTCAGTGCGGGAAGCCAACTCGTTGTTACCCTCGGCGATCTGTTCGCTATTGGTGGCCACCGATTCGGCCGAACCGCGCACTTCCAACACTGTTGTTTTCAGCTTTTCCGCCATCGATACCTGAGCAGCCATGATGCTGTTGCGATACTGCCGTTTCAGCGACACCTGACGGGTCAGATCGCCATTGCCCACCGCCTCGGCGAAGGCCTTGACCTCGTAGGGCTCCGCGCCGAACTCGCGCAACAGCAGCCTGGTCAACAACGTAGCCACCAGCCCCCCGATTACCAGGGCCCCCAGGCACAGCAACACCATGGTGATCTGGAAATTCTCGGCGATATTGCGCGCAAAACCGGTTTCGGCGGCGTTGAGCTCTTCTTGCAAAGTGATGAAGGCATTGATGTCATTCAGCCAGGTTCTGAAGGCCGGCGCCGCTTCGTCGAGCAGCAGCTGCTTGGCGCCCGCGATATCGCCAGCCTGACGCCGCTCGAGCACTTCTTCGATCAGCGGCATGGTGGTGGCCTGAATCTCCTGGATAGCGGCCAGGGCATTGCGCTCTTCGGCAGTGACATTGCCCTCCGAGAAGACTTCTCGCATGCCGGCGGCGGCATCGCGGTAGTTGCCTTCGAGGCGCTTAATATCCGCCATGATCGGCGTCAGATCGGCCTCGTCGTCGACCAGTACCGCATCGCGCACGGCGATGGCGCGGTCGTGTACGCTCCCTCGGAAATCGACCGCATGCTGCTGTTTGACACTGTTGACGTCGTTGATGACTTTCATGCTGTGGTCGATCAGGTTGACCTCGCGCACCCCTTCGGCGGTCAGAATGACCATCAGCAACAGAACACTGGCAAAGCCGGCCGTCATCCGGGCCCGAATCGTCGTTCCCCGTAGCCATGAGAAAAGAGTTTTCAAAATATTATTCCTTTCTTGCGATTCCAAGGAGGCATATGCACCGAGAACGCCTAGCGCCCGGCAGCTCTTGCCTTATACAAACATTGTACATAATGTAAATTATGTATAGAAAAACACCACCGATTCCTGGGGAAGCGGCAGCTACCAAAGACGAATTGCCCGCCATGACCCAGGTTCAAGCGGGTGTGTCTTGGGGTGGTCGGAGAGAGAAAGGCAGGGGCACCGAAAGCGGGACCGTCCGGCGCCCGAAAATGGCAGGGTCTCAATTAATGGTTCTTTTCAATCGAGCAAGCGCTCGAGGATCTCTTCATGGACTCGGGCGTCCGCCTCCTGGAACAACACGAAGCGGATATGCTTGACCGAGGATAACTGGGGCAGCATCTCAAGCACCGTCTTGAACGCTACCTGCGTCGCTGCTTCCAGCGGATACCCGAAGGCACCGGTGGAGATCGCCGGGAAGGCGATGGAGCTGAGCTCGTTTTGCTCGGCCAGTTCTAGCGCATTGCGGTAACAGGCCGCCAGCAGTGGCTCGGCGGGCGCGTCCACTCCGTACACCGGGCCCAGGCAATGCACCACCGAGCGATTGGGTAAGTTATGAGCGCCGGTGATCACCGCTTGCCCCGGCTGAATAGGCGCCAGCGGCTGGCATTCCCGCTCCAGTTCCGGCCCGGCGCCCCGATGAATCGCACCCGCCACGCCGCCGCCAATCCGCAACTCCGCATTGGCCGCGTTCACGATGGCGTCCATATCCGGCTGGCGCGCAATATCCCCCTGCACGCACTCGAGTGTGACGCCCTGAAGATTTCGTTTCGTCATGAACTCACCTCCATGGGTATCTGATCCGTTGTCTAAGTGGGGGGCTCGCTATCCTCTTCCAACCCCAACCGTTGGTGCCATTCGGCAAGGCTTTCTTGCGGATACACGGCAAAGCATTGGTCGTTTTCCCGGGCGTCGACCTCCACCCAGTTAGCTTTGCTATCGAGCATCAAGTGGACGCGCTCGGGCGGAATGGGCAGGGGCGTGTCGATGGCAGAGGCAAACGGATGCACCAGACTCGGCCATTGAGGATCGAAGACCCACAGCGCGCTGGCGCAGTGTCGGCAGAAGCGGCGTTCGCCGGTGCTGGTTTCACCATCGATGACAGCGCGGTAGACGTTGATGTGCTCACGCCCCTGCACGTCGAGCGTCTCGGCGCGACCACTCAAGTTGATAGCGTAGCCACCACCGCCAGCGGTCTTGCGGCAGATGGAGCAGTAACAGCGCTGATAGGGATAGGGGTGCGGGGAATCGACACTGAAACGCACTGCGCCGCAATGGCAGGAACCGTCGAGTCGCATGCAGAGAACTCCCAAAGCGAATGTCACATATCAGTCTAGAAGCACAAAGCCTGGGTGCACATGGCGGATCGGCCCGGTAGGACCGATCAGATCGTGCCTAGCGGCACACGGCGGGCAGCTCGCCGCGTTCGCCGGCAGCTTGGCGAATCATGATGCGCTTGAGGGGCATGAGCTTGTCTGTACTGGAGAGCCCGACGTTACGTATCAATCGTAATGCGGGGTGTTGGGTGCCGAACAGCAGGCGGAAGCCGTCCATTAGCGCCAACATGGCGGTGTTGTCGCCACGCCGACGACGGGCGTAACGCGCCAGGGTGCGGGCGTCGCCGAGCGCTACGCCGCGTTGGCGTGCGTGAATGAGTTCTTCCGCCAGTACCGCCGCGTCCAGGAAGCCCAGATTGACGCCCTGGCCGGCCAGCGGGTGAATGCTGTGTGCGGCGTCGCCGATCAGGGCCAGGCCCGGTGCGCTATATTCGCGAGCGTGACGCTGAGTCAGCGGGAAGTGGTGTACCTCGTCGAGCACATCGATCTTACCTAGCCGGCCTTCCATGGCGGCGTTCAGGGCCTCGGCGAATGCCGCGGGGTCCAGCGCCAGCAGCCGCTCGGCGTGCTCAGGGCGTGTCGACCAGACGATCGAGCAATGGTGGTCGTCTGCGTCGACCCGCAGGGGCAGAAAAGCCAACGGCCCGTCTGGCAGGAAGACCTGACGCGCCACGCCGCCATGGCCATGCTCGCAGCGCAGCGTGGTGACCAGCGCCACATGGCCGGTGTCGTGCTCGCGTACCTCGATGCCCGCCAGGCGTCGAAGCGGGGAGCGTGCGCCATCGGCGGCAACCACCAGCGGCGCCGTCCAGCGGCTGCCATCGTCGAGGATCAAGGTTTGCGCTTCGCCTTCGCGCTCGATCCCCGACACTCGCGCGCCGAAACGCTGGGTCACGCTCGGCAGGGCGGCAAGGCGTGCTTCGAGCCCCGCCAGGACGACGTCGTTCTCGACGATATGGCCCAGCTCGCGCAGCCCGATATCCGCCGCCTCGAAGGCGATTTCGCCGTTGCCTTCGCCGTCCCAGACGCGCATGCCCTGATAGGGCGAGACGCGCCGCTCGACCATCCACGGCCAGGCACCGAGATGCGTCAACAAACGTTGCGATACCGGCGTCAAGGCGCTGACCCGGGGGGCGGGCAGGCCGCAACCGACATCGTCGCTAGCCAGCGGCGCCGGACGGGCGTCGAGTACCGTCACCGAGAGGCCGGCCTCGCCGAGCAGCGCCGCCAGCGCGGCACCGACCATGCCGCCGCCGACGACGATCACCTCGTCGTGTGTCGTCTCTTTCATGTTCGTTTCCTCGTCGGCCGTCATCGCTCCAACCCCATGGCGCGGCGCGCCAGGGTGCGTCGCAACGGGCTCACGATATTGAGCCCCACCAGGCCCGCGGCGCGTAGGTGGGAAAACGCGGCATGCTCGATGCCGAACAGGCGAATCAAGCCATCGCTGAAGCGGATGACGTTACGCCGGTCGGCGGCGCGGCGGGCCTCGAAGTCGCCCAGCAGGCTCGCGCCACCGATAGCCTGGCCACGCGCCAGACCGGCTTCCAGCGACGTGACCAAATCCATGACGCCGCGCAAGGCAAGATTGAAGCCTTGCCCGGCGACCGGATGCAACGAGTGGGCCGCGTTGCCCATGATCGCCAGATGCGGGCGCACCGGTTCGTTGGCGGTGATCAGCGACAACGGATAGGCGTCACGATGCCCGATGCGCCGAAAGCGTCCCAGGCGGTCGCCGAAGGCGTTTTGCAAACGTCTCAGGCATTCGGCGTCGCTCCAGCCTAGGGTTTCCTCGCGTGGCGCCTTGGCGTGGGTCCAAACCAGCGCCATGCGGCGTCCGGCCAAAGGCAGCAGTGCCATCGGGCCCTGGCTCGAGAAACGCTCATAGGCCACGCCAGCGTGGTCACGTCCGATTTCGACATTAGCGATCAAGGCATGCTGTTCATAGGACTGCGCTTGACTATCAATGCCCAGACGCTCCTTGAGTCCCGAGCGGCCGCCATCGGCAAGTACCGTCAAGCCGGCCTCAAGACAGGCGCCGTCGCTGAGCGTCAGCCGGTGGCCGTCGGCGATGGGCGCGATGTCGTCGACGCGCGCCGGGCAGTGCCAGGTCAACGGTAACGATTCCAGGCCCGCATGCAGAACACGCCCCATCCAGGCGTTGGGGATCACGTAGCCCAGGGCGTCGAGGTGGAACTCGTCCGCTGTCAGCCGCGTCGCCCCGAAACGCCCGCGTTCGCTGACGTGGATCTGGCGAATCGGCGTGGCGCGCTCGGCCATTGACGCCCATACCCCGAGCCGCTCGAAATGCCGGCGCGAGCCTTGCGCGATGGCGCTGGCGCGGGCATCGAAGCTGGGCTGATACGTCGTAGGCTGCGTCGCGTTCAGCGGCGCTGCCTCGATCACCGCCACGCGCAGCCCGTGACGCTCGATCAGCGGCGCCAAGGCACATGCCAGGCTGGCGCCGACCAAGCCACCTCCCACGATGGCGATATCGACCCGGTTAGACGGCATCGAAAACTCTCCCTGTCGGCTTCGAAGGTCTTGCCATAAGCGATGGCGAGACACGCTGTTTTGTACCACGTTAAGTGCATGGACGGCAGTCGTGCGGGAGCTTACCCATAGGGGCTTTCCTACCACGGCAAGCCGACTTTACGTATTCATAACGTAATTACGTAAACAAATCCCATGCGCTCAAAAAGTGATCACCGATCATGCATGAGTGCCTCAATTTCCGCCACTTCCTTGGGCACGTCTGCCGTTAACACCTCGTGCCCTGTGGCGGTCACCGCGACATCGTCTTCGATACGAATGCCGATGCCGCGATACGCCTCGGGAATGTCCTCGGCGTTGGGGATATAGAGCCCCGGTTCGACGGTCAGCACCATGCCCGGCGTCAGCACACGCGGCTCGCCGTCCAGCCGATAGGTGCCGACGTCGTGCACGTCGAGCCCCAGCCAGTGCGACGTCGCGTGCAGGAAGAAACGCCGGTATCCGTGATCATCGATACGTGCCTCAAGCGGGCCTTCGAGCAGCCCCAGGCGAATGAGGCCAGCGGTCAGGTCGCGCACTACGCCATCGTGAATCGCGCTCAAGGTCGTACCCGGTGCGACGGCAGCCACCGCGCGGCATTGCGCCTTGAGGACGACCTCGTAGAGCTCACGCTGCGCTGGCGTGTAACGGCCGTTGACCGGGAAGGTGCGCGTAATGTCGCCGGCATAAAGTTCGAACTCGCCACCGGCGTCGATCAACACCAGGTCGCCGTCGCGAAGCGCAGCACTGTTCTCGATATAGTGCAGCACACAAGCGTTTTCGCCGCCCCCGACAATCGTGGCATAAGCCGGTTCGCGAGCGCCGTGCCAGACGAACTCGTGCTCGAGCTCTGCTTGTAGCTGGTACTCAAAAAGCCCCGGACACACGTTTTGCATGGCCCGGCGGTGCGCCTGCGCCGAGATACGTGCGGCGTGGCGCATCAGGCCAAGTTCCGCCTCGCTCTTGATCAGGCGTTGTGCGTGGATCAGCGGCACAATATCGGCGAAGGCACGCGGTGTACGTTCGCCGCGCCGGGCCTGGGGCGCCAGTTCGGAACGCAGTGACTCGACCAGGGCCAGCATCTCGCCATTATCGAGGGGCAGGTACAGTGTTTCACGGCCCTCGAGTAGCTCGGGCAGCAGGGCATCTCGGGTGTCGTTCTCGTAGGCTTCATCGACGCCGTAATCCGTTACGGCGGCCTCGGCGCCAATGCGCATCCCGGTCCAGACTTCCTGGGAAGGATCCTTCTCTTGGCAGAACAGTACGGCTTCGCCGGCATCGCGACCGGGCAACAGCACCAGCAGAGCATCCGGCTCGGGAAAACCGCTCAGGTAGTGGAAGTCGCTGTCCTGGCGAAAGGCGTATTCGCTGTCGCGGTTGCGCGTCACTAGCGAGGCCGCCGAGATCAATACGGCACTATGCGCGGGCAAGGCCGCCATCAACACCTGGCGGCGGGCACGGTATTCATCAGAAGAAATCGCCGCCGGACGCGGCAGGGCAGTGCGAGGCATGGGCGCTCCTCGGATGGCGGGAGATGTGGGAGAGAGGCCGGGACAAGCCCGGCCAAGAGATTGATCAGTGTGCCTGTGACGGCGGTGTGGTGGCGTCGTCGCCCTCGGGATTCTCGACGCGCTCGACCTGGGGCTGGCCGGGGTGCTGCTCGGTATAGAGCATCATGGCGGCCATGCGCGCATGCTCGGTCAAGGCGAAAAGGTCGTTCTCGTTCTCGGCGTTGTCCTCGAGCTCGATCTCCAGGTTGACGAGCGAGCCAAGGTCTTCGAGCACTTCGCGCAAAGCCGCCGACCAGTCGTCACTCTGGCCGCCGGCCTCGACGATGGCTTCCAGAAAGCCCTGAGTCCATTCCTGTAGGCCGTGCGCGCGCTCGGCGAGAGAGAACAGGTCATCGGGCAGCAGCGGCTCGAAGTTGAGCTCTGGCGCGGCCAGGGCGTCCAACGCCTGCCGCCGCCAGGCGAGCAGGACTTCGCCGTCTTCACGGCTATTGGGTTGGTCGACACCCAGGGTCGCGCAGACTTCCTCGAGCCAGGTATCGGCGCTGATGTCGGCCAACGCCAAGCGTGCGCACAAGCGACCGTCGAGAAACGCCGGTGACTGCATGCTGCCGTGGGCGAGAAAGGTGTCGGCGACACGTGAAAAATCGAGTTGTTCGTCGATTAGGGACATGATGCGGTCCTGTGCTGCAGGCCACCGGGCCGCGTTGACCGCGACCGGGCGGCTCTTTATAGTGATCAATGGCTTACATGGCGGCGAACGTAGGCTCGCGACGGGCAGGATGCCATGGTCGTCGAGGCTGTTCCCTCCACCGCGCATGACGCGGAAACTTGGTTCCATCTTACCGCATCGGGCCCGACCTTGGCCCGCTCTGGAGCGATCCATGAACGACGCCTCGCGGCAGACGACCGAGATCACGTTGCTGGGACGCCCCTACGTGATCGCTTGCCCGCCCGACCAGGAAGACGAGTTAAAGCGCGCGGCGCGCTATCTGGATCGCGCCATGAACGGCATCCATTCCCAGGGCAAGGTGCAGGGCGCCGAGAAGATCGCCATCATGGCGGCGCTGAATATCACTCATGAACTCCTCGAAGCGCTCGACACCCAGCGCGAAAGCGAGTCCAGTCTGTCGCGCCTTAGCGAGCGTCTGGAACAAGCCCTGGCCGATGCGCCCGTCGCCGATGACAAACCTTCAAGCTGACGTTCGGCCTTGCCCGACAAGCACTTAGGTTCGTTACGCCAGGGCTCTATACAAGAAACGGTGCGATACGAGACAAGAGGCTATACGCGGGAAGGCTCTATACGAAAAGTGCCTGATGCTTTGGCCGCGCCCCAGTCTCTGCTAGGATAGGGGCGTTCCCTGAAGTGTTCGCCAGTCGTTATAGTCCCTCGAGCCTATGCGCATTACTAGGGGGCCAAATGCTAGACGGGTCTGTGTGCATGTCCGTGCGACGGAAAGCCTGATGACTCGTCTGCGGTCACCCACCTTGAACCTTTAGGTTCAGGGCCAGAACGACAGCGGCACTTTGGGGAACCTCACCGAACATGACGCACGAAGCCCCTCTCGAACTATCCGACCGACGCAGCCTACGCCGCGAATTGCGCCGGCGTCGACGCCGACTTTCCGCGTCCCAGCGCCGTCAGGCCGCCTATGCACTATGCCGCCGCCTGCGCCAGTTGCCAGAGGTCAAACGCGCGCGCCGCGTTGCGCTCTATCTACCCAACGACGGCGAGATCGACCCGACACCGCTGATCGCATGGTTCCGACGCCGCGGCGTCCGGGTCTATCTCCCGGTGCTGCGTCCGTTGTCCGACAATCGCCTGTGGTTCGTGCATTACCACGCCAAGACGCCCATGCGCACCAATCGCTTTTCCATCTCGGAACCGAGCACGCGCCATGGCGCGCATCGCGCACGGCGTCTGCCGGCCTGGGCACTGGACCTGGTGCTTATGCCGCTGGTTGGTTTCGATATTCAAGGCAACCGACTGGGCATGGGCGGCGGCTTCTACGACCGCACCTTCGCCTTTCGACGCCTACGCCGTCCGCACCCGTGCCTGATCGGCCTTGCCCACGACTGCCAGTACGTCGAGCGATTGCCCATCGCGGGCTGGGATGTGCCTCTCGATGCCATCGTCAGCGACGCCCGCACCGTGCGCCCGTAACGCAAGCGGCCGACGATGGGGAACCATCGTCGGCCGCTCAGCGGGCCATGCAATCACTCGGGCGTTCAGAGGGGTTTACAAAAGGACTGCGCTCGACAATCCGGCGTTAAAATCGGCCTCAAAATACTCATTTACTCCACGTAAACTCCGTGTTTTCACCCGATTTTGCCTTGTCTTGACTTCGCTCGCCTGTTTTGTACACACCCTCTTCAAGACGACCGGCGAATACGCCCAGATACCGGGGCGTACATCAAGTACCCATCAATGTCTGTGCGTAACCCGTCGCCACTACACCCAAGCCAAACAACATTACTAAAGCCATGACTAGATCAGGCTTGCGTTTCATTTCCTGCTCCGTAAAGGACTGTTTTTTATAGCACCCCAAATAACGCTTACGACTATAGGGCCAGCCGTATGGGTTGACAACTGGCCCCGGGCACAAGAATGAAACGTTTGGTTAACGAACGATGTTCTTATTTGCTATTCGTCATATTAACGATATGAGAACCTATGGAAATATAGGTTCTCATAATCTATAGCTATAAAGGCGTCATAACATGACGCCGGACGGTTCACGCCATGAACAGACGATAGGCGGGGTTGTCGGATTCTTTCCAGTACCGATAACCGATGCGCTCGAAGTGTTCCTCGACATGCGCCCGGGCGCCATCGGGAATCTGCATGCCCACCAGAACCCGGCCATACGCCGCGCCGTGATTGCGATAGTGGAACAACGAGATGTTCCAGTCGGCAGGCAGATGCGTCAGGAAGTTCATCAACGCACCGGGGCGCTCGGGAAACTCGAAGCGATAGACTTCCTCGCTGAAGTGTTCCTTGGGGCGTCCGCCGCCGAGATGGCGAATGTGCAGTTTGGCCAGCTCGTTATCGGTGAGATCCTCCACCGGGTAATCGGCCTCGCGCAGCTTGTCGATCACCGCCTGGCGATCGTCGCCCCCCGGCTTGACCTGCACCCCGACGAAGATATGCGCCTGCTCGGGATCGGCGTAGCGATAGTTGAACTCGGTGACCATGCGCTTGCCGATGGTCTTGCAGAACTTCTTGAAGCTGCCGGGGCGCTCGGGGATCGTCACCGCGAGGATCGCCTCGCGCTGTTCGCCCAGCTCAGTGCGCTCGGCGATGTGCTGCAAGCGGTCGAAATTGGTATTGGCGCCCGAGTTGATGCACAGCAGCGTCTGGCCATCGACGCGCTCTTGCTGGATATACTTCTTGAGCCCGGCCAGTGACAACGCGCCGGAGGTCTCGGCAACAGCGCGCGTGTCCTCGAAGATATCCTTGACTGCCGCGCATATCTCGTCGGTAGTGACCGTGACCACACCGTCGATCCAGTGGCGCAGGATCTCGAACGGTGCCTCGCCAATCTGCGCCACGGCGACGCCCTCGGCGAACACGCCGACCTGGTCGAGGGTAACGCGCTCGTTGGCTTCCATGGCCGCCTTGAGGCAGGCCGAGTCTTCCGCCTCGACCCCGTAAACCTTGATTTCGGGGCGCAGGTACTTGATATAGGCCACCACGCCGGCGAGCAGGCCGCCACCGCCGACGGGGACGAAGATCGCATCCAACTGCCCGCTATGCTGACGCAGGATTTCCATGCCCACCGTGCCCTGGCCGGCGATCACATCGTTGTCATCGAAGGGTGGAATGTAGGTATAGCCATGCGCGTCGATCAGTTCGCGTGCATGCGCCAATGCCTCGCCGAAGGCATCGCCCTTGAGCACGACCTTGGCCCCTCGGGCGCGTACCGCCTGAACCTTGATCTCCGGTGTGATGCGCGGCATGACGATGATCGCCTTGACGCCCATCTGCTTGGCGGCCATGGCCAGGCCCTGGGCGTGATTGCCGGCGGAGGCAGCGATCACGCCCTTGGCCTTTTGCTCTTCGCTGAGCTGGGCCATCTTGTTGTAGGCGCCGCGAATCTTGAAGGAGTAGACCGGCTGCAGGTCCTCACGCTTGATCAAAATCGTGTTGTTGAGACGGCGGGAAAGGAGGGGAGCAGGGGATATCGGTGTTTCCCGGGCCGCTTCGTATACGCGTGCCTGGAGGATTTTCTTGACGGTCTCTTCTAGCATTCTGGTGTGTCCTGCGAAATCGCGCGTCTCATTGTGAAACCGGCGCCATGGGGCGGCCAACCGGTAGCAAACTTCCATTGTTAGCAGAGGGCGCGGTATAGCGTCCAGTCCCGCGCGTGCCGTCATGTCTCTTATGCGGCGCGGATAAGCTCTATAATGGGCACGGATTTCGCCGATACGCTTTTACAAGAGCGTTTATACGAATTTACAAGAGCGTTTCTACGAACGCTGATATGAACGTTTACACAGACGTCTTACGACGCGATACGAACGCCCATACGGACGCACCATGACCCAAGACGAACTCAAGCGCGCGGTGGCTGCCGCCGCCATCGAGGATATCAAGCCCTTGCTCGGCCGCGACACCATCATCGGCGTGGGCACCGGCTCCACCGCCAATTTCTTCGTCGACCTGCTGGCCGAGCACAAGCACGACTTCCAAGGCGCAGTGGCAAGCTCGGACGCCACGGCCGAACGTCTGCGAGGCCACGGCATCGATGTCTTCGAACTCAACCACGTGGGCACGGTGCCGGTTTATGTCGACGGCGCCGACGAGATCGATGCGCACTTCAATATGATCAAGGGCGGCGGCGCGGCGCTGACGCGCGAGAAGATCGTCGCCGCCTGCGCCGAGCGTTTCGTGTGCATCGCCGACGCCTCCAAGCGCGTCGACGTGCTCGGCGGCTTCCCGCTGCCCATCGAGGTGATTCCCATGGCCCGTTCCTATGTGGCGCGGGAGATGGTCAAGCTGGGCATCACACCGGTCTACCGCGACGGTGTGGTCACCGACAACGGCAACCAGATCCTCGATGGTTACGAATGCCTGTTCGAGGACCCCAAGGCCATGGAGCAGCGCCTCAACAATATCGTCGGCGTAGTCACCAACGGGCTCTTCGCCCAGCGCGGCGCCGACGTGCTGCTGTTGGGAACGGAGAATGGCGTCGAGCGCTATACGCCCTGAGCGTGTACATCCGCCGGCAGACGCGCCGCGATGCCTTCCAGCGTCTTTTCCAAGGCGCCGCGATTGGCGGCCACCACCGCTTCGCCGGCGGCGCCTAGCCGACGGCGCTGATCGGGATCGTCGGCTAGGGTCGCCAGGGCGTCGCCCAAGGCCTCGGCGTCGCCGATCTCGCATAGCGCCTGGGCCTCGCGCAGGGTCTCGGCAATGTCCTGAAAGTTCTCCAAATGCGGTCCGGTGAGTACCGGGACGCCGAGCGCGGCGGGCTCGAGCAGGTTGTGTCCTCCGATGGGCACCAGGCTGCCGCCCACGAAGGCGGCGTCCGCTGCGGCGTAAAAGCGCATCAGCTCGCCCATGGTGTCGCCCAGCAGGACGCTCGTCTCGGCGCTGGGCGTTTCACCTTGCGAACGCCGTGCGAGGCACTCGCCGCGTGCCTCGCAGAGTTCGGCCACCGCCGAGAAGCGCTGCGGATGGCGCGGCACCAACACCAGCAAGGCTTGGGGATGCGTGCGTCGCAGGCGGGCATGCGCGGCCAGTACCTGCTCGTCTTCGCCCTCATGGGTCGAGCCGGCCACCCACACGAATCGCGCACCCCACTGGGTATGTAATCGCTCACCCTCATCGCGCAATTCGGCATTGATGGGTAGATCGAACTTGATCGAGCCGACGACGTCGCCACGCTCACCGGCCAATCCCAGTGCCGTAAAACGTTCGAGATCCGCCGGCGACTTGGCCGCCAGCCAGCTCACCGCGCCCAGTGCGCCACGCAGCAATGGCGCCACCTTGCGATAGCCCTGGAAAGCCTTATCCGAGAGCCGAGCGTTGGCGACCACCACGGGCACGTGCTGCCGTTCGCACGCTGCCAGCAGGTTAGGCCACAGCTCGGTCTCGACGATGATCGCCAGGCGCGGTCGCAAGCGCTTCACGAAACGCCGTGCCGCGCCCGGGAAGTCCAGCGGCAGGAAATAATGCGTGAGCGCATAGCGCTCGGCGGGAAACAGTGCCCGTACGCGCTCGGCGCCGGTCGCGGTCATGGTGGTGACCACCAGACGGTGGTCGGCATGACGCAGCGCCAGAGCCTCGATCAAGGGACGTGCGGCCAGCACTTCGCCAACCGAAGCGGCATGCAGCCAGATCGTCGGCGTGCCGTCCGCCGTGTCGGCGATCAGCCCCAACCGTTCCGCACGCTTGTTAGTGAGCGCATGCTCACGCCATACCCGCCACCAGACCAGCGGTGAGAGCAGATACAACAACGCGCTGTAGAGGCCACGTGCGACGCCCGGTGCGATCATGATGCCGCCTTAGCCTTCACGGTCGAGAATGGTGCCGATCATCGCCGTGGTGGAGACGCCATCCTCGAAGTTGAGCACCCGAACCTCGCCGCCATCGGCGATGACCGCTTCACCGCCGGCGATGTCCTCGGGGCGATAGTCGCCGCCCTTGACCAGCACATCGGGCAACACCTCGGCAATCAAGCGTGCCGGGGTCTCCTCGGCGAAAGGTACTACCCAATCCACCGCGCTCAAGCCCGCCAATACCTGCATGCGCCGTTCGAGAGCATTGATCGGCCGCTTGGGGCCCTTGAGACGCGCCACGGAGGCATCGTCGTTGACGGCCACTATCAGCCGGTCCCCCAGCCGCTTGGCCTGCTCGAGATAGGCCACGTGGCCAGCATGCAGGATGTCAAAACAGCCATTGGTCATCACCACCCGTTCACCGCGCAGCTTGGCCGCGCGCACCGCGTCGACCAACGCACTTTCCTCGATGGGGCCGAATTCGGCGAGCTTGTCGCCATGCAGCGCTGTGTAGAGCTCGGCGATGGACAATGTCGCGGTGCCCGGTTTGGCGACTACCAGCCCCGCCGCCAGGTTGGCGAGCATGATCGCTTCCGGGTAGCCTTGACCGGCCGCCAACGCCAGCCCCAGCACGCCGATGACGGTATCCCCGGCGCCGGTGACATCGAAGACCTCGCGCGCATGCGTCGGTAGATGCAGCGGCGCGTGGCCCTCGCGGATCAACGTCATGCCCTTCTCGCTGCGCGTGACCAGCAGCGCCTCGAGCTGCAAGTCGGCGCGTAGCTGCTCGCCCTTCTCGGCGAGCGTGGCATCGTCGGGGCATGGCCCCACCACCGCTTCGAACTCGCCCAGGTTGGGGGTGATGATGCTCGCCCCGCGGTACTTATCGAAAGCATGCCCCTTGGGGTCGACCAGCACGCGCTTACCTGCCTGACGCGCGATGGCGATCAGCGCTTCGACGCGGTTGAGGCTGCCCTTGCCGTAGTCGGAGAGGATCACGACGTCGGCGTCGGGCAGCGCCGCCTCGACGCGCTCGGTCAGGCCCTGGGTGTCGATCTCCCACAGCGATTCCTCGAAGTCGAGACGCAGCAACTGCTGGTTGCGACTCATCACACGTAGCTTGGTGATCGTGGGAATCTCGGGGCTATGATGAAAGTGAGTACTTACATCAGAAGCTTCAAGACTCGCCTTGAGCAAGGCGGCATTGTCATCCTCGCCGACCACGCCCGCCAGCGCGGCATGCGCACCTAACGCGGCGATATTGAGCGCCACGTTAGCGGCGCCGCCGGGGCGGTCTTCCGATTCACCGACCTTGACCACCGGTACCGGCGCTTCTGGCGAGATGCGTGAGGTGCCGCCATGCCAATAGCGGTCGAGCATGACATCGCCCACCACCAGTAGGCGGGCCTGTTCGAGAACGGTCAGATCAAGTTTCATGGTCGGGCTCCGAGCGGGGCGAAGCGGACGGCGCGGCATCCAGCAAGGCATCGAATTGGGCGATGACGTCGTCGGCACGGATAAGGCTCATGGCGTCGGGGTGCCGCACGCGCGTGCCCCACGGGATAGCCTCCGGTGACTTGTGCAGATAACGACGCACGGCATCGGGATAACGGTCGACCACGAAGCGCCGCCAGCAATAGGGCGCCGCGCGATCGGGATTGGTGGTGGCGAAAAGCCCCAGCGTAGGCGTGCGCAGGGCGTTAGCCATGTGCACCGGCCCGGAGTCGGGCGCAATCACCATGCGCGCGCGGTCGAGCATGGCCAGAAGCCCCTTGAGCGAGGTGCCGCCGATGGCATCGATGACCGCCTCTTCCGCGCACAGGACGCGAATGCGCGCGCCCATTTCCTGCTCCTGGGCGCTGCTGCCCCCGGTCATCACCGTGCGCAGGCCGTGCTCTTCCCAGGCATGTGCGATCACCGCCGCATAGCCCTCGGCGGACCAGTTGCGGAAATTGCGCAGGCGCGGATTGGCGCAGGGGCTGATCACCACGTAAGGCGTCTCGCCGGTGACACGCGCGGCTTCTTGGTAGGCGCTGTCGGGGATCGCCAGATCCCAACGCAGAGGCTCGGCATCGACGCGTTCTTCGCCGCCCAGCAGGCGCGCAAAGTCGAGAAACGACTCCAGCACATGCGCACGGTCATGCGGCGCCAGTTGACGATGCGTGAACCAGTTCTGCCAATCCTTGGCCCGCGCCTTGTCGTACCCGATCCGCAGGTCCGCCTTGAGCCCTAGGGAAAGCGCGCTGGCGCGCAGCGCCTGTTGCATGTGCAGCAGCACATCGAAACGCGTGTCGCCGAGCTGACGCCAGATCTCGCGCATGCCGGCCCAGCCCGAGGCTTTGTCATAGACGATGAACTCGACCCCTGACAGGCCGGACAGTAGACTGTGCTCCCCCTTGCCGATGATCCAGGTGATGCGGGCATCGGGCCATAGGCGCTGCAGCACGCGAATGGTGGGGACGAGGTTGCAGACATCGCCCAGCGCGGACAGTCGTAGTACACAAATATGCGCGGGACGGACGGGCAGAGGATGCTTCATGCGGTTGGCAACATTCCAAACGGGACAGGCATTCATTCTATATGATGCCGACATTCTATGTGACGCCGGCCAAGGGCCACAAATCGACTCGCGCTGGCTGACCCCGGACTTCTGGCGCGAGCGCGACGCCGTACTCGGCGAAGCGCCAGGGCGTGGGGCGAGCCTTTTCATCGCCTGCGATGAGGAGCGCTGGGCGCTGCGGCCCTACCGACGAGGCGGCCTGATCGCCCGACTCAGCGATGCACGCTATGTGTGGACCGGGCTCGAGCGAACCCGAGCCTTTCGCGAGATGCGCCTGACCGCCGAACTCAAGCAGCGTGGCCTGCCAGTGCCCGCGCCGGTGGCTGCCGGCGTGTGGCGACACGGCCCGAGCTATACCGCCACGCTGATCACACGGCTAATTCCCGATGTGCAGGCCCTGGCCGAGCGACTGCCGACGGCGACGCCCGCCCTTCTGAAGCGGGTCGGTCATACCGTGCGTCGTTTTCACGACGCCGGACTCGACCATGTCGACCTCAACGCCCGCAACCTGCTCGTCGATGCCGACGACCATATCTGGCTGATCGACTTCGACCGCTGCCGGCTGCGCACACCGGGGCGTTGGCAAGAAGACAACCTGGCGCGCCTCGAGCGCTCGCTGGCCAAGTTCGGCGCCCCCGAGGCCATGGCCTCGGTACGCCTTGGCTATGCGGCATCCGCGTAAATCTCGCACAGTCCGGATACGTGTCGGGCCAGCGTGAAGCGTGCATTGACGAAGCGGCAGGCATTGGCGCCAAGGCGTTCGCGCAGTGCGGGCGCATCGCGTAGCTCGCCGAGGGTCGCCGCCCAGGCCGCCGGGTCTTGCGGGTCAGCAAGCCGCCCGCCTTCACACCCTATCAGCTCGGGAATCGCACCGCTGTCGGCGCCCACCACCGCCTTGCCCGCCGCCATCGCCTCGATCACCGTGAGCCCGAAGGCCTCGTTGCGCGATGGCACGCAGACGATATCCATCACCTCGAAGAGTCGCGGGAGATCCCGCCGAAATCCAGTGAACGTGACACGCTCTTCAAGGCCCTGTTCGCGAACTTGCTGTTGCAGGGAAGCGATGAAGGTGGGGTTGCCGCCCTCGTCCGCCTCCAGCCCCCCGATCAAGACCAGGTGGGATTGCGTATCGCCAGCGTCGCGCAGACGGATAAAGGCATCCAGCAAGAGTTGCTGCCCCTTGCCGGGCGTCAGGCGGCCCGGCAAGGCCATTGCCACCGCCTCACGCGGTATCCCCAACGTATCGCGCAATGCGCATCGTGCGTCGGTGTCGAGCTGGGGGACGAAATCCGCCGTGTCGATCCCCAGATACAACAGGGTAATCCGCGATGCGGGTAGCGGAAAGGCCTGGCGGTTGCGGGTCAACGTTACCTCGCTAATCGACAGCACACGGTCGACATGCCGATAGACCCAGCGATGATAAGGATCGTGTTTGGGCCGCGTGACGCCCATATGATCGGTGAAGACAAGACGCAGTTCGGGGCACAGACACTTGAGCAACGCGCCGAGGCGCAAATCGCTCGATTTGTGACAATGTACGACACCAATGCCTCTGCGGCGCAGCCAGCGCACGAGTACCGGCAGTTGCCAAAACGCGCGCAAGGGTGAGCGCACACTACGCATCTCGGTCGCATCGCAGCCGGCCAACGTCTTGGCTAGACGCGTCCCTTCGAGCGTCAGTACATAGGCGCGCCACCCCTGTCGGGCCAGCTCGGGTATAATTCGCGCAGGATACATTTCCAGCCCGCCCCAACCGCGGGATAAACAGATATGCAAGACCTTGTGCTGCAAGGCAAGCTCCTCGGACAATGGTCGACTCACGCGTCGACGCCACCGGGCACAGGAGACTCGATGACCCAGTCGCGCCCACAGCGCATCCTCGTGGTACGCAACGACAAGCTCGGCGACTTCATGCTCGCCTGGCCGGCCCTGGCCTGCCTGAAGAGTGCCCATCCCGACAACCATGTTGCCGTACTGGTGCCCACCTATACGGCGCCCTTGGCGCATGCCTGCCCGTGGATCGATGAGGTGATTCTCGACCCGGGCGGCGCCGCGCCGCAACGTCAGCAGAAGGACTTGCTCGCGCAACTGCGCGCCGCGAAGTTCGACGCCCTGCTGACGCTGTTCTCCACGCCACGTATCGGGTGGCTGGGGTGGCGGGCCGGCATTTCCCTACGCATGGCGCCCGCCACCAAGTGGGCACAGGTATTTTACAACTTTCGCATTAAACAGCGTAGGTCGCAATCGCAGAAACCCGAGTACGTTTACAATCAGGACCTGGCCAGCTCCCTGCTACACACACTCGGCCAAGACATGCCAACACTGGCACCACCTTACTGGCCGCTGCCCGATGCGACGCGCGATACCCAACGCCAGCGCCTGAGCGACGAACTATCGCTTCCCTCGACACGCCCTTGGTGGTTTCTGCATCCCGGCAGTGGCGGCTCGGCGGTCAACCTCAGTGTGGCCCAATACGTGGACCTTGCGCAGGCTATCAGCGCCAAGCTGTCCACACAGCCGAAGTGGGTGGTTACTTACGGTCCTAGCGAAGAGCCCATTGCCCAGCACTTGGTGGAAACACTCAACGCACGCGAGGTCGATGCAGTGCTCATGCCGCCACGCGCTAGTCTGACCGATTTCGCCGAGACCTTGGCCGTCGCCGATGTCTTCGTCGCCGGGTCGACTGGGCCCTTGCACATCGCCGGGGCACTCAACCGACCCACGATCGGCTTCTACCCTGCCAAGCGCTCGGCCACGCCGCTGCGTTGGCAAACCTGCAATGCCGAGACACGCCGCCTGGCCTTCAGCCCCCCTACCGATGATGCCGCCGCCAGCGATATGTCGCGTATCGACATCGCGGCGGTGGCACGCCAAATTGCCGACACTTGGCCAACGCCAACGGCCCCCGAGGAAACGCCATGCAACCGCTGACCGGAATCGTCATCACCCTCAACGAGCAAGCCAACATCGCCGACTGCGTGCGTTCGCTGTCGCGCGTCTGCGACGAGGTCATCGTCGTCGACTCGCTGAGCACCGACGACACCGTGGCCATCGCCGAGGCCGAGGGCGCTCGGGTGATCGCGCAGGCCTATCTCGGCGACGGACCACAAAAGGCGCATGGCGTGCCGTTTGCCAAGAACGACTGGATCCTGGCCGTGGATGCCGACGAGCGCCTCGACGACGACGCCGTGACCCTGATCGAATCGCTCGCTTTAGACGACCCACAGACTGCCTACAGCTTTCGACGCAAGAACTACGTGGCTCGGCATTGGATTCGCGCCGCCGGCTTCTATCCGGACTCGGTGGTGCGTCTTTACAACCGCACCACTGCCGGTTACCTACCCAAGAAGGCACACTCTTCGGTCGAGGCCCCCAAGGTCGAGGCCACCACGGCACATCTGCGACATTTCACTTACGAGGACATGTCACACTGGATCCGGCGCATCGATGCGCTCTCCAGCCGCGATGCCTGGGCGATGAAAGAACGCGGTGTACGCCCCTCGCGACTGCGCCCGACGCTGCATGCCGTCAACGCGATGCTGCGCAAACTGGTCTTCAAGGGCGGCATGCTCCAGGGAATGGATGGCATGACGGTCGCGCTGACTACCGCATTTCATGCCTACATGAAGTACGCCAAGCTCAACGAGCTCTACGAACTCGAACAAACGCCGCAACGATGAGTCAGATCGGCTTCTTCGCTGTCATACTCTAGTCATAAAGATCTAGTCATAAAGACAAGGACGCGCTCTTATGATGAAGCTGCCCCCCACCGCCCTCCGCTGGAGCGTACTTACTTACCTCGGCTTATGCCTGGGGTATCTCTTCACCACGCTGACCGTCATCAGTCACTGGTTTTTGTTACCCGTCGCAGCGGTTTGGGTCGCCATCGCGTGGTTTTTTCGCTGGGGCCATCCCGCGCAGCGCACGAGCACGCGGCGCGTCTTGCCCTGGTCGTCGATCCCGCTGGCTCTATGGTGGGTTTACCTGTACCTGGACGATAGCTTCGGCAAGGTGGACCTGGGCGCGGTGATCTTCCATTTACAGGCGGGGATGACCGAGCATGGCGGTGAAGGCCGCGTCATCGCCGCGGTGATTTTCACCCTATGCGCCATCGTCATGCTCATGGCCTTCACCTGGCTGGTGCGCACCGATCACCGATGGCGGTTGTGGGAGCGTGTCGGCGCCATCTTTCTGCTGGCCTTCAATCCGCTGCTGTTCGGTCTCTCGCAACGCGGCGCTTCGGTGGTCACCGAAGGGGATTGGTTGCGCGATCACTACCGCGTCCCGAGCATTGAAAGCGAACCGCAAACGCGCCCCAACCTTATCTATCTCTACTTGGAAAGTACCGAGCGGACCTACGCCGACCGCGACACATTCGGCGACGCCTATGAGGACCTCGCCGCGCTCGGCAAACGCGGCACCGTCTTCGAGGGGCTCAAGCAGCTCGACAATACCGGCTGGACGACCGCGGGCATGGTCGCCACCCAGTGCGGCGTGCCACTGATTCCCGCCGGGTTAAAACATGACAACCAGTTCGAGCCACTCGAGGAGGTACTCCCACATACCCAGTGTCTGGGCGACATCCTCAATGCCCAGGGATACGACCTCACCTACATGGGCGGGGCCAGTACGCGCTTTGCAGGCAAAAAGGTGTTCTACGAAGGACACGGCTTCGATCGGGCGCTGGGGCGCGACGAACTGGAAGACCAGGTCACGCCACCGGATTACCTCAACGATTGGGGCCTTTACGACGACACCCTACTCGACATGGCCACCGAGCGTATCCGCAAGCTTGCCGAGAATGATGAACGCCAGCCTTATGCCATGTTCGCCCTGACCCTGGCGGCTCATCCGCCGTTCGGCAACCCGGCTCAGGCATGCCTGGAGAACCAGGGCAAGTTCGACGGCGTCGATATCCTGTACTCGGTGAAATGCACGGGCTGGCTGGTACGCCGCTTCCTTCAGCGCCTCGACGAAGAAGGTCTGCTCGACAATACCCTGGTGGTGATCTCCAGCGACCACCTGAGCATGAAGAACTCTGAGTGGCCGCAGTTGGTCGATGCCGAGCGCGAAAACACCTTCATGATGCTTGGCGAGGGTGTCCCTGCCGGGAAGCGTATCCGGCGCCAGGGGTCGATGGTCGATGTTTACCCGACGGTACTCGAAGCCATGGGCTTCACACTGGACGCACGTGCCGCCGGGCTGGGACGCTCACTATTCGCCAAGGATCCCACGCTGGTCGAAGAATACGGCCTGGAGACCATCAACGGCCACATGGCGGAAGAAGACGCACTGCAAACCTATATGTGGAAAGGGGTCAACTGAGCGCCGCGTGCCGAATCGACGCCAACAGCCGTGCCGGCTCGAGATGACGCAGACAATTAGTGTGCCCCAACGGGCAGTCACGCGCGAAGCACGGCGAACATGACAGGTAGAGGTCGTGGATCTCGGCGTTTTCGGTCAGAGGCGGCGTGTAGGCCGGCGAGGAAGAGCCGTAAATGGCCTGCACGCGCGTGTCCACCGCCGCCGCCACGTGCATCAGCCCCGAGTCGTTGGTGACCACTTGCTGGCAGTCAGCGAGCAGGTCCACCACCTCGGTGAGCTTGGTACGCCCGCACAGGTTATGTACGCCTTCCAGCCCTTGGCTGATCGTCTCACCGGCATCGGCATCCTTGGGGCCACCCATCACCCGCACCTCGAAGCCCTCGACCACCAGGCGCTCCGCCAGGGTACGGAAATGCGCCAGCGGCCACTGCTTGGACGGTCCAAACTCGGCGCCCGGCATCATGCCGATGGCGGGACGCTCCGAGAGTCCCAGCGTCTCGCGCAGGCGGCGCTGTTCGTCGGCATTCACCTCGAGGCGCGGCGCGGGAATCGCAAAATCTCCGGCTTGCGCCTCGTCCTCGGGCAGCCCCAGCGAGACGAAGCGCTTCACGGTTTGATTCAGCACGCTTTTGTCGAGCTGACGGCGCGCATTGAGCACCCCATAGCGTTGCTCGCCCTGGAATCCCAGCCGCTCAGGGATACGGGCAAGGAACGGTACCAGCGCCGATTTCCAGGATCGCGGCAACACGATCGCTCGGTCGAAGCGACCCTTCAGCGTGCGCGCTACGTCACGCCGCGTAGTCCAGCCGAATTCGCCGTGCTTGACGTCCAGTGCGATGGTCTCGTCGACTTCGGGCATGCGCGCCAGAATCGGCAGCGACCAACCCGGGGCCAGCACCCCGAGGTAGGCCTCCGGATAACGCGCCTTGAGCGTCATGAACAGGCTTTGTGCCATGACCATGTCGCCGACCCATGAAGGGCCGACGACGAGCAGGCGTGGGGCGGTGGCGATATCGTCAGCCATTCAACCAATCCAGATAGGCGCTGACACCCTCGCGCACGGTCTTGAATTCCGCCGGGTAGCCCGCCTCACGCAAGAGCGAGATATCGGCGCGGGTGTAGCTTTGGTAGCGCCCCTTGAGCTCCTCGGGAAAGGCGATGTAGTCGATCTTGCCGGTCTGATAATAATCGATCACCGTCTCGGCGATGGTCTTGAACGGTTCGGCACGGCCGGTGCCCAGGTTGAAGATGCCCGACACCTCAGGGTTGTCGAGGCACCACAAATTAACGTCCACCACGTCGCCGACATAGATGAAGTCACGGCTTTGCATGCCGGCTTCATAGCCTTCCCAGGCACCGAACAGCTTGGGATTCTCGCCGCGCTTCACCTGGCTGTGGTGATGATAGGCGACGCTGGCCATCTTGCCTTTGTGCTGCTCGCGCGGGCCATAGACATTGAAGTAGCGGAAGCCCACCACCTGAGCCTCGAACTCCTCCCAGTGAACGCGCACGTACTGGTCGAACAGAAGCTTGGAGTAGCCGTAGACGTTGAGCGGTTTCTCGTGCTCCGGCGATTCCACGAACACCTCGCTGCCGCCATAGGTCGCCGCCGACGACGCGTACAGGAAGGGAATACGCTTGTGCTGGCAGAAGTGCAGCAGCACCTTGGAGTACTCGAAATTGTTGTCGAGCATGAACTTGCCGTCCCACTCGGTAGTATCCGAACAGGCCCCTTCATGGAAGATGGCCTCGATCGGTGGCAAGGTGCTCGGCTCGCCGCGCAGCTCGTCCTTCACGCGCGCCAGGAAGTCATCCTTGTCGAGATAGTCCCCCAGCGTGCAGTCGGCGAGATTGACGAACTTGGTGCCGTCGGAGAGGTCGTCGACCACGAGTACATCCTCGTGGCCACGTGCATTGAGAGCCTTCACTAGATTGGCGCCGATGAAACCGGCACCGCCCGTCACTACGATCATGTCGTCGATTCCTTCAAGTCGTGCACCCACGCGGGAAGCGTGCTTTTCGTCACGGTGCCTATAACCGATTAACCGCTAATTGTATACTTGGCAGTTCGTGAATTCATGGGCCAACGGTACTTCACCAATGACACAGTCGACGCCAGACGTGAAAACCTTCCAGGGCCTGATCCTTGCCCTGCAACAGTACTGGGCCGAACAGGGCTGCGTAATCATGCAACCCCTGGACATGGAAGTCGGAGCCGGCACCTTTCATCCTGCGACCTTCCTGCGCTCCATCGGCCCCGAGACCTGGAATGCCGCCTACGTGCAGCCATCACGTCGTCCCACTGACGGGCGCTACGGCGAGAACCCCAATCGCTTGCAGCACTACTATCAGTTCCAGGTGGTGATGAAGCCCTCTCCCCTGGAGCTACAGGCGCTGTATCTGGGCTCGCTCGAGCGTCTCGGCATCGACCCGCAGGTCCACGACATTCGCTTCGTCGAAGACAACTGGGAGTCTCCTACCCTAGGTGCCTGGGGACTCGGCTGGGAAGTCTGGCTCAACGGCATGGAGGTGACCCAGTTCACCTATTTCCAGCAAGCCGGCGGCATCGAATGTTATCCGGTCACCGGCGAGCTGACCTACGGCCTGGAACGCATCGCCATGTACTTGCAGGACGTCGACAGCGTCTATGACCTAGTGTGGACCTACGCCCCCGATGGTTCATCCGTTACCTACGGCGATGTCTACCTGCAGAACGAACGCGAACAGTCGGCTTACAATTTCGAACACGCCGATGTCGACTATCAGTTCTCCGCCTTCGACCAAAGCGAAGGCGAATGCCAGAAGCTACTCGACGCAGGGTTGCCCCTGCCGGCCTACGAGCATGTGCTCAAGGCATCGCATACTTTCAACCTGCTTGACGCCCGGCACGCTATCTCGGTCACCGAGCGTCAGCGTTACATCCTGCGTGTGCGCACCATGGCCCGTGACGTCGCCCACGCCTACTTTGAATCGCGTAAGGCAGCCGGGTTCCCCATGGCCCCCGAGAGCATCCGCCAGGAACTGCTGAGCCGAGAAAGCAACGAGGGAGACGCGTAAGAATGGCATCCAACACCCTACTGGTCGAACTCGGCGTTGAGGAGCTTCCGCCAGGCGCCATCGTATCTCTCGCCAATGCCCTGCGCGACGGCATCGCGAATGGTCTCGCCGACGCTGAGGTCCCCTTCGAGGCAGCTCACGCCCACGCCACGCCACGCCGCTTGGCGGTCAGCATCGAGGCACTTGGCGACAAGCAGCCGGACCGCGAGATCGAGCGTCGCGGTCCGGCCCTGGCCGCCGCCTTCAAGGACGGCGAGCCCACCAAGGCCGCAGAAGGCTTCGCGCGTTCCTGCGGCGTCGAGGTCGCGGACCTGACCCATCTGGAAACCGACAAGGGCACCTGGCTCGGCTATCGCTATCAGGAATCGGGCGAAGCCACCACGGCGCTGTTGCCGGCCATCCTCAGGCGTGCCGTCAACGCCCTGCCGGTGCCCAAGAACATGCGCTGGGGCGCCTCTCGGCTCGAGTTTTCGCGCCCCGTGCACTGGTTGGTCATGCTCTACGGCCAGGACGTGGTGCCCGCCGAAGTGCTTGGCCTCGAGGCCGACCGCACCACCCGCGGGCATCGTTTTCATGCTCCGCAGGCCATCGAGCTGGCGCACGCCGACGACTACCTGGATGTGCTCGAAAATGCCTTCGTACTGGCCGATAACGACCGCCGACGTGAGCGTATCCGCGAGCAGGTACTGGCCGAAGCCGAGGTCAACGACGCCACGGCCGTCATCGACGACGACCTCCTCGACGAAGTCAACGGCCTGGTCGAATGGCCGGTGGCGCTGACCGGCAGCTTCGACGAGCGCTTCCTCGAGGTGCCCGCCGAGTGCTTGATCTCGTCGATGAAAGCCAATCAGAAGTACTTCCACCTGCTCGACGCCGAGGGCCAACTCAAGCCGGCCTTCATCACCGTCTCCAACATCGAAAGCCGCGATCCGCAGCAGGTCATCGAAGGTAACGAGAAAGTGATCCGCCCGCGCTTGGCCGATGCCGCTTTCTTCTACGATACCGACCGCAAGCAGACATTGGCCTCGCGGCGCGACGCACTGGATAACGTGGTCTTCCAGCAGTCGCTGGGCACGCTGGGTGACAAGGCGCGACGCATGGAGACCATCGGCGCGTTCATCGCCGAACGGATCGGTGGCGACGTCAACCATGCCCAACGTGCCGCACAGCTTGCCAAGTGCGACTTGGTCACCGAGATGGTGCTGGAATTCCCCGAACTCCAGGGCATCATGGGCACCTACTACGCTCGCCAGGACGGCGAACCGGAAGAGGTCGCACAAGCACTTCACGAGCAGTACCTGCCGCGTTTCGCCAGCGACGAGGTGCCCAAGACGCAGACCGGCTTGGCCCTGGCATTGGCTGATCGCCTGGACACGCTTACAGGCATCTTCGGTATCGGCCAGCGCCCCACGGGTACCAAGGACCCCTTCGCCCTGCGCCGCGCCGCCATCGGCGTTCTCAACATCCTGATCAAGGGTGAGCTCGATCTCGACTTGCGCGAACTTCTCGAACTCGCCGCCGCTCAGCATGACGAGCTACCCAAGGCTGACGGCCTGATCGATGATGTGCTGGATTACATGCTCGACCGCTTCCGCGCCTGGACCCAGGACGAAGGCATCGCCGTCGAGGTCTATCTGGCAGTGCGTTCTCGCCCGATCACTCGGCCGCTCGATTTCGCGCGCCGGATTCGGGCCGTACATGCTTTCAGTCAGCGGGAAGAAGCAGCAGCGCTAGCGGCAGCCAATAAGCGCGTCTCGAACATCCTTGCCAAACAGCAGCACGATGGCTCTACCTCGGTGGATACCTCTCTGCTGCAAGCCGAAGCCGAGACGACGCTGAGCGAAG
This sequence comes from Chromohalobacter canadensis, assembly GCF_034479555.1. Lineage (NCBI taxonomy): Bacteria > Pseudomonadati > Pseudomonadota > Gammaproteobacteria > Oceanospirillales > Halomonadaceae > Chromohalobacter > Chromohalobacter canadensis. The sequence continues at coordinate 1,790,523 of NZ_CP140151.1, read as the reverse complement.
CGCTCGAGCAATGCCATCAAGCGGTACGCCCACTACTCGATGCCGCCCGCTATTCCGAGGCGCTGGATGTACTGGCCCAGCTTCGTGGTCCCGTCGATGCCTTCTTCGACGATGTCATGGTCATGGCTGACGACGAGGCGGTACGCCGCAACCGCCTAGCTTTGTTGGCCAGCCTCCAGGCCCTGTTCCTGGAAGTCGCGGATATCGCCCAACTGCAGCAATAACCCACACACGCGTTGCAACTGAAAAGGGTGGCCTAACCGGCCACCCTTTTTTGTTTCACGTGGAACATAATGGCTACCGGTATGTTGTCTTCTTCACTAGAGACCAGCCAGCCCCTCCCTGCGCACCAAACAGAGATGTTTCACGTGAAACACCGCGACCCAATTCATCGACGCCGCGGGTCTTCTTCCCTCTTCCCTCTTCCCTCTTCCCTCTTCCTCGTAGCTCGTAGCTCGTAGCTCGTAGCTCGTAGCTCGTAGCTCGTAGCTCGTAGCTCGTAGCTCGTAGCTCAAGGATTGTTCCACGTGAAACATCACGCTCAGGAGGGAGGACCGTGATGCGATGGCCGTTGGAACTGAAGCCACGGCGAGACTAGATTGACCGGCGACTATATCCATTATCCTAGCGCTAGATGTAGACGGCAGCGACAAGGATCGCTTGAGCAAAATATCGTACGAAGCGGATGTGTCACGTAAAACAGGGAGGAAGCACATGAAAGCATTGATCGCAGGCGCCAGTGGCATCATCGGTCACGGTGCGCACGATGCACTGAAGAAGCATGGCGCCGAGGTAAAGGGACTGGGTCGACGCTCCATCGAAGGTATCGACACCGTTACGGTGGACCTGACCGACGCCGAAGCAACCAAGAACACGATTCGCGATCAGGCGGCGGATACTACACACCTGTTCTATGCTGCCTTAGCGCCGGATACCGATCTGTCGACCGAAGCGAAACGCAACGCCCAGATGCTGGATAATCTACTCGATGCACTGGAGCAGGCCAATGCCCCACTGACGCGAGTCGTCATCTATCAGGGGTTCAAGATTTACGGCATACATCTCGGCACCCAAGTGCCAACCCCGGCGCGAGAGTCTGATCCCAGCCATATGCCACCGAACATTTATCAGGCCCAAGAAGCAATGCTTGCCAAGCGCGCAAAAAGCGCCGAGTGGGATTACGTCGCCTTGCGCCCCGATGTCGTCGTCAGCGGCAATATCAACGGAAACCCCATGAATATTGCAGCCGTCATCGGCGCCTTCGCGGCTATTTCCCGCGAGCTCGGCGTGCCACTACGTTATCCGGGTAGCGAGGCCGCTTACCATGTACTGATGCAGACTACCGATGCGGCACTGCTGGGAGAGGCCAGCCTCTGGGCCGCCGAAACCGAGGGTATCGGTGGTGAAGCTTTCAATGTCACCAATGGTGACATTTTCCGCTGGGAGCGCCTATGGCAGGATATCGCCGCTTACTTCGACTTGCCCAGCGCTAGTCCTGTCCCGCTTGATCTCGAGCAGCACATGGCCGATAAGCAACCGGTCTGGGAGCACATCGTGGAGAAACACGGTCTCGCGGAAAAACGCCTCGAGCGTGTGGTCCAATGGGGCTTCGGCAACTTCGTGTTCAATACCGAGACCGACGTCATTTCGGATGTTAACAAAATCTACCGTCATGGGTTCACTCGCCGCTGTGATTCCCGTGAATCGCTATTCGCAGCTTTCGATCGATTGCGCGAGAGGAACATTCTTCCGTAAGCGACTCTCCGCCACACCTCCCATGCCCCATTGTCACTAAAAACGACACCCCATGTTTCACGTGAAACATGGGGTGTTTTGCAGCCGGCGTACTTAGCCATGATAATTGGTATCAGTTTTCCTGCTGGCCGAGACTCCATGACTCAACTTGTCATCCTCGATCGAGACGGCGTCATCAACCGAGATTCCGATGACTACGTAAAATCGCTCGATGAATTTCTCCCCTACCCTCAGGCCATCGAGGCCATTGCGCGTCTATCGCAAGCCGGCTGGACAGTGGCGGTTGCCACCAATCAATCGGGCATCGCACGCGGCTATTTCGATGTAGCCACCCTTGAGGCGATGCATGCCAAGATGCAAGAGCTGGTGAATGCCGCTGGGGGTGAAATCGTCTACACCGCCTATTGTCCGCACGGGCCGGACGATGGCTGTTGTTGCCGCAAGCCTTTACCAGGACTGCTGGAGCGCACACGCGATGCACTCGGGTTAGAAACGCTCGAAGGCAGTTGGATGGTGGGCGATAGCCTGCGCGACCTGCAGGCCGGCGACGCTGTGGGATGTCAAAGCGCTCTGGTGCGTACCGGCAAGGGAAGGCGTACCGAGCTAAAAGGCACAGGCCTCGATGACGCATTCATCTTTGACGACCTTGCCGCCTTCACTGATTGGCTTCTCGGCCACAAAGCCGCTTCTTGATACTTGCTTGCCTTGGCACAGCGGCTTACGGTTCGTCATCACACCACAAAAAAGGCTGGCAACGCGATGACGTTACCAGCCTCTTTCTATCGCACTGTAGAGCAGTACTTCACCGCAGATGTTCCACGTGAAACATCCCCTGTCCGTGTGCCCTGCTAGATATCCAGATTGGCGACCAGTGCATTGCGCTCGATGAAGTCACGACGCGGCTCGACTTCGTCACCCATCAAGGTGTTGAACATCATGTCGGATGCCACGGCATCTTCGATGGAAACGCGCAGCATCCGACGAGAATTGGGGTCCATGGTCGTTTCCCATAGCTGATCGGGATTCATCTCGCCCAGGCCCTTATAACGTTGCACACTCAGGCCACGCTGGGCTTCGCTCATCAACCATTCGAGCGCTTCGTAGAAAGTATCCACCGAACGCTGACGCTCACCGCGAGCTACGTAGGAGCCTTCTTCGAGCAGCCCGTCCAGCGTCTCACCCAAGGCGGTCATGGCGCGGTAATCGGCGCTGCGGAAGAAATCGACGCCCCACACGTAGTCAGTCGTCACCCCATGCGCCGTCAATGCTACGCAGGGCAGGTAAACACCACGCTCAGTGTCTTCCTGGAGGTGGAAGGTATAACGCGGACCGCCCTCGTAGGCGATGAGAGCATCCATTTCGCGCTGCAGATGGTCGATCCAATGCTGCATGGTCTCGCGGTCCTTGAGGCTATCGCTCTCAAGCCTTGCAGTATGCACGATCTTACGCAGCACGAGGTTGGGATAAACCCGCGAAAGACGGTCGATACGCCGCATGACATCGCGATATTCATTGACCAGGGTCTCGAGATGCTCGTTGGCAATGCCTGGCGCATCAGCATTGACGTAAAGGCGAGCGCCATCCAGCGCCGTCGTGGTCAAATAATCCGTCAGCGCCTGTTCATCCTTGAGATAGGTTTCCTGCTTGCCGCGCTTGATCTTATAAAGTGGCGGCTGAGCGATGAACACATGGCCACGCTCGATCAGTTCCGGCATCTGCCGGAAGAAGAACGTCAACAACAGCGTGCGGATGTGAGACCCATCAACGTCGGCATCGGTCATGATGATGATCGAGTGGTAGCGCAACTTATCGGGATTGAATTCCTCGCGCCCGATGCCACACCCCAATGCCGTGATCAGCGTACCTACTTCCGCCGAAGACAACATCTTGTCGAAGCGCGCCTTCTCGACGTTCAAGATCTTGCCCTTGAGCGGCAGGATCGCCTGGGTGCGTCGATCGCGCCCTTGCTTGGCGCTGCCGCCGGCCGAGTCACCCTCGACCAGATAAAGCTCCGACAGGCTCGGGTCTTTTTCCTGACAATCAGCCAGTTTGCCCGGTAGCCCGGCGATATCCAATGCGCCCTTACGGCGCGTCATATCACGCGCCTTACGCGCTGCCTCGCGAGCACGCGCAGCGTCGAGCATCTTGTTAACGATGGCCTTGGCCTCGTTCGGCCGCTCCACCAGATAATCGCCCAGCTGACGCCCCATCTCCTGCTCGACCGCTGTCTTGACCTCGGACGACACCAGCTTTTCCTTGGTCTGCGACGAGAACTTGGGATCGGGCACCTTGACCGACACGATCGCCGTCAACCCTTCCCTTGCATCGTCACCAGCCGTGTTGACCTTGGCCTTTTTCAGCAGCCCTTCGGTTTCGATGTAGTGATTGAGCGTACGTGTCAGGGCTGCACGGAAACCGGCCAAGTGCGTGCCGCCATCGCTCTGAGGAATGTTGTTGGTGTAGCAGAAAATATTCTCGGAGAAGGTATCATTCCACTGCAGCGCCATTTCAACGCCGATGCCATCTTCGCGTTGCGTTTCGAAATGGAATACGGGGTTCAACGTCGCCTTGTTGGTGTTCAAGTGATCGACGAAGGCCCGCAGCCCACCTTCATAGTGAAACAGTTCTTCAGCGCCCGAGCGCTCGTCGAGCAAGCGGATCGCGACACCGGAGTTCAGGAACGACAGCTCACGCAAGCGCTTGGCCAGAATATCGTAGTGGAATTCGATATTGGCGAAGGTTTCGGTCGATGGCTTGAAGTTGACCTGGGTACCGCTCTTTTCGGTCTTTCCCACCACGTCCAAGGGTGAGTCGGGCACGCCATGATGATAGATCTGCTCATAAACCTGACCAGCGCGCCACACCGTGAGCTTGAGCTCTTCGGAGAGCGCATTGACGACGGAAACGCCAACACCGTGGAGACCACCCGAGACCTTATAGGAATTGTCATCGAACTTGCCGCCGGCATGCAGGACCGTCATGATGACTTCTGCCGCCGAGACGTTTTCCTCCGAATGCATATCAGTTGGAATGCCACGCCCATTGTCACTGACGGTGACGGACTCATCGGGGTGGATCACCACGCGAATCTCGCTACAGTGTCCCGCGAGCGCTTCGTCGATGGAGTTATCCACCAACTCGAAGACCATATGATGCAGGCCCGTGCCGTCATCGGTATCGCCGATGTACATGCCGGGGCGCTTGCGTACCGCATCCAGGCCCTTGAGAACCTTGATGCTCGATGAGTCGTAAGCTTGTTCGCTCATTGCCTACTCCGTCGTGAAGTCATTCCGTGAGCAGTCGCCCGTGTTCCACGTGAAACATCGCGACATCCGTTTCCGACTGCCATGCATTCTCGAGCGCACCGCGCTCGACTCCGGTAATAAAGACCTGGCAGTTCAAGCGCGCCAGCCAATGACAAAAGATCCGCCGATGCGAAACATCAAGCTCGGCAGCCAGGTCATCGATCAGGTAAACGCAGGTACGCCCCGTCAGTTCTTCCAGCAAGCGCCCTTGGGCTAATTTCAGCGCACTCACTACCAACTTTTGCTGCCCGCGCGATAGTTCTTCCACGGCAGCGCGCTTGCCAATGCGCAAGCGCAAGTCGGCGCGTTGCGGCCCCTGCTGGGTAAAGCCCATTTGCCGATCAGTGTCTCGACCGTTTTCGAGCACATCCAGCAACCCACGTTGTTTATCCCATCCGCGATAATAACGAAGAGACAAGCCGGAAAGCGGCAACAACTCATTCAATGTCGCTTCGAATGTCTTGGCGAATTGCGCCATGTAGTCGCTGCGCAAGAGGTCGAGTTGCTCACTCCAATGCGCCAACTCTTGCTCCCAGACACGCATCGATCTTAAGTCGATTCTATCATGTCTGAGCAGGGCATTCCGATGTTTCAGGGCGCGCCGCACCCGCCGCCATGCCTCGAAGAACTCATGTTTCACGTGAAACACACCCCAGTCCAGGAACTCACGCCGAGCCGCAGGTGCACCTTCCAATAGACGGAAGGCATCGGGGTTGATCAGCTGCAGGGGGAGCGTTTCCGCCAAGCGCGCCACACGGATACCGCGTTCGCCATCGAGACGAATTTCTAGCTCGGCGGCATCGCGTGACCGACGAACGCCCAACGACACCGGCGGATCACCCGCCAGGCGACCGTGCAAGGTGACGGCATCAGCGTCGTGGGTGATCGCGTGTTTGAGCTTCTGGGTGCGGAACGAGCGCGCCATCCCCAGCATGTGCACGCCTTCCAGCAAACTGGTTTTGCCGCTGCCATTGGCACCGGTCACCAGGTTGATCCCCGGCGCGGGTCGCATATCAAGTGCTGCCAGGTTACGCAAACCTAGGAAATTGAGACGTTCGAGGGGCATAAGGGGATCGGAGGCAGCATGCCGCCTCGGGCACAGTTAGCGATGTCGGCGTGAACCGACTACACCCGAGACGTGCATGAGTGAAAGAGCAGCGCAGGCGATCAGAGGCGCATCGGCATGACCACGTACATGGCATCGCCACCACCCGGTTCTTCCAGCAGTGCGCTGCTGTTGGGATCGGAAAGCGTCATTTGTACGCGGTCGGCATCGAGCACGCCGAGCACGTCCACGAGATAGCCGACATTGAACCCCACTTCCAAGGTGTCGCCTTCATACTCGACGGCCACGTTTTCCTCGGCTTCTTCCTGCTCGGGGTTGTTGGCCGTCACACGCAGGTTGTGCTCTTCGAGATTGAGACGGACCCCACGATATTTCTCGTTGGAAAGAATCGCGGTACGCGACAACACCTGACGCAACTCGCCACGCTCGGCGATGACAACCTTATCGCCGCCCCGCGGGACCACTCGCTCGTAATCGGGGAACTTGCCGTCGACCAGCTTGGAAGTAAAGGTGAAATCCCCGGTCTGTGCGCGCAGATGGGTACCCCCGATGGTGAGTTCCACCGGCTCATCGCTGCCGTCCAGCAAACGCGCCAATTCGAGAATGCCCTTGCGCGGTACGATGAGCTTCTGCGACGGCTCCACTTCGACCTCGGCGCTACGCGCGCACACTGCCAAGCGGTGACCGTCGGTCGCCACCGTACGCACCAGGTGATGACCGAACTCGAGCAGCATACCGTTCAAGTAATAACGCACATCCTGCTGCGCCATGGCGAAAGAGGTCGCATCGATCAAGTGCTTGAGAGTGCCGCGCGTCAAGGTCAAGGTCGTATCGCTTTGACTTCCCTCGATATTCGGGAATTCCGCCACCGGCAACGTTGACAAGGTGAAGCGTGAACGCCCGGCACGTAGCACCGCACGCCCCTCTTCGAGCGTAAAGGTGATATCGGTGCGTTCAGGCAACGACTTGCAGATATCCATTAGCTTGCGCGCCGGCACCGTCGCCGAGCCCGGCTCGTCGACCTGATGCGGGGTCGTGCGACCGATCAGCTCGACTTCGAGGTCCGTACCGGTCAGTGCCAGTTGAGTGTCGCGTACCTCGAGCAGCACGTTGGACAGCACCGGCAGGGTCTGGCGACGTTCGACGACGCCGGCAACCAGCGACAGCGGACGCAAAAGGTCTTCGCGGGTGATGGTAAATCTCATGGGCTCCACTCTCGTCCTGGGGTCCAAGGGAATATTCTGGCCGCCATGCTCAACTGGTCAGCAGCCGCAACAGGTTCTTGTAGTCCTCGCGGATATCCGCGCTTTCTTCCTTGAGTGTCTGCACCTTACGGCAGGCATGCAGCACCGTGGTGTGATCGCGCCCCCCGAAAGCATCGCCGATCTCGGGCAGGCTATGATTGGTCAATTCCTTCGCCAAGGCCATGGCAACCTGGCGCGGACGCGCGACCGAACGCGAACGGCGCTTGGAGAGAAGATCCGCTAGCTTGATCTTATAATACTCCGCCACCGTGCGCTGAATGTTGTCGACACCGACCTGCTTGTCCTGCAAGGCCAGCAAGTCCTTGAGCGACTCGCGGATGAAATCCTGGGTGATCGGCTTGCCCATGAAGTGCGAGTCGGCAATGACCTTTTTCAATGCCCCTTCCAGTTCGCGCACGTTGGAGCGAATCTTCTGTGCGATGAAGAACGCTGCATCGTGCGGCAGGTCGACCTTGGCCTGATCGGCTTTTTTCATCAGGATCGCCACGCGGGTTTCCAGTTCGGGCGGCTCGATGGCCACCGTCAGACCCCAACCGAAGCGCGACTTGAGGCGTTCTTCCACCCCGCTGATTTCCTTGGGGTAGCGATCCGAGGTAAGGATCATCTGCTGGCCACCCTCAAGCAACGCATTGAACGTATGGAAGAATTCTTCCTGCGAGCGCTCCTTGCCAGCGAAAAACTGGATATCGTCGATCAGCAGTGCATCCACGCTGCGGTAGAAACGCTTGAAATCGTTGATGGCGTTGAGCTGCAGCGCCTTGACCATGTCAGCCACGAAGCGCTCTGAGTGCAGATAAACCACCTTGGCGTTTTCCCGCTGGCCAGCCAGGTGATTGCCTACCGCATGCATGAGGTGCGTCTTACCCAAGCCGACACCACCGTACAGGAACAGCGGATTGTAGGCACCACCGGGGTTTTCGGACACCTGGCGCGAAGCAGCACGCGCGAGCTGGTTCGATTTACCCTCGACGAAGGTCTCGAAGGTGAAATTGGGATTGAGACCACTCTGGTGCTTGAGGCTCCCTTCCACCTGCACCTGACGCTCACCGCCCCCCCGGCGCGAGGAATCCTCGCGCTCACGCATGCGATCGATTTCCTGCTCATCCGCATAATCGCCCTGGGCTCTCGGTGCATGCACGGCGGGCGGTGTCTCGGGGGGACGCGAGGTATTCATTGCCGCCGCCGATACCGGTGCCCCCAGATCACGCGGCGACGACACGGCCACATTGCGGCGGCTACCCACCGTCAGCTGCACCTTGGGCGGCTTGCCGGATGCAAGCTCCCTAAGCAACTCATTGATACGCTTCAGGTATTTATCATTGACCCAGTCACGCACGAAGCGATTGGGCGCCAGCAGACACAGCTCGTTGGCGTCACCGTCCTCCGCCTGCAAGGGGCGAATCCAGGTGTTGAACTGCTGAGAGCTCAGCTCATCCTGAAGAAAGTTGAGGCATTGCTGCCAGAGAGCGACCGACACACGACCTCACCTAGCGTTGATGAATGGCCGGCTATTGTATCGTTCGACGCCCGGGTTATCCACATGGATGCCGAGTCTCTTTTCCTGTGGAAAACCCCATCCATAACTCAGCGCACAACGTGTCCGTGAAACGTGGAGATGTCGCAGGGTGTGGAGAAATCGCCACTTACCCACAATGCTACCGACAGCTTACCCACCGATTACTCGCCTTTTTCCCACATATTCAGGAACATGGCATATCACTGTTAATAAAGGTAAAAAATAGGTTATCCACAAATAATATCCCCACCATTAATAACAACATCAGTTAGTACAACTTTAATAATGTAATAACTGTATCGGTTCGCTCAGGGTCGAGCCGGCAAGCGGCGAACGTCCAAACGGGCATTCGATCGGTCTGACCGTCTCGACACATGCCGAGCCCTTGCCGCCGTAACAAAACAGGTGTGGATAAAAACGCCGGAAAAATTGCACCTGCCCCAGGGATTCACTAGAATTGCCGGTCTTGAGCCGAATACCGCCTGGTGCAAGCGTACCGGGCTCTTCAGTTTCAAATCGTTTCCAAACAACCACGTGAGAATTCGCAGCTATGAAGCGCACTTTTCAACCGAGCGTCCTAAAGCGCAAGCGCGTGCACGGCTTCCGTGCTCGCATGGCCACCCAGAACGGCCGCCAGGTGCTGGCGCGTCGTCGTGCCAAAGGTCGCAAGCGTCTGAGCGCCTGACTGGACAACGAATGTCCGATCAGGGCTTTCCCCGGCGTCAGCGACTGCTAACTGCCGGGGACTATCAGCACGTCTTCGCTCATGCGTCCTTCAAGGTGCACGGTAAGGGCCTTTTGATGCTTGCGCGCCCCAATGCTCTCGGTGAACCTCGAGTGGGGCTCGTATTCAGCAAGAAGAACGTACGTCGTGCTGTCGACCGTAACCGTCTGAAACGCCTCGTCCGTGAATCCTTTCGTCTCCAGCAACACCGTCTACCCGCCGTGGATATCATCGTTCTCGCTCGGCGTGGGGCTCATGAGCTGGATAACGATACCTTGCATCGCCAATTGCACGGCATGTGGCGACGCTTGGAAAAAGACGTACGCAAGCAGTCGGTCTCGTCCACGCCATCCCCTTGATCGGCATTTCTCCGCCACGTTCCATCGTGGCCGCAGTGCCGGTCGGGACGTGACGTCAGAATGTATCACCGGGCAGAATCCTTATGGACGTAAAACGACTCCTACTCGTCATCCCGCTCGCGGTACTCGCCTATCTACTGGTCATTCAGTGGAACGCGGATTATGGGCAAAACAGCGCCGAACAACGCGCACCTGAAAGCGTTACCCAGGATACGTCCGATAGTGACGCCGACAGCCTCTCGGTCCCCACGTCCAACAACGGTAACAGTGCCTCATCGCAAGAGGCCGCCGATATGCCTGGTGCGGACGGGCAAACCGATTCGGACGGCTTGATCGAGGTACGCACCGACGCGCTGGATATTCGCATCGATCCGCGTGGCGGCGATGTCGTTTATGCCGCGCTACCCAAGCACAAAGAGTCCTTGAATAGCGAGCAACCCTTCGTTCTCCTCAGCGACAACAACGTGCGCAGCTACGTTGCCAAGTCGGGGCTGCAATTGGAGGGCCATGATGGGCGCATCGATTTCTCTTCCGAGCAAATGCAATATTCGCTCGGCGATGATCAAGACAGCCTAAGCGTCGACCTCACAGCCGAGGTCAATGGCGTGGACATCATCAAGCGTTTTACCTTCGATCGCGACAGTTACGCGGTCAATGTCGAGTACCGACTCGACAACCAGAGCGAAACGCCCATCTCCGCGCGTTTCGTTGGCCAGCTTGCTCGCGACAATAGCGCTGACCCCAGTCAGGGCGGCGGCCCCATGAGCATGAAGTCGTTCCTCGGCGCGACCTTCTCCACGCAAGAAAGCAATTACGAGAAGATCGACTTCGATGACATTCGTGAAGGCAACTTCAAGAATGTCAATTCCGAGGGCGGCTGGGTCGCCATGATTCAGCACTACTTCACGTCGGCGTGGGTCCCGGTGCAGAGCCAAGAGAATCTTTATTACGCTAATATCGATTCCCGTGATCGCAATGTCGCCGCATTTGCCGGCCCTTCTCAGCAACTCCAGCCCGGCAGTGAAACCACTCTGGCCGCGACGCTCTACATGGGCCCCAAGATCCAGGACCGCCTGGAATCTATCGCGCCGCACCTGGAACTGACCGTCGACTTCGGGTGGTTATGGTTCATCGCCAATCCGCTGTTCTGGCTGCTGGCGAAGATCCATGGCCTGATCGGCAACTGGGGCTGGTCGATCGTGTTGCTCACGGTCGTCGTGAAACTCGTGCTCTTCCCGCTCTCCGCCAAGGCGTACAAGTCGATGGCGAAGATGCGCAAGATGGGCCCGGAGATGAAGCGCATCAAGGAGCAGTACGGCGACGATCGACAGAAGATGTCGCAGGAGATGATGAAGTTCTACCAGAAGGAGAAGATCAATCCTCTGGGGGGCTGTCTGCCCATCGTCGTGCAGATGCCGGTCTTCATCGCCTTGTACTGGATGTTGCTGGAATCCGTGGAACTGCGTCATGCACCCTTCATGTTGTGGATAAATGATCTCTCGGCCCAGGATCCCTACTTCATCCTGCCGATCATCATGGGCGCCTCGATGTTCGTTCAGCAGTTGCTGAATCCGACACCGCCGGATCCCATGCAGGCCAAGATCATGAAGATGCTGCCTGTGGTCTTCACGTTCTTCTTCCTGTGGTTCCCGGCCGGCCTGGTGATCTACTGGATCTGCAACAACGTCATTTCGATCCTTCAGCAGTGGGTTATCACGCGCAAGATCGACAGTGACGGCGAAACGGGAAAAGCCAGTAAAGCCAAGAGCTGACGGCGCTTTCCGCTTTCCACCCGATCAGACCCCCGCCTCGGCGGGGGTCTGGCGTTTTGGGCCTGCCACCGGGACAATACCGGTAACGAGTCGGAGAAAAACATGACCGCCACGCCTCTCTATCGCCAGGACACCATCGCTGCCATCGCTACGCCCCCCGGACGTGGCGGGGTCGGCATCGTACGCATCTCGGGTCCCGCCAGCCGCACCCTGGCCGAGGGTATCCTCGGCCATTGCCCGACGCCGCGTCACGCGTATTACGGCCCCTTCCGCAACGCCAACGGCGATGTCATCGACGAAGGGATCGCGATCTTCTTCCCCGGCCCTCACTCCTTTACCGGTGAGGATGTGCTCGAACTGCAAGGGCATGGTGGACCGGTGATCATGGATCTGCTCCTTGAGCGCTGTGTCACGCTAGGCGCCCGCCTGGCGCGCCCCGGCGAGTTCTCCGAACGCGCTTTCCTCAACGACAAGCTCGACCTGGCCCAAGCCGAGGCCATCGCCGATCTGATCGATGCCAGTTCCCGCGCCGCCGCCGAGAACGCCCTGCGCTCGCTACAGGGGGAATTCTCGACGCGCGTCGCAGCGCTCGTCGATAAACTGATCGAATTGCGCATGTTCGTCGAAGCCGCCATCGACTTTCCCGAGGAGGAGATCGACTTCCTCGCCGATGGCAAGGTAGCGGCGATGCTCGACGAAGTGCACCTGACACTTGGCGAGGTGCGTGCCGCCGCCGGTCAGGGGGCGCTGATGCGCGAAGGCATGAACGTGGTCATCGCCGGACGCCCTAACGCCGGCAAGTCGAGCCTGCTCAACGCGCTGACCGAACGTGATAGCGCCATCGTCACCGACATCGAAGGCACCACCCGCGACGTACTGCGCGAATACATTCATCTGGATGGGATGCCGTTACACATCATCGACACCGCCGGGTTGCGCGACACGCCGGATGCCATCGAAAAAATCGGCGTCGCCCGTGCCTGGGAAGAGATCGAGAAGGCCGACCGCGTACTGCTATTGGTCGACGCGGCGACCACGACTCAAACCGATCCCATGCAACTCTGGCCCGAATTCGTCGCACGCCTCCCCCACCCCGAGCGCCTGACGCTGGTGCGCAACAAGATCGACGAAAGCGGTGAGGATGCCGTAAGTGATTTATCCACAACCCCACCGTTGGTGCGCATGTCCGCCATTACCGGAGTGGGTGTGGATAACTTGAAGGACCATCTCAAGACAGTGATGGGCTTCGATGCCACCACAGAAGGACGCTTCTCGGCTCGCAGACGCCATCTCGACGCCCTCGACCGCGCCGGTCAGGCACTCGACAACGGCATCGCCCAACTAAAGGGGCACGGCGCCGGTGAACTCCTCGCCGAGGATCTTCGTGAAGCGCAGCATGCGCTCGCCGAAATCACCGGCGAATTCACCGCCGACGATCTCCTCGGTGAAATCTTCGGCAGCTTCTGTATCGGGAAATAGTCAAGATTCCCATCACGAAATCAGAGTAAGTATTCACTTACTCCTCGACCCACCACTGCGAGGTATGCGTGGCCGCATCGCCCAGACAGCGTACGACGTGCGACAGGCTGTCATCGAGCTGCGTATCCACGCCCCAGGGCGGGTTGAAGATCAGCATGCCACTACCGTACATGCCATGCGTGACATCGCCGGGCGGATGCTGCAGCAGCTCGCTGCGCCAGACCTTGCGCACTCCGCTACGCCGCACGGCATCGAGCAGGTCGTGATGGCGCCCGCTGGGCAATAACGGATACCAGATCAAGACGATGGCGTGACGCACCTTGGCGGACACGGCCTGCAATGTCGTCGCGACGTCGACATATTCCTGCTTGATCTCGTAACTGGGGTCGATGAGCACACAAAGGCGGGGCGTCGCAGGCGGCAAAGAGGCACGCAGGCCGGACAGCCCGTCCGCGTGGAAGCGGCGTGCCTGATCGGGCAATGCTTGGGTCTCGAGATGGCTCACCTCACTCGGATGAAGCTCGTACAGGTCGAGTCGATCCTGCGCCCGACATGCCTGGGACAACCACCAGGGCGAGCCCGGATAATGGCTGAGCCGGGGCGATGCTTGCACCGCACCGAGACGCTCGCACCATGGGCCCAGCAGCGGGTCGTCGGCAAGGCGCTCACGCGCCGCCCAGAGACTCGCCACACCGTGGCGATACTCCTTGAGCCGCTGCGTTTCCTCGGCATCGAGGGGATACAGTCCGCGCCCGGCATGCGTATCCACATACGTAACAGGAGAAGGTTTACGTAATAGATGGCGCAGAACGGCGAACAGGGAGAGATGTTTGTGAACGTCGGCGAAATTGCCGGCGTGGTAGGCGTGCTGATAAGCGAGCATGAAAGGTTCCGAAACGACGTGAAGCGCAGAGGAAGCCCACGTCAGGGGCGTTGATGAACCTGGCAGGCCAGGCCGGCGTGAACCGGCCTGGCGCGATACCGTGGTCGCTTAGCTCTGCTCAGTGACGGGTGTCAGCGTAATTTCGACACGCCGATTCTGGGCGCGGCCGCTTTCAGTATCATTGCTGGCGACGGGTTGGCTTTCCCCGTAGCCGGCCGTGGCGACACGATTGCTGGCGATACCACCTTCACCGAGATAATCGGCCACGGACTGCGCGCGACGCTCAGACAAGCGCTGGTTATAGTCGGCGCTCCCGGTGCTGTCAGTATAGCCTGCCACGTTAATCCGCGTCTTGGGGTACTCGCGCATGACGGCAGTGGCATCGTTGAGTGCCTGCCGCGCGGGCGTCCGCAGCTCGCTGGAGTCCACATCGAAGGTCACGCTGCTGGGCATGTTGAGGACGATATTGTCGCCCTGACGGTCGACCCCGATACCGGTCCCGTCGAGATCCTTGCGCAGCTTTTCTTCTTGAGCATCCATGTAGGCGCCCACACCGCCGCCGATGGCTGCCCCGGCAGTCGCCCCGATCAACGCACGGTCACGGGTGCTGCTGCTGCCGTCCCCGGTCAGCGCCCCGGCAATTGCGCCCACTGCGGCACCGATGCCCGCACCACCGAAGGTATTGCCGTGGTCACTCTGTTGTTGGCCGCCGGTTTGTGCATCGTTGCTTGCACAACCCGTAACACCAATCGCCAGAGCCAGCGGAATCGCCATCCATATCGAGCGTTGCATGCGTCCTTTCTCCTTAGCTGTAAATACGCTTCGACAAACGTCCTGACGTTCTTGCTATCGAAGCATTTGTCACTGCTCATCACAAAGCGCGAGCAGGTCATTCAAGAATAACAGCCCGTGAGGCGATGCTTGTAGGCGCTGTGCCGGATCGCACAGCAATCCTTTGGCCTGAGCCTCTTCCAGTCGGGCGTCGAGCAGTGTATCAGGCAGGCCGCTCCGCTCGCGCCAATAATGTCGCGGAACGCCCTCGGTGAGACGCAGGGCGTTCATCAAAAACTCCAGCGGCAGCTCCTGCGTCTCGAGAGCGCGACGCCCGGCGACGAAACCGCGCGGATCCTGTGCACGCCGCAAATAGGCTTCCGGCTGACGCACCTTCCAACGTCTTTCGATGGCCAGGCTGCCGTCGGGCTGCCAAGCACTCAACTTGCCGTGCGCCCCGGCCCCGATGCCAAGATAATCGCCGAACGTCCAGTAATTGAGGTTATGGCGCGCCTGGCGATCAGGACGCGTGTAGGCGGAAATCTCGTAGCGGTCATAGCCCGCGGCCTCGAGCCGCGCGTGTCCAGCTTCCTGGATATCGCACAGGACATCTTCATCGGGCAAACGCGGAGGCTGTGAGTAGAACTCGGTATTGGGCTCGAGCGTGAGCTGATACCAGGAGATATGCTCGGGCGCCAATGCCAGCGCCTGATCGATATCCGCCAAGGCATCTTCCACGCCCTGCTCGGGAAGACCGTGCATCAGATCGAGGTTGATATTATCAAACCCCGCCGCACGCGCGTTACGCAACGCCTGGGCGGCTTCGTCGCCGTCATGAATGCGCCCCAGGCGCTCGAGCTGGCGAGACTGGAAACTCTGCACCCCCAGCGACAGGCGGTTGATACCCGCCTCGCGATACGCCGCAAAGCGGTCGTGTTCCACGGCCCCGGGATTGGCTTCGAGGGTGATCTCGATATCCGAGGCGAACGGCAAGCGTGTCTCTATCGCCTGCAACAGACGCCGATACGCCGCGCCGCTCAGCAAACTGGGCGTGCCGCCGCCGATGAAGATGCTCACCAGCTCGCGGCCGCTGGCCAACGCCAAATCCGCCTCCAGATCGTCAAGCAGAGCGTCGACATAGGCGCGTTCGGGAAGCGTTCGGTCATGCCCCACGCCATGCGAGTTAAAATCGCAATATGGGCATTTGCGCACGCACCAGGGCACGTGAACATAGAGTGACAAGGGAGGCAGGGTCGTCATGAGTCGGCGGACAACTGGGCGAGCAACGCGGTCATGGCACGGCCCCGATGGCTGAGCCGGTTCTTGTCCTCGGCGGGAAGCTCTGCGGCGCTCATGCCACGTTCCGGCACCCAAAAGAGGGAATCGTAGCCGAAGCCGCCCTCACCCCGTGGGTGCGCCAGGATTTCCCCTTCCCAGGCGCACTGCACGATATGCGGCACCGGGTCCTCGGCATGACGCAAGTACACCAGTACACACCAGAACCGCGCGGTGCGTTGCCCCTCCGGCACTGCATCGAGCGCTTCCAGGAGTTTGCGATTGTTGGCGCCATCATCCTTGGGCTCGCCTGCGAAACGCGCCGAGTAGATCCCCGGGGCGCCATGCAAGGCATCGACCTCCAGCCCCGAATCATCGGCGAGAGCGGGACATCCGCTGACCCGCGAGGCTTCGCGAGCCTTGAGCAGGGCGTTCTCGACGAAGGTCAGGCCGGTTTCCTCGACCTCGGCTACGGCGAAGTCGTGCTGGGGGCGCACCTCAAGGCCCAAGGGACCCAGCAAGTGTTGGAACTCACGCAACTTGCCGATATTGCCACTGGCTAGCACCAGGGTCTTTCGATCCGCCATCATGCTTCCTCCTTATCGCTCGGCCACTCATTCTACGGACCGCTCTACGGTCGGGAAACCACCCGAACCATTAATTATTATACCTTTAAAAACAGCATGTTAATTGCATAAATTAAATTCCTCATACTTTTAAGCCAACATTTGGCTAATATTAATTAGCGGCATGCCTGAAATTTCTCTTCCTCCACCCACGCCGCACTCATCGAGAGAACTGCGAGACTCGCCCAACCACCTGACGCGACTATAAAATTTAAAAAAGGTATAAAAAATAAAGATTATATTCGTTTAAGTTTTAAGCTGCTGGGGTTACTGTCTATTTACAAAGGACGTATCTCGGACAAGGCTTGAGGGCAATTCGGCATGAAACCGGCCATGAGAAAGTCGGGAGATGCCACTGATAATGTCTCACACAACACCGGGATGAAACGCATGAGCATGGAAAACACAAGGGTCCTGATGGTCACCGACTGCAATCCGCAGTCGCAGCTGTTCATCGATTACATTCGCCAGCAACTCGATTGCGAGGTCTCGGCTCTGAGCACTCAGGAAAGCTTCGAGCCGCCCACGGATGGCAAGGTCGTGGTATTGCTGGATGCCGACCATGTCGACGAAAACTGCATGCATCTATGGAACAGCCGTGCCAGCGAAAGCCCGGAAATGATCCTCGCAGCCTTCAACCTGCGTGACGATGAGCATGCGGCGGAGCTGCTGATCAGCCTGCATCTACAGGGCGTCTTCTATCGCCAGGACAACCTGCTGCTGATCTGCAAGGGTATCGCCAAGCTGCTCGAAGGCGATCTGTGGATGTCGCGCAACCTCATGACACGTCTGATCGACTTCTATCGCCGCCAACAACTCAATGCGTATCGTCCGGTCTGTGGATTGACCCACCGCGAGCTTGAGATCATCGGCCTACTGGGCACCGGGGCTTCCAACACCGAAATCGCCGACCAACTTTTCGTCAGTGAACATACCGTCAAGTCGCATCTCTATAATATCTTCCGCAAGATCAAGGTTCACAACCGCATTCAGGCCATGAATTGGGCACGTCAGAATCTCGGTGCCCCCCCCATGGTCTCGCTGCGCAGCCCCCGCAAGGCACGCACGTCATGACCCCGGCGGTACCGACCAAAAAAAGCGCCGCTCCCAAAGGAGCGGCGCAATGTCACGAGATTCACATTGCCCACACGCCATGCGGCAACGTGACGACCCTAACCACTCCTTTAACATAAAGGGGAGACATGACAGGCGCATGACGCAGCCGCGACGTGACGATGACGGCGCCTCAATTTCAATTGAGTTGGATACGCTCCTGAATCATCGACACGAGGGTACGATTGGCATCCGGTGCCGTAGTATCGAGATGGACTAGATGGCTCAGTTCATCGTCGGCGAAAGGTTCGAAACGCGCCAACTGGCGTTCAAGTACCTCGAGCCCAGCCTCAGAGGGATCTCCACCCCGCTGGGCACGCCTTTCGATGCGCGCGCGCAGGGTCGCTTCATCCGCTTCGAAACTCACCAGCAGCACCGGCAGCCCACGACGTTCGGCTTCGAAGCATAGTTGCGTGCGCTGGGCGCGCGTCAGACAAGTGGCATCGACACAGGCCGGCAGCCCTGATTCCAGCAAGATACCCGACAGTTCAGCGAGACGATCATAGGTACTTGCAGTGGCCTGGGACGTATAGATATCGGCACCATCGGCGGTACTGGCCTGGGCCTCGAAGCCGTACAGTCGCTTGCGCTCGATGTCGGAACGCACCCGCACGCCGCCCAGCCGCTGCACCATGTCGCCGGTAAAACGGCTCTTGCCACTGCCCGAGACACCCACGCCGACGATCAGGTACGGGAAGCGAAACTCACTGTACCGCTCGGCCAGGGCAATGTAGTGCTGGTACTCAGCGTACACTTCCTGGCGTTCGTCAGGCGTCAATTGTGGTTGATGGTAATGCAGCATCGCCACCTTGGCCCGCACCAGCGCCCGATAAAGCTTGTAATAGGCGAGCAGGCGCACCAGCTCGTAATCGCCGGAGAGTTCCAGGTAGCGATTGAGCACATGGTTGGCGAAGGCCTGTTCGCCGCGCGCCTCAAGATCCATCAACAAGAACGCCAGCTCGCAGCCGACATCGTTCCAGCGCAGTTCGGCGTTGAACTCCAGGCCGTCGAAGAGCAGCGCGCGGCCCTCGAAATGCACCGCATTGCCAAGATGAATGTCGCCATGGGTTTCGCGCACGAAGCCTTCGCGCCAGCGTCGCTCGAACTCATGCTCGAGCCGCGCGAAGCTGTCCAGGCTCCAGGTCTCGAGTCGCGAGAGACGTTCGCGTGCCTGGGTGTCGTCGAGCCGTGCCTCGATCAAGCGAAACTCGCGGTCCAGCGTACGACGCACGGTGTCTGGCGATCCCAGTGGGCTATCGCCGCTGATACGCGGCGCGTCTTCGTGAAATGCCACCAGCTGATCGACAAGATCGTCGAGCAGTTCCACCGAGAGTTCGCCGCTGGTCTGCAAGGTGCTGAACAGATGACGGTTACTGAACTGGCGCATCTTGACGGCATATTCAAACGGCGTGCCACTTCCATTCAGCTGTGGCACCTCAGGCGTGCCGGTAATCGCGACCATGTCGAGGTACAACGCCGGGGCAAGGCGACGGTTGAGACGCACCTCCTGCTCGCAGAGCCGACGCCGTTTTTCCAGCGTAGAAAAGTCTAGAAAACTGCCGAAATCCAGCGGTTTCTTGATCTTGTAGGCATAATCCCCCGTGAGGATGACCCATGAAACATGCGTCTCGTACACCTCGATCCGGCTCACCGGATGGTCGAATCCCCGGCCCTGGCGCAATGCCTCGATCAATGCCTGGCTCACTGAGCGTTCCCCCGCGTCCCGTCGTTCCATCGCCCGTTCATCCGCCACCTCAGGCGTTCTCGAGCGTTGCCAATACCTGCTCGGCGGCATCCAGTGTGGCCTGGATATCGTCGGGCGTGTGTGCACTGGACATGAAGCCCGCCTCGAACGGTGACGGCGCAAGATAGACGCCGTGTTCGAGCATGCCGAGGAAGAAACGCCGGAACATATCGGCGTTGCAGGCCGTCGCTTGCGCGAAATTATCGACACGCCGCTGGGCCGTGAAGAAGACCCCGAACATGCCGCCCGCGCGCTGGGTGATCAAATCCACGCCGGCCGCTTCCGCGCGGGCTTCCAGGCCATCGCACAGCGTCGCCACACGTTCGCCGAGCGCATCGTGGAAGCCCGGTTCGCGAATCTTCTCGAGCAGCGCGATGCCCGCGGCCATGGCCAGCGGATTGCCGGCCAGCGTACCCGCCTGGTAGATCGGCCCCAGCGGCGAGAGCTGCTCCATGATCTCGCGCGTGCCGCCGAAGGCGCCCACCGGCATACCACCGCCGACGATCTTGCCCAGGCAAGTCAGATCCGGGGTGACACCAAAATGCGCCTGAGCGCCGCCCAGCGCCACGCGAAAGCCGGTCATCACCTCGTCGAAGATCAACACGCTACCATGGGCATCGCAGATCTCGCGCAGGCCCTTGAGGAAATCGGGCTGCGGCGGGATGCAGTTCATATTGCCCGCTACCGGCTCGACGATGATGCCGGCGATCTCGTCCCCTAACTCGGCGAAACACGCGCGTACCGCGTCCAGATCGTTGTAGGGCAGCGTCACGGTATGTTCGGCCAGGGACGCAGGCACGCCGGGTGAACTCGGCTCGCCATGAGTCAACGCGCCGGACCCGGCCTTGACCAACAACGAATCGGAATGCCCGTGGTAATTGCCCTCGAACTTGACGATCTTGTCGCGCCCGGTATGGCCACGTGCCAGGCGAATCGCCGACATGGTGGCCTCGGTGCCCGAGTTGACCATGCGCACCATGTCGATGGACGGCATGATCTCGCAGATTAGCTCCGCCATGCGCGTTTCGATGGCGGTCGGGGTGCCGAAGGACAACCCGTCGTCGAGTCGCGCGCGTACCGCGCCCAGCACGTCGGGATCGGCGTGACCAGTGATCAACGGCCCCCAGGAGCCGACATAATCGATGTAGCGCTGCCCTTCGACATCATAGAGGTAGGCGCCTTGGGCGCGCTCCACGAACACCGGCGCGCGTTCCATGCCCTTGAAGGCACGCACGGGGGAATTCACACCGCCGGGGATGTGACGGCAAGCCTGCTCGAAGAGTTGTGCGGACGTGGTCATGACTTCCTCTGGCTGTGTGTGGCTAAAATAGCGTGTGGTTAAAAGAAAGTGTGGATAACTCTCTGGACAGGTCGAACAACTCGCCGCTCGAACCTGTGGATAATTCAGTGTCGCGCCGCATCGCCGAGACTCGCTTGCAAGCCCCTGACGGCAACGGCGGGATCGTCGGCGCCGAAGACGGCATGCACCGTGGCCAGCAAATCCGCGCCGGCCTCGTGAGCTAGACGCATAGTGTGGACGTCGAGCCCCCCGATCGCCACACGCGGCAGGCCGAAACGCGCTGCCTCGCCAAGCAGCGTCAAGGGCGCCGGCGGTGCCTCGGGCTTGGTGCGCGA
Source organism: Chromohalobacter canadensis (assembly GCF_034479555.1). Taxonomy (NCBI): domain Bacteria; kingdom Pseudomonadati; phylum Pseudomonadota; class Gammaproteobacteria; order Oceanospirillales; family Halomonadaceae; genus Chromohalobacter; species Chromohalobacter canadensis. The sequence goes on along the minus strand of NZ_CP140151.1, from coordinate 1,769,235 downwards.
GGTGAAGAAACGCCCAAAGGCCAGGTAGTTGGCACCTTCGGCCACTGCGCGTTCGGCCAGGTCGAGACGCGCATGACAGGTCGCACCGATGATCGCCGAGGGTCCCAGCGCCTCGCGCGCGGCGTCCAACGCGCCATCCTGCTGCCCCAGGTGCACGCCGATGGTGGAACCAAAACGCGCACCCAGCCGCACCGCCAGGGCGATATCGTCATTCACGATCAACGGTACCCCGGTATCGTGGCAATACCCAGCCAGGGTCACGGCCTGGCGCCAGCGTTTGTCGGCATCCGTCGACTTGTCACGGTACTGCAGCAGCGCCGGACCGGCGCTCAAGGCGCGCTCGCAAGCCGCGAACAGGCGCTCATCATCCGGCAGCAGCGTCGCATCGGTAATGGCGTAAATGCCTCGCGTCCAATCCCCCGTCATGTCGCCTCGCGCTCGAAGGGCGGCAATCGCCACAGGCGATCGGGTAACGCCTGGCCGTGCCCGGGACGTTGCGCATGCACCAAGCTATCCCACGCTACTCGCTGGGCCTGGCTGCATGCTTCGATCAAGGATTCACCACACGCCAGGCGCGCGGCAAGCGAAGCCGCCAGGGTACATCCCGACCCATGGTAGTCACCCACCAGCCGCGGCCAGCGCCATTGGCGACTATTGTCGGGGGTATGCAGGGTGTGGACAACCTCATCGCTCACGGACGTCTCGTCTTCCCAGGCATCGGCACCGGTGACCAGAATCGCCCGCGCGCCCAGCGACATCAGTTCCACTACTCGATCCACCTCGCTGCCGGAAACCCCACTCAGACGCGCCAGTTCCTGGCGGTTGGGCGTCAAGATATCCACTAGCGGGAGCAGGCGTTCGCGGAACATCGGCACGCCGTCGTCGGGCGCCAGTTCACTGCCGCCACCGGCACGCATCACCGGGTCGACGATCAACGGTAAATGGGGATGCGCGCTCACCACGGCGATGACCGCCTCGAGGGATGCACGATCGGCGATCAACCCCACCTTGATGGCGCTGATCTCGATATCCGCGAACAAGGCCTCGCAAGCGCTTTCGATGTTCTCGCGCGAACACGGCATGACGCGCTGTACGTCACGCGTGGTCTGCACCGTCAGCGCAGTAGGCACGGTCAACGGCCAGCCACCGCAGGCGCGGATGGCTTCGGCATCAGCGGTCAGCCCCGCCCCACCAGTGGGATCGTGTCCAGCAAGCACCAGCACCGCAGGCAATCTTGGCGTCGCCATCAAAACGGCTGAAACACGACGAGCAGGATGATGGCAAACAGCAGCAGAATGGGAATGCCATTGAAGACACGCAGAAATTTCAAACTCTTCTGGCAACGTCCCGCCGCGAACTGCTTGAGATAGGCCAGACACACATGATGGTAGCCGATCAAGAATGCGACCAGCAGCAGCTTGAAATGAAACGAGCCATTACTCATGACGCTCGGCACTTGATAGATCAGCAGCCCACCAAAAACGATCACCGCGATCATCGCCGGCAGCATGATGCCCTTGTAGAGACGCCGTTCCATGAGCTGGAAGTAGCCCATCGCCTGTTCATCACCATGATCACGCGCCTGGGCATGATAGACGAACAATCGGGGGATAAATAAAAGAGCCGCGAACCAGGTCATGACGGCAACCAGATGCAGCGATAAAATCCAATGATACATGACGCTTCCTTAATGCTAGTCCTACGTTCTTTCAGAAAGTGCCCCGGAGCCGTGCCGGAGTCATTTGTTACGGTAGTAGTTCTCGATGGCGTCGCGGGTGATGATACCCGAAATCTTGCGGATCAGCGGGGCCGTGGTGTGTTCGACGTAGAGCGCATCGACGCCATACTTGTTGAGCTGCTCGAAGGCCTCCGAGAGCGTTGCCTGCAAGGAAATGGGCGCCAGATCGACACGCTGACCGGGGATTTCCAGCAGGTCGAAGCGGGGTTCGTCCTGCCATTGCTCGTCGAGCATGAGCCGTGCCAGCCCGGCGGCCTTGAGCCCCACCGGGGGTTTGTCGTTTTCGCGCGAGACCACCAGCCAGGTAGGTTTGCCGGCCAGCAGTTCCTGAGCCTGAGCCCGCGACAACACCCGCGGTGCCCGCGCCACGCTACGTTCCATGACGGCGGGTACCGCGACCCGTGACAAGGCTTGCATCAGGGGCCGCTGCAAAGGATGCAGGCCCTGACTATCGAGCGTGGAGATGAAGAACCCCGAGCAGTGATACCCCTGACGCGCCACCAGGACCGCAATGACCACCGCCAGCATGCCCGGCAGCAGGATGCTCGAATTGTGGGTCAATTCCAGCAACGCCATCAACGCCGCCAGGGGCGCCTGCAGCACGGCACCCATCATGGCCGCCATGCCCAGCAACGAAAAGACCACCGGCGACGAAGCCAGCTCCGGCATCAGCGTGGCCCACAACAGTCCGCACAACGTGCCCAGGGCCGCTCCCGACACAAGAATCGGCCCAATGATGCTCACCGGGACCCCAAAGGCAATAGCCAGTGCCGTCAGCGCCAGCTTGCCGAGCGCCACGGCAATCAGCACATCCAGCGCCGGCTGGCCGATGAGCATGCGCTCCAGCGAGTCGTAGCCCATGCCCTGGACTTGGGGGTACCACCAGGCCAGTGCCGCCACCGCAACGCCCACCGCCAGGAATCGACCCCACATGGGCAGGCGCTTCTGCCACACTGCAGGCCTGGCAAGACGCACGAAGCCGCCGGCCACCAGCCCGATCAACAAGGCCGTAACGGCGATCCAGGGCAGGTCGAACAACGAAGCCAACTGCACGCTGGGCACCGAGAAGGCGGGCTGAGAACCGTAGACCAACTGCGAGACAACGGCACCGGTGGTCGAGGCCAGAATGACCGGCATGAAACCGGTGATGGTGTACTCCATCATCACCACTTCCATGGCGAAGATGACGCCGGCAATCGGCGTATTGAACGACGCGGCGATGCCCGCCGCGGTACCGCACCCCACCAACACTCGCAGGCTGTTGTGGGGCAGCCGCATGGTCTGGCCGATCCAGCTCGACGCCGCCGCACCGAGGTGAATCGCGGGTCCCTCGCGACCTGCGGAAAGACCGCCCAGCAGAGCCACGAGCCCTACCCACCACTGGGTGATCCAGTTACGCAGCGGCATCTTGCCCTGATGATAGGTCAACCGTTCGATGACATGGCCGATGCCTATCTTGCCGGCGCTCATCGGCATACGCCATAGCCACAGGCCGATCAACGCCACGGCGATCAACGGCAACACCACGCGAAGGGGGGCTGCGAGTCGCTCGAAGGCCTCGGGGTCGCCATCGGGCATGAAGGCCAACGCCCCAAACTCCAGTGCGCCGCGAAACACGACCATTAGACCGCCGGTCAGAAGCCCCGAGAGGACGCCCAGCACACATAACTGCGGTAACGCATCGACACTTGCCAAGCGGCGACGAAAAGCGTCCATACTGGGCCGCTTGAGCGGTGGTCGAAACCGACGCGAAGGCACACCGTATCTCCCTATGAACGGTTGATTCCACCGAGGTCATGACGCGCGGCATGGCCACGCCCCGGCGTCGCCATGGCAATCTGGCATAGCGTATTTCCTATCATACACCTTAGCGAAGGACGGTAGGCATCACTCCAGAGCAATACAAAGTTGACCGTTTTGCTTGGTTTTCACGATAATGGTAAGCCATATGCCACACGATGGATTAAGGAGGTCACCCATGAGCGGGGCTGAATCGTTCGTCCCGGTGCCCATGTACTTGACCGATGCCGCCGCCCAGCGTCTGGGCGTATTGGTCGAGGAAGAGGGCAAGCCGGGTCTCAAACTGCGTGTCTACGTCACCGGTGGAGGCTGCTCAGGCTTCCAGTACGGTTTCGATTTCGCCGAAAACGTCGGAGACGAGGATACCGTCATAGAACATGCCGGCGCCTCGATGATCATTGACGCACTCTCGTATCAATACTTGGTCGGCTCTACGGTAGATTTCGAGGAAGGTCTCGCCGGAGCGCGCTTCATCATCAAGAATCCCAACGCCACGTCCACCTGCGGCTGCGGTGCCTCGTTCGCCGTCTGAGCGGTCATGCAGCGCCTCGGGCGTCCGCCACGCGGATGCCCCTTCTCTCCTTTCGCGTTCCCCCTCCCTCCACTTGACGCTCCCACCGGGACTCGTCAATGTAGAAGCGGTTCCATCAACAACAGCAAACGGGGAACACTATGAAACACTTGCCACTACGTCTTTCCGCCCTGGCTCTGGCACTTGGTACCAGCGGCGCCGCCCTCGCCCAGGAGACGCCCACGCTCGCCGTGGCCACCGACCCCAGCTTCGTGCCTTTCGAGATGATGGACGAGGATAGCGGCGAAATGGTCGGTTTCGACATCGACATCATCAACACCATCGCCGATCGTGCCGGCTTCGAAGTCGATCTCAACACCATGGACTTCAACGGCATCATCCCCGCCGTGCAGACCGGCAATGTCGATATCGCCATCGCGGGCATCACCATTACCGACGAACGCGGCGAGATCGTCGATTTCTCCGATCCGTACTACGACAGCGGTCTGCGCATCCTGGTCCCCACCAGCAACGATGACGTCGAGGAACTCGACGACCTCGAAGGCATGCGTATCGGCACCAAGATCGGTTCCACGAGCTATGACTACCTTCAGGAAGAGCTCGGTGACGACGCCGAAATCACCCCGTATCCCGGCAGTTCCGACATGTACATGGCCCTCATGGGCGGCAGCGTCGATGCCGTTTTCTACGATGCGCCCAACGTTGGCTACTTCGCCGAGACCAAAGGCGAGGGCAAGGCCAAGGTAGTCGGGCCACTCTATGAAGGTCAGCAATACGGGATCGCCTTCGCCAAGGGCAGCGAATGGGTAGAACCCGCCAACGAAGCGCTCAGCGAGATGCGTGAAGACGGCACCTACGACGATATCTACGAAAAGTGGTTCGGCAAGGCGCCTGACGACGAATAAGTACGACGATCCTTCAGGGGCCGGGTGCATAATCACCCGGCCCCTTTTCATGGCTCATCATCCACCGTAAGCGTCGTCGCCTCAGCGCGCACGTACGCCGAGGCACGACCCTGGAGACACCTTCGTGGACGTCACTTTCCAGTTCGACTGGCAGGCGGCCATCGCCTCCATCCCGCACTTGCTCACCGGTATCCCCTGGACCTTGCTGATCTCGTTCGGCGGCCTCGCCATCGGCTTTCTGATCGGCATCATCTTTGGCCTTCTACGCATCAGCCCGTTGCGCTTGCTTCGTTGGCCAGCCACTGTCTACATCGAGATCTTCCGCGGCACGCCGGTACTCGTGCAGGTACTGTTCATCTTCTATGGCTTGCCGCAACTCCTCGGCGGTCCGATCAACGCCGTCGTCGCCGGTATCGCCGCCATCGCCCTCAACGCAGGTGCCTATATTTCGGAAATCGTGCGTGGCGGTGTGCAATCCATCGAAAAGGGTCAACGCGAAGCCGGCTTGTCGCTGGGCCTGTCGCGGACCGATACCTTCCGCTACATCATCTGGCCCCAGGCGCTACGCCGCATGATCCCGGCGCTCGGCAATCAGGGCATCGTCAGCATCAAGGACACCTCGCTGTTCTCGGTCATCGGCGTGGGCGAGCTGGTGCGTCAGGGCCAGGTCTATATCGCGACCACCTTCACCGCGCTCGAGGTCTACTTGATGGTCGCTTTGCTCTATCTGGCGATCACCCTGAGTCTCTCTTTCGCCTTGCGCCTGCTCGAGCGCAAGGGCCTGGTCGGACAATGAGGCGCCTATCATGAATGACAGTCAGCAAGATTCGACCACTCCGATCGTCACGTTGGAGAAGGTCAACAAGTATTTCGGCAGCCTGCACGTGATGCAGGATATCGATCTCGAGATCGCCGCCGGCGAGGTGGTCGTCATCGTCGGTGCCAGCGGCTCCGGTAAATCGACGCTCATTCGCTGCGTCAACGGCCTCGAGGAGTTCCAGTCAGGACGCATCGTCGTCGATGGCAACGAGCTCACACCGCACGGCAAGGGCGGGAAATCGTTGCAGACCATCCGCACCGAAGTCGGCATGGTCTTCCAACAATTCAATCTGTTTCCCCACTTGTCGGTGCATGCCAACGTAACCCTGGCTCCGGAGAAAGTACGCGGGCTCAACAACGCCAGGGCCCGGGAAATCGCCGATCGACTGCTCGAACGCGTGGGTATCACCGATCAAGCCGACAAGTATCCCAGTCAGCTCTCCGGGGGCCAGCAGCAACGTGTCGCCTTGGCACGCGCATTGGCGATGGAACCGCGCCTGATGCTGTTCGACGAGCCCACCTCGGCGCTCGATCCGGAAATGATCGGCGAAGTCCTCGACGCCATGCGGGAACTGGCCAACGAAGGCATGACGATGATGATCGTGACCCACGAGATGGGCTTTGCACGCGAGGTCGCCGACCGCGTCATATTCGTGCACGACGGTCGCATCGTCGAACAAGGCTCGCCACAAGAGGTTTTCGATCGTCCCCAACACGAACGCACCCAAGCTTTCCTCTCCCGCGTTCTCAAGCACTAGCTCTTTGTTCTCCAATACCAGATAGCGCTCCCACCTCACGATTACGCGGCGATCTCCAAGGGTCGCCGCGCTTCATTTCTGTCTTCACAGGGCGATTTTTTGCCTGTGCATAACTTTGATGTCATAACCCGCTCATTCTCGCTACTGACCCCGTCATACGGGGGTTAAGAGGCAATGCCGCCAAATGTTGACCACTATGGGCGGGACCCTGGTATGCGCCTGGGGACAAGTGGTGCACGATCTAGCCTGTGCATAAACCCCCTTTTCATCCACAGGCCGTCCCCCGCTCCCGCGCAGGCTATTTGCTCTTTTTCCGATCAGGGATGAACAGCGTAAAGACCCGGTAACACTTGGTTTTTTCCACTTATCCCCAGATTTCGTCGATACCAGTAATAACAACAACAACAGAACTTCTTTTAAATTCTATATTGTTATTAATAGAAGACCCGATGACGGACCAATCCACATGGAAATCCATGTGTGGAAAACCCTGACGGTTACTCACAAGGGGTTTATACTGTCCGGCTATTTGCCAAGCTTCATCGCCTTACGATGAGACTTGCCGACATGCACGACCGCAGCCATACGCTGCGATTCGAGGTGTAACGTGGATTACCCAGACCGCTTTGATGTCATCGTCATCGGCGGGGGCCATGCGGGAACCGAAGCCGCACTGGCTGCCGCTCGCATGGGCTGTCAGACGCTATTGCTGACGCATAACATCGAGACTCTCGGCCAGATGTCTTGCAATCCCGCCATCGGCGGGATCGGCAAGAGCCACCTGGTCAAGGAAATCGATGCCTTAGGCGGCGCCATGGCGCATGCCACCGATCTCGGCGGCATTCAGTTCCGTGTACTCAATGCCCGCAAGGGGCCCGCCGTGCGGGCCACTCGGGCTCAAGCCGATCGCGTCCGTTACAAGGCCGCGATCCGCAGCCAACTGGAAAACCAGTCTCATTTGACGCTTTTCCAACAGGCCGCCGACGACCTGATCGTCGACGGCGACACGGTGCGCGGCGTCGTCACACAGACAGGTATCCGGGTCTATGGCGAAAGCGTGGTGCTGTGCACCGGGACCTTCCTCGGTGGAGTTATCCACATCGGGTTGGACAATCACTCCGGCGGGCGTGCCGGGGATCCGTCCTCCAACGCCTTGGCGCAACGCCTGCGTGCTCTGCCGTTCAACGTCGATCGGCTCAAGACCGGTACGCCGCCGCGGCTGGACGCCAAAAGCGTGGATTTCTCGGTACTCGAGACCCAACCGGGCGATACGCCGACCCCGGTGATGTCATATCTCGGCAACCGCGAGCAGCATCCGCGTCAGATGAACTGCCATATTGCGCATACCAATGCCCGTACCCACGAGATCATCCACGCCAATCTCGATCGCTCGCCGATGTATTCCGGCGTCATCGGGGGAGTCGGACCGCGCTATTGCCCGTCCATCGAAGACAAGGTGAACCGCTTCGCGGACAAGTCGAGTCACCAGATTTTCGTCGAGCCCGAAGGCCTCGATACCCACGAGCTTTATCCCAACGGGATTTCGACCTCGCTGCCCTTTGACGTGCAGTTCCAGGTGGTACGTTCGATCAAGGGCTTCGAGAATGCGCACATCACGCGTCCCGGGTATGCCATCGAGTATGATTTCTTCGATCCGCGCGATCTGCGTCACTCGCTGGAAACTAAATTTATCCACAACCTGTTCTTCGCCGGTCAGATCAACGGCACCACCGGCTACGAGGAAGCTGCCGCTCAGGGCTTGCTGGCCGGGCTCAACGCCGCACGGCGCGCCCAAGGGCAGGATGCCTGGTCACCGCGTCGCGACGAGGCCTATCTCGGGGTGCTGGTCGATGACCTGATCACCATGGGCACCCAGGAGCCGTACCGCATGTTCACTTCGCGGGCCGAGCATCGCTTGTTGCTGCGCGAGGACAACGCCGACTTGCGTCTCACCGAGATCGGTCGAGAGCTCGGGCTCGTCGACGATGAGCGCTGGCAGCGTTTTTCCACCAAGCGTGAGGCCATCGCTCGCGAATCCGAACGCTTGCGTGATACCTGGGTACAACCCCAAAGCGAGCTTGCCAAGCGTCTCGCCAGCAAGCTCGATAAGCCCTTGGCCCGCGAATATCGTCTTGCGGATCTACTCAAGCGGCCCGAATTGACGCATGCCGACCTCGACGACGAGGCGCCTGCGCTCGATCCCAGCGTCGCCGACCAGGTGCAGATCCAGGCCAAGTACCAGGGATACATCGCGCGCCAGCAGGACGAGATCGATCGTCTCCGCCGCCATGAGACACTGCGTCTGCCCGAGGAACTGGACTACGCACGCATCGATGGCCTGTCCCACGAGATCCGTCAGAAGCTCGAAGCCGCGCGCCCTGAGACGCTAGCGCAGGCTGGACGCATTTCAGGCGTCACCCCGGCGGCTGTGTCGCTGCTGCTGGTGCATCTCAAGAAGCGTCGTCTGCTCGATGAACAGGACCCGCAGGCGGCCAACGCATGACGCCAGGATGTGAAACGCGTCTCGATACCGGACTCGCAGCGCTTGGCGTCGAAGTCGATGCCACTGCCCGTGAGCGCCTGCTGGCGTTGCTCGCGTTGTTGCACAAGTGGAACCGCGCCTATAACCTCACCGCGGTACGCGATCCTGAGCAGATGGTCACCCGCCATCTGCTCGATAGCGCCAGCATCGCGGCCGCCGTGCGCGGTCCGACGTTGCTCGATGTCGGCGCGGGCGCCGGGTTGCCTGGTCTGGTATTGGCGATACTCGATCCTCGCCTGGCGGTGACCATGCTTGACGGCAATGGCAAAAAAGTACGCTTCCAGCGCCAGGCCGTTCTAGAGTTGGGGCTGGATAACGTCACGCCGGTGCAAGCGCGGATCGAAACCTTCGAGCATGATGGTTTCGATCAGATCGTATCGCGGGCCTTCGCCGATCTGGCGACCTTCCTCACGCTGACGGGCCCCTTGTTGGCCGAGGGGGGCGAATGGTTGGCGATGAAGGGCCGTGATGTGGAAACGGAGCTTGCCGCCTTGCCGAGCGAAGTGACGCTCGTCGAAAACCGCCGACTGACGGTGCCGGGCGATGAGGCGCAACGGGTACTCGTTCGCCTGCGACGAAGTTGAATGCCACCAGCGCTGCCGTTTTCGGGCGTTGTCGATAATGGGAGTCGATCGTGACCAAGATAATCGCCTTGACCAACCAAAAGGGCGGCGTTGGCAAGACCACCACCGCGGTCAATCTTGCGGCCTGTCTCGCCGCGCTGGACAGGCGGGTCCTATTGGTCGACCTCGATCCCCAGGGACATGCCACCATGGGCAGTGGCGTCGACAAGCATGAGCTCGAGGGCAGCGTGCTCGAGGTGCTGCTCGACGGACGCCGCGCCAGTGAGGTGATTCTCGATTGCCCCGATGCCGGCTATGCTCTACTACCCGGCAATGGCGACCTGACCGCTGCCGAAGTCGATCTCCTCGATCGTGACGGACGCGAGCGCTGCCTGGGCGATGCTTTGGGAAGCGTGGCCGCAAGTTACGACGTGGTGATCATCGACTGTCCGCCTTCGCTCAACATGCTGACCGTCAATGCCCTGACCGCCGCGGACGGGGTATTGATTCCCCTGCAATGCGAATTCTATGCGCTGGAAGGGCTCTCGGCGCTTCTGGATACCGTCGAGCAGATCCAGGCCAACGTTAATCCCGATCTGAGCATTTTCGGCATCGTGCGAACCATGTACGACGCGCGCAATAGCCTGACGCGCGATGTCAGCAAACAGTTGAGCCAATATTTCGGTGACACCCTGCTCAAGACGACCATTCCGCGCAACGTGCGCGTCGCCGAGGCACCCAGTCACGGCGTACCGGTAACCAAGTATGCGCGTCTGTCGCGGGGGAGCCAGGCACATCGGGTGTTGGCCAAGGAACTGATCCGCCGCCTGGCGCTATGACGCGTCCCGGGCGAGTGGGAGACGAATCGAGGGAATACTTATGACGCGCAAACGCGCACTGGGACGCGGCCTGGATGCCTTGATCGGTGCAGGCGCGCGTCAACGCGAGACACTCGGCGATGACGCCATCGACGGCGATGTCGTGCTGGAACCTGCTCAGGCCCCGGCTGCCAGCGAGGAGCAGGAGCGCTTGATGCGCTTGCCGCTGGGACAACTGAGTCGGGGCAAGTATCAACCACGGCGCGATATTCAGCCCGAGTCGCTCGAGGAACTGGCCGATTCGATCCGTGCCCAGGGCGTCATGCAACCCATCGTGGTTCGACCGATGGGCGAGTCTCGCTACGAGATCATCGCCGGCGAACGACGCTGGCGGGCGGCTCAATTGGCGGAACTCGACGTCATCCCCGCTGTGGTGCGCGAGGTCAGCGACGAGGCCGCCCTCGCCCTGGCGCTGATCGAGAATATTCAGCGCGAAAATCTCAACCCGGTGGAAGAAGCCATGGCGCTGAAGCGTCTGCTCGACGACTTCGAGCTCACGCAACAGCAGGTGGCCGATGCGGTGGGCAAATCGCGCGCGCAAGTGGCGAACCTGCTGCGCCTGTTGAGCCTCGATGAGGAAGTGCAGACGTTGCTAGAGCGCGGCGATCTGGACATGGGGCATGCGCGTGCTCTGTTGACCTTGCCCGCCGCGCGCCAGCGCAGCATTGCGCGTGACGTCGTCGAACGCGATCTGACCGTGCGTCAGACCGAGGCGCTGGCCAAGCAGAACGCCAGCGGCAAGGAGACCACCAAGTCCACGCCAAGCGCATCGAGCAATCCCGATGTGGCGCGGCTCGAAACGCGTCTCGCCGAACTTCTGGGCGCGCCGGTCAAGATTCAGCATGGGGCCTCGGGCAAGGGGCGTGTCACCATTCGCTACACCAGCCTCGACGAACTGGACGGCATCCTGGGGCATATTCAATGATGGGATTCAGCCGCGCGATATATGGTTAGTGTGACAAAATGCCGCAGCAAACGTTTAGCGCGTTAACGTTATTTATCGTCTTTTCGTGCCCCTTTAGTGGTAAAGGACTGCCAGATCGCGCTAAATAGGCTCATGTTCTGTTGAAGGCCACTAGGCCCTCCCCTATAATCCGCCAAGATTTGTCCGGGTGACGACACCAGCAATAAGAGGACGGCAAGACCGACGCCATGCAAAAAACGGCACCGGCCAGGCTCAAGGGCCCACGACTGCTTCCCTTGCTGATGTTGCAGTTGTGCATGGCACTGGTAATGACGGCACCCACGTTGATCTGGCATACGCCTGAAGCGGCGTTATCGACATTGTTGGGCGGCCTGGTTGCCTGGTTGCCCAACGTCTTCTTTGCCTGGCAGACCTTTCGTCATCAGGGAGCGTCACAAGCGCGCAACATCGTAAACAGTTTCTACCGAGCCGAGGCCGGTAAGCTCGGTTTGACGGCGGCATTGTTCATAGCGGTATTCGTAGCCGTGCCTCCCTCAAACCCCGCTTTCTTCTTTGGCGCTTACGTGGTGACGCAGTTGGCGCACTGGCTGGGACCCTGGCTGTTGCATCGACCGTCGCGCACTTGAACTCGAGGCTTAACTCAATGGCAGGCAACAACCCGACGTCTTCGGAGTACATCCAGCACCACCTGCAAAACATGACCTTCGGGTTGCACCCGGAGAATGGGTTGGGGCTGGCACATTCCGCGCAGGAAGCCCAGGAAATGGGTTTCTGGGCCATCCACCTGGATACCATGGGCTGGTCGATCGGCCTGGGGATCTTGTTTTTGTGGGTGTTCCGTATGGTCGCCAAGACCGCGACCACCGGCGTGCCGAGTGGCATGCAAAACTTCGTCGAAATGATGGTCGAGTTCGTCGATAACTCGGTGCGCGAGACATTTCACGGCAAGAGCAAATTGATTGCGCCATTGTCGTTGACGATCTTCTGCTGGATCTTCCTGATGAACCTCATGGACCTGGTGCCGGTGGACTTCCTGCCGATGCTGGCGCAGAAGATCGGTGCCTGGTTCGGGGCTGATCCCGCGCATGTCTACTTCAAGGTCGTGCCGACCACTGACGTCAACGCCACGCTGGGCATGTCGCTTTCGGTATTCGCCCTGATCATCTTCTACAGCATCCGCGAAAAGGGCTTCTCCGGTTTCGTGGCCGAGCTGACGCTGCACCCGTTCAACGCCTCCAATCCGTTCGTCCAGGCCTTGCTGATTCCCGCCAACTTCCTGCTGGAAGCGGTGACGCTGCTGGCCAAGCCCGTGTCGCTGGCACTGCGGCTGTTCGGCAACCTCTACGCGGGCGAGCTGATCTTCATCCTGATTGCCATGATCGGCTTGTGGCAGTTGCCCCTGCATTTCGCGTGGGCGACCTTCCACCTCCTGATCATCACGCTGCAGGCGTTCATCTTCATGATGCTGACGATCGTCTACCTGAGCATGGCGACGGAAAAGCATTAACCGGTTTTCTCAACCCCAACCCCTTAAACCTTGAAATAAACTGGAGTCAATCATGGAAGCACAAGTTCTGGGCATGACCGCTATCGCCGTCTCCCTGCTGATCGGTCTGGGTGCATTGGGCACCGCCATCGGCTTCGGCATTCTCGGCGGTAAGTTCCTCGAAGGTGCGGCACGCCAACCGGAAATGATTCCGCAGCTGCAGGTGAAAATGTTCATCGTTGCCGGTCTGCTCGACGCCGTGACCATGATCGGTGTGGGTATCGCGCTGTTCTTCACCTTCGCCAATCCGTTTGTCGGTTAACTTTGCCGTTTGGCCCATGGGCCACGGTGACATTAACCCCAAACTTGTGATGCGAGAGGTGCTGGCGTGAATCTGAACCTAACCCTGATCGGTCAGGCCATAGCCTTCGCGGTCTTCGTCTGGTTCTGCATGAAGTTTGTATGGCCGCCGGTCATGCAGGCGTTGCAGGAGCGGCAAAAGAAGATCGCCGATGGCCTGGATGCGGCCAGCCGTGCGACTCGCGACCTTGAGCTGGCTCAGGAGCAAGCAGCCGAGCAACTCAAGGAGAGCAAGGAGCAGGCGGCCGAGATCATCGAGCAGGCCCATAAACGGGCCAACCAGATGATCGAGGAAGCGCGTGATAACGCTCGTCTCGAAGGGGAGCGCATGATCGAAAGCGCTCGCGGCGAGATCGAGCAGGAGACGCAGCGTGCGAAGGAAGAGTTGCGGACCCAGGTGGCGACACTCGCCATTCAGGGGGCCGAGCGCATCCTCGACTCCTCCATTGATGAAGCCAAGCATCGTGAGCTGGTCGACAAGCTCGCGGCTGAGCTCTGAGGAGGTGAGGCATGGCTGAAACGTCTACCGTAGCTCGTCCGTACGCCAAGGCGGCGTTCGAATATGCGCGCGATCAAAAGGCGCTTGAAGCCTGGTCCGGACACCTGGCCTCGGCGGCGCAAGCGGTGGTTGACACCGATTTCAACGCCAAGGTGGTGGGCAACCCGAAACTGTCCCGAGGACAGAAGACCGAGTTGTTGCTCGAGGTTTGCGGAGAACTCGATGAGTCTCTTCGCAACTTCCTCCGTACCGTTGGCTCGCGGGGGCGGTTTGCCGCCCTCCCGGCGATCGCCGAGCAGTTCGAGGCATTGCGCGCTCGAGAAGAGAAGCGGGTGGATGTGACCATCGTCTCCGCCTTCGATCTGGATGCCGCACAGCAGGACAAGCTCGCGACTGCGCTGAAGAAGCGTCTCAACCGCGAAATCTCCATTACCACTCAGGTGGACCGTGCGCTGATGGGCGGCGTGATCCTGCGTGCCGGCGACACCGTCATCGACGGTTCGGTACGCGGTCGATTGAACCGTCTACGCGACGCACTTTCCGCTTGAGTTCGAGGGACATGGCATGCAGCAACTGAATCCTTCCGAGATCAGCGACATCATCAAACAGCGTATCGAAAAGCTGGATGTCGCATCCGAAGCCCGCAACGAAGGTACCGTGGTCAGCGTTTCCGACGGTATCGTGAAGATCCACGGTCTCGCCGACGCGATGTTCGGCGAAATGATCGAGTTCCCCGGCAGCATCTTCGGCATGGTGCTCAACCTCGAGCGTGACAGCGTCGGCGCCGTGGTGCTCGGCGACTATCTGCAGCTCGAAGAGGGCATGACCGCGCAGTGTACCGGTCGTATCCTCGAGGTGCCGGTGGGTCCGGAATTGATTGGCCGTGTGGTCGATGCGCTGGGTAACCCCATCGATGGCAAGGGCGAGCTCGACACCAAGATGACCGACGCGGTGGAAAAGGTCGCGCCGGGCGTCATTACCCGTCAGTCCGTCGACGAGCCGATCCAGACCGGTCTCAAGTCCATCGACGCCATGGTGCCGATCGGCCGCGGTCAGCGTGAGCTGATCATCGGTGACCGTCAGATCGGTAAGTCGGCGATCGCCATCGACACCATCATCAACCAGAAAGACAAGGGCGTTACCTGCGTCTACGTCGCCATCGGCCAGAAGCAGTCGACCATTGCCAACATGGTGCGCAAGCTCGAAGAGCATGGGGCCATGGAACACACCATCATCGTCGCTGCCGGCGCCGCTGACCCGGCACCGATGCAGTTCCTGGCGGCGTACTCCGGCTGCACCATGGGCGAGTATTTCCGCGACCGTGGCGAAGACGCTCTCATCGTCTACGACGATCTCTCCAAGCAAGCCGTAGCCTATCGTCAGGTCTCGCTGCTGCTGCGCCGTCCGCCGGGCCGCGAAGCCTATCCGGGCGACGTCTTCTACCTCCACTCGCGCCTCCTCGAGCGTGCCGCGCGTATCAACGCCGATCATGTCGAGAAGCTCACCAACGGTGAGGTCAAAGGCAAGACCGGCTCGCTGACCGCGCTGCCGATCATCGAGACCCAAGGCGGCGACGTCTCGGCGTTCGTGCCGACCAACGTGATCTCGATCACCGACGGTCAGATCTTCCTCGAGACGAACCTCTTCAACTCTGGGGTACGTCCGGCGATCAACGCGGGTCTTTCGGTATCGCGTGTGGGTGGCTCGGCGCAGACCAAGATCATCAAGAAACTGGGCGGGACCGTGCGTCTGGCCTTGGCGCAGTATCGTGAACTGGCTGCTTTCTCACAGTTCGCCTCGGATCTCGACGAAGCGACCCGTAAGCAGCTTGAGCATGGGCAGCGCGTCACCGAGCTGATGAAGCAGAATCAGTATTCGCCGATGTCGGTGGCCGAAATGGCGGTGACACTGTACGCCGCCAACGAAGGTTTCCTGGAAGATATCGAAGTCAACAAGGTGCTGGATTTCGAGAAAGCGCTGCAGGCGTACATGAAATCCGAGCATGCCGAGCTGATCGACAAGATCAATCAGACCGGTAATTACGACGACGATATCAAGCAGGGCCTCAAGTCCGGCCTCGAGACGTTCAAGTCCACTCAGACCTGGTGATGCAAGGCCCGGTGACACCGGGCCGGCAATCCTAGTTGAGCGGCTCGCAAGAGGGTGAGATCGAGATGGCAGCTGCAAAAGAGATTCGCACCCAGATCGGGAGCATCAAGAACACGCAGAAGATCACCAGTGCCATGGAAATGGTCGCTGCGTCGAAGATGCGCAAGGCCCAGGAACGCATGACGGCCAGCCAGCCGTACGCGAAGCTGATCCGTCGCGTGGTGAGTCACATTGCCAAGGCCAACCCCGAGTATCGTCATGAGTACATGATCGAGCGCGAAATCAAGCGCGTGGGGTATATCGTGGTCTCCAGTGACCGAGGCTTGGCCGGTGGCCTGAACGTCAACGTGTTCAAGGCCGTGACGCGCGAAGCCAAGTACTGGCATGAACAGGACGTCGAGGTCGATTACGCGGCTATCGGCTCCAAGGCCAATGTGTTCTTTCGCAACCATGGCGGCAACTTGGTGGCGGGCAAGAGCGGTCTGGGCGAAGCCCCGGCCGTCGAAGACCTGATCGGGAGCGTCAGTGTCATGCTGAAGGCCTTCGATGAGGGGCAACTGGATCGGCTTTACGTGGTGCATAACGAGTTCGTCAACACCATGACTCAGAAGCCGGTCGTACGTCAGTTGCTCCCCTTGGAAGCCGAGGCGGATGATGACGATGAAGAAGAGACACGTGCCAGCGGCAGCTGGGACTACCTGTATGAGCCGGACGCCAAGACCCTGCTCGATCATTTGCTAGTGCGCTATGTGGAATCCCAGGTGTACCAGGCAGTGGTCGAGAATGCGGCCTGCGAACAGGCGGCACGGATGATCGCGATGAAGAGCGCGACTGACAATGCCGGCAATCTGATCGATGACCTGGAGCTGGTCTATAACAAGGCCCGTCAGGCCGCGATCACCCAGGAGATTTCGGAGATCGTCGGCGGCGCCGCCGCCGTATGACGACGCAGGTCCCACCGAGGCTCCCGTATGGGTTGCCTCGGGGCCCAGGCGAAGCAGGTTTCATTTGCAGGTATTAGAGGAACCAACATGAGCGGACGTATCGTACAAATCATCGGCGCGGTGATTGACGTAGAGTTTCCGCGGGACGATGTTCCCAAGGTCTACGACGCGCTGAAGGTCTCCGACACCGAGACCATTCTGGAAGTACAGCAACAGCTGGGTGACGGCGTCGTGCGTGCCATCGCCATGGGCACCACCGAAGGCCTCAAGCGCGGCCTCGATGTCGCCAATACCGGGGCGGCGATTTCGGTGCCGGTGGGCAAGGCCACGCTGGGACGCATCATGGACGTCCTTGGTAATCCCATCGACGAAGCCGGCGACATCGGCGAAGACGAACGCATGCCGATCCACCGCAAGGCGCCGGGCTATGCGGATCAAGCAACGTCCAACGAACTCTTGGAAACCGGCATCAAGGTCATCGACCTGGTGTGCCCGTTCGCCAAGGGCGGCAAGGTTGGTCTGTTCGGCGGCGCCGGTGTCGGCAAGACCGTCAACATGATGGAGCTGATCCGCAACATCGCGACCGAGCACAGCGGTTATTCCGTCTTCGCCGGGGTGGGGGAGCGTACCCGTGAGGGTAACGACTTCTACCACGAGATGAAGGACTCCAACGTTCTCGACAAAGTGTCGCTGGTCTATGGCCAGATGAACGAACCGCCCGGGAACCGCCTGCGTGTGGCCCTGACCGGTCTGACCATCGCTGAGAAGTTCCGTGACGATGGGCGTGACGTGCTGCTGTTCGTCGACAACATCTACCGTTATACCCTGGCGGGCACCGAGGTCTCGGCGCTGCTGGGCCGCATGCCCTCTGCGGTGGGCTATCAGCCGACCCTGGCCGAGGAAATGGGCGTCTTGCAGGAGCGCATCACCTCGACCAAGACGGGCTCAATCACCTCCGTGCAGGCGGTTTACGTCCCGGCGGACGACTTGACCGACCCGTCACCGGCGACCACCTTCTCGCACCTGGACGCCACTGTGGTACTGGCGCGTTCCATTGCCGAGTTGGGCATCTACCCGGCCATCGATCCGCTGGACTCCACTTCGCGCCAGCTCGACCCGCTGACCGTCGGCGAAGAGCACTACAACACCGCACGCGGTGTGCAGGGTGTGTTGCAGCGCTACAAGGAGCTCAAGGACATCATCGCGATCTTGGGGATGGACGAGCTGGCCGACGAAGACAAACTGACCGTGGCACGTGCGCGCAAGATCCAGCGCTTCCTGTCACAGCCGTTCTTCGTTGCCGAGGTCTTTACCGGGGCACCCGGCAAGTACGTCTCCCTCAGGGAGACCATCCGTGGCTTCCAGGGCATCCTCGACGGGGAATACGACGAACTGCCCGAACAAGCCTTCTACATGGTTGGTACTATCGACGAAGCCGTCGAGAAAGCCAACAACATGAAGTAAGGCCATGCCCATTCGGGAGTGGTAGGCACGGCGCCGTTGCGCGCCGTGCCCGACGCTTCCATGAACGAGGAGATAGCGATGGCTAGCTTCCAATGCGACATCGTCAGCGCCGAGAAGGCCATCTTCTCCGGCAGCGCCGAGCAGCTAGTGGCGGCCGGCGTGTCGGGCGATCTGGGTATTCTGCGTGGTCACGCACCGCTGCTCACCGAGCTCAAGCCGGGACCGGTCCGTGTGACGCGTGAAGATGGCGAGGAAGAAGTGTACTTCGTCACTGGCGGCTTCCTGGAGGTCCAACCGGAGGTGGTCTCGGTGCTGGCCGATACGGCCACGCGGGCGCACGATCTCAATGAGGCTGCCGCCGAAGAGGCGCGTCAGGAGGCCTTGCGGTCCATGGGCGACAAGCAGTCCGATCTCGACTACACCCGTGCGGCCGCCGAACTGGCGGAAGCCGTGGCACAGTTGCGTACCATCCAGCAACTGCGTGAGAAGGGCAGCCGCCGCTAGGCGCCGCACGCGATGCCACTGTCCATGAAGGCGACCCACGGGTCGCCTTTTTTTCGTGAATGATATCCGCTAACCGCCTGTCACGGACGTTTACATATCGTGCCGAGACATGACGCATGTCGCTTGGTAGCGCCTTCCGCCCACCGTAGAATACGGCCATCTTCTTTAAGAGATGCATAGGGACGACAGCGATGACGTTAGACGTGGTGATACTCGCCGCCGGCCAGGGAACGCGGATGCGTTCGGCCAAGCCCAAGGTTTTGCATCCGTTGGCGGGTAAGCCGATGGTGACGCATGTGCTGGATACTGCCGAGCAACTGGGCGCGACGCGCACGCACGTGGTGATTGGCCACGGCGCCGAGCAGGTCGAGACCGAACTCGGCGGGCGCGAGGTGCGGTTCGCCTTGCAGGCCGAACAGAAAGGCACCGGCCATGCCGTGGCCCAGGCACTGGAGAACATGGGCGACGGCAAGGTGCTAATCCTTTACGGCGATGTCCCGCTGATCCGCGCCGAGACCTTGGCGGCATTGCTTGCCGAAGTGGATGAGACCCGCTTGGGGCTTCTGACCGTGGAACTGCCTGATCCCAGCGGTTATGGGCGGATCGTGCGTGATGCTGACGGCCGCGTTACGGGTATCGTCGAACATAAGGAGGCCAGCGAAGCCCAGCGCGCCATCACCGAATGCAACACTGGTATCGTTGCCGCCACCGGGGCGCAGCTCAAGCGTTGGTTACCCCGCCTCTCCGCCGAGAACGTTCAGGGCGAGTATTATTTGACCGACATCTTCGCCATGGCGGCGGCCGAGGGCATCGATATCGCCACGGCCGCGCCTGCCTCGGCGCTGGAAGTCGAAGGCGTCAACAATCGCTCGCAGATGGCGGCCCTCGAGCGCGCCTATCAGCGGGACCAGGCCGAGCGTCTGCTGACCGAGGGCGTGGCGCTTGCCGACCCCGCGCGTTTCGATGTGCGTGGCCGTCTCGATTGTGGGCATGACGTCTTCATCGATGTGGGCTGCGTATTCGAGGGCGAGGTGACGCTCGGTGATGGCGTCAGCGTGGGTCCCTATACGCTGATCCGCGACAGCCATATTGCGGCGGAGACGGTAATCGAGGCGCACAGCGTCATCGAAGGAGCCGAAGTGGCTGCGCGCGCGCACATCGGGCCCTTCGCACGTTTGCGTCCCGGCACGCGCCTGGCATGCGACAGCAAAGTGGGTAACTTCGTCGAGACCAAGAATGCCGAGGTTGGCGAAGGCAGCAAGATCAACCACTTGAGCTACGTCGGCGATGCTCGGCTGGGGCGTGGGGTCAATGTCGGCGCAGGGACCATCACCTGCAATTACGATGGCGCCAACAAGCATCTCACCGAGATCGGCAACGACGTCTTCGTGGGGTCCAACACGGCCTTGGTGGCGCCGGTATCGCTGGGCGATGGGGCGACGGTCGGAGCCGGCTCGACCATCAACAAGAATGTCGACGCCGGGGCGTTGGCGGTGGCGCGCCCCCGCCAGACCACGCGTGCGGGATGGCAGCGGCCTCGTAAGTCTTCGTGAATGGCAAAGGGCGGCCTAAGCGGTCGTCCTCTAGGCTTTGAACGAAAACTGCCTGTGCTCGGCCATACGGCGTTAAAAATCAGCTCGTGCGCGAGTCCGATCAAAGTACTCATTTACACCCCGTAAACTCCGTCTTTTCGCTGTTTTTTGCCTTGTCTGGCCATCGCTCGCCGACTTTTCGTGCATAGCCTAACGATCTCCCCCTACTATCGCTTGTGGGAATGAGATTTCTCCTCTCCCGTGCGCCATTTTTCTTCCGCCTGCCGG
This sequence comes from Chromohalobacter canadensis, assembly GCF_034479555.1. Lineage (NCBI taxonomy): Bacteria > Pseudomonadati > Pseudomonadota > Gammaproteobacteria > Oceanospirillales > Halomonadaceae > Chromohalobacter > Chromohalobacter canadensis. Next base: position 1,748,589 of record NZ_CP140151.1, on the reverse strand, counting down.
GTTGTGCTTGACCGGTGATGTCGAATCGCGTTTGATAAGCGTATTGTTTCGTTTCGGAAGATATATCTTTCGTGAAAAAGGATGATATGCCCAAACGCGATACCGCTCAGCGCCGCCATGCCATGCTGGCCTACGTGAATGAGCAGGGTGAAACCAGCGTCGATACGCTTGCCCGCCACTTCACGACTTCCGAAGTCACCGTACGCAAGGATCTCGCCACTCTGGAGAAAAGCGGTCTGCTGTTGCGCCGCTTCGGCGGTGCCGTGCCGCTGCCCAGTGAGATACTGGCGGAAGCCAACGCACCGCTTTCGCCACGAAAGCAAGCGATTGCGCAAGCGGCCAGTGCGCGTATCCGCGCTCACAACCGCATCATCATCGACAGCGGTACCACCACCTCGGCGATGATTCCCGAACTGGGTGGGCGCGAAGGGCTGGTGGTGATGACCAACGCCCTATCGGTAGCCAACGCCTTGCGCGAGGTGGAGCCCGAACCGGCGATCCTGATGACCGGTGGCACCTGGGACCCGCACTCGGAGTCCTTCCAGGGGCAGGTCGCCGAGCAGGTGTTGCGTTTCTACGATTTCGATCAATTGTTCATCGGTGCCGACGGCATCGACCTGGAGCGTGGGACCACTACCTACAACGAATTGCTGGGGCTATCGCGGGTGATGGCCGAGGTCGCGCGCGAAGTCGTGGTGCTCGCCGAATCCGACAAGATCGGTCGGCGCATCCCCAATCTGGAACTGCCGTGGGAACGGATCCATACCCTGATCACCGACGAGGGGCTCGATGCTGATGCCTGTCGGCGGATCGAGGCACAGGGCATCGCCGTCATCCGCGCCGCGGTCAACGAATGAAGACGAGGAGTTCAATATGTGTGGAATCGTAGGGGCTGTCGCCGAGCGTCACGTGCAGGAAATCCTTCTCGAAGGCTTACGCCGTCTCGAGTATCGCGGCTACGACTCGGCGGGCATGTCCGTGCTTTCCGACGATGCGCGACTCAATCGTCAGCGTGCGGCGGGCAAGGTGGCGGCACTGGAAAGCAAACTCGCCGACACGGCGCTCAAGGGCACCCTGGGTATCGCGCACACGCGTTGGGCCACGCACGGCCGCCCCAGCGAGCAGAACGCGCATCCGCACCAATCCGGCGATAGCCTGGCGGTGGTGCATAACGGCATCATCGAGAACCATGAGGCGCTCAAGGGCGAGCTCGAAGCCCAGGGCTACGTCTTCACCTCCGAAACCGATACCGAAGTGATCGCGCACTTGTTGTCGCGCGAGTTCACCCTTTCCCAAGACCTGCTCCAGGCCGTGCAACGCAGCGTGGCATTGCTGGAAGGCGCCTATGCCCTGGCGGTGGTGCACCGTGCGGAGCCCGATGCGATCATCGGTGCGCGCAAGGGTAGTCCACTGGTGGTAGGCGTGGGCATCGGTGAGGCGTTCCTGGCGTCCGACCCGCTGGCGCTATTGCAGGTCACCGACCGCTTCATCTACATGATGGAAGGCGATGTGGTACGCCTGTCCCGGGGCGGTGAAATCGAGCTCTTCGAGGCGAGCGGGGAGCGTGTCGAGCGTCCGGTGAGCATCTTCGAGCATGGCGACGGCGTGACCAGCAAGGGCGGCTATCGTCACTTCATGCTCAAGGAAATCCATGAGCAGTCCCAAGTGATCGCAGCTACGCTGGAAGGCCGTCTCGGCGATCATCAGGTGCTGGTCAACAGTTTTGGGGCCGATGCTGCGTCGCTTTTCGAGGGCGTGCGTCAGGTGCATATCATCGCCTGTGGCACCAGCTACCATGCGGGCATGGTAGCGCGTTACTGGATCGAGAAACTGGCCGGCGTGCCCACACAGGTCGAGGTGGCTTCGGAATATCGCTACCGCGAAGTAGTCGTGCCCGAGGGCACTTTGTTCGTGACGCTATCGCAGTCTGGCGAGACCGCCGATACGCTGGCGGCGCTGCGCTTCGCCAAGCAGCGCGACTATCTTGGCAGCCTGGCAATCTGCAACGTGCCGGGCAGCTCGCTGGTGCGTGAATCGGATCTGACCTTGATGACGCAGGCCGGCCCCGAAATCGGCGTCGCTTCGACCAAGGCGTTCACCACCCAACTGGTGGCGCTGCTGCTGCTGGCCCTGGCGCTGGGTCGCGTGCGGGGCGCCAATGGCGAGCATGCGCCGCTTGTTCAGGGACTCAGGGAGTTGCCCGGGGTCATCAACCAGGTGCTGGCCCTGGATGGCGAGATCGAGCAGTTGTCGATGGCGTTTGCCGAGAAGCATCATGCCTTGTTCCTGGGGCGTGGTGCGCACTTTCCGATCGCCCTGGAAGGGGCGCTCAAGCTCAAGGAAATCTCCTATATCCATGCCGAGGCCTATCCGGCGGGCGAGCTGAAGCACGGGCCCCTGGCGCTGGTCGACAGCGAGATGCCGGTGATCGCCGTGGCACCCAACGACGAATTGCTCGAGAAGCTGAAATCCAATCTTCAGGAAGTGCGTGCCCGCGGTGGCGAGTTGTTCGTGTTCGCCGACGAGAGCATTCGCATGGAGACCAACGAGCACCTGCACGTGTTGCGTGTGCCGGCGGTCAGCGAGGCGTTGGCGCCCATCGTCTACACCATTCCGCTGCAATTGCTGGCCTATCATGTCGCCGTGCTCAAGGGCACCGATGTCGACCAGCCGCGCAACCTGGCCAAGTCGGTGACCGTGGAATGATGCGACATTTTGTCGGCTGGGTTATTTTGTTAGCGTGCTATAAAATACATTCCGGTTCTTAACGCCGGGCGCCGCCGCGCCCGGCGGCGATCAAGGAGTCCTACATGCCTGCTCAGTTTCCCCAGGCCCGCCTGCGGCGCCTGCGGCGCACATCATCGCTGCGTGACATCGTGCGTGAAACCTCGCTGCGTCCGGAGCACTTGGTGTATCCGATCTTCGTGGAAGAAGACGCGGACGATTTTGTCCCCATCGAGGGGATGCCGGGGCAGTATCGCGTGCCGGAAAGCCAACTGGCGGAGGAAGTGAAACGCCTCAGCGCGCTGGGCCTCAGAGGCATCATGCCGTTCGGGATTTCGCATCACAAAGATGCCGACGGCAGCGATGCCATGGACGACAACGGCCTGGTGTCGCGCATGGTGCGCATCATCAAGGCGGCCGATCCCGAGATGGTGGTGATTCCGGATATCTGTTTCTGCGAGTACACCACGCACGGGCACTGCGGCATCCTCAAGGGAGATACCGTCGACAATGACCTGACCATTCGTAATCTCGGCGTCCAGGCGGTCGCGGCTGCCAAGGCGGGGGCCGACATCATCGCGCCCTCGGCGGCACAGGATGGTCAGGTGGCGACGATTCGTGCGGCCTTGGACGAGGCCGGTTTCGAGGATATCCCCATCATGGCGTATTCCACCAAGCTGGCGTCGGCGCTGTATGGCCCCTTCCGCGAAGCGGCGGGTACTGAACTCCAGGGCGATCGCAAGACCTATCAGATGGACCCCATGAACCGGCGCGAGGCGCTGCGTGAGTCGCTGGCAGACGAAGCCGAGGGCGCCGATTTCCTGATGGTCAAGCCGGCGCTGGCGTATCTGGACATCATGGCGGACATCCGTCGCAACAGCCTGTTGCCGCTGGTGGCGTACCAGGTCAGCGGCGAGTACGCGATGATTCGCCTGGCGGCGCAACAGGGTGTAATCGATGAAGCGGCGGTGATCCGTGAAACACTGGGCTCGATGCGTCGTGCCGGTGCCGATCTGATCATGACCTACTTCGCCCCGCAATTGCTCGAGGAAGGCCTGTAGAGGCTGGTAGTGCCTACGCGGGGTGTGTCGTTTCCCAGCGCGCCCCCGTGAGTTCGCACGAAACCTCCCACAGGCGTGCCTCGACCGCCGGGTCGCGCGTGTTACGGGCGCGGTGGGCCCGCTTGGGTGCGCCACGTGTCTCGCCGAGACCATCAGGCCCGATGTAATCGCCGGGATCGACGTGATCGCTGAGCGCGGCATGCAGCGTGGGGCGGGCGCCCTCGGCAGCGGACTGGCTGATCAGCGGTAGGGTCAGCTTGAAGACACTACCGATGACCGGGCGGCTTTTCACCCCGGCGTCGAACAGCGCGGTACGCGACAATCCGGGATGGGCGGCGAGGCTCTTAAGCCCCCAACCCTGGGCATCACTTTGTTTCTGCAGCGCCTGGGCGAACAACAGCATGGCGAGTTTGGATTGCCGGTAGGCTCGCCAGGGATCGTAGTGTGTCTCGCCGTTAAGGTCGTCGAAGGCGATGCGGCCGCCCCGATGGGCGAGGCTCGAGAGTTGTACTACGCGGGGCGCCGTCGCGGCGGTGAGCAGTGGCAGCAACTCGCTGGTGAGCAGGAAATGCCCGAGGTAGTTGACGCCCAGTTGACGCTCGAAGCCATTCCGGGTGCGCTCGAGGCGCGGCAGGGCCATGATCCCGGCGTTGTTGATCAGCCGTTCCAGCGAGGGCTCATCCCGTTTCAAGCGTGCGGCGAAGTCGCGTACCGATTCGAGACTGTCGAGGTCGAGCGCTTCGTGACGGACCGTGGCGCGCGGTGTATGGGCGCGAATGGCATGGCAGGCAAGCTCGCCTCTTTCCACGTTGCGTGCGGTGATGATGACGCGATAACCCTGCGCGGCCAGGCCCTTGGCGGTCTCGAGACCGAGCCCGGCGGTGGCGCCGGTGACCACGGCCAATGGGGCCGTGGCGTGGCGATCCTCACTCATGCGTCTCTTCCCTCTTTGCCCGATGATTGGCTCATTTCGGCATCAGTACCCACAGGCGACCGTCCTGCTTCATACGCCCGGCGCGCTTGCCAGCGGTGTCGCCGTGTCCCCAGTAGAAATCCGCGCGCACGGTTCCCTTGATGGCATTGCCGGTGTCCTGAGCGACCATCAGGCGCTGCAAGGGTTCTTTCGAGAGCGGCTGCGTGGTCGACAGAAAGATCGGTGCGCCCAGCGGAATGCGCGAGGGATCCACGGCCAGGCTGCGTTCCGCGGTCAGGGGCACGCCGAGGGCACCGATCGGTCCTTGGGTAGCGCTGTGATCGCTATCCAACTCACGGAAGAACACCATGCGCGGATTGACGGTGAGCATTTCCTTGACCCGCCCGGGATGGCGCTTGGCCCAGGCGCGCACGCCGGGAAGCGTGGCCTCGGAGGCATCGATCTCGCCACGCTCGATCAGGGCACGATTGAACGAGCGGAAGGGCTGATTGTTGGACCCCGCGAAGGCCACGCGCATGGTATCGCCGTCGTCCAGCCGGACACGCCCCGAGCCTTGGATCTGCAGGAAGGCGGCCTCGACGGGGTCATCGACCCAGACCAGTTCCTGGCCGCGCAGGGCTCCGCTTTCCAATAACGTGCGCTGCTCGGCACGCACACGCTGCGGTGCTGCTTGCCAGGCGTTTGGGAAGCGGTAGAGCGGCGTCTGGTACGGCCCGTGGCGGTCACGCGAGCCATTCAGAATGGGCTCGTAATAGCCAGTGATCGTGCCCGTGGTGGAGCCATCGTCGTTGGTGAGGCGGTAAGGCTGAAAGCGCATCTCGAAAAAGCGCGTGATATCGCTTTCATCGAGCGGGTCGACATGCTCGGCATCATCGCAGACCGATGTCCAGCGGGGTTTTTTGGCAAGCTGCGGACAACTGGCGAGAAACGCGCTCCAGGCGGCGATGACGTGATCGTCACGCCAGCCGGGCAGTGCCTGCCATTCCATGGGCTGCATGTGCTCGGACTCTGCCGGCGATGGCGTGCTCGGGGCGGGGGGCTGAGAACTGCAAGCCCCCAGCACCAGCAACGGCAACAACCACGCCGTGCGTGCCAGTTGGCGCAGGGTGCGGGCGGCGTCGATGATCGGTCGCGGCAATGGAATGAACAAGCAAGGCACCTCGGCGGTCGACTCCCGGAATGAGTATCGCCAGCGATGATGCCTTGCCGGGGCGAGTCGTGCCAGTGGCATCTCGCCTACGGCGCTTTTCAGACGAGGCCTAGCCTTCCTCGTTGAGAGGCCGCAAGCGCGTGATCGAAGCGCGATGGGGTGACAGGGCGCCCTTGCGACGCGGAATGCGCGCCGTCTCGTCATCGTCGTCAATGGGTTGGTGACGCTGGCCACTGGCCTTGCGATGATAACGGCCGAGCACCGCGCTCAAGGTGAGAAATGCCAAGGCCGAGCCCGCCACCTGCGTCCATGGGTAGACGATGACGGCCAGCAGCAACAACAGCAGGTCGCAGCACAGTGTGGTGCGACCGGCATGCCATCCCACACGGCGTTCCAGATAAAGAGCGAGAATGTTGAGGCCGCCCAGTGAGGCGTTGGCGCGAAACAGCAACGCAAGCCCGAGGCCGATCAACAGCCCTGCCGCGATGGCGCATACCACAGGGTGGGTGTCGCCCAGGGGAAGTGTGGCGGTGAGAGTGTCGCTGAGCACCGAAAGCAAGGTCACGCTCAGCAGTGTGCGTAGCGTGAAATCGCGCCCCAATTGCTTGAACGCCAGCCCGTAAAAGGGCAGGTTGATGACGAAGAAAGTGATGCCGAAGCTCACCGGCAGCAGATCGCTGATCAGCAAACTCAACCCTGCGGTACCGCTGACCAGTAGGTCGGCGGATTGCAGAAGCCGCACGCCAAGTGCCACCAACAGGCAGCCTTCGAACAGCGTCAGCCAGGAACGCCAGGAAACCTTCATGTTGTCTCTCCCGTGGGTGTGGAAGATGAATCGATGCCGAGGATGGTCGGCGAACCGCTTCAGGCTTGTGGCCGGAAGTCGGGAGCATGACACGATGCAAAAAGCGTACCCGGTGAGGCGGCTTCGTGCAGCGCATCATAGCCGCGGGATACCCGCGATACAATTGCGAGGCGCGTCATGACGGGGGATCACCCACGTCTTTTCCTGGGTTTGCCGATGTGGGCCAATAGCGAATGGCGCGGTAGTCTCTACGCTCGACACGCGCCGCAAGAAGGCATGCTGCACGATTACGGTGCCGTGTTCGGTAGCGTGGAGGGCAACACGACCTTCTACAGCGGGCCGCCCAAGGCGGCGACCATCGCCCACTGGGCGCGCCAGGCGCCGGCGAATTTTCGCTTTTGCTTCAAGTTGCCGTCGCGGCTCACGCATGAAAAGCGCCTGGTGGGCATTGCGGATGAGCTCGAAACGTTCTTCGAGGCGTTGACGCCGTTACATGAACGACTAGGGCCAATCATGGTGCAGTTGCCGCGTGATTTCGGAGCTCAGGAACTGCCAGCGTTAGATGCGTTGTTGAGACAATGGCCGTCGACAATACCCTGCGCCGTGGAGGTGCGTCATAGTGAATTTTTCCACAAAGGGGCTGCGGAACAGCAATTGAACCGCTTGTTGATAACTTTGGGGATGGACCGGGTCATGCTGGATGTCAGGCCGCTTTTTGCGACCCCCGCGGGAGACGACGCGCGCTTGATCAAGGCGCAGGGCGAAAAGCCGAAACGCCCGTTACACGTGATTTCCACGGCAAATATGCCTATCGTGCGTTTCATCGGGCATTGTGATATGGACATCAACGATCGACTTTTCACTCCTTGGTGTGAGCGCCTGGCTCTGTGGATAAAACAGGGGAAAACCCCTTTTTTGTTTGTGCATACGCCGGATAACCGGCAAGCGCCACAATTGGCGCGACGCTTCTATGCACGCCTGGCCAAACGCGTCGAATTACCGCCTCTCGAGGCCTTTCCCGGCGAGCGCCAGAGTGCGCTTTTCTGACTGCGGTGATAACGCCATGGCCTCGTATGACTCGGTGTTGATGGCTTGACGCTATAACGCGAATGGTTTTGGCTAAAACTTGTCGCTAAAATGGCGCTTCTCTGTGGGCGACGTCGAGGACAGTCGTCTCCTCAACCGGTGTTTATCGACACCCATACGGTGACTGACATCGCTGCGAGCGGTGCGGTCTCCTTGCTGATCGGTGGCTAGATCCCAGCGCTCGCAAGGACCTGTCATGCTCCATGTCGCGGTGTGCAATCCATGCCCAGGGGACGTGGCAACAACAATACAACGCCATCATTTACATGCTCGATGGCGCCACGCAACTCAGGTGAAGCAATGTCTTACAAGTCTCATTCGCACGCGCAGTGGTCCTCCCGGATGGCTTTCGTGCTGGCCGCCGTCGGTTCGTCGGTCGGTCTGGGCAATATCTGGAAATTCCCCTACATGACCGGCGAAAGCGGTGGCGGTGCTTTCGTTCTGGTGTATCTGATCTGCATCTTCCTGGTCGGTTTGCCGATGTTGATGTCCGAATGGTTGCTCGGGCGTCTGGGCCAGAAGAACCCCATCTCGACGATGGGTGACATCACGCGGCGCCTCAAGCGCAGCCGAGCTTGGGTGTTGATCGGCGTGGCCGGGATTCTCGGCGCCTATTTGATCCTCTCTTTCTATAGCGTGATCGGTGGCTGGGCGCTGGCGTACATTCAAATGGCGGTGGTCGACACCTTCAGTGGGCTGGATAACGATAGCGTTGGCACCTTGTTCGGCAATCTGCTGGCAAGTCCCGTGGAATTGCTGCTCTGGCATAGCCTATTCATGATCATGACGATCGGTGTCGTGGTAGGTGGCGTTGCCGGTGGCCTGGAGCGTGCGGCGAAGACCCTGATGCCGGCCTTGGCTATGCTGCTGGTGTTGCTCGTGGGTTACGCTGCGACCACTGGTGCTTTCGCCGAAGGGGCGGCTTACCTGTTTACGCCGGATTTCTCCAAGATCACCCGTGACGGCATTCTCGCCGCGCTGGGGCATGCCTTCTTCACCCTGAGTCTGGGTATGGGCATCATGATGGCGTATGGCTCGTATCTCTCCGATGACGTCAACATCGGTCGCTCGGCGCTCATCGTCGTGGTCATGGATACTGTCATCGCCCTGCTCGCCGGACTGGCTATTTTCCCCATCGTGTTCGCCAATGGGCTGGATGCGGCCGCGGGTCCAGGCCTGATCTTCCAGACCCTACCGCTGGCGTTCGGCAACATGGCCGGTGGTTGGCTGTTCGGGTTGCTGTTCTTCGTATTGCTGGTGTTCGCGGCGTGGACCTCTGCGATCTCACTACTGGAGCCGCTGGTGGAATGGATCGAGGAGCGCTCGCCGCTGTCGCGCGTGGGCTCGACCATCGTCGCGGGGCTGGCGACCTGGGCCCTGGGGCTGGCCACGGTGCTGTCGTTCAATATCTGGGGTGATTTCGCGCCGCTGGGCATGTTCGACAAGTTCGCCGGCATGACCCTCTTCGACCTGCTCGATTACGTCACCAGCAAGCTGCTGCTGCCGCTGACCGGTTTGGCTACCGTGCTGTTCGTGGGCTGGTTCATGGGGCGTGACGAACTGCGCTCGCAGCTCAATATGAGCGATGGTGCCTTCGCGCTATGGCGTGTGGCGGTACGTTTCATCGCGCCCATCGGCGTGGTGATCGTCTTCGTCAGCAGCCTCTGAGCGTTACCCGGCGTGGGCGTATATTGCCCGCGCCGGGCCTGGAACGCCCGGCTAGGCACTCGATGAACGGGGAGACCTCTCCGTTCACCGAGTCCTGTTTATTGCCAGTCGTCGTAATCGACGATGTCGCGCTCTAGACGTTTGAATTCCTGATGCAGCTCAATACCGCGCCGCGCCCGCAGATAGCGTGTCGCAGCACTCTTTTTGCGTTGCTCATGTTCGAGCATTTCCAGGCTCATATGAATGTCTAGAAGCTCGCTTTTCAAGGATTGAAGATGTGCGGCATCGCGCATATCAAATCTCCCAATCGTCCTTATAACGGTTTTATTGCCACTTCACTGCGTTCCGCTTGACATTCTTACTATAACGCACTTGACAGAATTGTGACGTCAAGCCTTAAACGTGCGTTTTTTCTCCTCTTCAACGCCTGCGGCATACTAGAATCGAATCTGTTTTCACGCCGTTGTTGGTCAGCCAAGGAGTCGCGCCATCATGAGCAGTGCCCTGTTCGACGAGATGAGACGCCGCATGGAGCACTTTCGGCGCTCTGAGCAGAAGGTGGCGCGCTTCGTTTTGCGTCACCCTGAGGATGTCATTCACATGCGCATCGTCGATCTGGCCACCGAAGCCAAGGTCAGCGAGCCCACCGTGGTGCGTTTTTGCCGTGCGCTAGGGTGTAACGGTTTCCAGGACTTCAAGCTCAAGCTGGCGCAGATGCTGGCCACGGGCAGCCAGTTCGCGCAGTTCTCGATGAACGATAGTGACAGCGTCGCTGAATTTGCCCACAACATTTTCGACTCCACCGTAGGCACGCTGCTCTCGGTGCGCGATCGGCTCGATCACGCCGCGTTGGGCAAGGCGGTCAATGCCCTGGCCATGGCCAATCGTGTGGAGTTCTACGGTTTCGGCGCCTCGGGCGCGGTGGCGTTCGATGCTCAGCACAAGTTCTTCCGCCTGCAGATATCCACCGCGGCTTATTCCGACCCGCACATGCAGAATATGTCGGCGGTAACGCTGACGCCTCGCGATGTGGTAGTCGCCATTTCCCAGACCGGACGCACCCGGGCGCTGGTGGCCAGCGTGCGCCTGGCCCGTGAAACAGGCGCCACGGTGATCGGCTTATGTCCCAGCGATTCGCCGCTGGCAAGCGAAGTCACTCTGCCGCTTTATATCGATGTGCACGAGGACACCGAAATCTATACGCCGATGAGCTCGCGCGTGGCGCATCTAGTGATCGTCGACGTGCTCGCCGTGGGCGTCGCCAAGACGCGCGGCCCCAAGCTGGCAGAGCAACTCCAGTCGGTGAAGAAAAGCCTGGTCCCGCTGCGCTATCCCGACGACGAGGAAGACGAGACATAGCCGGCGACCGAAGCGCGGGCCGGCTATGCTAAGCTAGTCGCTCATTTCGCAACGCCAAGATACGTGATCCATGGACGACGTTTCGCCGGGCGACGTTTCGCCGCTACTCGACTCGCTGAACACGGCCCAGCGCGAGGCTGTGAGCCATCCGCAGGGCAATTTGCTGGTACTGGCCGGCGCCGGCTCGGGCAAGACGCGTGTCCTGGTGCATCGTATCGCCTGGTTATTGCAGGTCGAGGGGCTATCGCCCTACGCGATTCTCGCCGTGACCTTCACCAACAAGGCGGCGCGCGAGATGCGCACGCGCCTCGAGGCGTTGCTGGGCCTGTCGTTACGCAATATGTGGGTGGGGACTTTCCACTCCATCGCGCACCGCCTGCTACGCACCCATTGGCACGACGCGCGCCTGCCCCAGCATTTCCAGATCATCGATAGCGACGATCAACTGCGCCTGGTCAAGCGCTTGCTCAAGGACCATCGCATCGACGCTGAGCGCTTCCCGCCCAAGCAGGTGCAATACTTCATCGGCGGCTGCAAAGAAGAGGGGCTGCGCGCCCATCAGGTCCAGACCCATGGCGATGCCTACATGGGCCAGATGGTCGATCTCTACGAGCGCTATCAGCTGGCTTGCGAACGCGCCGGTCTGGTCGACTTCGGAGAATTGCTGCTGCGTGGCCTGGAACTGCTGCGCGACAATCCGGCGTTGCTGGCGCATTATCGCGAGCGCTTCGGCCATCTGCTGGTCGACGAGTTCCAGGATACCAACACCCTGCAGTACGCCTGGCTCAAGCTGCTCGCCGGCGACCGCGCGGGCATGACCGTGGTCGGCGACGACGATCAGTCGATCTACGGCTGGCGTGGGGCCAAGGTTGAGAACATCCGGCGCTTCACCGAAGAATTCCCCGCGACCACGACGGTGCGCCTGGAGCAGAACTACCGCTCGACGAGTGCCATTCTCGAGGCCGCAAACACGCTGATCAGCCATAACGCCGGGCGCATGGGCAAGGAGTTGTGGACCGACGGCGTTCACGGTGAGCCGATCTCGGTCTACGCCGGCTTCAACGATCTCGACGAGGCCCGCTTCATCGTCGATACCCTCAACGAGGAAGTGAACAAGGGCAGCGCGCGGCAGGACATCGCGATTCTCTATCGCTCCAACGCCCAGTCACGGGTGCTTGAGGAGGCTCTGATCCGCAGTGGCGTGCCGTATCGTATCTACGGTGGCCAACGCTTCTACGAGCGTCTCGAGATCAAGAACGCCCTGGCCTATCTCCGTTTGACGTTAGCGCGCGACGACGATGCCTCTCTGGAGCGCGTGATCAACGTACCGGCGCGCGGCATCGGCACGCGCACCGTGGAAATACTGCGTGAGCGGGCTCGTACGCAGTCAGTTTCATTATGGCAAGCCTTGCACGATAGCCTCAGTGAGGGGGTGTTAAAGGGGCGCGCGGCAAGTGCGCTCTCGGCGTTCTCGGAACTGATCGAGCGTCTCGACAACGATACCGCCGGTATGGCGCTGCATGAGCTGATCGAGCATGTGCTCCACACGACCGGGCTGCTCGAACATCACCGCAACGAAAAGGGCGAGAAGGGTCAGGCGCGTGTCGAGAACCTCGAGGAACTGATCAATGCCGCGCGCAATTTCGCCCAGGGCGATCCCTTCTCGTTGCAGGAAGTTGGCGAGGGCGCGGCGGCACTGGAGCCATTCCTAGCCGAGGCCGCCCTCAACGCCGGCGATCACGAAGCCGACGATTTCGAGGACAGCGTGCAACTGATGACGCTGCACTCGGCAAAAGGCTTGGAGTTCCCGGTGGTATTCGTCGCCGGTGTCGAGGAGGGCTTGTTCCCGCACAAGATGTCGCTGGAGGAGCCGGGGCGCCTCGAGGAAGAACGGCGTCTGTGCTATGTCGGGGTGACCCGCGCCATGCGCAAGTTGTATCTGACCCACGCCGAGATCCGCCGCCTGCATGGCAAGGAAACCTTCTCGCGGCCGTCGCGCTTTTTGCATGAGTTGCCCGAGTCGTTGCTCGAGGAGGTGCGTCTGCGTGGCCAGGTCTCGCGGCCGGTTTCCACGCGACCGAACCGCGGGCTCTCCCAGCAGCAGAGCGTATCGAGCGACGACGATCAGCCCTCGTTGAGCCTGGGGCAGCGGGTTAGCCATCCAGTCTTCGGTGAAGGGGTAATCCTCAATGCCGAGGGCGAAGGCGCCAGGGCGCGTGTCCACGTCAGTTTCGAGGACGAAGGCGACAAATGGCTGGTCCTGGGATTCGCCAAGCTCACGCCGTTATGAAGCGACACGTGTCGAGCGGTACGGCCGGGGTAATAGCCGGGTACAAGGAAAGCGAGGTGCAACGATGAAGAAATGGTTTCCCGAATTGATGGATCAGTGGCCGCAGCTCTCCGGCTATCAACGCTTCGAGCGGCTGGTGTCACTGGTGCTCACGGTGGCGATCGGCTGTGTGGTGCTGGTGGCGCTGTATTACCTGATCATGCACGTGATTGAGCTGCTGTTCGTTCAGACCCGCGATCCGTTCGATTACCGCGTCTTCCAGGCGGTGTTCGACATGATCCTCACGGTGCTGATCGCCATGGAGTTCAACAATTCCATCGTGCGCACCATGGAAGGACGCGGCGGCTTCATTCAGGTCGAGATCGTGGTACTGATCGCGATCATGGCGTTGGTCCGCAAGTTCATGGTCATGGACATGGAAACCATCGATCCCTTGATGATCATGGCGTTGGCCACTGCGGTACTCGCCTTGGGGCTGAGTTATTGGCTGGTGCGGCGCGGTAGCCAGCATCCTGACGAGAAGCGTTAAACGTCGGGAACGGGGCGGATGCGGCCATTGTCATCCAGTGCCACCATCACGAAACGCGCCTCGGTGACCTTGTAGCGTTCTTCGGGGTCGCGTTCGTGGGGTGGACGGATCCACACCTCGACATCGACCTTGATCGAGCTGCGCCCGACCTCACTGATTTTAGTGAAGATATTGACCATCGCGCCGATTCGTACCGGGCACAAGAAATCCATGCTCTCGGTGGCCACCGTGGCGGTTCGGCCGCTTGCCAGGCGTCCCGCGGCGAGCTCGGCGGCCTGGTCCATCTGCGCGATGAGCCAGCCGCCGGGGATGTCGCCGTAGAGGTTGGTATCCTGGCGCCGGGTGACGAGCTTGAGCGTGAGTTCGCCCTGCGGGGTCGGAATATCGTCGAGTTCATGCATGGTGTGGGTCCTGGCGATTGTTGTTGTCGAGCACTGTTGTTGTCGAACATTGTTGTTATCGAGCGTAGCGCGCCGTTGCAGTCATCTCATGCCGTTGAGATCGTCTCATAGTAAACGCCGCTGGGCCTCGACGACCAGTCGCTCGGCAAGGTGTTTTGCGCCGGGGCAGGCGTGACAACGGGGGCGAGAGCGTTGATCAGGAAAAAACGAACAGGGCGGTGCGCCACAGTGACCTGGCGATGTCGCGTGGCGATGACGCTAGGTGCATTGCTGTTGCCGATAATGGCGATGGCGGCGCCGTTGAACGGCACACTGGGCTCGGTTGGCTCGGATACGCTGGGTGGTTTGATGACGCAATGGGGCGAACGGCTCAGCGCTCGCCATCCCGAGGTACGCTTGCAGGTACAGGCCTCGGGTTCGGGGACTGCGCCGCCGGCGCTGGCCGAAGGGGCGACGCGCATTGGTGCCATGTCACGCCCCATGACCGAGGCCGAACGCGCCGACTTCATCGCCCGCCAGGGCCATCCACCGGTGGCGGTGCCGGTGGCACTGGACGCGCTGACGCTGTTCGTGCACCGCGACAATCCGTTGACCTCGCTGACATTGGCACAGGTCGAGGCGCTGTTCGCCGACACTCGCTTCTGCGATCAAGCGCCCGCTATCCGGCGCTGGGGCGCGCTAGGGCTCGACGGCGACTGGGCCTCACGGCCGGTGGCGCGTTTCGGTCGCAACACAGCCTCCGGGTCGCATGCACTGTTCAAGCGGGAGGCCTTGTGCGGCGGTAATTTCCGCCGCGACGTCAACGAACTGCCGGGCTCCTCGGCGGTGGTGGCGGCGGTCGGCCGTTCGCGCGAGGCGATCGGCTATGCTGGCCTTGGCTATCCCACCGCGATGGTCAAGGTCCTGGCGTTGCGCGATGACGAGGGCACGCCGCGTCTACCTACGCACGACAACGTCGTCAGTGGACGCTATCCCCTCACGCGGCCTTTGTATCTCTACGTCAATCTGGCGCCGGGCGAGTCCTTGCCGCCCCTGGAACGCGCCTTCTTCGACCTGGTGTTGTCGCCCGAGGGCCAGGCCGTGGTCGCTCGCCAAGGGTTCGTGCCCCTGCCAGAATCGCGCCTGGCCACTGCCAGGCGGGCGTTGCGGCTGCCACCCCTTGCCGATGTCACGCAATCGTCATCAAACTGACGTAATCTGATGGTCTCACTTCATTGCAAGGCAACGCTTCGCCGCCGGGCTCGCCGATGACTGAACCTTCCACCGCCCCGCCTCGCTCGAATCGCCGCCTGCGCCAGCGTCTCGATCGTCTGGCGACTGGCGTGATTGCCGCCAGCGGTATCGGTGTGGTCGTGGCGGTGCTGGCGATCGGCGTGTATCTGATGCTGGCCGTGCTACCGCTTTTCGACGACGCCGAGGTGAATGTCGACGCCGCCTCTTCGGTCGCCGACGAGGGCGCGATTCACGCCGTCTGGTTGGCCGATGATGGCGCGCGCTGGTTGACCCGAGACGGGCAGTTGCGCGACGCCGAGGGCGAGGTCGCGATGCTGTCCACAAGCGCCACCATCGCGGCAGTGGCCGAGGCGGGCGATAGGCAGCCGCTGGCCCTGGGATTGAGCAACGGCGAGGTGCGTCTGGTGCCCCGCGATGACCGGGGGCGATTGCGATGGGCCCAGGCCTCTACCATGCGCCTGTTCGAGACCCGTGGTGTGGCGGCGCTGACACTGCGTCATGCGGCTCAGGACTGGGTGCTGGCGGGGCGCGATACCCAGGGTGAGGTGGCGGCCCTGTGGCATACCGGTGAGGCCACGCGGCGTATTGCGGTACCGGAGACGGCCGAGCATATCGCGCTGGGCCACGCGGGCCGCCTGGCCATGACCCAAGGCACGCAATTGACGCTGTGGGAGCTGTCTCCCGATGACGGTGGCACGGCATTGGCGCGTACCGACACCCAGGCGCCGGTGACGGCGTTGAGCTTCCTGCAGGGCGGGCGCACGCTGATCGTCGGCGATGCCGAAGGTGGCCTGCACCGTTGGCGACTCTCTCCCGACGATACGAGCTGGCAAGCGGCCGAGACGTCTTATACGGCCCTGGGCGATGTTGCCATTCGACGCTTGATTGCTCTGCCCCAGCAGCGCCTGTGGCTGGCGCTGGACGACAGTGGCCGCTTGGGGCTCTATCAATCCCTGAGTGGCCAGCGCTGGCAGGGTCAGGCACCCGCGACCACGCCGCCGACGGCCGTGTCGATTAATGCGCAAGGCACGCAGGTGATGTGGCTAGATGAGACGGGTACGCCCCAACGGCTGGCGATCGAGGCACCGCATGCCGCAGTGAGTCCGGCGACGCTGTGGATGCCGCAGACCTACGAAGGCCACACTGATGCCCAGTGGCGCTGGGCGGCGGCCGTCACGGGTGATGAAGAGCCGCAGTACAGCCTGGTGCCGCTGGCCTGGGGGACGCTCAAGGCGGCGGCTTGGGCCATGGTGTTCGCCGTGCCACTGGCGCTGGGAGCGGCAGTGCATAGCGCTTGTTACATGTCACGGCGGCAGCGCGCGCGTCTCAAGCCCGCCATCGAGTTGATGGAGGCGTTGCCCGGCGTGGTCATCGGCTTCGTCGCGGGGCTGTTCGTGGCGCCCTTCGTCGAGCGTCATCTTGCCGGAACGCTGGCGCTTTTCGTGTGCGTGCCGCTGGGCAGCGTGGCGTGCGGCTGGCTGTGGCGGATTCTGTCCCGACGCTGGGGACTGCATCTACCCCCGATCAGTGCCGGAATAGGACTGATGGTGCCCTTGGCGCTGCTGTGCTGGGCGGCGCTGAGTCTCTCGCCGTGGCTCGAAGCGTGGTGGTTCGGCGGCGACCTGCGTGCCTGGATGCACCAGCAGTGGGGCTGGGATTACGCGCAACGCAATGCGCTGATTGTCGGCATGGCCATGGGGCTGGCGATCATTCCCACGCTGTACTCACTGGCCGAGGAAGCGCTTTCCGGCGTGCCCCGTCCCCTGGCGGAAGGCTCTCTGGCACTGGGCGCGACACGGGCGCAAACGCTGTGGCGAGTCCAGTTGCCCGCGGCTGCGCCGGGAATTCTCTCTGCGGTCATGATCGGCGCGGGACGTGCAGTGGGGGAAACTATGATCGTGCTGATGGTGACCGGCAATACGCCGCTGATGTCGCCGAGCCTCTTTGAGGGCTTGCGCTCGCTGGCCGCCAACCTGGCTATTGAATTACCCGAGGCGGCGGTGGGCGGTACGCAATATCGCCTGCTGTTGCTCGGGGCGCTCCTGCTGTTCGTGTTCACCTTCGTCGTCAACACTCTGGCGGAAATGGTGCGCTGGCGGCTCAAGCGGCGGTATCGATCCTATGGGGGTGACGCATGAGGATGCCTCGGTTGGGCGGTGACGGTGTCTGGCGATGGCTGAGCGGGGCCTGCGTCGCGTTATCTCTGTTGGCCGTGCTGGCACTGCTGGCACTGGTCGTGACGCGCGGGCTGGCGCACTTCTGGCCCGCCGATATCGAGCAACTGACCCTCGACGACGGCCAGCGGATTGCCGGTATCGTGCGTGGCAGCGAAGCCGGTGAGCAGCGCTATTTCACCGCCAATCGTGACCTCGATGGTGAGGTATGGCGATGGGTCGAGACGCAGGCCATCGAGAGGCGCGAGACGCCGCCGGAGCTGCTGTACGCCGAGCGTCGCGATTGGGGGCCCTTCATCGGTCGCCTGACGGCGCTGGAGACGCCCGCCGGCGAACGCCTGCAAGGTGCCGAGGCCGAGCGCCGCCTGCGTCGGGCCCTGGCGGGGGACGCCGAGGTCACGACGCTGCACGTGCGCAACGTCGAGGGGCGCGCGCTCGAGGTGGAATTTGCGCAGGTAGCGTCGCTTTCCTGGCCCAATCGCATGGATATCGGCGACAAGCTCGCGGCCTGGGGGCACGGTGTGTGGCGCTTTCTCAGCGAGGCGCCGAGCGATGGCAATACCGGGGGCGGCGTATGGCCGGCTATTTTCGGCACATTATTGATGGTGATACTGATGTCGCTGGTGGTCACACCATTCGGCGTGCTGGCGGCGTTGTATCTCAACGAGGTGGCACGCCAGGGGCCGTTGACGCGCCTGGTACGCATCGCGGTGCGCAATCTAGCCGGGGTGCCATCGATCGTCTACGGCGTGTTCGGGCTGGGTGTGTTCGTCTACGGATTGGGCGGTCACCTCGATAGCTGGTTCTTCGCCGAGCGCCTGCCATCGCCGACCTTCGGTACCGGCGGGTTGCTGTGGGCCTCGCTGACGTTGGCACTTTTGACCCTGCCGGTGGTGATCGTGGCCACCGAAGAGGGCCTGGCGAGAGTTCCCGTGGCGTTGCGAGAAGGCTCGCTGGCGCTGGGGGCGACGCGTTTCGAGACATTGCGCCGTGTGGTGGTGCCCATGGCGCTGCCGTCGATGCTGACCGGGGTGATTCTGGCCGTGGCCCGTGCCGCCGGCGAGGTGGCGCCGCTGATGCTGGTGGGCGTGGCCAAGCTGGCGCCGGAAATCCCCGTGAATGGTGAGTTTCCTTACCTGCATCTCGACAGCAAGTTCATGCATCTGGGCTATCACTTGTTCGATCTTGGCTTCGCCAGTCGTGATGCCGAGGCGGCGATGCCGCTGGTGTTCGCCACGGCGACGTTGTTGGTCGTCG
This sequence comes from Chromohalobacter canadensis, assembly GCF_034479555.1. Classification (NCBI taxonomy): domain Bacteria; kingdom Pseudomonadati; phylum Pseudomonadota; class Gammaproteobacteria; order Oceanospirillales; family Halomonadaceae; genus Chromohalobacter; species Chromohalobacter canadensis. The sequence goes on along the minus strand of NZ_CP140151.1, from coordinate 1,729,918 downwards.
TCATCGTGGTGCTTAACCTAACTGCAATAATCTTGCGCCATCATCTCAGGGCACGTCACCGTGCACTGGAGCATTCGTAGGAGGTTCGTCTCTCTTGTCAGCCGCGTCTTTTTCCGCCGCCGAGACCCAGCGTTTCTCGTCGGCGGTGGTCGATTTTCCCTCGACGTCGAGCTGTTTCGACATCGAGGCCCTGTCGCTCGCCTATGAGGGGAAGCCGGCGCTGTGCGACTTGACGCTGCGCGTGCCGCGTCACCGTGTAACGGCGTTCATCGGACCCTCGGGATGCGGCAAGTCGACGCTACTGCGCGGCCTCAATCGATTGCACGACCTCAACGACCAGGTCACGCGGAACGGACGCATTCGCCTCGAGGGCCAGGACATTCATGGCCGCGATGTGGATGTGGCCGAGCTGCGTCGTCGGGTGGGGATGGTGTTTCAGACCCCCAATCCGTTTCCCATGTCGATCTATGAGAACGTCGCCTACGGGGTGCGTCTGCAAGGCGTCAAACGTAAGCGCGAGCTGGACGAGATCGTCGAGTGGGCGTTGCAGTCGGCGGCGCTTTGGGAGGAGGTCAAGGCGGATCTGCACGCCTCGGCGTGGACGTTGTCAGGTGGGCAGCAGCAGCGTTTGGTCATCGCGCGCACTCTGGCAGTGCGCCCGGACGTGTTGCTGCTCGACGAGCCGGCTTCGGCGCTGGATCCGATCTCGACCCTCAAGATCGAGGAGCTGATTCGTGGCTTGAAGTCGCAACTGACGCTGATTCTGGTCACCCACAACATGCAGCAGGCGGCGCGCGTGTCCGACTACACCGCGTTTCTGCACGCTGGCGAGCTGGTCGAGTACGCCCCGACCGATACGTTGTTTACCAATCCGCGCTTACGGCGCACCGAAGATTACATCACCGGCCGCGTGGGTTGAGTCGCGGCGATTCCGACAAGCGGAGCAGTGTCATGGACATTACCAACGAGACGCATAGCCAGCACATTTCCCGTCAGTTCAACCAGGAACTGGAGCAACTCAAGACCCAGTTGATGGCCATGGGCGGGCTGGTCGAGAAGCAGGTACAGGATGCCGTCGAGGCGTTGCTCGAGGGCGATAGCCGAACCGCCGAGCGTGTACGCGATAGCGATAACGCCGTCAACGACATGCAAATCCAGATCGATGAGGAATGCACCCGGGTGCTGGCACGCCGGCAGCCGGCGGCCTCCGATCTACGCTTGGTGCTGGCGGTCATCCGGGCTACCTCTGATCTTGAGCGTGTCGGTGACGAGGCCAACAAGATCGCACGCAATGCGTTGACGCTCATCGAATCGGACCGCCATTCGCGGGGCATGGTCGAGATTCGCCACCTGAGCGAGCACGTGCGCAAGATGTTGCGCGACGCGCTGACCTCGTTCGCGCGCTTCGATACGCGCCTAGCGTTGCAGGTGCTCCACGAGGATGAGTCGGTCGACAACGAATACACAACGGCCACGCGCTCGCTGGTGACCTTCATGATGGAAGATCCGCGTGCGATTACCTCCATTCTCAGCGTGATGACGATCCTGCGGGCCTTGGAGCGGGTTGGCGATCATGCCGACAACCTGGCCGAACACGTCATTTATCTGGTCAAGGGGCTCGACGTGCGTCACACCGATCCCGGTGAGCTGGACGAGTCGCTCGGGAAGTGACGCCGTTTTCTGGCAGTGGCCGTCAACAACGCTTCGGCATGGGGCGGGGTTAAGGCGATGGAAAAGACATGGCCCTGAATGCTGTGGCAGTGGAAGTCGCGCAGTAGCGTGACCTGGGCGACGCTTTCCACGCCCTCGGCGACGACCTGCATGCCGGCATCGCGCCCCAGCGAGACGATCGAGTGCACCAACGAGGCTACTCGTGGCTCGTCGCATATACGGTCGATGAAGCTCTTGTCGATCTTGAGTGTGTCGAATGGGATCCGCATGAGGTAGGAAAGCGACGAGTAGCCGGTGCCGAAGTCATCGATGGCAAACCCCACACCACGGCGCTTGAGACGCTGCATGCTGTCGATGATGGCCTCGGGGTCGTCTATCAACGAACGCTCCAGCACTTCCAGATTGAGCAATCGCCCGGGTAGGCGGTGGCGCGTGAGCAGTGAGTCGATCAAGTCGGCGAAGGCGGGCTGCGCGAGCTGCTCCTGGGAAACGTTGACGGATACTGGTAGCAAGGCGTGGCCTCGGTCGCGCCACGTGGCCAGTTGCCGGGTGACGGTTTGCAGGACCCAGGTATCGAGTTGCTCTCCGAGATCGATTTCCTCGCTGATATCGACGATATCCTGGGGACTGACTTGTCCCATTTCGCTGTCATACCAACGCAGCAAAGCCTCGAAGCCTTTCACTCGGTAGCCGTGTATGGCGACCTGTGGCTGATAGTGGAGCTGAAAGCGGTCTTCGGCCAGTGCCGAGGCCGTGCGGCGGCGCAGCAAGTTGCGCCGTGTCAGGCGTGGCAGTGACGCTGGCGTATCGAGTTGGAGGAGGACGTCACCGCGCTCGTTGTGGAGACGTCGGCAGGTATGCTGCAGGGCGGAGAGGATGTCATCGGCATGACCGAGTTGGGTGGCGTCCTGTGCCCAGACCACGCGCGCGGCGGCGGTAACGGTCTTGCCGGCGGCGATATAGGGTGCCCGCAAGGTCTCGGCCAGCGTTGCCATGGTGTCGGCCATGCGTGCAGGGTTCCCTTGGTAGAGCAGCACCCCGAGGCGTTGGTCGTCGATGCGTGCCAAGTCGAAGACAAAACCATCGAGGGCTTTCTCGACCCGCGCGATACCGTGCATGAGGACTTCGTTGCTGGCCTGTAACGAAAAACGCGTCCGTACCGCGCGCATGCCGTAAAGATCGATGGCGGCGACGCCACAAAACGCCGTGGTTTCCGGTAATGCCGCCAGGCGCGCCTGAATGAGTTGTTGAAAGCGCTGTTGCGTGGCTAGCCGGGTTTGCGGGTCAAACTGGGTGCCGGTCTCGGCACGGGCGCGCTCAAGGCGCGTGATGACGTCGTCGCCGATCTCGTTTTCCACCAGGCGTGCCAAATCGAGCAATATCTCGCGTTGGTGGACGTCGAAACGCCTTGGGTGACGGTCGATCACGCACAGCGTGCCCAGCGGCAGGCCCGAGGCCATACGAATGACGGCGCCGGCGTAAAAGCGGATGTAGGGCGTGTCGGTGACCAGGGGATGATCGCGAAAGCGTGGATCGCTGGCGGTGTCCTCGATCACCAGCATCTGGCGCTCGAGCAGGGCGTGGGCGCAAAAGGCATTGTCGCGGGAGGTCTCGCAGGCATCGAGGCCGAAGCGCGACTTGAACCACTGGCGGTGGCGGTCGATCAACGTGATCAGCACAATGGGCACGTCGAAGACCCGCGCGGTCAGCCGGGTGATATCGTCGAAACGCTTCTCGGGCGGTGTATCCATCAGGCCAAGACGTTGGAGTTCGTCGAGGCGGCGCGTTTCATCATCATGATCGGGGGCGCCGGCCCCAGGGGCGTTTACCATGAGGTGTTCTCTTGTCGCGATGCCGGGCCGCGTCATGTACAGGCTGGGGGCGCGTCAACGCTGCCATGCAGGCATCCCGGTGGCAGCAACGTTAGCACACCGCTGTGCCGCGCCTGGCCGCTATTCGCCGGGTTGCGCCGAAAGGCCGAGTGGGTCATGCGTTTTACTGAGCACGAAGTCTGAGAGCGCCTCATACTAGTATTAAATTTCTCATCCATCGCGGGAGATGGGCGCTGGGGCCGCCGCATGGCATGCTGTTGCTCAGGGCCCGCGCTATCGTCTATCAAGGAATAAACTTCGATGCTGCACGCGTTTACAGCCATCGGTCAGGGCACACGGCTGGTTCTGTCGCCGGGGATGCGCCGCTTCGTCATTGCGCCGGTGGCGATCAATCTGCTGATCTACGCCGCCACGCTAGGCTATTTGTTCTCGCATTTCGGTGGCTGGCTCGACTACTGGATGCTCAAGGTGCCGTCCTGGCTCGAGTGGCTGGAATGGTTGATCTGGCCGCTGCTGGTGGTGAGTCTGCTGTTGGTGGTGTTCTTTTCCTTCACGCTGGTGACCAACCTGATCGCCGCGCCGTTTTATGGCTTTCTCGCCGAAAAGGTAGAATGGCGCCTGAGCGGGGCGCCGCCCAGCGATACGCGGGGGCTTTTCCGCGCCGGGGTCGACGCGCTGGGCCGGGAATGCGTCAAGCTGGGGTACATGCTGCCGCGCATGGCGCTGTTGTTCGCGTTCGGCTTCGTGCCCGGCGTGAACATATTCATGCCATTCTTGTGGGCTGCTTTTTCGGCGTGGATGCTGGCGATTCAATACCTGGACTATCCGATGGATAACAACCAGGTGAGCTTTGGTGATATGCGGCGACGTTTGCGGACGCGTTGGTGGCCGACGTTAACCTTCGGGTTTGGCATGTCGCTGGCGACGTGGATACCCGTGCTCAATCTGGTGTTGTTGCCGGGCGGCGTGGCGGGTGCGGTGATACTCTGGCAGCAGTATTACCGTCATCTACCGGCTGTGACACGCTGAACGCTCTCGACGACGCAGGAGATCCCGCATGCAAGATACGCAAGCGCCCTCGCAAGCGCCTTCCATAGCGCCCGGTGGCTTTATTCGACGCCGCTGGGCGCTGGGTATCCTTCTCGCGGCAGCCGTGGGTGCGTTCTTAATATGGTGGCTGGGCGCCCAGATGCGCGATTGGCTGGGGACGTTGAGCACGCTTCAGGCGGGCATGTTGGCGAGCCTGGTGGCCGGGCTTTTCACGCCGCTGGGGGCGCTACCGATCATGGTGTTGCGCCACATCAGTCAGCGTCTCGAGGATGCCCTTATGGGCTTCGGCGCTGGCGTGATGTTGGCCGCTACGGCCTATTCTCTAGCCATGCCGGCCTACGAGGATTCGTTGGCGCTCACCGGCACCATCGGCTGGGCCCTGATGATCGTTTGCGGGGGGATCGTGTGTGGCGGCATTCTGGTCTGGGGCATGGACCGTTTCGTGCCCCACGAGCACTTCGCGCTGGGCAAGCAGGGTGGCGCGGATGCTTTGCAGATCCGGCGTATCTGGCTGTTCATCTTTGCCATCACTATTCACAACTTTCCCGAAGGGTTGGCGGTTGGCGTGGGCTACGCGCGTGGCGACATGGCCGCCGGGGTAGCGCTGACGCTGGGTATCGGTCTCCAGAATCTGCCCGAGGGGCTGATCGTCTCCCTGGGCCTGCTGGCTATCGGCTATTCGCGCCTAACTGCATTGGGTGCGGCGTTATTGAGCGGTCTGGTGGAACCCATCGGTGGGGTCATCGGGGCCTTGGCGGTGCACGTCGTGGATGCCTTGCTGCCTTTTGGTCTGGCCTTTGCCGCCGGCGCGATGTTGTTCGTGATCAGCCACGAGATTATTCCCGAATCGCATCGCAAGGGACACGAACGCGATGCGACCTTCGGAGTGCTGGGAGGATTCATGCTGATGTTCGTGCTCGACAAGGTGTTCTGACCCCACGAAGCGGCTAAGTAATTGACAAACCTGCAATGAAAACTATTATTGTTAGGTACAACGTGCCGTTGGTGCCATGTTGCACCAAGGCTCGACATTCGACGATAGATTGACAAGGAGGTATGTCGTGGCGCATCAACTACCGACGTTACCCTATGCTTATGATGCCTTGGAACCGCATATCGATGCGCTCACCATGGAGATCCATCACAGCCGTCACCATCAGACCTACGTCAATAATCTGAACGCCGCTCTGGAAGGCACGGATCTCGAATCGCTGCCGGTCGAGACCCTGATGGGCGAAATCGAGCGCGTTCCTGAAGCCAAGCGTCAGGCAGTGATCAACAATGGTGGCGGACATGCCAACCATTCTCTGTTCTGGACGGTCATGTCGCCGCAGGGCGGAGGCAAGGCCAAGGGCGATCTGGCCTCAGCCATCGAAAGCGAGCTGGGCGGTGACGAAGCGTTCCGTGAAGCCTTCACGCAAGCTGCCGTCAAGCGCTTTGGCAGTGGCTGGGCTTGGCTGTCCGTCACGCCTGCCAAGCGTCTGGTCGTGGAAAACACGCTCAACCAGGATAGCCCGCTGATGCACGGCAACACGCCGATTCTGGGGCTGGACGTGTGGGAACACGCCTATTACCTCAAGTATCAGAACAAGCGTCCCGAGTACATCAAGGCCTTCTTCGAGGTCGTCGATTGGGACGAAGTGGCGCGTCGTTACGCCGAAGCCACTGCGTAAGCCTATCGGGAGTATGTCATGGGCCCGGCGACAGGCATGGCAAACGATGTCTCAGAGCCGGCCCAGTGCCTGACCATGGCAGATTTCGGCGCTTTCGAGCGCCGTTATCGTTTGTATCACCGCTTTCCCTCCTTGACCCGCAACGACGCCGCGTCCACTCCCGTGGCCGAGGGTTGGGTCGACGAATGTCGTCCAGATCTGGGCATCAGCCTCGTCGGCTCGCGACTCACGATTCATCACACCTATGAAACCCACGCGTTGGCGGATGCACCGGCGCATGTGTCGATCATCGTCATGCTCGAAGGACAGGCCGAGCTGATGCATGGCGAGAAGCGCATCACGCTGTCGCCACGCGAAGGTGTGATGTTGTCCAATGACGGTAGCTGTCCGTTGAGTGCGCGTCACATGGGCGGCCAGCGGCTGCGCGCGATCAATTTGACGCTGCTCGACGATGCACGCACCGCCCAGAGCCGACTGGCCGAGCCTCTTACCGAATTGCTGACCTCGGCGACGGGTGGTGCCTGGCGGTTGGCGCTTCCCGAGGGCCTGCTGTCATCGCTCGAACAGTGGCTGAACGCCCCGGGGGCGGGCACCTCGCACACGTTGCTCGGCGAGGGGCTGGGGCTGCAATTGATGGCGCATGGGCTGGCGGCCAAGGAAAACGCCCCGACTGGGCAGATGGATCACTTGGGCGTACGTGACCGCCATCACCTGGCACGCGTGCGTGAGTGCCTGCACGATCATCCCGACGTCTCGCATGGCCTCGACTCCCTGGCGCAACTGGCCTGCATGAGCCCCAGCGTATTACGTGAAAAGTTCCGTCAGGCGTACGGCCAGTCGGTCTTCGAGTACTTGCGTCAACGCCGCCTCGAGATGGCACATGACCTGCTCCGGGAAGGCTACAGCGTGCAGTACGTGGCAACGCGCGTCGGCTATCGGCATGCCAGCAACTTCGCCACCGCCTTCAAGCAGCGTTATGGCCTATCACCGCGTGCGTTACACCAGCGTCTCTCCTTGACGGGTGTCGTGCATACTCCTTGATGAGGAAAGAAGTTCCTTCGCGAGATCGCTTGCAGCGTCGTGCATAGGTTTTTCGGCGTTGATCATAAGCAGAACGACTCTTAAAAGTTAATAATTCTCACTCTCCATAAGAAACGGGTCGACCTCGACCCGAAGACGAGAGCGAGGAGCCGTTTTCATGAGTCGCACATTGCATCCCCACTGGTTTTCCTGCGCGTTCCTGGCGGGCGTCTTGTTCATGCCCACGACGACGTGGGCGCAATCCGAAAGCGATGACGACAGTGCTGTGGATCTGTCCACGGTCACAGTGTCGGGCGAGGCCGCCACCAAGACACAGACGCCGGTCATCGAAACGCCGCAGTCCATTTCCAACATCGATCGCGAGGAGATGGATGAGCGTGACTCCCGCACGCTCAGGGACGCCGTGCAGTATACGCCGGGGGTTTACACCAACCAGGTCGGCGCCTCCAATCGCTATGACTACATGGTCATGCGGGGCTTCTCTGACGGGAGTCTTAGTAATACCTATCTCGATGGATTGAAGGTGATGGGGGACACCAATGGCTACAGCTCGATGGTGATAGATCCCTATTTCCTGGAGAACGTCGAGGTCGTCAAGGGGCCGGCCTCGGTGCTTTACGGACGTTCGTCTCCCGGGGGCCTGGTGGCGCTGACCAGCAAGCAACCGCAATTCGAGACACACCGGCAGCTGCGTTTTGGCGTGGGTAACAATAGCCAGCGCAGCGCGGCGTTCGATGTCACGGGGCCGCTGGATGATGAGCGGCGTGCCGCCTATCGCGTGGTGGGCTTGGCAAGTGGCGCGGATACCCAGTTCGACGCGGTCGAGGAGGAGCGCTACGCCATCGCACCCTCGGTGACCTGGGATGTCAGCGACGATACGACGCTGTCGTTCATGGCCTATCTGCAAAAGGATCCGGAAGGCGGCTATCACTCCGGCGTGCCCTATGAGGGGGCGGTGGAAAGCCACAATGGCCGCAAGATCAGTAATAATTTCTTCGATGGCGAAGAGGATTACGACAAGTTCGAACGCACCCAGCGTATGTTCGGTTACAGGCTCGAGCACCGTTTCAATGACGCCTGGACCGCGCGTCAGAAAGTGCGCTACCTGAACTCGGATACTACCTTGAACCAGGTCTATGGCTACGGATGGACATCACCCGATTCCAACGAGCTGGTGCGCTATTACTCCGGCGGTCGCGAGTCGCTCGAGGCCTGGACGATCGATAACCAACTCGAGGGCGAATTCTCCAGCGGCTTTATCGATCATACCCTGCTGGTCGGTGTCGATTACCAGAATCGCGAGAACGACGTGGTGTGGACATCGGGTGCCTTCCCGTCTCTCGATGCCTTCGATCCGCAGTATGGGGCCGACCCTGTAGGGGATATTGCGGTGACCAACGACGAGCGTCACGAGTTGACCCAGACCGGGGCATATCTACAGGATCAGATGGCTTTCGATCGCTGGCGTCTCACGCTCGGGGGCCGCTACGACTGGGTTTCGATCACCAACGAGCAAAAGCTGGCTGGCCATGAGGATACGCTCGACGAAACCTATTTCAGCGGTCGCGCGGGGCTTTTATACCTCTTTGACAACGGCGTCGCGCCCTACGTCAGCTACAACACGGCCTTCACGCCGACCAGCTTCGTGGATACCGATGGCGATGTGCTCGAGCCCATGGAAGGCGAGCAGTGGGAAACCGGCCTCAAATACCAGCCCCCGGGGACCGAGGACCGCTACAGTCTCTCGCTGTTCCGCATCACCCAGGAAAATGTCGCCACCAAGGAGCAGCCAACCGACCCTTACCGCTCCATCGGCGAGATCGAGTCCCAAGGTCTGGAGCTGGAAGCTCGCAAGCAATTGACCGAAGGACTGCGCTTGCAGGCCGCCTATAGCTACACCGACATTACCTACGCCAAGAGCGACGTAGACAGCGAAGAAGGCAGCCACGCCATTTACGCCCCGCGCCATCAAGCCAGCCTATGGGGCCACTATGCCTTCCAGGGCGATACCTTCGCGGGGCTGGATGCCGGTCTCGGGGTGCGCTACTACGCTGATATCTATGCGGATCGTGCCAATACCGAGAAAGTCCCCGACTACACGCTGGTCGATGCCATGCTGGGTTATGACATGAGCCAAATGGGCATGCCGGGCATGCAGGTACGTCTCAACGTGGGTAACTTGCTCGACAAGGAATACGTGGCCTCGTGTAACTCGCTTGATTACTGCTACTTCGGTGCGGAGCGTAATGTGCGTGCGAGCCTGACGTACGATTTTTAGCGCGATTGAGTCGCGAGTGGTTTTCATTTACGCTTTCAGGCGTGGGCATCAGGCCCACGCCTTCCACTTGGCCTCGCCACAGGAAAGCCTTCGATGTCAGTGTTGCTTGATCGGTTCTATGCCGGTCCCTTGAAGGGAATGGAGCGCAAACTACTTACTTGGGACCAGGCACCCAAGACGGCCTGGCGGGCGACGGATCTGTTTTCCCGTCGCGGTATGGCGCACGTGATCCAGCACTATGGTGCCGAGCACCAGCATGGCGACTGTCGTGCCGTCATGTCGCTCTGGTCGAAGTATTTCCTGGCCCTGACGACGTACACGGGCGTGGCGCATAACTTGCTGGCGGATCGGCAGTTGCCACTTGATCTTTCGCGTCTGGGAGTGGTGCTCGGCGAAGACATGCTTATCGACGCCCTGGTGGTCGAGGACACGTCCACGCCTCTGGCCGACACTCGAGCAGAAGCGCGTTTTTTGCCGCTGATACACGACACCTGGGGGCCCGCCATCACGTGCATGGCGCATAACAGCGGCATCGCGCCGCGTGCCCTGTGGAGTAACCTGGGGCAATACGTCGATTATCTCGTGGGCCAGTTGCACACCTTGCCGGCGGCCCAACACGCGGCGGAAGCCGGTGAGCAGCTGATGACGTTACGTAAATTGGCTGATGGCCAGCGCAATCCGCTTTTCCAGCCCGTTCGTCACTGCAAGAACGCCGAGGGCGATATCGAGCCCATCCGGCGCGTCTGTTGTATCCGCTACCTCCTCCCCGGCCTGGGCTATTGCGGTAACTGCCCGTTGGCGTGCCGCGAGAAGCCCGAAACACAGTCGCCGCGTCGCGTGGTCAACGGCTAATCCTTGCCCGCGTCCCCTGGTGGCAACATCGACTTGTCCACATGGGGATCGGCACTTCGCTTATCCACAGAACCTAGCTATTGCCCACGGCACGCCGTTCTTCGGGGGCTGCGCGCACGCGTGTGGCGGGGAAAACACAGCGGAACAGCGCACCTTGGCCGGGGTGGCTGTCGATGTCGAGATGCGCGTCGTGGCGTAGCAACACATGCTTGACGATCGCCAGGCCCAGGCCGGTGCCGCCGTTGGCGGCGCTGCGCCCCTTGTCGACGCGGTAGAAACGTTCGGTGAGGCGCGGCAGGTGCACGGGGTCGATGCCTTCGCCGTCGTCCTCGACCTCGACCGCAGCGCCCTCCTTCCAGGCCTTCCAGCGCAGCGTGACGGTGCTGCCCGCCGGTGTGTAACGCACGGCATTGAAGACCAGGTTGGAGATGGCACTACGCATCTCGCCTTCGTCACCCAGCAGGCAGTGGCCGGTGTGGATATCCAGAGCTATCTCGTGACTGCCCGCGCAGAGGTTGGCGGCATCGTCGCGAATGTTTTCCAGCAGCGTGGCCATGTCCAGCGGGGCCGGGTCATCGCGGGTCTGATCGGTTTCCAGCTTCGACAGCAGCAGCAGGTCCTCGACCAGGTTCTGCATGCGCTGGGTCTGTTCCTGCATCTGGCCGAGGCCGCGCTGCCAGCGTGATGGCAATTGGTCGGCCTGATCGAGATAGGTCTCGAGATAACCGGTCAACACGGTGAGCGGGGTGCGCAGTTCGTGGGAGACGTTGGCGACGAAATCGCGGCGCATTTCTTCCAGGCGATGCAGCCGCGAGATGTCACGAGCCATGACCAGGCGCTCGTTGTCGCCGAACAGTGTCACTTGGTATTGCAGGGTCACGTCATCGCGCAGGGGCGAGGCCAGAGTCAGCGGTTCGCGGTAATCGCGGGCGTTGAAATAAGCCACGAAGCGCGGGTCGCGCAGGAAATTGGTGATGTGCTGGCCGCGGTCGTGGGGAGACTGAAAGCCGAGCATCTGGGTCGCGGCGCTGTTCCACCACTCCAGGTCACCGTGACTGTCGAGCATGACGACAGCATCGCGCATTGCCTCGCAGGAGTCCTGCACGCGGCGGATGATATCGCGCAGGCGGGCCTGCGATTGCCGCTGAATCTTCTGATACTTGTAGAGGCGGTCGAACAGATCGCCCCAGACGCCAGCGCCGACCGGTGGCGCATGATGCGGATGATGGGTCAGCCAGACATACAGGGCGCGCAAATGGCGTAGATGTAGATAGACATAGAGGCCCAGACCGGCGGCCAGCCCCCAGCCGGGTGCGCCGAAGAGCCACCCGAGGACACCGAGACCGATGACGAGATACGCCAGACGCCACAGCTCATTGGTCCAATAGTACATGTGCGCTACTCCTTGGTGGAGAAGCGATAACCGGTGCCACGTACCGTCTGTATGAGGTGTTGGTGATCATCGCCGAGCGCCTTGCGCAGGCGGCGTATATGCACATCGACGGTGCGCTCCTCGACGTAGACATTGCCACCCCAGACCTGGTCGAGCAACTGGCTGCGGGTATAAGCGCGCTCTTGGTGCGTCATGAAGAACTGCAGAAGCCGATATTCGGTGGGGCCCACGTCCAGCGCCTCGCCATTGGCGCTGACCCGGTGACTGACAGGGTCGAGACGCAAGCCGTCGATCTCCACCGTATCCTCGACCCCAGTGGGCGTGGCGCGTCTCAGAACGGCCTTGAGGCGTGCCACTAGTTCCCGCGGCGAGAACGGCTTGGTGATGTAGTCATCGGCGCCGGCTTCCAGCCCCTGAATCTTGTTGTCTTCCTCGCTCTTGGCGGTGAGCAGGATGATCGGTAGCTCGGCGGTGACAGTATCGCGCTTGAGACGCCGCGCCAGTTCGATGCCGCTGGTGCCGGGCATCATCCAGTCCAGCAGCAACAGATCGGGCTGGTCGTCGACCACCATGGCGTGCGCCGTCTGGGCGTTGTCGGCTTCCAGCACGCGGTAGTCGGCCATTTCCAGCGCCACCGCGATCATTTCGCGGATGGACGCCTCGTCATCGACGATGAGCACGGTCTTGGCGGTCATGGGAATGGGCCTCTTGCGGATCGCGATGAAGCGAATTACTCATGAATGACATCGGCATGACGATTACAACGCGCTAATGTGACAACTTCATGACACATGACCTATAGCATAGGCCATAGCGACAGGGCTATGCCCGCGAAGGTCACCAGCCCGGCCCAGTGGTTGTTGAGGAAGGCGCGGAAGCAAGGATCGCGCTCGCGATGACGAATCAAATGGTGCTGAAAGACGAAGATCGCCCCCATCGCGGCCAGCCCCAGCCAGAAGAAACCGCCCAGCGCCAGACGCAAGCCGACCCAGGCGAGTAGCACCATGGTCAGGGCCTGCAACAGTCCGATCATCAGGCGATCGGCGTGGCCGAACAGTACTGCCGTGGACTTGATGCCGACCTTCAGGTCGTCATCGCGATCGACGATGGCGTATTCGGTGTCGTAGGCCACCGTCCAGGCGACATTGGCGGCAAGTAGCAACCACGCTTCGAGCGGTACCTGGCGTTGAATGGCCATGAAGGCCATGGGGATACCCCACGAGAAAGCCGCCCCCAGCACCACCTGTGGGAAATGTGTATAGCGCTTCATGAACGGATAGGTGGCCGCCAGCGCCAGCGCCGCGAACGACAGCAGCACGGTCGGCAGATTGGTCAGGCAGACCAGGCCGAAGGCAATCACCACCAGCACTGCGAATGTGGCCTTGGCTTCCTTCTCGGAGATGTGTCCGGTAGCCAATGGCCGGTCACGCGTACGCTTGACGTGGCCGTCGAAATGTCGGTCGGCGTAGTCGTTGACCACACAACCGGCGGCACGCATCACGTACACGCCGACGACGAAGATCAACAGCGTGCCACGCTCGGGCACGCCCTCGGCGGCCAGCCACAGTGCCCATAGCGTCGGCCACATCAGAAGCCAAGTACCGATGGGCCGGTCCAGGCGCGTCAGGCGCAGGAAATCCGGCACGCGGGCCAGGCCGGTGGGGCGCGCGGCGTCGGATGAATCGGCGGACATCGGGCTCTCCTGTAACAACGTGCCTGTGAAAAGCAACGTGCCTGTGAAAACGTGAGCGGCCAGCTTAGCGCGATGGCAACGCGAGGTCAGCGGCCATGGCGTCGAGAAAGAATTCCTGGACGAGAATCGACGTACGTCCCAGGCGCAGAATCGAACGACGTCCCCAGGGCGCGGCGCGACCGTGTGCCGTAATGAACGTGGGAGTCGGCGATCGAATGATCTCGATAGGGTCGCGTTCGAGGCCGGGTTGGCGAAACAGCCAGCTACCCAGCGAACGTGTTCCTAGCGACTGCAGTCGTGCGCCGTGAAGCGACGCCAGTGGGGCCACCGAGCGTGCCGCGACCCACGGTGTGTCGCCCAGCATCAGCATTACCTCGCGCCGCCAGATACGGGCTCGGGGGTCGAGCCCCAGCGCTTGGGCCTCGTCGAGACGTGGCCGCGCCATGCCCTGGGCAAGCAAGCGTACCGTGAACGACTGCGGATTGGCGGCGCGCAGGCGCGCGGTCAGCGAGTCGCGCGAGGCCAACCAGCGCCACCAAGCGGGGCTCATGTGGGGGCGCTGGGCGTCGGCCGGTAGCCAGTGTGGGCCTGCGCTGAAACGGTCGTGTGTCATGCGTAAAATCAGGCTCAAAGTACATGAGTGTATCATGCGTGTACGATGCGCTATTGCAGCGTCCGCGCTTGCGGCGCTTGAGCTGTCACATCGCCGCGTCATCATTTTCTGTCATGCGTAGCACGAGGCGCCAATGAGCGACCCTTTGATCATCGTCGGCAGCGGCATGGCCGGCCTGGGCCTGGCCCGGCAGGTACGTGCTCGCGATGCGCGACGCGCCATCACCCTGATCACTGCCGATAGTGGCGCCGACTATTCGAAACCGCTTTTGTCCACTGGTTTTGCCAAGGGGATGCCGCCCGAGCGTTTGGCGATGCGTTCCCCCATCGACGTGGCCGATGCGTTCCAGATGACGATGCGCACGCACACGCGGGTCGATGGTATCGACCCGCGAACGCAGACGCTTTCCATCGGTGCGGAACGCCTGCCCTACGGCGAACTGGTATTAGCTACCGGTGCCGCGCCCAGTCCGCCCTTCACGGTGGCGGACGAGGTACGCGATCGCGTCTGCACCATCAATGATTTAGACGACTATCGTGACTTTTACGCTGCGTTGTCGCGTCGGCCACAGGGAGCGCGCGTGGCGATCGTCGGCGCCGGCCTGGTCGGTTGCGAGTTCGCCGACGACCTGCTTGCCGGGGGGCACCGCGTTGCCTTGGTCGCGCCCGAAGCGGCGCCGCTGGCGCGCTTGTTGCCGCCGGCCTTGGGCCGAGTGCTGGGCGAGGCGATGCATGACGCTGGCATCGACATGCGCCTGGGGCGCACCGTTGCGAGCTTGCAGCGCGACGGCGAGACGGTGGCGCTGGCGCTCGATGACGGCGAAACCTTGCCCGCCGATCTCGTGCTGATTGCCACCGGCCTCGCGCCGCGTACCGCGCTGGCCGACACCGCTGGCCTCGCGGTTTCCGAGGCTGGTATCCAGACCGACCGCTACCTGGCGACCGCGCAGCCCGATATTCATGCACTGGGCGACTGCGCCTGCGTGGCGGGGCTCAACGCCATGTACGTTCAGCCGCTCCAGGCCAGTGCCAAGGCACTGGCGGCGACCCTGACCGGGACACCGACGCCGGTCGCTTACGGCGCCTGGCCCGTACTGGTCAAGACCCCGTCATGCCCGGTGGTGGCCCTACCGCCGCGCCAGACACCGGCGCGCTGGAGGATCGAGGGCGAGGGCGACGATCTCAGTGCACTTGCCGAGGATGAAAACGGCCATTTGCTGGGGTTTGCATTGACAGGCGCTTGCGTACGTCGGAAAGTCGAGCTGGCGCGGGCCGCCCCGCCGTTGCTACCCTAGCTTAGGTCGTCATGCCGGTGGGTACCGGTCTGGCGCAGTAGGTGGGTAGTGTCAGCGCTGCGTCGATGGCGTGGCGCTTGTTTCGCTCATTGAAAAACAACAAGCGATATCAAAGAGATGTCGCATTCGTTGCCAAACCAGGAGGGCTTTATGCGCAAGCCAGAACTCGCCGCGGCGATCGCCGATCGCGCCGATCTTTCCAAGGACAAGGCCAGTCAGGTCCTTAATGTCATTCTCGATGAGATCACAGGTACCGTCTCCAAGGGCCAAGATGTCTCGCTGATCGGGTTCGGTGCCTTCACCGTCCGCGAGCGTGCCGCGCGTACCGGCAAGAATCCGCAGACGGGTAAGCCGCTGACCATTCCGGCGAGCAAGACCGTGGCGTTCAAGCCCGGCAAGGCGCTCAAGGACGCCGTGAAGTGAGTGATGGCACGGAGTGTTCGGGCTATCTATCCACCGGCGCTCCGTGCAATTTCTTCTCCTTTTCCTTCTTTTTCTATGTGGCGAGGCGCGCATGAAACTGCGTCTGATGCTGTGGCTTTTGGGTGTCATGCTCAAGCGTGCTAGACGCCGCAACCCGCGTTTTCAACAAGCCCTGTCGGACATGCAACGCTTCGACTGGGGCGTCGCTACCGAGGATCTCAGCCTCGCGCGCCATTACCGTATGCGCCCCGAGGCCATCGAGGACGCGCCGGGTCTACCCATCGATCTCGATCTGGAATTGCGCTTTCGCGATGCCCGTGCCGGCGTGGCGTTTCTCAAGCGCCCCACGCCGCGTGCGTTCTTCGACGGTTTGCAAAGCGGTCGTCTGCGTCTGGTCGGCGATTCGCGCGACCTGGAGCGGCTACAGGGATTGCTCAAGCACCTGCGGTAGCATCCGCCACACGACGGACATCGCTTTGGCTCGGTCGGATTCGTTATACTAACGTCGTAGTGTCGTGCATGGCGCGACTTCCTGGCTTGTTACCGTCCGACCGAGATATATGCTGCCGACGTCGCTGACCCAACCGCTCAGACGCCTCTGGACTCTGGAGTCCTTCGCCTACAGCTTGCGTGTGTTCATCGCTCTGGCCGGCGTCATGGCGCTTTGCTGGTATCTCGACGACATGGGCAAGCTGATCCCGCTGTTCCTGGGCATCATCGCCAGTGCCCTGGCGGAGACCGACGATACTTGGCAGGGGCGTCTGCAGGCGTTGCTGGTGACGCTGGTATGTTTCGCCGTTGCCGCGTTGTCGGTGGAATTGACGTTTGCGCATCCCGTGATCTTCGCGGTGGGTCTTGGGGTGTCGAGTTTCGGCATGACCATGCTCGGTGCGGTGGGGCAGCGCTATGCGACCATCGCCACCGCGACCCTGATTCTTGCCATCTACACCATGATCAGTCTCGAGCAGCACGGCGGTGCGGCACTGGACGGGCTGTGGGGCGAGCCGTTGCTGCTGGTCTCGGGCGCGGCCTGGTACGGGGCGATCTCGGTGGTGTGGTGCGCCTTGTTCTCGCGTCATCCGCTCAAGTTGAGCCTGGCGCACGTCTTTCGCGAGCTGGGCGTGTACTTGCGCCTCAAGTCGGCGCTTTTCGAGCCGCTCAGAGGGATGGATATCGAGCAGCAGCGTCTGGCGCTGGCCCAGCAGAATGGTCGCGTGGTGGCAGCGCTCAACCAGAGCAAGGAAATGATTTTCCGGCGCCTTGAAGGCCAGCGAGGTGGGCGCAAACTCAATCGCTACCTGCGGCTCTACTTCATTGCACAGGACATCCACGAGCGAGCGAGTTCCTCGCATTATCCGTATGGCGCGTTGGCCGAGACGTTCTTCCATCACGACATCCTCTTTCGTGCCCAGCGTCTGCTCGATCAGCAAGGGCGTGCCTGCAAGGCCTTGAGTCGTGCGTTGCTTCTCGATCGTCCTTTCGATCACGGCCCCAGTGCCCAGGCGCTGGAGGATTTCAACGCATCCCTGAACAACCTGTATGCCCAGGGACGCGACGAATGGCGCGACCTGCTGAGCTCGTTGTCGGCGCTGGCCGATAACCTCGCCACGCTGGAAGACAAGCTGGCCGGTGCCGACAATCCCGACGCGCGGGCCGATCACGAGGACAGCAGTCTGTTCGACCGCTCGCCACGTGGGCTGAGCGACGTTGCCGAACGTCTCCAGGCGCATCTCAGCTTGGCATCACCGGTGTTTCGCCATGCGCTACGCTTGAGCGTGACGCTGGTAGTGGGCTATGGCTTGCTTCACTGGATTCATCCCACCCAGGGGTACTGGATCCTGCTCACCAGCGTATTCGTGTGCCGGCCCAATTTCGGGGCTACGCGGCGTTTTCTGCGTCAGCGTATACAAGGCACGGTGATGGGGTTGGTCGCCGGTTGGGCGCTGATCACGCTATTTCCCACCGAGCCTGTCCAGGCGTTGATCACGGTGGCCGCCGGCGTCGCCTTCTTCGCTACCCGTGCGCATCACTACACACTGGCGACGGCTTCCATCACGCTGATGGTGCTGTGCTGTTTCAATCAAGTCGGCGACGGCTTCGGGCTGATCTGGCCGCGTCTGTTCGATACCCTACTGGGCGCCGCCATCGCGGGCCTGGCGGTGCTGGTGATCCTGCCCGATTGGCAAGGGCGCGGGCTGCACCGTCAAGCGGCGACGACACTCGAAGCCAGTGCGGCTTATCTGCGCGCGATCCTTGATCAGTACGCGCGAGGCAAGCGCGACGACCTTGCCTATCGGTTGGCACGGCGCAACGCTCATAATGCCGACGCGGCGCTTTCCACGACGCTGGGCAATGTTCTGCTGGAGCCGGGGCACTTTCGCAAGGATGCCGATGCCGGGCTACGTTTTCTGGTGCATTCGCACACCCTGTTGAGTTATCTCTCGGCGCTGGGGGCCCATCGAGGGACGGCCGGCGCCGCGGGGGAAGACAACACCGCGGTGACGGCGGCGGCCGATGACGTGGCCGAGACGCTGGCGCGCGTGGCGCGCCAGCTCGCTGCGGGCGAAACGGTCACGCCGTGCAAGGACTCCCTGATGCGGCATGCCGGCTTGCTGGAGGCGTCCGCCGCCGAGGAAACGTGTGATGAACGCCGCTTGCTGCAGAACCAACTGGCGTTGATCAGTCGTCAACTGGTCGCGTTGAGCGAGGCGGCGGGGCGGTTGTCGATCCAGGCCTCGCGTGAATGACGGCGTCACGGGTAAGTCACTGCTATCTCGGGATAATCGACGTCACGCAACGTAACCGGTAGTGTTGCCCGATCTTCAAAAAAGCAACGGAATGGTTACGTCGCATGGGGGCGAGACGCCTTACTGTGCAGGCATGGAAGACGCCAAGACCCAATTCGCCCAACGCCTGCGCGAGGCCATGCAACAGGCCGGCTATGCGCCCAAGCCCGCCGTGCTGGAGCGCGAGTTCAACCTGCGCAATCCGGGACGCCCAGTGACGCTGCACGGCGTGCGCCGTTGGCTGCGCGGCGAAACTCTGCCCACTCAGGAAAAGCTCGTGGTTCTCGCCGAGTGGCTGAAAGTGCCGCCAGCCGCCTTGCGCTTCGGTGCGCCGGTGCAGCACCGCGTCCACGAGAGCGATCATCTGTGGGAAGCGCTGAGTTATCGCGAGCGCGAGACACTGGAAGCCTTCGCTGGCTTGCCGCCGAGTCAGCGTGCCATTGCCCGCGAGGTCATCATGGCACTGGCCAAGGCGGGCAAGTGGGAGCGCCAGGCCGGGCAGGCCGAGGATGACTCCACGCCATCATGACGGCCGGGCGGTGCCCGCCTGGGTTTACACCTGCCCGTAATGTCCGGCGTCTTCGCCCAGCCAACGGCGGATCAAGGGCGTGGCGGCCTCCGGCGCCTCGTCGAGCAGCGCACGCGCCAGGGGGCTGATGGTGTCGAGCAGATCACGATCGCGCTCCAGGTCGGCGATCTTCATCTGCGCCAGGCCTGTCTGGCGAGTGCCGAGTACTTCGCCAGGACCGCGCAGCTCCAGGTCCTTCTCGGCGATACGAAAACCGTCGGTGGTATCGCGCATCACCCCCAACCGTTCCCGCGAGTGCTGCGACAGCGGCGGATGATACAGCAGCACGCAGAAGCTCTCGGTGGCGCCGCGCCCCACGCGGCCACGCAGCTGATGCAACTGCGAGAGCCCCAAACGCTCGGGGTTTTCGATGATCATCAAGCTGGCATTGGGCACATCGACGCCGACCTCGATCACCGTGGTGGCGATGAGAAGATCCAGCTCGCCCGTCTTGAATGCCTCCATTACCTCGGCTTTTTCTGCCGCCTTCATGCGCCCATGCACCAGGCCGATGGCCAGGTCGGGCAGCGCTTCGCTGAGGTGTTCATGGGTCGCCTCGGCGGCCTGGCAGGTCAAGGCTTCGGATTCTTCGATGAGCGTGCACACCCAGTAGGCCTGATGGCCCTCGGCGCAGGCGCGACGAATGCGCTCGATCACTTCGGGACGACGCTCGTCGGGAACTGCCACCGTTTTGACCGGCGTGCGGCCGGGCGGTAGCTCGTCGATCATCGACAGGTCGAGATCGGCGTAGGCGCTCATCGCCAGCGTGCGCGGAATCGGTGTGGCGGTCATGATCAACTGGTGTGGCGTGAGGCCGCCGGCTTCGCCCTTCTGGCGCAGCGCCAGTCGCTGGTGAACGCCAAAGCGGTGCTGTTCGTCGATGATCGCCAGACCCAGGCGGTGAAAGTGCACGTCGTCCTGAAACAGCGCGTGCGTGCCCACCGCGACCTGAATGCGGCCATCGGCGATTGCCGCCTTGGTGTCCAGGCGCGCCTTGCCCTTGAGCTTGCCCGCCAGCCAGCCGACCTCGATGCCCAGCGGCGTAAACCAATCGCGGAAGTTGCGATAATGCTGCTCGGCGAGGATTTCGGTAGGCGCCATGATGGCCGCCTGACAGTCACCGGCGATGGCCGCCAGTGCCGCCATGGCGGCCACCACGGTCTTGCCTGAGCCGACGTCGCCCTGGACCAGGCGCAGCATGGGGGTGGCGCGTTCCAGATCGTGGCCGATTTCGTCGAGGACGCGGCGCTGCGCGCCGGTCAACGAAAACGGCAACTGAGTCAGGAAACGTGCCTGCAGGCTACGCCCACCGCCCAGTGCGGGCGCGCTGTCGGTCTGGATGCGCAGACGCACCTGTCGCAGGCTGAGTTGATGGGCGAGCAGTTCTTCCAACGCCAGGCGTCGCTGGGCGGGATGGCGCCCTTCGGCGAGCCGTTCCACCGGCGCTTCGGGGGGCGGCTCGTGCAGGTAACGCAGCGACTCGAGCAGCCCCGGTAGGCGAAAGCGCTGGCGCAGAGCGTCGGGAATCCAATCCGGCAAGGCGTCGGGCGCGGCGTCGAGTTGCTTGAGTGCCTGCTGGATCAGGCCGCGCAGGCGTGGTTGGGTCAAGCCCTCGGTGGTGGGGTAGATCGGCGTCAGGTGTTCCTCGACCGGGGCGTCCTCCTGATTCAGCAAGCGGTACTCGGGATGATAGATCTCGAGGCCCGTAGCGCCGGCGCGGGCCTCGCCGAAGGCACGCACGCGCAAGCCACGCGTGAACTGCTGTTGCTGCGCGGGCGAAAAGTGGAAGAAGCGCAGGCTGAGGATGCCTGAACCATCCTTGAGGCGCACCAGCAAGCTGCGTCGCCGTCCCTTGACGATATCAGCAGCGGCGATGTCGCCCTCGACCACGGCTTCGGTACCGGCGCGCAGCGTGCCGATCGGCGTGATGCGCGTCCGGTCCTGATAGCGCAACGGCAGATGAAAGAGCATATCGGCGATGCTGGCGATACCCAGCCGGGCGAGCTTGGCGGCCAGCGCCTCGCCCACGCCGGTGAGTTCGCTGACCGGCGCATCCATAGCCTTTATGTCAGTGCTCATGCCGCCTGGATACGCTGCTGTTGGCATGTCTCGATGGCCGTGGTCAGGGCATCGATGGCTTTGGGCCTGGGGAAGCTGGCACGCCAGGCGATGGCCACCGTGCGGCTGGGGACGCTATTGGCGAAGGGCCGGCTTTCGAGCAATCCCGATTCATAATGGCCGGTGCCGATGGCCGACTTGGGTAGCACCGTGATGCCCAGCCCCGAGGCCACCATGTGGCGAATGGTTTCCAGCGAGCCGCCCTCGGCGATCAGAGTGTTGCCCGGATTGTTGAGTTGATTGTTGATGGCGGGGCAAGCCTCGAGAATCTGGTCACGAAAACAGTGTCCCTCGCCCAACAGCAGCAGCTTTTCCTGGAGCAAGTCTTCCTTGGCGATCGCGGTTTTGTGTGTCCATGGATGGCCGGCGGGTAACAGCACTTCGAAAGGCTCTTCGTAGATCGCCTTGGTCAGCACATCCGGCTCGTTGAACGGCAGGGCGACGATCACGGCGTCCAGTTCACCGCTGCGCAGTTTGCGGCGTAGATCCCCCGTCATGCCTTCTTCGATGTACAGTGGCATCTGCGGGGCGTGATGCGCCAGCTCGGGAATCAGATGCGGAAACAGGTAAGGCCCGATGGTGTAGATTGCCCCGATGCGCAGTGGGCTTGCCAACTGGTCCTTGCCTTCGGTGGCCATTTCCTTGATGAGACCGGCTTGTTCCAGTACCCGATGCGCCTGAGCGACGATTTTCTCGCCCAGGGGTGTGACCTGTACGGTGGATTTGGAACGCTCGAACAAGGCGATGCCCAGTTCGTCTTCCAGCTTCTTGACGGCCACCGAAAGAGTGGGCTGGGAGACGTAGCAACGCTCGGCAGCGCGCCCGAAGTGATGCTCTTGAGCCAAGGTTACGATATAACGAAGTTCTGTTAGGGTCATGGGCTGGGCCTTTTCGGGCCTCCTAGGCTACGCGATGGATTCACTAAGGTATTCGATGCAAGGGACTTTTTGCCAAGTACTTTTTATCAAGGACTTTTACCAAGAGGCTAGGGAAAGGTGAAGAAAACGACTCTGATTATTGGTTGCGGCGACATTGGTATCCAGCTAGGTAAGCGGTTGATCGACGACGGCCAGCGAGTGATCGGCGTGCGTCGCCAGGTTGCGCCGCTCGCGGAAACCGGCATCGAGGCCCTGGCACTAGACGTCACGGACCCTGATGCGCTGACACGCTTGCCCGACGCGGATACTGTCGTCTATATCCTAAGCGCTGCGCGCTTCGACGAAAACGCCTATGCCGAAGCGTATCCCAAGGGGCTAAAGGCCGTGCTCGGCGAACTCGAGACGCGTGCCATGCCGCCGAAGCGAGTGTTTTTCGTCTCATCGACCGGCGTCTATGCCCAGCAAGCGGGCGAAGTGGTCGACGAAACCTCGGAGACGGCGCCCACCGGGTTCTCGGGACTCTTGATGCGTGAGGCCGAGCAGGCGCTGCTCGATCATCCGCTGCCTGGCACCGTGGTACGCTTTTCCGGCATTTACGGCCCGGGGCGCGATCGGTTGATCCGCCAGGTCAAGGAAGGCCGTGTCGCGGCCGCGAACCCGCCGATGTATTCCAACCGTATTCATCGCGACGATTGCGCGGGTGTGCTGGCACATTTGATCGCCTTGACCCTCGACGACAAGCCGGTGGAGTCGCTCTACCTGGCCAGCGACTGCGAACCGACGCCATTGAATGAAGTGATGACGTGGATGGCGGGCAAGCTCAAGGTCGAACTCACCGAGACCATTCAATCACCGTTGCGGCGCCGGTCCAGCAAGCGCTGTGACAACTCACGCGTGCGCGATAGCGGTTACCGCTTTCAGTATCCCACTTTTCGCGAGGGTTACGAGGACGTTCTCAAACAGGGCGGTTTCCTGACCGCCACGGAAAGCGCCTGACTCGCGACGGGGGACCGTCACCAACCTACTGACATCCATTACAAAGCGCCTGCGGGCGCTTTTCTGTTGTCTTCCGGGAGTGCGAGGCAGTTCTTGTTCGGGGCGACATGGCACTGTGCGCGAGGGCCATGAGTGAGGATGTCAGCGGCGTATGCATGGTGGCTGGTCATGGTCTCAATGTCGGTCGTGGTTGCACGCCAGCGTCCGATAGCGTGAACCGCCGTCGCCGAGCTGCGATTCCACCATGGCGAGATGGTCGAAGCGCCAGAGGAGCGGGGTGGATAGCCGTGACTCTGGTGCCGCGCGGTCGGCCTGGCGAACCAGGCTGACGTGCGGGGTGAATTCACGCTGCGGCGCGGTGAATCCGTGATGGGACAGCGCCTGCCAGAGCTCGGTGTCGAGCGCCAGGAGCGCAGCACTCGGCGCCTGGCTGCCTGCCCAGACGATGCGGGGCTTGGGAAAATGCCCGAGCCGATCCAGCGCCCACTCGCCCTGCAGCGCCGGCCACGCTCGGGTCAGATCGACGAGCGCCTCCAGCCGCGAGGCATCGACATTGCCCAGAAACGCTAGCGTGATATGCATGTTCTCCGCGGGCAGCGGATAACCGCCGCAGTGCGGTGCCAGGCGTTCGGCCTCGGCGGCGAGGGCCCGGCGACTGGCGTCGTCGGGCCACAGGGCGAAGAAGAGTCGGCGAGAAGCGGTCACGATGTCGGCTCCCGGTGGCGTTGCCAGCAGGGTGGCGCATCGTATCCCTCCTTGCCAACGGTTGGCTGGTGTGGCTCTGCCCCTCGATCACTCAGGGTCGTTTTTCGGCCGATGATCTTCGCCTTCCATCGTCGAGCCGTGATCCTGGCTGAGTGGGCCGGCCAGCTTGCGCAGCGCGACGTAGAAGACTGGCGTCAGGAACAGGCCGAACAGGGTCACACCAAGCATGCCGGCGAAGACCGCGATCCCCAGGGCCTGTCGCACCTCGGCCCCGGCACCGTGACCCAGCGCCAGCGGTATCACCGCTGCGGTGAAGGTGATCGAGGTCATGATGATCGGGCGCAGTCGCAACCGGCAAGCCTCCAGCGCCGCTTCCACCACGCCGCGCCCCTGGAACTCGAGTTCGCGGGCGAATTCGACGATCAGGATGGCGTTCTTGCAGGCTAGTCCGATCAGTACCACCAGGCCCACCTGGACGAAGACGTTGGTATCGCCACCGGAAATCCTGACGCCGACGAGTGCCGAAAGCAGACACATCGGCACGATCAGGATTACCGCCAGTGGCAGTGTCCAGCTCTCGTAGAGCGCCGCCAGCACCAGGAACACCAGCAGTACCGCCAGCGGGAATACCACCAGTGCGGCATTGCCCTGGGTGGATTGCTGATAGCTTAGGTCGGTCCATTCGAAGTCGATGCCATCCGGCAGTACCCGTGCGCCGATATCGGTCAAGACGCTCATTGCCTGGGGCGAGGAGAGCACCCGCGGGTCGGCTTCGCCGGCCAGGTCCGCCGCCGGGTAGCCGTTGAAGCGCAGCACCGGATCGGGGCCGAAGCTCTGGTGGATATCGATCATCGAGCCGATCGGCACCATTTCGCCCTGGGCGTTGCGGGTACGCAGCCTGGCGATATCCTCGACGCTGTCGCGATAGGGGGCGTCGGCCTGGGCGATCACCTGCCAGGTGCGGCCGAAATTGTTGAAATCGTTGACGTAGGTGGAGCCCAGATAGGTCTGCAGGGTATCGAACAGGTCGCTCACCGCCACGCCCTGGGTCTTCGCCTTGAGTCGGTCTACCTCGGCATCGAGCTGGGGCACGTTGGCCTGATAACTGGTGATCGGATAGCTCATCCCCGGCGTCTGCACTACCGCCCCCTGGAAGGCGGTCACCGCCTCCTGCAGCGGGCCGTAGCCGAGCCCGCCGCGGTCCTCGATGAACAGCTGATAGCCGGAGCCGTTGCCCAGCCCGAGGATTGGCGGCGGCATGAACGAGAACGCGATGCCGTCCTTGAGACCACTGATCTTGCCGGCGATCTCGGCGTTGATCTCCGCCGCGGTACGGGTGCGCTGATCGAACGGCTTCAGGGTCAGAAACGCCAGCCCGGTATTGGCGGTGTTGGTGAACTGCAGCGCGTTGAGACCGGGGAACGAGATGGCGTGTTCGACGCCGTCGGTCTCCATGGCGATATCCACCACCTGGCGCAGCAGGTCATCGGTGCGCTCCAGCGAAGCTCCCTCCGGCAGCTTCACGCCGGCGATCAGGTACATCTTGTCCTGGACCGGAATGAACCCCGGCGGCACCAGCTTGAACAGGTAACCGGTGGTGCCCAGCAGTATCAGGTAGATCACGAATACCGCGCCACGACGGCGCAGGCTACCCGAGACCACGCCCTGGTAGCGGTTCGAACTGGCGTTGAAGAAGCGGTTGAACGGCCGGAACAGCCAGCCGAACAGGAAGTCGATCACCCGTGTCAGGCGGTCCTTCGGGGCGTCGTGGGGCCTGAGCAGCATGGCCGCCAGGGCCGGTGATAGCGTCAGCGAGTTGATCGTCGAGATCACCGTGGAGATGGCGATGGTGACCGCGAACTGGCGGTAGAACTGGCCGGTCACGCCGGAGAGGAACGCCATCGGCACGAACACCGCGCACAGCACCAGGCCGATGGCGACGATCGGGCCGGACACTTCGCGCATCGCCTGATGGGCGGCGGCGCGCGGCGCTAGCCCCTGGCCGATATTGCGCTCCACGTTCTCCACTACCACGATGGCGTCGTCGACGACGATGCCGATTGCCAGCACCAGCCCGAACAGCGTCAGGGTATTGATCGAATATCCCAGCAGTAACAGCACCGAGAACGTGCCCACCACCGAGACCGGCACCGCCAGCAGTGGAATGAGCGACGCGCGCCAGGTCTGCAGGAACAGCGTCACCACCAGCACTACCAGCAGTATCGCCTCCAGCAGCGTCTGGATCACCGAGCGGATCGAGTCGCTGACGAACAGCGTGGTGTCGTAGACGGTGCGATATTCGACCCCCGGCGGGAACTGAGTGGCCAGTTCGTCCATGGTCTGGACCACCTGGTCGCGGATCTCCAGGGCATTGGCACCGGGTGACTGGAAGATGCCGATCGCCACCGCGTCCTTGCCATCCAGCCGAGAGCGTAGGGTGTAGTCGCCCGCGCCCATCTCGAGACGAGCGACGTCCCGCAGCCTCAGAACCTCGCCATCCTCGCCGACCTTGAGCACGATATTGCCGAACTCCTGCTCGGTGGATAGGCGGCCCTTGGCGTTGATCAGGGTGAGAAAATCGCTGTCCGGCATCGGCTCGGCGCCTATCTGCCCGGCGGAGACCTGGACGTTCTGTTCGCGCATGGCCTCGACTACATCGCCGGCGGTCAGGCTATGGGAGGCGATGCGATCGGGATCCAGCCAGGCGCGCATGGCGTAATCGCCACCGCCGAACAGCTGCGCCTCGCCGACACCGGAAATCTTCGCCAGCTGGTCACGCACGTGCAGTCGCGCGTAGTTGCGCAGGTAGAGGGTATCGTAGCTGTCATCCGGCGAGACCAGGTGCACCACCATCAGGAAGGTGGGGGACTGCTTCTGGGTGGTCACGCCCTGTCGCCTCACCGCTTCCGGCAAGCGCGCGAGGGCCTGGCTGACCCGGTTCTGGACGCGCACGGTGGCCTGTTCGGCATCCGTCCCGGGCTGGAAGGTGATGGTCATCTGCAGCACGCCATCGGAACCGGCCACGGACTTGAAGTACATCATGTTCTCGACGCCGGTGATCGCCTCCTCCAGCGGCGTGGCCACGGTCTCCGCGATCTCCTTGGGGTTGGCGCCGGGATAGGTCGTGCGGACCAGCACCGAGGGCGGCACCACCTCCGGATACTCCCCGATCGGCAGATTGGGGATGGAAATCGCGCCCACCGCGAAGATGACGATGGAGAGCACCGCGGCGAAGATCGGCCGGTCCACGAAAAAGCGGGAAAAATTCATGACAGCAGGCTCCTGGGCGGCGGATGCGATGTCCGCTGCGTCTTGTCATTCCGGGGAGGGACGTTGGGGCGAGACGTGTTCGAGATTGAAACGCCGGCGCGCGCTAGGGCTGATTGATGGCAACATCCTGGCCGGTCGTCGGCTCGCGCATGGCAACCGGATTCGGCGCGACCGGCATCCCCGGCGCGAGGACCTTCTGGGTGCCGTTGACGATCACGCGCTCACCGGCTTTCAGGCCGTCGCGGACCACCACCAGATCTCCCACCTCGCGACCGATCTGCACTTGGCGCGGCGTCACGGTATTGTCGTCGCCGACCACGTAGACGAAGCGCCGGTCCTGATTGGCGAGCACCGCCTTGCGATTGATCAGCATCGCCTCACTGAGGTTGGCCACAGGCATCTCCACGCGCGCGAACTGGCCGGGCCGAAATGCGCCATCCGGGTTGGGCAGAACCGCGCGATAGCGCAGCGTGCCGGTATCCGCGTTGATCTGGTTATCGACGAAATCCAACTGACCCTGGTGGGGGAAGCCCGTCTCGCCGGTCAGGCCGATATGTAGCGTCATGGTCTCGCTCTGGGCTATCAGCGTCTGCGCCCCCTGGGCCTCGGTTTCGTTGCTGTCGAAGTAGACGTACAAGGGATCCACCGACACCAGCGTGGTCAGCATCGACTGGTCAGCGCTGGCGAGATTGCCTTTCGTCACCATGGCGCGTCCGGTACGGCCTGCCACCGGCGCGGTGACCCGGGTGTACTGCAGTTCCAATTCGGCACTGGTCAGCGTGGCCTCGGCCTCGGCTTCCTGCGCCCGGGCATTGAGCGCCGCCGCCTGGCGCTGATCGTGCTGCTCCCGGGAAATGGCCTGCCGTCCGACCAAGGTCCTGGCCCGTTCGGCCTCGACCTCGGCGAGCTGACGCTGGCTGCGTGCCTGTGCCAATGATGCCTTGGCGGCCTGGACGCGAGCCTCGTAGGGGCGGGGGTCGATACGGAACAGCAGATCGCCCGCTTCGACCAGTTCTCCTTCCTCGAAGGCAACCTCATCGATATAGCCACTCACCCGTGGCCGGACTTGTACGGTCTGCGGGGACGCCACGCGACCCGTGAAGGTCTCCCTCAGAGTTACCGGCTCTCTCAGGACCGTGGCCACATCCACTTCCGGGGGCGGTGGAGCATTGGTGGCATCTGCTTCGCCACGGGCGTCGCAGCCGATGAGCAGCGCGATGACGAGCATGACGCCCAGGCTGTGAGTCAGCCCTGCTTTCGGCATACGCTTCTGGTCGAACTTCTTCATTGCCTGACCCCCTTGGTCGTTCCCGGTCGTCGATCCCGTGTTCCGTTCCCGGCGGAGCGCCCTGAAGGGCGATGACGACCGGCATGGGATCATGGACGATCAATGTACGGTTCCAGGAAGGATGCGCGTTATCGGGTTACTCGTGGTTAATTGCCTAATCCTGTACAAATCGTTCATCGCTAGTCATAGAGACGTTGGCCATCGAGCGGGTCAGGAGGGCGCTTGCCCGTTTCTTCAAAGATCTTGCCCAATCCTGCAGGGATCGGTTTTTGTCATCAAAATGCCGGTTAACTGGCCTATACTCGCGCTTTATCGAAAAACGATAACCAGTCGGCTAACGAGAGGGCGGAGTCGTGAGTGTCATGCAGCCTGTTTTCGAAACACTGGATGATGAGATCGACCAATTGGCGAATACTCTGTCTCGACAGATTCAGAAATGGGCACCGGAAGAGGGGCTGACCCCGACGGCGGTGCCGGGGCTTGAACTGGTGCGCGCCAATTCCTCGTTGACCAACTGTATCGGCTCGACGGTCTACGACCCTTCGCTCTGTCTTATCGCGCAGGGAAGCAAACGCGTATGGCTGGGGGATCGGGAAATCGATTATGGACCGCTGAGCTGCATGGTGTCGGCGGTGCATCTGCCGGTCTTGGGCAAGGTCACCGAAGCCTCAGCGGAGCGACCCTACCTGGGGCTGAAACTCGCCGTCGACGCTCAGGAAATCACCGATCTGGTACTGGAGTTGGGTGAAGGGGTGAGCGAGATGGAGGAGTGGGAGTGCGCCGAGAGTGCTTGCGGCCTCGGGCGCGTACAGGCCGAGAAGGGGCTGGTGGAAGCCTTGCTGCGACTGGTGAGCCTGCTCGATGCCCCCCAGGACATTCGCATTCTCGCGCCGCTGGTGCGACGCGAGATCTTCTATCGTGCGCTGGTTGGCGAGATCGGCCTGCATATGCGCAAGTTCGCGGTGGCCGATACCCAGACCCATCGCATCTCGAAGGTGATCGCGGTACTCAAGGATCGCTTCACCGAGCCGCTGCGCGTTCGCGAGCTGGCGGACATGGTGAACATGAGCGAGTCGTCGCTGTTCCACAGCTTTAAGCAGGTCACGCGAATGTCGCCGGTGCAGTTTCAGAAAAAGCTGCGACTGCACGAAGCGCGAAGGCTGATGCTGGCCGAGGGGATGGAGGCGGCTACCGCCAGTTTCCGCGTAGGGTACGGAAGTCCATCCCATTTCAGCCGCGAGTACAGCCGCCTTTTCGGCGTGCCGCCCCGCACGGACGTGAGCAAGTTGCGCGGCGAGCTGCCGCAGACCGCTCGCGCCTGACCGTTTACCTCAGTCGTCGGGGACGGCTGGCGGATTTCAGTCCCCGATGACCATGACGGCTTCGGCTTCCACCTGGCTGCCCTTGGGCAGTTCCTTGACGCCGACCGCCGCGCGGGCCGGGTAAGGGGCCTGGAAGTACTCTTCCATGATCTGGTTGACCACGGCAAAGTTGCTCAGGTCGGTCAGGTAGAGGTTGAGCTTGACGATGTCCTGTAGCGAGCCAGCGGCTTCATGGCAGACGGCCTGCAAATTGGTGAAGACCTGGCGCGCTTGGGTTTCGATATCCTCGGCGACGAGTTCCATGGTGCTGGGGTCCAGCGGGATCTGCCCGGACATGTACACCGTGTTGCCGGCCTTGATGGCCTGCGAGTAGGGGCCGATGGCGGCCGGCGCCTGCTCGGTATTAATGACGGCTTTGTTACTCATGGCATGGCTCCTTGTCGTTATGCGATGTGCGCATTGCGATGGACAAAAATAACGACACCGCCGCGTCCGCGTTAGCGGGCGCGCCGGGTATCGTAAAAACGAAACGACCGACCCGCCGCTCCTGTTGGCGGCGGGTCGGTCGCCATGGTGTCAACTGCGAACGCGAGTGATCTTGCCGACGTGGGGCAGGTTGCGCAGTCGTTTCATTATACTGGCTAGATGCACGCGGTCGTGGACGGCCAGCGTCAGGTTGACGATCGACAGGCGTGCATCGCGTTCTTCGATGCCGATACGTTCGATGTTGGCATCGGCGTCGGTCGCCAGGCCAGCCAGTTCGGCGACCAGGCCGCGCCGTGTCTCGACATGCAGGCGCAGCGCCACCGGGAAATCTTGATCGATCTGCTGTGACCACGCCAGGGCGAACAGCTTGTCGGGGTCGTCACGCAGTTCCCGCAGGTTACCACAATCGTGGCGGTGTACCACGATTCCCTTGCCGACCGAAAGATGGCCGACGATGGGGTCGCCGGGCAGCGGATAGCAGCAGCGTGCGAAGCTGATGATCATGCCCTCGGCGCCATTGATCACGATCGGCATTCCGGAGCGCGACGCTGTGGCGACTTCCTCGGCCGTTTCCGGCGTGTTGCACTCCATTAGACGGCGCGCGATGGCGTAGGCCATGCGTGTGCCGAGCCCGATCGATTCGAGCAGATCGTCCTCGTGTTTGATATCGAGCTCTTCGAGTACTGCCGCCAGGCGATGTTCGGGCAGTTCCTCGAGGCTGGTCTCGAAAGCGCTCAGCGCGCGATTGAGCAAGCGGCGCCCCAGTTGCACGGATTCGGTGCGCTGCTGATGCTTGAGGGCGTGACGGATCGCCGAGCGCGCCTTGGCAGTGACCACGAAGTTGAGCCAGGCCAGATTGGGTCGGGCGCCGGGCGCGGTAATGATCTCCAGCGTCTGGCCGCTTTCCAGGGTCGAGGACAGCGGCGCCAAGTGGCGGTCGATGCGGCAGGCGATGCAGCTGTTGCCGATGTCGGTGTGCACGCTGTACGCGAAATCCACCGCCGTGGCGCCGCCGGGGAGCTCCATGATATCGCCCTTGGGCGTGAACACGTAGATATCGTCGGGGAACAGGTCGTTCTTGACGTGCTCGATGAACTCCAGGGAGTTACCGGCGTGTCGCTGCATCTCAAGCAGTCCGCGGACCCATTCGCGGGCGCGAGCATGGCTACCGGCGCCGATGGGGCGCTCGGTCTGACCGGCCTTGTACAGCCAGTGTGCGGCGATACCGTTGTTGGCCATCGCTTCCATCTCGCGGGTGCGAATCTGCACCTCAACGGGCATCCCGCTGGGACCGAACAGCGTGGTGTGCAGGCTCTGGTAGCCGTTGGCCTTGGGGATGGCGATGTAGTCCTTGAAGCGCCCGGGCACCGGCTTGTAGAGATTGTGCACCGCGCCGAGGATGCGGTAACAGGTGTCGACGTCATCGGTGATGATGCGAAACCCGAACACGTCCATGATCTCGGCGAAGGGTTTGCGCTGATCGCGCATCTTGCGATAGATCGACAATAGATGCTTCTGGCGACCCACTACGCTGCCGCCCAGCGCATCGTCATCGAGGCACTTCTGCAGGCTGTCCTGAATCTGGCGCATCATCGAACGGCGATTGCCGCGCGCCTTGGTGACCGCACGCTTGATGCGCTCGGCGCGCATCGGGTGGATCGCCTGAAACGACAGATCCTCGAGTTCGACGCGAATGGTATTGATACCCAGACGCCCGGCGATACGCGCGTAGATTTCCAGCGTCTCACGGGCAATGCGGCGCTTCTTGTCGGGACGCAGTGCCCCGAGGGTACGCATGTTGTGCAAGCGGTCGGCAAGCTTGACGATGATGACGCGGATGTCCTGGGACATCGCCAGGACCATCTTCTGGAAGTTTTCCGCCTGGGCGACCGCCTTGTCCTCGAAGGTGATCTGGGTCAGCTTGGAGACGCCATCGACCAGTTCAGCCACGGGCTCGCCGAATTGCTGGGTCAACGCCTCCTTGGTGATGCCGGTATCTTCGATGACGTCGTGCAGCATGGCGGCCATCAGGCTTTGATGGTCCATGTGCATATTGGCGAGGATGTTGGCGACCGCCAGCGGGTGGGTGACGTAGGGCTCGCCGGAGCGCCGCCGCTGGCCGTCATGGGCCTGCTCGGCATAGTAGAAGGCGCGCTTGACGTGCAGAATCTCCTCGGGGGGTAAGTAGCCGCCGAGTCGGTCCGCGAGATCGTCGATGGTGAACATAGCGCGCGCCTTCGAGAATGGAGAGAACTTAGTCGTTGTACTCTCGCTCAGGACGCGGCTTGGGAGCGGGCGGGTCGACGACTTCGTCGAGGACGTTGACATCGACCAGGCCGGCTGCGATTTCGCGCAATGCCATGACCGTGGGCTTGTCGTTTTCCCACGCCAATTGGGCATCGCGCGAGCCGCGGGCGAGCTGACGTGAACGCTGTGTGGCGATCATCACCAACTGAAAACGGTTATCGACGTTGTCGAGGCAATCTTCTACGGTAACGCGTGCCATGAGTTTGAACCCTGATCGAGAAATAAAAACGGCGTAAGCCGGACCTGCGGAAGGACCTTCGAGTCTACTCGACGTCTTCCACGCGTGACAAGAGCGCCGCCAGCAGTGGCGCGTGTGCGGCCCGGACGCGTGTCACGCGGGTGCGTTCGGCATGCACCAGAAAACTCAGCTCGTCGAGCGCATGCGCGAAGGTGTCGTTGATGATGATGTGTTCGTATTCGGCGTAGTGTGACATCTCGTCGACCGCATCGCGCATGCGCCGGGCGATAGTTGCCTCGTCATCGGTGCCGCGCCCGGCAAGCCGCGCGTGGAGCGCCTCACGCGAAGGCGGCAGAATGAACACCGAGACCGCCTCGTCGAAGGCCGCACGCACTTGGCGAGCTCCTTGCCAGTCGATTTCCAGAATCACGTCTTGTCCGGCGTCGAGCAGGGCCTGCACGGCGGCACGTGAGGTGCCGTAGTAGTTGTCGAAGACCTGCGCATATTCGATGAAATCGCCGCTGTCGATCAGGTGTTCGAAGGACTCGACGTCGACGAAGTGGTAGTTGACGCCGTTGCGCTCGCCGGGGCGCATGGCGCGCGTAGTGTGCGAGACGCTGACCTGGATACCTTCGATGCGTTCGAGCAGGGCGCGTACCAGGCTGGTCTTGCCCGCGCCGGAAGGCGCCGAGACGATGTAGAGTGTCCCTTTTGACGGAAGCTGAGTGGGCATAGGGCGTGTCCGATTGAGCCGCTTCTGGGGAAACGAGCATTATCGCATACACTTTGTGTCCTGCCGACATCGCGCAGGATGCGCGCCACCTGAAAAGGAAACTTCTGCATGTCCCACACGGGTATGTCCTCAAGTGATTCGACGGCGCGGCTGGGCTTTGCCGGGGTCGCCTTCGCGTTTCTCGTGACCATGCTTGGCACGACGTTGCCGACACCGCTCTACCCAGGCTATCAGACGGCCTTCGACTTCTCGCAGCTCGTCATCACGGTGATATTCGCCGCCTATGCCGTGGGCGTCATCGCCGCGCTGTTGATCACCGGGCGCTGGTCGGATCAGTTGGGGCGTCGTCCGCTACTGTTTGCGGGTTTGGTGGCAGCGGCGCTTAGCGATGTCGTCTTCCTTGCGGCCGATGGTCTTTCCACGTTGCTGGCTGGGCGCGTGCTGTCGGGGATCTCGGCCGGTATTTTCACCGGCACGGCGACGGTGGCCGTGGTCGAGTCGGCACCGGCGGCCTGGAAGCGCACGGCGACCTTCGTGGCTACCGCCGCCAACATGGGCGGCCTGGGTTTGGGGCCGGTGGTTGCGGGCGCCTTGGGTGAATACGCCGCGTGGCCGCTACACCTGGCGTACGTTGTTCACCTGGGGCTGCTGACCATCGCCGTGCTGGGGGTTGCCGTGGCATCGGAAACCGTGACGCGGCCACCCCGGGTTCGCCTGCGCATACAGCGTCTTAAGGTGCCCGCCGAAGTGCGTGGCGTGTTCGTGCCGGCGGT
The DNA here is from genome assembly GCF_034479555.1 of Chromohalobacter canadensis. NCBI lineage: Bacteria > Pseudomonadati > Pseudomonadota > Gammaproteobacteria > Oceanospirillales > Halomonadaceae > Chromohalobacter > Chromohalobacter canadensis. Next base: position 1,695,697 of record NZ_CP140151.1, on the reverse strand, counting down.
GATTGCCGGGTTCGCCGGTTTCGCGGTGCTGGGGTTCTTTACCGCCACTGCACCGGCGTTCATGAGCCAGGTGCTGGGGCATTCGAACCTGCTGGCGATCGGCCTGGTGGCCGGCTGCGTTTTTTTCGCCTCGACACTGGGACAGCTCGTGCAGGGGCGTCTGCCCGAGGCGCATCGCTTGCCGCTAGGGTGCGCCGTGGTGATTGTCGGCGCATTGATCGTTGGGGCGGGATTGGCGTCGACGATGCTTTGGGTTTTCCTGCTGGGGGCGCTGGTCGTTGGCCTGGGCCAGGGGGTTGCCTTTCGCGCCGGGCTGGGCGCCGTGGCGGCGGCATGCCCGCTGAATCAGCGTGGCGCGGTGACGTCGACCTTCTTCGTGATCGCCTATGTGGCGATTTCGATTCCCGTGGTGGGCATCGGCCTGGTGGCGCGGCTCATCGGCCTGCAAGCCACCGGCGTGGGATTCGCCATCGGCGTCGCCGCACTGGCGGGCGTTGCTTTGGTATCATTGCAGCGTCAGCGTGCCGCCACGGTGGTGCGTTAAACGTTTTTCGTCAGCTTTTCCGTCAGTGCCCAGGAGCCTGAGAATGTCCGAGTCCCCCACCCGTCTTCGCCTCCGCCGCCCCGACGACTGGCACCTTCACCTGCGCGATGGTGACGTGATGCGCCTGGTGCTGCCTGCTACCAGTCGGGTCTATGGGCGCGCCATCGTGATGCCCAATCTGATGCCGCCGATCACTACGCTGGAGGCGGCCGAGGCTTACCGCGCACGGATCCTCGAGGCGGTGCCGGCCGGTCATGACTTCACGCCGCTGATGACTTGCTACCTCAACGAGAGTGTCAGTGCCGAGACGCTGGAGGCGGGGCATGCCAGTGGATTGCTGACGGCGGCCAAGCTGTACCCGGCCAATGCCACCACCAACTCGCAGCATGGCGTCAAACGTATCGCGGACATCTACCCGCTGCTCGAGACGATGCAGCGCATCGGCATGCCGCTGCTGGTGCATGGCGAAGTCACGCGTGGCGAGATCGATATCTTCGATCGCGAGAAGACCTTCATTGACGAGGTGATGATCCCGCTGCGCCAGCGTTTCCCGGCACTCAAGGTGGTGTTCGAGCACATTACTACCGGCGATGCTGCGCAGTATGTCCTGGAGGGCGATGCCAACCTGGCCGCGACATTGACGCCGCAGCATCTGGCGCACAACCGCAACGACATGCTGGTCGGCGGCATTCGTCCGCATCTGTATTGCCTGCCGATCCTCAAGCGGGCCGAACATCAGCGGGCGTTGCGCGCGGCGGTGGCCAGCGGTCATCCGCGGTTCTTCCTGGGCACCGACTCGGCGCCGCACGTGGTCGCCGCCAAGGAAACGGCCTGCGGCTGCGCCGGGGTGTTCAACGCCCAGGCGTCGTTGTCGGTATACGCGGAGGTGTTCGAGGAAGAGGGCGCACTCGAGCACTTCGCGGCATTCTGCTCGGAGAACGGCCCGCGCTTCTATGGCCTGCCGCTCAACGATGAGGAAATCGAGCTCGAACGTCGCCCTTGGACGATGCCCGAGCGTACCGAAGGTCACGGCGAGACATTGAAGCCCTTCAAGGCCGGTGAAACCCTGGCCTGGACGGCTAACGCCGGACGCGATTGATACGCCGGGGTCAGGTCGTCTTCGATAGGCGCGGCAGGTGCGCCACGTCTGACTCGCGTAGTGGGCGGATCTCCCAGCCGCGTGTTCCGTATGGCGCCACCCATTGCGGTATGGCGTTATCGGTGCGCGGGCCTTCCGGCGAACCGCTGTCGAGATAACGGATCACCCGGATCAGTCCGGAATGGCCGACGATCAGCGGCGTCTCGTGCTCGACGAGCAGGGCATTGAGCGTAGCGACGATGCGAGTGACGAAATCCGCCCAGCTTTCTCCGCCCTCGGGCGAGAGCAGATAAGGCATCGTCTCGGGGATGGGGTGTTCTTCATGCTCGCCCCAATGGCGTTCCTTGAGCCCACCGATCAAGCAGTGCGGGGCACGTCCGGTGGCGAGTTCGGCCGTACGTCGAGCGCGTTCCAGGGGGCTGGCGACGATCAATGGCCAGGCGACGTCGCCGAGCAATAACGATGCTTGGTGCGCTTCTCGTTCGCCTTGCGCAGTGAGGGGGACATCGCGCTGGCCGGCGATCCGACGGTTCAGGTTACTGGTGCTCTGGCCGTGGCGCAGAAAGGCAAAGGGGCGACGAATCAGCTCGGGCATGGCGATGGCTCCATGGGAATCCTACTGTAATCCTATCAGGCCAAGCGTGGCGGAGCGCGTATCCTGTGGCATTGCCGTCAATAATCAGCTGATAGCGCGCTTATGTTTTAGACTTAAGTCTAAATCTGAGAGAATTGATCGTTTCGACCCATGGGTCGCGACACGTTGTCTTCGGGACACGTTCTTCTCGATACGTTCCTCAAGATCAGGACCTCAAGACAGGAAAATGCCCATGAGCGCATCCACAGAAGCGTCGACGCCTTCCGGCAGCGCCGCGCACCCACGCCTGGCGGAGTTGGCCCTGGCGCTGGGCGGCTTCGGTATCGGTACCGGCGAATTCGTCATCATGGGATTGATGAGCCGCGTCGCCGACGATCTTCAGGTGGCAGTTCCCGATGTCGGCTACGCCATCAGCAGTTACGCGCTCGGCGTCGTCGTCGGCGCGCCGATCATCTCGGCTCTGGCGGCACGACTGCCCAAGCGGGCGTTGCTGATCGGGCTGATGCTGCTGTTCGCCCTCGGCAACTTCGCCAGCATCATGGCGCCGCATTTCGGCACCTTCGTCGGGCTGCGTTTCATCGCCGGCCTGCCGCATGGCGCCTACTTCGGCGTCGCGGCGCTAGTGGCCGCGGCGGCGGTACCCGTCGATCAACGCGCCCGGGCGGTGGCGCGTGTCATGACCGGGCTGACCGTGGCGATTCTGGTCGGCGCACCGCTGGCCACCTGGGTAGGCAATATAATCGGCTGGCAGGCGGCCTTCGCCGGCGTGGGCGGCATCGCATTGCTGACGGCGCTGATGGTGCGTCTGTGGGTGCCGTATCAGCCCGCCGACCGTCAGGCCAGTCCCAAGCGCGAGCTGAGCGCGATGATCAAGCCGCGCGTGTTGTTCACGCTGGGCGTGGCCTGTTTCGGGTGCGGCGGCATGTTCGCAGTCTTCAGTTATGTCATGCCCACGCTTACCGAGCAGGCCGGCATGGCTGAATCGCTGGGGCCGTTGGTGCTGGCGATTTTCGGGGTGGGCACCATCCTGGGTAATTTCGCCGGTGCGCGTATCGCCGACTGGAACCTCCTGCGCGGCATTCCGATCATTCTGCTGTGGGTGGCGTGCGTACAAGGTGGCTTTTACTTCGCCGCCAACTCGGTGTGGACAGGGTTTTTGTTCGTGGCGCTGGTCGGAACCAGTATGGCCGTCGCCCCTGCCATGCAGACCCGCTTGATGGATGTCGCCGAGGATGCCCAGACCATGGCCGCCTCGCTCAATCACGCTGCCTTCAACATGGCCAACGCGCTCGGCGCCTGGCTGGCCGGCGTGACCATCAAGGCGGGTCTGGCGTGGTCATCCACCGGCCTGGTGGGCACCTCGCTTGCCTTGTTGGGCATCGCCATCTTCGCCACCGGCCGCTGGCTGGAAAAGCGCGAGGCGTTGCAGCAGCCCGCCACTTCGCCATAAGGTAACAAGCCGCCAGTGACGTGTATGTACGTCGCTGGCGGTCGCCACACTCCTCGCATCGCCACTCTATCGAGCGCCTCATTTTTCGGGTAATTTAAGTTTTTCCTTATTTTGCCGATAAGTTTTTAGGGGCTGTGTCACCCAGCCGCATCGCAAGATAAATATTCTCGCGATACTGCGCAGGGCTAGGCCATTGAAACCACCAGGATGGACGTCGTGGAGCAAACGCTATGTCGGGGATGGAAGATGGGGGCGTAGTACGGGAACAGGGGAAAGTCGCGGTGCTCGGGTTTGCGCTGTCATGCCGCTTGGAGGAAGCGGGAAAAGAGGGTGCGACGCGGCTGCTAGACGCTCTAGACGCAGCACTCGAATCGCGTGGCCTGGTCATGGGTGGCGGGGTCGACGCGGCTCGGCTCGATGTCTTCGTGTTGCCGCGCAAGGGGGCCAATACCTCGCAGGACGACCGCCTCGCGCTAGCTGAGTGGCTCGAGCAACAGCCATCGTGCACGGAAGTCGCGGTGAGCGACTGGGTGGATGCCTACGAGGTGGAGTGACAAACGCAGGGTATTCATAGATCTGTTTCAATCGCGATTCAAGCGTCTCTGCTTACGGCCGAATATCGGTTCGAGTGTTGTGTCGGATCACATTGTAACGGCCCAAGCTATCTTTCGATGCTTCGGGCCGTCGAATCTCGCCCGGGAGTTGGGCGGTGGCGTGTTGGTAATGTCTAAGTACTGGTACTCACACTTCGACGTTCAGCGTCACGTCGATGTTGCCGCGTGTGGCGTTGGCTTGGACACTGACAGTGATCATGAAGAGGATCGCGTTAGCAGACGCTGGCGCGTCGATCGATCACGGGGGAGCAGGCCCACGCTAAGCCCGAAAGGGCGAAAGGCACGATTGAGAGAACCCAGCGATTGGGTCCCACTGTCGTTCTCGATGGCCGAGAGTGTCCGGCGGCTGACCGACGCCAGTGCGGCATAGCGGGTCTGGTTCATCTCCAGAACCTCCCGGCGCAGTCTTTTCAGTAGCGCTCCCGTGGTGATTTTCTCATCGAACAGCTGGTCGAGCAGGTCGAACAACAACGCTTCGCGCTCCTGGGGAGAAAGACGACTCATGTCAGCCCCCAGTCATCGAGTTTGTCGTCGAGATAATCGAACCCCATTGCGGGCATATCGAGGATCGATTTCGGAACACTGCGCTGCCGCAGGCGGGCTTTCAGACCCTTCAGTCGTCTTCCCAGCTGCCGAAGCTCGGCGAGCAGATCGTCGGCGGGCACCAGCGGATCGAGCCGCTGAGCGATCCCTTGCCAATCGAAACGGCCGCCTTCTTCGTAGGGCGCCCCCCATTGCGTGGTGCGCATGATGCCTTCAGGGTCCGCCTTCATGGGCGCGAAGTCATAGACTGGCGCTAACCACAGGCCATCGGGACGCTTGATCATCGCGGTGTTGCGACCATGATTGTCAGAGTTGCCGAAAGCGACGTTGAGTAGATCCCGCTTGACCCACTCCACGACGAAACGGGCAACGTCGAAGGGTTCGCCCATTTCTCTGACGCGATATTGCCGCTGACACTTGGCAACCAGCGTGTCGATCGCTTCGAAATGATTGAGGAAAGTGCCCGGGGCCTTCTCCAGCAGCGAATAGAGCGACTCCAGACCGTAGAGCGTACGCTCGCCTTCGATGAAATCGACATCGAATCGAGGTAGCCAGAGGCTGGGATAGCGTGCCCCTTCGATGAGTTCCATACCGCGGATATCGATGGTATCGACGCCCAGCGCATGCAGCTCGTGATAGTAGTGGTACTCCGCGCGCAGAATGTCGCAATCCATGTCCGAGCGGCGGCCGCGAGGAAATTTCACCAGGTAATGCGCATCGGTATTCTGGGGATCGTCCTGCCAGGTATCGATCCAGATCTCATCTTGCGGGCCGCGACGCAACAGCAGTTTGGGTGCTTCACCGCCCGCGCCAGTCGCCCCCCCGCCGGCAGCGCCCACCTGCTGGGCATATTCCAGGAAATCGGTATGGCGTTCTACGACGTCGTTCAGCGTGAACCGATGGTGTTTCAGCTGGCTACCCGTCGGCAGCTGGGGCAACGCCTGCTTGATTCGCAGATTGCCGACGGGCGCTATCGTACCTTGAGCCAGCAAGGCGTAGTCCTGCTCGTGCGGGGGCAGTGACTGAAGTCCCAGTCGATGGACCCAGTAACGTCGGCTGGCCCCCGACGGCATGATGTCGTCGAGCAAGGCGAACCAGTTAGTCTGGCGATACAGGTGCATCAGTTCGACCGGTAAGTTCAGGCTACAGGCATGCTCGTCATCCCGGCCCATCCAGTCGACGGCGTAATGGGTCGAGTAACCGAGCGCGATAGTGCCTCGCCGGCCTGCCTTCGGATCATCGATTTGGAGTTCTGCCGCATCGTGCCATTGGCCATGATGGAACAGCTGTATCGTCAGTGACATAGCGATCATATTGGGCAAATTTATACTCAAATCTAGCATGTCTGCCAGGATTTGAGTCATTTTTTGCTCATTAGATGTTATTTTTCGGTTCTGTGAAAAATAAATTGCTCAATAGAGCCGCTTATCTGGTCGCCAGCGGCTGGGCCATCACGCCTCGGCTTGCAAGGGAACCGGCCGGCCGTTCGTGTTCTCCTATTCGGTTCCTGCGCTGAGGGCCTTTTCGCCGACCCGTCACTCCGTACCCTGTGTCGAGGCCACCTGACGGTTGCGCCCGGCGCCCAACGCCATGACCAGCGCGCCCAGCCCCAGCACACTCACCAGAATGCCCACCACGTTCCAGCCGCCGCTCCAGTCGTGCAGCACGCCGACCAGCAGCGGCCCGAGTGCGGCCAGGGTGTAGCCAATGCCCTGGGCCATTGCCGAGAGGCTGGCTGCGGTCGTCGCATCCGGCGCGCGCAGGGCCAGCAGCGTTAACGCCATACTGAAAGTACCGCCTTGACCCAGGCCCAGCACCACGATCCACAGCCATACGCTGTCAATCGGGGCGTAGAGACAACCCAGCAGTCCGGTCAGAGTGAGTGTCATCACGCCAATCAATACCGTTCGCTGATCGCGCATACGGCTGCCGATCCACGGCGCCAGGATCGCGGTGGTCACCTGCAGCAGGATCGACACCGACAGCGCCAGCCCCGCAGTGACGGCCGCCAGCCCGCGATCCTGAAGGATCGTCGGCAGCCAGCCGAACACGATGTACGCCAGCGACGACTGCAGCCCCATGAACAACGACACTTGCCACGCCAGCGAATCGTGACGCAGCCGCGCGCCGCGCCGCGCGGGAACGCGAGAAGGTTTGGTGGCCTTGAGCTGTGGCAGCCACAACAGCGCCGCGATCACCGCCGGCAGCAACCAGAATGCCAGCGCGCCCTGCCAGGGGCTGTATGAAGCCCCCTGTGAAGCGCCTTGCCACGCGCCGTCCAATAGCTGACGCAGCGGCTCCGTGGTGCCGGCAGCGGCGGAAGCGCCGAGGTTGAGCGCCACGGTGTAGAGGCCGGTCATGATGCTGACGCGCCGGGGGAAGTCGCGCTTGACGATGCCCGGCAGCAACACCCCGATGATCCCGATGCAGCCGCCGGCGACCGCCGTGCCCAGGAAGAGCCCCAGTGTGCCGATATAGGGCCGCGTGAGCAGCGCCACCGCCAGTACCACGAGAGCGGTAAACACACTGCGCTCAGGGCCTATCCGGCGGACCAGGCGTGGCGCCAGCGGCGCCGCGAGCCCCAGAAACAGTACCGGTAGCGTGGTCAGAATGCCCTGCCAACTGGGAGAGAGCGCCAGCGCCTCCCCGATGCTGCCGAGAACCGGCGACACGCTGGTCAGCGCCGGGCGAAGGTTGAGCGCCACCAGCAGCAGCGCGACGAGAGTCAAAACGCCCCGGCGGGGCATCGCGGAAGTCGACAAGAGAGCCATCCTTGGAAATCGAAAGGTAATGCAGTACGGCGGCAAGCCGAGGACGCAAGGGTAGCCGATTACGACCAAAGCTGGGATGGTTCTACGCCAATGGTCGAGGGCTGGTAGTGGTTTCGACTACATGGATGGCGGTTGGCGACTGTCCCTTGAATTCGATTGTGTCAGCGAACCCCGGCGCGGTAGCTATCGGGCTCCAGCCACAGGTGGTCGCGGAGATCGCCTCGCAGGCAGAACATTCTCGGCTGGTCGCGGAAGTTGAAGAGCCGGTAAAGGTAATAGCGAGCGGCGTTGTTACCTGAACAATCCAGCTCGTTGGGCGAGAGAAAGAAGGCGCACTCCTTGGCGAAGGCGGTGGTCTTGACCTCGATCAGGCGTTCGCTGCCATCGGAAGAGAACGAACGAACATCGAAGCCCATGCCGTCGCCCTGGGTGGCTGCGACATGTTCCACCGCTTCGGCGAGCTTTTGCGTTCCCTCGGCCATCAGCCGTTGGCGTTCGTAGGCAAGTACGAAGCACTCGCCTGCATGCCCTAGCTCACGGTTGCGGGCTTCGCGAGCGAGATAGTCGCGTTTCACGACATAGCCGCCCTGTCTTTCTCTTACCTGAGGAGTCGTTTGGGGTGGATCAACGACTACGCCTTCGAGCGTTTCGGGTGTGTTGTCGATGACGGGACGTTCTGCCGCCGATAGGGCCGCTCGATCAAAAACCTCACTGCGTAATAAGCGCTGTTCGACGCATTCTGCCAAGATTGCCTGATAGTTACTTCGTGGCTTGTACCCTGCCACATAGGGACAGCCGGCATCGCGAAGTACTGCGCTAATGTTGCAGTGTTTGAATTCGATAGAGCCTGAGCTTCGTCTGGGTAAACGCTCCGCCAACTGACGATTGAGCGCTGCTTTGTTGTAGCGCTGATGGCTCAACTCCGCGATCAACATCTTGCGGTAGGTGTCGACGATGGATGCGATTTCATCGACGGACCATGAATCTTCACGGGGCATTTAATTCACCCGATACTCTTTATTTAAAATAAACCGTTTTTATCACAACTTACTATCGGGAGTGGCCAGCCAGGTCACCAAGACTTCACCCTTCCTGATTTTGAATACATCCGAAGTGGAAGTCGTATTTCGTCACGCCATCTCCGAGCGTCGCATGATACCAGGTTATCGTCGTGGCAATAGGTTTGCCAGGTCTGGAGGCAGGAAAACGCCGGTACGGATCCGTACCGGCGTTTCAGAGTTCAATGATATGCGAGGCGGGGGTAAGGCCCCCGCCCGCCGGGTCATGGTCTGCTAACCGAGTCGTACTGTGCAGATGCTTTCGGGCCCCATGCCCAACGCAATACAAACACCACCGTAAACAGTGCGGCCACCCCGCTGAGTCCCCCTATCCAGGCTGAGTCCGTCAGCCCGGCGACGAAGAAGGCGATGATGCCGGATGTTCCTGCGCTCATTGCATAGGGTAATTGGGTCCGTACGTGGTCGATGTGGTCACACGAAGAGCCGGCCGAGGAGAGGATAGTGGTATCCGAAATCGGCGAGCAATGATCGCCGAAGATACCGCCGCTGAGCACCGCGGCAATGGCCAACGATAACGACATGTCCATTGCAGCAGCCACCGGCATGGCGATGGGGATCATGATCGCGAAGGTGCCATAGGAGGTGCCGGTGGTGAAGGCGACGAGCGAGCCGATCAAGAACAGCAAGACGGGAATCAGGCTCGGCGCGATGCCGGCCTGGGCCAGCGTGACCAGGTAATCTGCAGTGCCCAGTTGCGAGGTCACACTACCGATCGACCAGGCCAGGGTGAGAATGATGTAAACCAGCGTCATGCTCTTGATGCCGGTGACTACCAGGTCCATCGCTTCACGAAAATCGAACAGCCGCTGTTGTAGTCCCATCCCCAACGCTACGCTAACCGCCAGGAAGGTCGCGATCAGGATCGACAGGCCACCCTCGGCTTCTCCCATCGCCGTGATCAGGTCGTTCTCGGGGAAGTTGCCGGTCCACAGGAACAGGGGCGGAATCATCCCTACCAGCACCACGATCGGCACGAGCATGTTGCGCTTGCGTGAGCTTTCTTCGGCAACGCCCAGCATCTCGGTCGCTTCGCGATCGGAAGGCGGCTGAGCGCCATCCGCCAACAACTTGCCACTTACCCGTGCGCGCTGTTCGGCCTTTGCCATGGGACCGAAATCCGATTGGGTGATGACGATCACCAGAATCAATAACAGCGCCAGCCAGGCATAGAAATTGAGCGGAATCGACGAAAGGTATATCAGATACTCAGAGCCCGTCATGCCCATCTCACCAAGCTGGGTGCCGATCAGCCCCATCACGAACACGACCCAGGTGGATACGGGCCCCAACAGGCACATGGGCGCCGAGGTCGAATCGACAATGTAGGCGAGCTTTTCGCGTGAGACGCGCATGCGGTCGGTAATTGGCCGCATGACACTTCCCACCGTCAATGCATTGAAATAGTCCTCGAAGAAGATCAGCACCCCGAATCCCAGGGTGGCGCCTTGGGCTCCACGCGGAGAGGCCACCTTGGAGGAAATGGCTCGGGCGATGGCATGGGCGCCGCCGGTTCGCTGCAGCACGGTGATCAATACCCCGAACAGGCCGCAGTAGATAAGGACAGTGGCGCTCCACTCATCGCCTACGCTGGGGATGATGAAATCCGCGAAGCTATCGTAGAGTCCGGCCGCCGGGTTGCCGCCACTGAGCATCGTTGCCCCCAGCCACACCCCACAGAACAACGCGGGAATCACGTTGCGAGTCACCAGTGCCAGTATGATCGCGAGCAACGGAGGGAACAGGGAATACAGACCAAAGGACATAAAGTGTCTCCATCATGTAATTGTTGTGAGTCGTATCAAGGACAGGGCGGTAGGCCCAACCGTCGGAAGGGTGTCCCCAGTCCACGTTAGATCGCCACGGCTATACCCGGCGGCCGTTTGCGGCGATCCCAGGCATGGTCAACGGCTTGGGAGATACCCCTGAAGAAACGTCATCAGGAATTATCTTCCCCATACATGGGCTTGCAGGTTTGCGTGGACTTCACTCCAAATTCTGGATCTGCTCGCGCATCTGTTCGATCAACACCTTCAGCTCCACCGCGCAGCGGGTGGTGTCGGCGACGATGGATTTCGAGGAGAGGGTGTTGGCTTCGCGGTTGAGTTCCTGCATCAGGAAGTCGAGGCGACGGCCGACGGGGCCTTTTTGCGTGAGCTGATGCTCGACCTCGGCCACGTGGGTCTCGAGGCGGTCGAGCTCCTCGGCGACGTCGGCCTTCTGGGCGAGCAGGGCGATTTCGGTCTCGATACGCTGTGGGTCGAGTTCTGCCTTGAAGGCATTCAGGCGGTCGGTCAACTGTTGGCGCTGGTTGTCCAGAATGGCGGGCAGATGCGCGCGGACCTCGGCCACCAGGTCGCGAATGCCGGCCAGCCGCTCGCGGATCAAGGCTGCGAGACGCTCGCCTTCTCGAGCGCGGCCGGCGATCAGGTCGTCCAGTGCGGCATCGAAAAGTGCGTGCGCGGCATGCTGGACACGCTCGAGGTCGAGCCCGTCGCTTTCCAGTACGCCGGGGTGATCGAGTAGCGCCAAGGCATCGGGCATGGCGGCGTCGGGCACCTGTGCGCGTACTGTTTCCAGCGCCTGGGCCAGGGTGGCTAGGCGTGTCTCGTTGACGTGAAGCGTGGTGTTACCTTGAGCCGGTTCGAATCGCAGCGTGCATTCGACCTTGCCGCGTGAGAGGTGCTTGCGCAACGCATCGCGATAATGCGGCTCGAGATCGCGCAGGCTATCCGGCAGGCGGAAATGCGGTTCCAGGTAGCGCTGATTTACCGAGCGCAACTCGAGTTGCAAGCTGCCCCAATCGGCGTCCTGTGTCTGCCGGGTGAAGGCGGTCATGCTGTAAGCCATGCGATTCTCCTGCGCTGCGAAGCCAGTCTTGAATCTTGCAGTCTAACCGATTCACGGTCCGCTTGAGGCTCGCTTGAGTGTAGAATGCGCGGATTGCTGCGGTATGCCCGCAACTTGATTGTTCCGAATTTGGTTTTTCGATCGACGATGCAGAGAGGTGGTATGCGCCCGAGTGGACGACAGCCCGATCAACCCCGCGAGATTACGCTCGAGCGGGGCTATACGCGCCATGCGGAAGGTTCCGTATTGGTGAGCTTCGGTGATACCAAGGTGCTGTGCAATGCCAGCGTTGAAGCTGGCGTGCCGCGTTGGCTGCGCGGTAAGCATCAGGGGTGGATCACTGCGGAATACGGCATGCTGCCGCGCGCGACCCACACCCGTGGCGGACGCGAGGCCACGCGTGGCAAACAAGGCGGACGCACGCTGGAGATTCAGCGCCTGATCGGCCGTTCGCTACGTACGGTGGTGGATCTCAAGAAGCTGGGTGAATTCACTATCACGGTGGATTGCGACGTGATCCAGGCCGATGGCGGCACACGCACGGCGTCGATCACCGGTGGCTGTGTGGCGCTGGTGGATGCGATCCATCACTTGCAACGCGAGAAGCTGATCAAGAAGGATCCCTTCAAGCAGCTTGTGAGCTCGGTGTCGGTGGGCATCTTCAAGGGCCAGCCAGTGGTCGATCTCGACTATCCCGAGGACAGCACGGCGGGCACCGACATGAACGTGGTCATGGCCGAGGATGGCGGCTTGATCGAGGTGCAGGGCACCGCCGAAACGGCGACGTTCACCCGCCAGGAGCTTAATGCGATGCTCGATCTGGCCGAGGGTGCCGGGCGTCAGTTGTTCGATCATCAGCGCGAGGCGCTGGGCTTTCGCGACTGATCGCGGACGATAGCATACGCCAAGAACGCACGACGCCGGCCTAGGGCCGGCGTCGTCGTTTGCGCGGGACCGGCGACGTTACAGCTCGAGATCGTACTCGACGATGAGCGGCGCGAATTCGGAGAAGGTCGCGTCGCGGTCGATCCAGGCATCCACCACGTGGCGGCGGAATTCGGGGCCGACGATCTGATAGTCGAGACGCCAGCCTTCCTGACGCATGCGAGGCACGTCCTGATCGAGCTTGGGCCACCAGGTGTACTGGCTGGCATCGCGATTGATTTCGCGGAAGGTGTCGATATAGCCCATCGGCCCGAAGACTTGGTCCATCCACGCGCGCTCTTCGGGGCGAAACCCGGGGGTGGTCTGGTTATCGGCCCAGTTGGCAAGATCGATGGTCTTGTGCGCGATGTGCCAGGTGCCGCAGATGATGTACTCGCGGCGCTTTTTCACCATCTTGCTGAGATATTCCTGGTACTGATTCATGAAGGACTGCTTAGCCTCCATGTCGCTACCGTCGGGCATCAGGAAGCTGGCGATGCTGAAGCGATCGTAATCGGCCTGCAGGAAGCGCGCTTCGTTATCGCACTGGGGAAAGCCCAGCCCGTACATGATGGCCTTGGGAATCTTGCGGCAATAGAGCCCTACACCCGAGAAGCCGTCTTCTTCGGCGTCCAGGAAATAGCCCTCATATCCCTCGGGGAAAAGAATGCTGTCGTCGAGTTCGAAGCTTTTGGCCTTGAGGTTCTGGACGCAGATGACGTCGGCGTCCTGATTGGCCAGCCAGTCGAGAAACCCCCTCCCGACCGCTTCGCGGATTCCGTTGACATTGATGCTGGCGATTTTCATACATGGTCCCTTTTTCGTCGCGCGTGTATGATACCTGAGCTTTCGACGTTTAGGTAAATGTGTAATAGCGATCAGGGTGATAGGGAGTCCGGCGTGACCGCGCAACTGCAATCATATCAGCAGGAGTTCATCGAATTCGCCATCGAAGAAGGTGTGCTCAAATTCGGTGAATTCACCCTCAAGTCTGGGCGGGTCAGCCCCTATTTCTTCAACGCCGGTCTATTCAAGAGCGGCCGCGCCCTGGCGCGTCTGGGCCGCTTCTATGCGCAGGCCATCGCGCATAGCGGGCTCGAGGCGGACGTGCTGTTCGGCCCGGCCTACAAGGGCATCCCGCTTGCCACCACCACAGCCGTGGCACTCGCCGATCATCATGACCGCGACTTGCCGTTCGCGTTCAACCGCAAGGAAGCCAAGGCCCACGGCGAAGGTGGCAACATCGTCGGCGCGGCGCTCGCCGGGCGGGTGCTGATCATCGACGACGTCATCACTGCGGGCACCGCGATCCGCGAGGTCATGGAGCTGATCGATGCCGCCGATGCCCAGGCGGCGGGCGTGGTCATCGCTCTCGATCGTCAGGAGTGCGGCCAGGCCGAAGATGGCGCCCAGCGCCGCAGCGCTATTCAGGAGGTCGAGGCACGCTACGCTATGCCGGTCGTGAGTATCGTCACGCTCGACCAGGTGCTGACCTATCTCGAAACCCATGCCGACAACGACCTCAAGCCCCATGCCGAGGCCATTCGTGCGTATCGTGATCGTTACGGCGTGCGGCTCGACGGATAAGGTTTGAAAACGGCGTTTCTAAACTGATGCGATTATGCCATAGTGGTGGCAGTGTTCACCATCTTTTGCGGGAGTCCCCCATGATCAAGTCACTCGGTTTCGCGCTCACCTCCGCCGGCCTCCTGCTGGCCAGCCAGCAGGCCATGGCGCTCAGCGTTTCCGCCAACGCGGGTGCCGACTCGCATGGGATCGAAGCGAGCCAAAGCATCTTTCCCACGTTGCGGGCCAGTGCCGGTTACTTCACCTCGGACGACAGCGGTCACGACGCTGATACCTACTCCGGGTCGTTGATGTTCTCGCCCTACCTGCCGCTGGTCGATCTCTCGGTGGGTGCGCGCTATCAGTACCAGGACACGCACTTCGGCGACGGTGGTGGCGTCGGTCTCGGCGGCTCGGCCTACGTCGATACGCCGATTCCGCTGACCTCGGTGGGCGGCTACGGCTTTTATACGCCGGATGGCCTGAGCCATGGCGACATCGAGAAGAGCTATGAGTACGGCGCCCAGGCGCGAGTCAATGTCGTCTCGCAGACTTATCTCTATGGCGGCTATCGTTATTATCGCACCGACTTCGACGAGAGCGGTGAGCATACCCTCGACAGTGGACCGGTAGTCGGCGTCAGCGTCGGCTTCTGACGGCGCCGGGCGCTGTAGAAAGCAATGATCGGCGTCCCATTCGGGGCGCCGATTGCGTATCATGGGGGCTCATCGCCGCCATGGCACAGTGATCCTCATGCTCGATATCGTACTCTTTGAGCCCGAAATTCCGCCCAACACGGGCAATCTCATCCGTTTGTGCGCCAATACCGGCTTCCGCCTGCATCTGATCGAGCCATTGGGCTTCGCGTTCGACGACAAGCGTCTGCGTCGCGCGGGCCTCGACTACCACGAGTGGGCGCGGGTGAAGGTACACGCCGACTGGGATGCTTTCGTGGATAATGTGCAACCAGCGCGCGTGCTGGCGGTGTCCACGCGCGGCCGCACCGGCTATCACGAGGTCGCCTACCGGGAAGGCGATGCCCTGGTCTTCGGTCCCGAGACTCGCGGGCTTCCACAGACCATGCTCGACGCCTTGCCGCCGGCGCAGCGGCTGCGCATTCCCATGCTGCCCGACAGCCGCAGCCTGAATCTATCCAATGCCTGCGCGATCCTGGTCTTCGAAGCCTGGCGTCAGCTCGAGTTCGCCGGGGCGGGGATCGCCGATGCGAGTATGGCACCCACGTCATGAGCACTACGCCCTCGATTCGCCAGCGCCTCGCCAAGCTCAACCCCCGTCAGCAGGAAGCCGCGCGCTATATCGACGGCCCTTGCCTGGTGCTGGCCGGTGCCGGGTCCGGCAAGACCAGCGTGATCACCACCAAGATCGCCTACCTGATCCAGGAATGCGGGATGAGCGCGCGCAAGATCGCGGCGGTGACCTTCACTAACAAGGCGGCGCGCGAGATGAAGGAGCGCGTGGGGGAGATGCTCCAAGGGCGCGAGGGCCACGGCCTGACGGTCTCGACCTTCCATACCCTGGGGCTCAACATCATTCGCGGCGAGCTGAAGACGCTGGGCTACAAGCCGGGCTTCTCGCTGTTCGACCCCGAGGACGCCAAGGCACTGCTGCGCGACTTGATGCAGAAGGAAGCGGATACCGACGCTGAGCAGATCAACGCGGTGCAGGGGCAGATTTCCCAGTGGAAGAACGATCTGGTGCTGCCGGGGCAGGCGATCTCGCACGCCGCGGATGAAGACACCCAATACGCGGCGCGGGTGTACGAAGCCTATAGCCGGCATCTCAAGGCCTACAACGCGGTCGACTTCGACGACCTGATCCTGCTGCCGGTGGTGCTGCTGCGCGATAATCCCGACGCCTTGGCCCGCTGGCAGCGCAAGATTCAGTACATGTTGGTCGACGAGTATCAGGACACCAACGTTAGCCAGTATCAGCTGGTCAAGCTGCTGATGGCCGAGCGCGCCACCTTCACCGTGGTCGGCGACGACGATCAGTCGATCTATGCCTGGCGCGGCGCGCGCCCCGAGAACCTGGTCACCTTGGGCGAGGACTTCCCGCGCCTGAACGTCATCAAGCTCGAACAGAACTACCGCTCCACCGGTACCATTCTGCGTGCGGCCAATACCCTGATCGGCAACAATCCCCACGTCTACGAGAAGACCCTGTGGTCGGAGATGGGCCAGGGCGATGCCATTCGTGTCATCGTCAACCGCCACGAAGAGGCCGAGGCCGAGCGCGTGGCCAGCGAGATCCTGACCCGACGCATCAAGGAGCGTGCCGAATGGCGCGATTTCGCGGTCCTTTACCGGGGCAACTTCCAGGCGCGGTTATTGGAGCTCAAGCTTCAGCATTACCAGATTCCCTACAAGCTCTCTGGCGGCACGTCGTTCTTCTCGCGCAATGAAATCAAGGACGCCATGGCGTACCTGCGCCTGTTGATCAATCCCGGCGACGACAACGCCTTCCTGCGCATCGTCAACGTGCCGCGTCGCGAAATCGGCCCGGGGACGCTGGAGAAGCTCGCCAACTACGCTACTGAGCGCAGTATCTCGTTGTTCGCCGCGTGCCACGAAATCGGCCTCGAACAGGTGCTGCCCACGCGTGCGGTGGAGCGCCTGTCGCGCTTCACGCACTTCATCGACGGCGTGCGTCGGCGTATGGATCAGGGCGATGCCATCGCGGCGATTCGCGACATGCTGCGCGAGATGGATTACGAGGCCTGGCTGTTCCAGAACGCCAGCGCCCCGACCATCGCCGAGCGGCGCATGGCCAATGTGTGGACACTGGTCGACCAGCTCGAGAAATCGATGCACCGTGACGACGAAGATGGCGATGCATCCGAGGAGACCGATGACGTACAGTCGGCGATATCGCGTCTGGTGCTGCGTGACATCCTTGAGCAACAGGCCGAGGAAGACGACTCCGACCGGGTGCAACTGCTCACCATGCATGCCTCGAAGGGATTGGAGTTCCCGCACGTCTACCTGATGGGGTTGGAGGAAGAACTGCTGCCACACCGCAACGCAGTCGAAGCCGGTACCATCGAGGAGGAAAGGCGTCTTGCTTACGTCGGCATTACCCGGGCGCGGCGCACGCTGACGCTGACCCTAGCTCGCCAGCGCAAGGCCTACGGCGAGCTGCTGGACTGCACGCCCAGTCGCTTCCTTGAGGAGCTCCCGCCCGACGACCTCGAATGGGAAGGGCGCGCCGACAAGGAAGACCCCGAGAAGAAGCAGGCGCGCGGCAAGGACGCCATCGCCGGGCTGCGCTCGTTACTGGGGTAGCGTGCCATTGCCTGAATGCTAACCGCGTCATTCGACGGAGCCTTTTATGAACCCGCTCGCCCTGCGTTCTCTTTTATTCGTGCCGGCCACGCGGCCGGACCGCATCGCCAAGGCCCTGGCCAGCCCGGCGGATGCCGTGATCGTCGACCTGGAAGATGCCGTGGCCGACGGTGACAAGGCCGCGGCCCGGGAGGCTCTGGCGGCCTTTCTGGCGGACAACCCGCAGGCCTCGCTCGTGGTGCGCGTGAACGCGCCCGAATCCCCGCATCATGCGCTCGACCTGGCGCTGTGCGCATGCCATGCGGCCGTCACGCACCTGCTCGTGCCCAAGGCCGAAGCCGTCCCAGCGCTGGAGCAGGCCGCCGCCTGCGGCAAACCGCTATGGCTGCAGATCGAAACCGCGACAGGGCTGCTGGCGTTGCCCGGCCTGGCGGGCATGGCCGGCGTCGAGCGGCTGAGTTTCGGGGCCCTGGATCTGATCACCGAGCTGGGACTGACGCCCGAGACGCCGGGTGCGCGCCAAATGCTAGATCAGGGGCGCTACCAACTGGTAGTTCACTCGCGCGCGGCGAGCCTGGCCGCGCCGTTCGAAAGCCCGCATCCGGCCATCGACGACACGGACGCCGTGGCACGGGCGGCCGCTCACGCCAAGGAAATGGGCTTCGCCGGTATGCTATGCATTCACCCCCGGCAGTTGCCCGCCATCAACCAGGCTTTTTCTCCCAGCGAGGCCGACGTAGCCTGGGCCAAGCAAGTGATCGACGGCGCGAACCATCAGACAGGCGCGTTCAGCGTCGAGGGTCAGATGGTCGATGCGCCGGTCATCAGCCGCGCCCAAGGCATTCTCGCCCAGCACGAGGCGGGCCATCACGGTGGACAACCCCCGCCCTGACGCAGTAGGATATGCCGCGTTCCGCCCTTAGCTCAGCTGGATAGAGCGTTGCCCTCCGGAGGCAAAGGTCGAAGGTTCGAATCCTTCAGGGCGGGCCAAGAATTGATGCTAAGCCCGCGAGTTCTCTCGCGGGCTTTTTCTTGTGCGCACGCCCCGAGCGCGATTCTGTTATCCTGCCGCCATTCCATCCTTGGCCATCCACCCGCTATCACGCGCCGCCTATTCGTGCGTATGGCGTGGCCAGCTTCACGACAGGATTTGCCGCCGTGTCCGATTCGCCATCCCCATCCGATTTCGCCACTTTGCCGCTGGCGCCTGCGTTGCTCGCCAACCTTGAGTCGCTGGGCTATCACACCATGACGCCGATCCAGGCCGAGAGCCTGCCGGCGATTCTCGCCGGGCGCGACGTGATCGGCCAGGGCCAGACCGGCTCGGGCAAGACGGCGGCGTTCGGCCTGGGCGTGCTCTCGCAGCTTGAAGTGAAAGCGTTTCGCGTGCAGTCGTTGGTGCTGTGTCCGACCCGTGAGCTGGCCGACCAGGTCGCCGGAGAGGTGCGTCGGCTGGCGCGCGAGCTTGGCAACGTCAAGGTACTGACGCTGTGCGGCGGGGCGCCGCTCAAGGCGCAGCGGGACTCGTTGGCGCATGGCGCGCATGTGGTGGTGGGCACACCGGGGCGGATCGAGGAGCATCTGCGCAAGGGCTCGTTGACACTCGACGCGCTGACCACGCTGGTGCTTGATGAAGCCGACCGCATGCTCGACATGGGCTTCCAGGCGGCCATCGAGGCGATCGTCGGCCAGGCGCCAGCCTCGCGTCAGACGCTGTTGTTCAGCGCTACCTACGGCGCGGGCATCCGGCCCATCGCCGAGCGCATGATGCGCGAACCGCTGAACGTCGAGGTCGCCTCGACTCATGACGACACCAGCATTCGCCAGCACTTTTATCGGGTTGCCGACGAGGATGCCCGTGTGCCGGCGTTACAGCGCCTGCTGCTCAGCCAGCGCCCGGCCTCCAGCGTGGTGTTCTGTAACACCAAGCGCGAGACCCTGCAGGTCGCTGATGCCCTGAACGCGGTGGGTTTCAGCGCGCTGGCACTCAACGGTGACCTGGAGCAGCCCGATCGCGATCGCATCCTGGCGATGTTCGCCAACAAGAGCGTGTCGATTCTGGTCGCCACCGACGTGGCGGCGCGCGGATTGGATATCGACGCACTGGATGCGGTGTTCAATTATCAGATCGCCCGCGAGCTCGAGGTTCACGTGCACCGCATCGGGCGTACCGGCCGGGCTGGTGAGCAGGGTGTGGCTTGTACGTTGGTCGCCGACAATGAGCGCTATCGGCTCGAAAAGCTTAGCGACTTCCTCGGCGAGTCGCTTGTCTTCGAACCGCTGCCGACGCTGCGCGGCAACCCGCAGCCGTTCACGCCGCGCATGGCGACGCTACAGCTCGGTGCCGGCAAGAAACACAAGGTGCGCCCGGGCGACATCCTCGGCGCGTTGACCGGCGAGGGCGGTATCGCCGGCGATCAGGTCGGCAAGATCCAAGTCACCGAGCGCAGCGCCTTCGTCGCCGTCGAGCGCGAGGTGGCCCGCGCCGCGCTTGATCAGCTCGCCAATGGGCGGATCAAGGGGCGGTCGTTCCGGGCGCGCCGTGTCACTCGCTAGTCATGTTTTCGTGGGAGCGAATTTATTCGCGATGCCGGTGTGCCGCGAATCTCGCTGGCTTGGGAAATCAGGCGGCCCTGCGATGCATTGCCGATTATTGGCTCATATTATAAATAAGGTGATATGAAAGTACCCAAGAGACTCCAGCCCTTGGTCGACGACGGTTTGATCGATGAGGTCGTCAGCCAGTTGATGAGTGGCAAGGAAGCCCAGGTTTACGTCGTGCGCTGCGGCGCCGAGTTGCGTTGCGCCAAGGTGTTCAAGGAAGCCAGTCAGCGCAGCTTCAAGCAGGCCGTGCAGTATCAAGAGGGCCGCAAGGGGCGCAATAGCCGGCGCGCCCGGGCGATGGCCAAGAAGACCCGCTACGGCCAGAAGGAACAGGAAACGGCCTGGCTAACCTCCGAGGTCGATGCGCTGTATCGGCTGGCGGCGGCAGATGTGCGCGCGCCACGGCCGCACGGTTTCGTCGATGGCGTGCTGCTGATGGATCTGATCAGCGACGGTGAGGACGGCGTTGCCCCGCGGCTTGGCGAGGTGACGCTGAGCCCGCAGCAGGCGCGTGATTATCACGACCGAGTAATCGCCGACGTGGTGCGCATGCTGTGCGCCGGGCTAGTGCACGGCGATCTCTCCGAGTTCAACGTGTTGGTCGACCAAGACGGGCCGGTGATCATCGACCTGCCCCAGGCGGTCGATGCAGCGGGCAACAACAGTGCGCCGATGCTGCTGGTGCGCGACGTCGACAACATGCGTGCCTGGTTCGGGCGCTTCGAGCCGGCGCTGCTTAATACCGACTACGGCAAGGAGATCTGGGCGCTCTATGAAGCTGGCGAGTTGCACCCGGATAGCCCGCTCACCGGACACTTCGAACCCGACACCCTCGACGTCGACGTGATGGAGCTGATGGCAGTGATCGACGATGCCCGCGAAGAAGCCGAAGAGCGCCGCGAACGCGCGCGTGACGATCTTGAGGACGATGACTGATTCATCGGCTAGCGCTTTACGAGGCTTCATTTACTCCGTGGATGCATGGCCTGCCGCTCAACAGGAGATGATTCATGAAGCAGACACCGACGCTCGGCATCCTCGGCGGTAATGGTTGGCTGGGTAGCGCGCTGGGCCGCGCGGCACTGACCAGCGGTTTGATTGGCCCCGAACAACTTGTCGTGACGGCTAGCCGCTCGGGTTATCACTACGACGAGTGGCCGAAGGTCACCTGCGTCGACAGCGCCGAGGCGCTCCTTGCGTTAGCCGATGTCGTCGTCATATCGGTAAGGCCCGAACAGTTTGCCGAGATGAATCTCTCGCTCGAGAAGCGGCTGGTGATTTCGTTGATGGCCAAAGTCTCGGTCGCCACGCTGAGCCAGGCCACCGGCAGCCAGCGTATCGTGCGTGCCATGCCCAATGCCGCTGCCGCTATCGGGCACTCCTATACGCCCTGGTGTGCTACACCTGACATCAGCGAGGCCGAGCGTCGCTGGGTCCACCGGCTGCTTTCGAGCTGCGGGCCATGCGATGAGCTCGACGATGAATCCCAGATAGATTATCTGACGGCCCTGACCGGCAGCGGCCCGGCTTTTCCGGCACTCCTGGCCGACGCCCTGATCAGCCATGCCGTGGCTCAGGGAATCACGGAAGCCACTGCCCGTCGCAGCGTGCTGCATACGCTATCGGGCGCCAGCCAACTGATGCTGGATAACGCCGCCCCTCCCAGTGAACTGGTCAAGCGATTTCTCGATTACGGTGGCACGACCACCGAAGGCTTGAATGCCATGCTTCAAGGTGGTTTTCGACAGGCCGTTCATCATGGGCTGGATGCAGCCCATGACGCTGCCCTGAATGAAGGCTCCGACGCTAGCTGATTAGCTAATACGGCCCGACCTGTACGGCAACTCCACTCGCCTTGGTAAGTGGGCTGGAGATGAAGGGGCTGCCGATCATGGTCGGCGAGATGCCATAAACATAGGTATAGCAAGAGGATAGATACATGACGAAGGCGGCAAAGGTCATGCCGCTGTGAGCCTATAGTTGCATACCAGGATAATTTGCGAATACGAATATTTATCATAATCGTTGACTATTGTGTTGGGGCTTTCCATACTTCGGCATTTGGAAAAGCTCATGAAAGCGACGCCCATGACGCGTCCTCAAGGGAACACAATGAACAAACTATCCTCTCGGTCGTGCGATTTGGGCCTGATGCGCGGCCAAGACTGCGCGCATTCTCTTTGCAGCCGCACGTTACCGATTGCGCTTTTCTCCTCCGTCGCCGCGTTACTCTCTCCATCAGCCCTGGCCCAGTCCAACGATGCCGATGAGCTGGAGACGGTCACCATTACTGCCCAGAATCTCTATGAGAACGTCGGCTACACGCGCCGCAGCACGACGGCGGGTACGCGTTTCGAGCTGAGTACCAAGGAGGTGCCGCAGTCGCTCAGCATCATCACCGAGCAGCGCATCGAGGATCAGGATCTACAGGACATCGAGGAGGTCCTTACCAACACCACAGGTGTCTCCGCCAGTCGTATCGACAGCAACCGCGTGTCGTTCTACTCGCGCGGTTTTCGCATCAATAGCTATCAATACGACGGTATTCCCACGCTCAACATGGACAGCCGCTGGTACTTCGGCGAGGGAGCCCAGAACACGGCGATCTATGATCGGGTTGAGGTGGTGCGCGGCGCCAACGGCCTGATGACGGGCGCGGGGAATCCCGGTGCCTCGGTCAATTTTGTGCGTAAGCACGCCGACAGCCGCGAGCTGACGGGGTCGGTATCCGGCACGCTGGGTAGCTGGGACCAGCGCCGCGGCGTGGTCGATGTCACCACGCCGCTGACGCCGTCCGGCGATGTGCGGGCGCGTTTCGTCGGCGGCTACGACGCCGGCGATTCCTATCTGGACCGCTACTCCGAGCGTGAGAAGTTCGGCTACGCGGTAATCGATGCGGACGTGACCGATAACACCACCCTGTCGGTGGGTTACGACTACCAGAACACGCATGCCTCGTCGCCGACCTGGGGCGGCCTGCCGCTCTGGTACAGCGATGGCAGCGAGACCGATTACAGCCGCTCGTTCAGCGTGGCGCCGGACTGGTCCTACAGCGATTACGAATCGAAGAAAGTATTCGCGCAGATCGATCACCGCTTCGGCAATGGCTGGGAACTGCGCGGCACGGCGACGCATGAAGAGTCGGATCTGGATTCGCGACTGATGTCGCCCTACTACGAGCCCTATTTTTCTTCACCAGATCCGATAACGGGACAAGGGCCTGCCTTTTATACTGGCTGGAATCGAGGCGAGCGTGACATGGACTCCGCCGATGCTTACGTGAGAGGCCCATTCGAGCTATTTGGTCGTGAGCATGAGCTCGTATTTGGTGGAAGCTACAGCGATCAAAGTAACGATTACGAAAACAGTTTTACGTCCGCCGCTATCGACGTCGGCGACTTCGACAACTGGGACGGCTCGACGGGGGAGCTTGATTGGCCGGCGTTTTCTCCGTCGGAAAGCGCGAGTACTCGCCAGCAGGCCGTTTACGGCGTCGCGCGGTTCTCGCTGGCCGATCCGCTGACGCTGATCGTCGGCGCACGCTATACCGACTGGCATGGAAGTACCTGGTCGAGCAGCCTGGGCAACCATTCGCAGGGCGAAGACGATATTACCCCGTATGGCGGCCTGATCTATGACATCAACGATGTCTGGTCCACTTACTTAAGCTATAGCGAGATTTTCCAGCCCCAAAGCTATCGCCTGGCAGGCGGCAACGGTTACCTGGAGCCTCTTGTAGGCAAGAACTACGAAACCGGCGTCAAGGCCGCTTGGTTCGACGGATTGCTCAATGCCTCCTTCTCGGTGTTCAGGCTCGAGCAGGACAACGTGGCCGATATCGTCAGTACGCCCGGCTCGCTCATCACCACCGCGACCCCGGTCAGTGACGTGGTCAGCGAAGGCTTCGAGGCCGAGCTGACCGGTGCGGTGACCGACGATCTCGATATGACGGTCGGCTTTACCCACTACACGGCGACATCCGCGGAAGGCTCGTTCAACACCGACCGCCCGCGTACCCAAGCTAACCTGTTCGCCAGCTACCGTGTACCTCAGTGGCGTCAGCTGACGATCGGTGGGGGCGCTAGATGGCAGAGCGACACCTTCATCGACGACCAGGCCGCGCCCGGCGGAACCCGCGACTACGAGCAGAGCAGCTACGCGGTCGCGAATGTCTTTGGCCGTTACCAGTTCACGCCTCAGTTGGCGCTACAGGTCAACGTGAAGAACCTGTTCGACGAGAAGTACTACAGCTATTTCGACACCTACGGTGTCTATGGCGAACCACGACGAGTGACCTCGACCCTGACCTACTCATTCTGAGTGTTCTGGCAGGCCCCGGCTTGGGAAAGCACCGGGGCCTTCTAACGCCCTCGACACCTATCCGGCTTGCCGCTTCCACGCCTCGAACCATCCCAGCCCCGGCCGCGTGCCGGCGCGTGGCTTGTACTCGCAGCCGATCCAACCCTCGAACCCGTCTGCATCCAACTGCTGGAAAAGCCACGGATAATTCACTTCGCCGGTATCGGGTTCGTGGCGCTCGGGAACGCCGGCGATCTGAATATGGCCGACCCCCGCGCGATGACGCTGATAGGTCTTCCAGATATCTCCATCCATGATCTGGGTGTGGTAGAAATCCATCTGCACCTTGACGTTGGGTTCACCCAATTCGGCCACGATGTCGTGCCCCTCGGCTTGATGGTTGAGGCAGTACCCCGGCATGTCGCGGGTATTGATGGGCTCGAGCAGCAATTCGAGGTCGTGCTCGGCGAGGCGGCGGGCGGCATGGCGCAGGTTGTCCAGGTACACCGCGCGCCATGTTTCCCGTGAAACACCCTCAGGTGCCAGCCCTGCCATGGCATGCAGACGCGGACAGTTCAGCGCCCGGGCATAACGAATCGCGGTCTCGACGCTGTCGCGGAATTCCGCCTCGCGCCCCGGCAGGGCCGCAATGCCGCGCTCGCCGGCTTCCCAGTCGCCCGGCGGCAGATTGAACAGCGCCTGCTGCAAGCCATGACGCTTCAATTCGTCAGCGATGTCATCGGCCTCGAATGCATAGGGGAACAGGAACTCGACCCCTTCGAAGCCGCAGGCGGCGGCCTCGGCGAAGCGCTCCATGAAGGGCACCTCGTTGAACATCATGGACAGGTTGGCGGCAAAGCGGGGCATGTGGAGACTCCTTTCAGAAAATGCTTACCAGTGGGCGCCGAAGGCCTGACGAAGCTCGTCGATTTCCGCTTCGCCCAAGGTGCGCACGTCGTGCTGGCGTAGCAGGAGATACAGCTTGGCGGTTTCTTCCAGTTCCTCGATGGCGTTGCGTGCCGCTTCCAGGGTCTTGCCCGCCACCACGGGGCCGTGATTGGCCAGCAACACCGCGCCATGGGTCTTGGCATGCTCGCGTATCGCGTCGCCGAGGGCGGGATCGCCGGGGCGATAGTAAGGAATCAGCGGCAAACGCCCCACGCGCATGACGAAATACGGTGTGATGGGAGGCAGACAGGAGCGTTCATCGAGGCCGTTGAGACACGAGACCGCCGCCGAGTGCGTGGCATGCAGGTGAATGATGCCGCCGGTATCGGGCCGCTGATCGTAGAAGGCGCGATGCAGGAACGACTCCTTGGTCGGTGGCTCACCGGCGAGCAGGTTGCCGTCCCAGTCAAGCTTGGAAATCGCGGCGGGATCGAGGGCGCCGAGGCTGGCGTTGGTCGGCGTCATCAGCCAGCCGTCATCGAGCTTGGCGCTGATGTTGCCGGAGGTGCCGGGCGCCATGCCCAATAGTCGGAAGGCGCGGCCGATCTCGGCGATCTCTTCGCGCAGGCGGTTTTCGGTGGTCGTGGTGCTGATGTGGCTCATGGCAACATCCCCCATGCCTTGGTCATGAAGTCCCGGGCGCCGAAGTTGCCCGACTTGAGAGTCAGGGCGAGCGGAGCCGGGGTGCCAAAGGTGGTGGTCCAGGGCACGCCGGGGTCGATGCTCGGGCCGATGCGCAAGCCCTGCACGCCAAGGGCGTTGACCACCGCGCCAGAGGTTTCGCCTCCCGCCACGAGCAAGCGCCGCACGCCATGGTGCTCGACGAGGGACTGGGCGATCTCGGCCATGGCGCGTTCGACTAGGGCCCCTGCCTCCGCGACGCCGAGGGCCTCCTGAGCCCGCCGAACGTCTTCCGGCGAGGCGCTGGCATACAGCAGCACCGGGCCGCGGTCGAGATGCTCTTCGGCCAGCTCGAGTGCTGCCGCGATGACGCCTTCGAAATCATCGGCCAAGGCCAGGGCGTCGAGGTGATAGCTCGGGTAGTGCTCGCGGGCATGTTCAAGCTGCGCCAGGGTGGCGCGCGAACAGCTGCCGCTGAGGATCGCCTCTCGCCCGGCGATGGCGGGTAATGCATCGGCCTGTCCTGCCGCAGGCAATCGATCAGCCAGGTTGGCGGGCAGCCCCAGGGCCAGCCCGGAGCCGGCGGTCACCAGGGGCAGATGGCGGCAGGCGCGTGCCAGCGTATGCAAATGCTGGGTGTCGATAGCGTCGCAAATGGCGATGCCCACGCCCGCCGAGCGCAGCGCCTGGATGCGGGCCTCGACGGCCTCGCTCCCTTCGCTGAGTGTGGCGTAGTCGATCAGATCGACCCGCTGGTGCGTCTGGGCGCCGAGAACGCGCACCAGATTGGCATCCGTCATGGGCGTCAGGGGATGATCCTGCATGCCGCTTTCGTTGAGCGGCACGCCACCCGCGAACAGGTAGCCGTTGTAGACGGTGCGCTGGTTGGCGGGCAGTGCCGGGCAGGCCACGGTGAAGTCGGTGCCCAGCGCCGTCATCAGCGCGTCGGTCACCGGCCCGATATTGCCTGCGGGCGTGGAATCGAAGGTCGAGCAGTACTTGAAGTAGAACTGCTCGCAGCCTTGGGCCTGCAACCACGCCAGCGCTTCGAGTGACTGCGTTACGGCCTCGTCGGCGGGCAAGGTGCGCGATTTGAGGGCGACGACCACGGCCTCGACGTCGTCGTCCAGTGACGTTGTAGGGACGCCGATGGTCTGCAGCGTGCGCATGCCGGCGCTGACCAGCATGCTCGCTACGTCCGTGGCGCCGGTGAAGTCGTCGGCAATGCATCCGATGATGGGCATCGTCATTCCTCCTCCCCTGTATCGGCATCGTTGGCCGCGTGAGACGGCAACCCGAAGCCCGGAAATGTCTTGATCACGGCAGCGTCATCGTCGCCGCCATGGCCCTGTGCCGAGGCTTGGGTAAACATGGTGAGTGCTTGACTGGTCAGCGGCAGGGGAAACTTGTCGCGATGGGCGGTGTCGTGGACCAGGCCCAGATCCTTGACGAAGATATCCACTGCCGAACGCGGTGTGTAATCGTCTTCGAGAATGTGTGGGACGCGGTTCTCGAACATCCATGAATTGCCGGCGCTCTGGGTGATGACCTCATAAAGCACCTGTGGATCGCAGCCGCCGCGTATGCCATAGGCCATGGCCTCGGCGGCAGCGGCGATGTGCACGCCTGCCAACAGCTGGTTGACCAGTTTGACCTGTGAACCCTGTCCCATCGCGTCGCCAAGGCGGAAGACCTTGGCGGCGAGGGCGTCGAGGACGTCCTCGACGCTATCGAAGACATCGGCCGGCCCCGAGGCCATGATCGTCAGCGCGCCTTGTGCGGCCTTGGCGGCGCCACCGGAAATCGGTGCGTCGAGCAGACGCAGGCCCCGGGTGGCGAGCTCGTCGCCCAGGGCGACCACGGCATCCGGCGCGCAGGTGGCGCACGAGATGACCACGCTGCCGGGCGCCAGGCCGTCGGCGATGCCCTGCGGCCCGAACAGGACCTCGCGGGTCTGTTCGGCGTTGACGACCACGCTGACGACGATGTCGACGTGGGTGGCCATCTCGGCGGGCGTGGCGACCGCCTGACCGCCGTGGGCCTCGAACGCCTGCCGGGCATCGGGCCGCAGGTCGCATCCCCAGGTAGTGAAGCCAGCATCGACCAATGACGTCGCCATGCCCATTCCCATCGACCCCAGGCCGATGATTCCCACGCGTGCACGTTGTGCTTGTGTCATCTCGCGTTCCCCTGTCGTTAGTTAGAACGGCCGTTGGTTAGACCGGCGTGTCGGTTTCGGTGTCCTCGAGACGTTCCAGCAGATCCGTCGGTGCCTGGCGCAGCCGCCATTCGGCATGTTCAAGATGGCGCGCGGCGGCCTGGGCGGCGGCGTCTTCATCGCCCTGGTCGATGGCATCCACGATCGCTTGATGCTCCTCGATGACCTGCGCCATGAACGTTTCGCGTAGCGACTCATTGGTTCGCGTCACGGTAATGGCGTGATGCAAAAAGCGGTTATAGAAGTCGATGACGGCGGTGAAGTGCGTGTTGTTCGAGGCCTCGGCGATGGCGCGGTGAAAGGCCATGTCCTGATCGACGCCATCGGCACCGATTTCGACGGCCTCATCGATATCGGCCATGGCATTGCGAAGGCGGCGCAATTGGGACGGCGTACGACGCTGGGCCGCCAGCCGTGCCGCCTCGACTTCCAGGGCCCGGCGCAGTTCGAGCAGGCGGATGATCGATTGCAACGATGGGTCGGGAATCGCCAAGCGTAACGCCACGGTGGGTACCTCGGCGACGAAGCTGCCGCTGCCGCGACGTGACGTGACCAGGCCGGCGTTACGCAGCATGGAGATGGCCTCGCGTACCACCGAACGGCTGATGCCATAGCGTTCGCCCAGCGCGGCCTCGGTGGGCAGACGCTCGCCGGGACGCATCTCGCCGGTATGGATGGCATGCGTCAACTGCCGTGCGACCTGCTCCGAGAGTTGCGCGCCACGGGTCGGTTTTTGGGTCTCTTGGTTGGTGATCACCGCAGTTCCTTCGTTTATCGCTGCGAGGCGTGGTGCGGCCTCGCCAGTGATAGCGCTGGGGCGTCTCCGACTAATGGCGGTGTTGCCCCAATGGATTTGTCAGACAACATTATAAATAGCGCGGTGGCGACACAATACGTCTTTGGACCAACGTCGCACTGCCAGTGGAGATTCATGCGAAGCGCCGCTTCGCTCGACCGAGGAGAAGTGCATGCAAGTCATCGTGACCGGAGGTGCTGGCTTTCTCGGCGCGCGCTTGATCCAGACGCTGCTCGAGGAAGGACAGCGTATCGAGGGAGAGACGATTACGCGGGTGACGTCGATCGATCTCGCGCCCTGTCCTCTCGACGATCCACGCGTCGAGTCATGGGTCGGGGATGTCGCCGACAAAGCGCTGATCGAGCGCGCCATGGGCGACGATACTCTCGCCGTGTGCCATTTGGCGGCCGTGGTCAGCTCCCAGGCGGAGGCCGATTTCGAGTTGGGAATGCGCGTCAACCTCGAGGCGACGCAGGCTCTGCTCGATGCCTGTCGTGCTCATCCGCGCCGCTTGCGTTTTTTATTTGCCAGCTCGCTGGCCGTATTCGGTCCGGGACTGGAACAGCCGGTGCCGGAAGTGGTCGGGCCTCAGCCGCGCTCTTCCTATGGCGCGCAAAAAGCCATCGGCGAGCTGTTGGTCAACGACTACAGCCGACGGGGCTTCATCGACGGGCGCGTCTGCCGGCTACCGACCATCGTGGCGCGACCCGGCAAGCCCAATCAGGCGGCCTCTTCGTTCGCCAGCTCGATCATTCGCGAACCGCTGGCGGGGCAGCGTGCCGTGTGCCCCGTGGATCCCGACCTGCCGCTTTGGTTGTCCTCGCCGCGCGCGATGGTCGGCAATCTACGCCATGCCTTGCAGCTCGACGGCGATGCACTGGGCGAGTGGCGCACGCTCAACTTGCCGGGCATCACCGTGACGGTGACGCAACTGCTGGATGCATTGGAGCGCCAGGCAGGGGCCGAGACGCGGGCGCTGGTGGACTTCGAGCCGGATGCCGCCATCGACAAGATCGTCGCGAGCTGGCCGGGAGGTCTGGATATCGAGCGTCCGCTATCGCTGGGCTTCCAGGCCGACGCCGATGTCGACACCGTAATTCATGCCTATCGCGAGGATTACCTGAACACTTGACGCCCGCCGAGGTCCGGCGGCTTTAGTGGCCGCCCGTGGCGTCGGCGACATTCCATGCACGCTTGCATCCTTGGATACAACAACGCTGCTCAGACAGTCACAACAATGCACAGGAGTACGCCACCATGACGGAAACCGCCGCAGGTCCACAGGTCATCATCGGCCTGGGTATCGCTATCTTCGTAATGATCGCGCTGGTATTGAAAACCCGCGTGCATGCCTTGCTTGCGCTCATTATCGCCGCCTCGATCGCTGGTTTGATCGGCGGCATGCCGCCCAATGCGGTGATCGGAGCGATCACCGACGGCTTCGGGAGCACGCTGTCGACCATTGGCCTGGTCATCGGTTTCGGGGTGATGATGGGACGTATCCTCGAAGTCTCGGGCGCCGGTCAGCGCATGGCCTACTCCATCCTCAAGATGCTCGGCAAGGAGCGTGAGGACTGGGCGATGGCGCTGACCGGGTACATCGTGTCGATTCCGATTTTCTGCGATTCCGCTTACGTGATTCTGAACCCGTTGGTCAGGGCGCTGGCGCGCAACAGCGGTCGTTCGGTCCTGGCGTTGGGCATCGCTCTGGCGTCGGGGCTGGCCATCACCCACAGTGCGGTGCCACCGACGCCGGGGCCGCTCGGGGTAGCGGGGATCTTTGGCGTCGATGTCGGCCTGATGATCGCCTGGGGGGTCGTCTTCACGATACCCGCCTTGATCGTCATGGTGCTTTACGCACGGTTCATGGGGCCGCGTATCGAGGCGATGATCGAACGTGACGTGCCCGATACGTTGCGCCGCGATGAAGACGAAGAAGACCCTCTCGCCGGCCAGCGTCCCATGGAAGAGCTGCCTACGTTGTTGAAGTCGGTACTGCCCATCGCGTTGCCGATTGCCTTGATTTTCTGCAATACGCTGGTCACCGCGCTGGTGGGCGAGAGCGACAATCCTGCTCTGGCGGTGCAAATCATCCAGTTCGTCGGTCACCCGGTGATTGCCGTGGGCATCGGCGTCCTGGTGGCAGTGTACGGACTGGTACCCAAGATGCCGCGCGACCAGGTGTTGTCGCATCTCGAAAAAGGCGTCGAAAGCGCCGGCATCATTTTGCTGGTGACCGGTGCCGGGGGCGCTCTGGGGGCAGTATTGCGTGCCAGTGGGGCCGGCGATTACATCGGCGAGAGCGTCGCGTCGCTGGCCATGCCGGCCTTCTTGATTCCCTTCATCATCGCCACGCTGGTGCGTTTCGTACAGGGTAGCGGCACTGTCTCGATGATTACCGGGGCGTCGATTTCCGCCCCGATCCTGTCGTCCATGCCGGATGTCAATCTAGTGCTGGCGGCCCAAGCGGCGTGCCTGGGTGGGCTGTTCTTCAGCTACTTCAATGACAGTTACTTCTGGGTCGTCAATCGCATGCTCGGCGTGAGAACCGCCAAACACCAGCTGCTGGTGCTATCGGTGCCCACGACGCTGGGGTGGGCGGCTGCGCTGGTCGCCTTGTTCGTTGCCAACGCCTTCGTGGGTTGAATGCTATTCGCTGTGCCTGGAAGAGGGAAACACTATGCAAATCACGCAGGTCAGAGCTCGTGTATTCGAGTGGAAAGGCGACACAGTACCGCCGCAACCGCATTTTTGCACCAACGCCATGGACGTATTGTGGGATCGTGGCGATGCGATGGGCAGCTTCCGGTTCCATGGCTGGACGGTGGTCGAAATCGAAACGGACGAGGGCATCGTCGGGCTCGGCAACGTGGCATTGGCGCCACGTGTCGCCAAGACGATCATCGATCAGCACCTCGCTCCCTTGATCATCGGCCAGGACCTATTCGACTACGAGTATCTATGGCAGCGGATGTATCGCGCGACGCTGGCCTGGGGGCGGCGCGGCATCGGCATGGCGGCGATATCGGGGGTCGACATCGCGATTTGGGACGCGATGGGCAAGGCGCTCGGCAAGCCGGTATTCAAGCTGCTGGGCGGGCGGACCAAGGAGAAGATCCCGTGCTATGCCTCCAAGCTCTACCACACTGATCGCGAGACGATGCAGCGCGAGGCGCAAGCCTATCTCGATCAGGGCTTTGCGGCGATGAAGATGCGCTTCGGTTACGGGCCCAAGGACGGGCCCCGCGGCATGCGCGAGAACCTCAAAAGCGTGGCCGCGGTGCGCGAGGTGATCGGCGAAGACATCGACCTGATGGCCGATTGTTACATGGGGTGGAACCTCGACTACACGCGACGCATGCTGCCAAAACTGGAGCCCTTTGAGCTGCGTTGGTTGGAGGAGCCGGTGATCGCCGATGACATCGACGGTTACGCCGAGCTCAATCGCATGGCACCGATGCCGATCTCCGGCGGCGAGCATGAATTCACCGTGCATGGCTTTCGCCAACTGCTGGAGAAGAAGGCCGTGTCGGTGATTCAGTACGATACCAACCGGGTCGGCGGCATCAGCGTAGCGCGCAAGATCAACGCCATGGCCGAGGCGTTCGAGGTGCCGGTGATTCCTCATGCGGGCCAGATGCATAACTACCATCTGACCATGGCATCGCTCGCCTCGCCGATGTCGGAGTTCTTCCCGGTGCATGACGTCGAGATCGGCAACGAACTCTTCTATTACTTGTTCGAAGGCGATCCTGAACCGGTCGATGGATGCCTGGATCTGGATGACGCGACGCCCGGCCTGGGCTTGACGCTCAACACGCGCCATCTCGACCGCTTCCACATCATCGAGTGACAACGCGCGGCGTCGCCTTGCACAGAGAAAGCGACGCCGCGACGTAACACGCCAATCGAATGACGTTTCATGGCAATCCCTTTTCCGCCGGACTGCCGACAATGAGGGGGTTCGACGGCATCGTGCCGCCATTTAGACGCTCAGGAAGACATCATGAATCGAAACGTCATTCTTACCTGCGCCATCACCGGTGCCGGTGACACGGCCGATAAGCATCCCGACCTGCCCATCACGCCCAAGCAGATCGCCGACAGCGCCATCGAGGCCACGCGCGCCGGGGCGAGCATCGTGCACTTGCACGTGCGTGACCCGGAAACCGGTGGGGTGAGCCATTCCACCGAGTATTTCCGCGAGGCGGTGGGGCGCATCCGCGAGGCGGACGTCGACGCGGTCATCAATATCACCGCGGGCGGCGGGGGCGATCTTTTCCCTGAGGTTCGTGACGGCGCCATCCATGGCCTCGAAGGCACCGATCTGCAGACACCGGCGGAGCGCCATGCGCCGGTCGGCGAGCTGTTGCCGGAAATCTGCACCCTGGATTGCGGCAGTCTCAACTTCGGCGACATGGTTTACCTCAATACCGCCGACTGGCTGCGTGAGCATGCCCGCCTGGTCAAAGACGCAGGGGTGAAACCCGAACTGGAATGCTTCGATCTGGGCCACGTGTGGTTCGCGCGCCAGTTGATCGAGGAAGGCCTGATCGAGGGCGATCCGCTGTTTCAACTGTGCCTGGGGATTCCCTGGGGCGCCGAGGCGGACACCGAGACCATGCTCGCGATGCGCAACAAGCTGCCCGCCAACGCTCATTGGTCGGCGTTCGGCATCGGGCGCAGCGAGATGCCGATGGTCGCGCAATCGATGCTGCTCGGCGGTCACGTACGGGTCGGCCTCGAGGACAATCTTTACCTCAGCCGCGGCGTGTTCGCCACCAATGCCCAACTGGTGGAACGCGCCGCGACGATTGCCGAGAACCTGGGAGGCCGCGTGCAGACGCCGGCCGAAACACGTCAGACGCTGGGGCTGCGCCAGCCGTGAGCGACAAGGAGAACACGATGTCTCGACAAGACACGGCCGCGGCGGCCGATGTGCCCGCGCGGGTCGCCGTCATCGGCACCGGCGTGATCGGCAATGGCTGGATCGTGCGAGCCCTGGCGGCGGGCTGCGATGTGGTGGCCTTCGACCCGGCCCCCGGTGCCGAGGCGACGACGCGCGCCTTCGTGGAACGGGTCTGGGCGTCGGTGGCGACGATGGGCCTCGCCGACACGGCGGACCCGAGCCGGCTGCGTTTCGCGGCCTCGGCTAGCGAGGCCGTCGAGAACGCCGACCTGGTCCAGGAAAACGTGCCGGAGCGGCTCGAGATCAAGCATCGCGTCCTGGCGGAGCTGGATGCACATGCTCCCGAGGGCGTGGTGATCGGCTCCTCGACGTCCGGCATCAAGCCCAGCGAGCTGCAATCGGCCTGCACGCGCGACCCCGGTCGCGTCATCGTCGCGCACCCCTTCAACCCGGTGTACCTGCTGCCGCTGGTCGAGCTGGTGGGTGGCGAGCACACCGCGCCGGTTGTCACCGAGCGCGCCCGGGCTCAATATGCCGCGCTGGGCATGCGGCCGCTGGTGGTGCGTCGCGAAATCGAGGGCCATGTAGCCGACCGCCTGATGGAGGCGCTGTGGCGCGAGGCGCTGCACCTGGTCAACGACGGTGTCGCCACTACCGAGGAAATCGATGCCGCCGTGGTCTATGGTTGCGGCTTGCGCTGGTCGCTGATGGGCACCTTCCTGACCTTCCACCTGGCCGGGGGAGAGGGTGGCATGCGTCACATGCTGCACCAGTTCGGGCCGGCACTGAAGTTGCCGTGGACCAAGCTCGAGGCACCGGAACTGACCGACGAGCTGATCGAGAAGGTCGCCGACGGTTGCGAGCATCAGGCCGCCGGGCGCAGCGTCGCCGAACTGGAGACGCGGCGTGACGCCTTCCTCACCGAGCTGCTGGCATTGACCCGCAAGTACTGGCCGGAAGCCGAAGGGCTCGAGGGGCGTATCTGATGAGTCAAACACCAGACAGCTCGACGTTCGGCCCCTTGCTGGAAACCCGGGTGGCTGACGCCTGGGTCGACTACAACGGCCACATGAACGATGCCGAGTACGCGCGGGTCTTCTCGCTGGCCATCGAGGCGCTGATGGAGCGTATCGGTCTCGATGTGGCGGGGCGAGCCGAGCATGGTTACACGCTCTATACCCTGGAGACGCATCTCTGCTACCGCCAACAAGCGCATCGCAGCGAGGCACTGGTGGTCGATCTGACACTGCTCGATCATGATGCCAAGCGGTTGCATGTCTTCTTCACTCTGCGCAACGCCGACGGCGACCCACTGGCGACCAGCGAGCAGATGCTGATGGGCATCGATGTCGCTAGCGGCCGGCCGGGGCCGTTCCCCGAACCGGTCGCGGCGGTTATCGAGACATTGCCGCCCGCTGGAGACGAGTGGCCGAGCGCCGCAGGGCGGCGTATCGGAATCGTACGCCGCTAAGGAAGCGCTGAATAAATCGGCGAGCGTCAAAACGCTCCAGTACGTCTTTCCTTGCTGCAAGGAACCCGCCCATGGCACGCCATGGGCGGGTTTTTTCGTGTTTGCAGGGGTTACTGCGTGCCTGGATCAGCCCTGGCCGAGGGCGTCGACACGTTGCTGGCGGTGAGCACGACGTAACATGCGCAGCCGTGAGCGAGCCTCATCGCGTTCCAGGTAGCAGCCCTGAAGCCAGCGGCGCCCGCCCTGGCCGACATCGAAGGCATCGCGGGCATGCAACAAGCGGCGGTTGTCGAAGATCACCATGTCGCCGGGCGTGTAGGTGAAACGCAGCGCAAACTCGGGCTCCCGCAGCAGGCGCTGCAGTGCCATCAAGGCGGCATAGGCGGGCTCCACGTCCTCGAACGGTGCCATCAGCGGGCCGCGCAGGAAATCGGCGATGCGCACCTCGTCGAAATTGCCGTCGTCATCGAGCTTGATCATCGGTGCGTACCACACATGATCGGTGGTGCGGGCCGTATTGGCGTAGCACCAGCGTACACGCGTGAGCGTCGCGAAGTGCTCGGGATGACGCTCGCGCAGGGCCTCGGCCACGGCGAAACCGTCCATCATCACCGCTTCACCACCAACGGTGTCGTTTTCCAGGCAGTGCAGCAACTGCAGACCGGGCTGATACTCGCGGGTCGGCAGATCGACGTGCGGTGGCAGGGCGATCGAGGTGTAAGCATTGGAATCGGGATCGGGCTTGGCACGCACGTCGAACAGCGTGCCGAAGTTGGTGGCGCGCGGCGGGCCGATGCGCCGGGCGATGGCATCCAGGCTGCCGGGCTCGGTGGGCAGGTTGCGTAGCCGCACCAGGCCTTCGCCGATGACGGCCTCGAGGGCGCTTTCGAGGCAGGCATCCGGTGCCAGAGGGTCATCGTCGGTGGCCAGCCAGTCACGCGCATCGAGGGTCGTGGGCGCGTCGCGCTCGCTGCCTTTCCATAACGTGGCAGGAGGCAGCGGGGCATCGAGTTCCGCCAAGTGGGTATAGTCGTGGGCGCGTAGCCAGCCGGGGTGGAAGCGCAAGCGGCGTTGCTCCGGGGCGAAGACGATCTCCAGCGCACCGGCGTCGTCGAGGCGCGCCTCGCTGACGGTGGGCCACGCCCCGAGGCGTGACAGGTCGAGGATGCGCTCGCGCGTGGCCGGATTGACGGTGCTGTCGTCGGCGGCGTTTTCGCGCAGCCAGATGCTGTGGTACTGGCTGACACGACCGTCTTCCCAGCGCACTTCAACCTGGCGGGGAGTGTGGCTCACGTTGTGGATGGCGACTTCGACCGGCCAGGCGTCGTAATCCGGGGTCGCGGGGAGCGCGTCGCTGGGCGTATTGGCAGACGTGGCAGCAGGCGTGGAGAGAGTCATGGCGGCATCCTTGGCTACAAAACGTAGTCCCAGCATGGCTTGACTCGGCATTCATATTTACACCCCAAGCGACGGCTTCTTGCCGTCAGTCGTCATGTTGTGTCGTCAGAGTGCGGGTGGCGTGCCTGGCGCGGGCTGGCGCCGAAATGCTGCTTGTAGGCTCGCGAGAAGCTGGACGCGGAGGTGAAGCCACAGGCCAGGCCGATGCTAAGAATATCGCGATCGGTTTCTCGCAATAGCTGGCGGGCATGCTGCAAGCGTAGACGCAGATAATGATCGCGTGGCCGCTCGCCGAGCTCTTGCTCGAAGAGGCGCTGAAGTTGGCGCAGGGAAATACCGATGCGTGCGGCGAGTCGCGCGAGCGACAGCGGTGTCTCGAGGTAGCGCTCCATCAAGGCGACGGCTTCGATCACGCTGTGCTTGTGGGTCCCCAGACGCTGGGTCAGATCATGACGCTGGTGGTCGTGGCGAGGCCGCATGCGGGCGTGAATCAACTGCTCGGAAACGTCAGCGGCCAGCGCATCGCCATGGCGGCGGGCGATCAGGTCTAGTGTCATGTCCATCGCGGCGGTGCCGCCGGCACAGGAGAAGCCGCGTGGGCCGACTTCGAACAGCGACTCGACGGCGTCGATCTCGGGGAAGCGCTCGCGAAACGCCGGTAAGCTTTCCCAGTGCAGGGTGACACGCTGCCCCTCGAGCAAGCCGGCGCGGGCGAGGATCAGGCTGCCGGTGTCGATGCCGCCCAGCACGCAGTCGCCTTGATGGCGCTGATGCAACCAATGCAGCAAGTGGCGGGTCAAACGCTCCTCGGGCTCGAAGCTGGCACAGATGGCGATGCTGGGCAGTGCCGGCGCTGAGGCGAGGGTGTCGTCGGCGAGCAGCGTCATGTCGTTGCTGGCGGTGACCGAGGCGCCGTCCAGACCGATCACGCGCCAGGTGAACAGGCGCTCTCCGGCGATGCGGTTGGCAATGCGCAGCGGCTCGATAGCAGAGAAGAACGCCATCATCGAGAAGCGTGGTAGCAGCAAGAAGCCGATGGGTTCGGGCAATGGGCCAGCATAGTGTAAGCGCATCAGTCTTCCCCACGGCGATACATCGGGCGACGGTCGCCGCGACGTGGCTACCATAGCAAATTCCCAGTGCATGGGGGGAGGCGTTGGGAGAGGAAGCCCCGGCTGGAGTGGGGATAAGGCGGCGAGGGCCGGTCCTGACGACCGGCCCGGAGTGGGATCAGTCTTCGACGAGCCAGCCGTCGATGAGGTCGCGATGTTCCTCGATCCACTGTTTGGCGCCTTGGGTGGGGTCGCCGACGTTTTCGATGGTCAGCATGAGATCGGCCAACTGGGCGTGACTCATGTGCCAGGTGTCGAGCATCTCGGTGACCTCGGGGTGGTCCTCGCCAAAGCCCTTGGGCGACATCCACATGATGTCGTCACCACCGCCATAGCTCTTCTTGGGATCCTCGAGCGCTTTGAGGTCGTACTGCGCGTAGGCCCAGTGCGGCTGCCAGAGCGTGACGGCGATGGGCTCTTCGTTGGCGTAGGCTTCCTCGAGGGCCGCGAGCATGGCCGGGCCGGAGCTGTTCAACTGACGGAACGGCAGGTCGTAACTCTTGATGGCGTTTTCGGTCTCGCCGGAGATGGCCGAGCCCGACTCGATGCCGATGATGGTGGGCTGATCCTGATAGACGAAGCGCTCAGCGTTGTCCTTGAGGTCACTGATGCTGTCGATGTCTTCCATGTAAGCGGGCACCACCAGTTCGTCCTGGGCGCCGTCGAACCAGGCATCGTGAACGTCGATCTTGTCCTCGTAGGGCTTGATGTACTGGGCGTCGCCATGCGGGAGCCAGACTTCCAGCGAGATATCCAGATCGCCCTGCGCCAGCCCGCTGAAGAGCACGCTCTTGCCGGTGGTCGTCAGATTGACGTCGTAGCCTTGCTCTTCGAGCAATTGCTGCCACATGTGTGAGACGGCGATGTTTTCCGACCAGTTGTTGGTGCCGATGGTCAGCGTGTCATCGGCCGAGGCGGTCATCGAGAGACCGGCCAGGCCACAGGCGACGAAAAGGGGAGTCAACGGTTTCATACGCGTCCTTTTTGTGTTGGTGAATCGAAAGGGATGAGAAAGAGTGATGCGCTATGGCGTCATTCTGCCATCAGCGTGTCGGAATAGCCGTAGGTCGAGAGGCGTTCGATGCCATCTTCGGTGATCAGCACCTGTTCTTCCAGTTTGACGCCCTCGGTGCCATCGCGGTGGCCGATATAAGCCTCGACGCAGAGCGTCATACCGGGCTCGATGGCGCCGTCGTAGCCGACGTCGTCCCAATCCATGTCGTGGGCGATCAGCGGCCATTCGCCGGTCATGCCGCAGCCATGGACGATGTCCAGGTAACGGTTCTCGCGATAGCCGTCGGGTATCGGCCACGCTTGTTGCGAGTAGTCGCGAAAGCTCATGCCGGGACGCAGCAGGGCGATATTGCGCTCGAGCTGGTCGGCGGCCATGCGATATAGCTCTTTCTGCTCGGCATTGGGCGCGCCTGCGCCGGGCACGTGGAAGGTCCGCGAGAAATCGGTGTAGTAGCCGAAGCAGCCCACGATATCGGTATCGAAGGCGACCAGCTCACCCGGGGCGATGATCTTGTCCGAGCATTCCTGGAACCATGGATTGGTGCGCGC
Organism: Chromohalobacter canadensis; assembly: GCF_034479555.1. NCBI lineage: Bacteria > Pseudomonadati > Pseudomonadota > Gammaproteobacteria > Oceanospirillales > Halomonadaceae > Chromohalobacter > Chromohalobacter canadensis. Next base: position 1,656,424 of record NZ_CP140151.1, on the reverse strand, counting down.
GCCGGAGCTGAGAAGCCGAGTCTCGGCGTATTCGCCACCGGTCGCCAGCACATGCTGGTTGAAGATCGACCACAGCTCGTTTTCGCTCATGCCGGGGCGAATGGCGGCTTCCATACGCGTCATCGCGGCTTCGGTCAGGGTCACGGAGCGATGGATGAGCGCCAGCTCGTCGACACTCTTGATCGACTTGGCGCCCTCGACCACGGTGGCGGCATCGGTCAGTTGGAAGCCAGCCTGGCCCAGTGCCTCGATGGCGCCGGTGGGCGCGGACTCGATGCCCAGACGTTGCCCTTGGGTATGTGAACGCTCGAACAGGCCGCGGATGTCATCGACAAAGGCCTGGGTATGCGCCGCACAGCGCGGACCGCTGTACTGCGGCATTACCGCCCGGGCGGGATGGACCTCGTCGAGCAGTTCGGCGTTGGCTGCCAAATGCAGGCAGGCACTGAATTCAAACAGCACCACTGGGCCGTCCGCCGCCACGTAGAGGTAGCGCGCCGGGTTGCGCTGCGAGTACACCTGCATGTTGCGCACGCCGCAGGCATAGCGAATGTTGATGGGGTCGAACAGGATCACCGCGTCCAGCTCGTGGTGACGCATCTGCTGACGCAGTCGCTGAAGCCGATAGCGCTCGACGCGCGAGAGTAAGGCTGCATCGAGCGTGGCGTGACGAAAGCTGCCATCGGTATACGGGCCGCCCGTGGGGACGGACCCGGCGAGTGATACGATATCGCCCATTGAAAGGCATCCTTGTAAAGAGTGAACGAGACGCTTGGTGACGTACGCGAGGCGGTGTTAGCCCATGAGCGCGTCGTGACGGCGCTGGTTATCGGCGTCGATGTGTTGCTGCGTAACGCGACCGTAAATTCGCTTGGTGTGCTCCAGGCTGCCCATCATGTCGGGCGTCTTGGCGTAGCCGAGCAGGGTGCACAGACGCTGTCCCTTGGCGGCGTCGACACGGTGCATGGAGTAGCGTCCCTTGAAGAGCTGCAGGTCGCCGGTGTTGAGCGTCAACGACTCGACCTCGGTGTGATCGCCTTCGAGCACGCGCTGAACGGCCGCGAAGTTCTCGTCGCCCGGACGACGGATGTTGGGTGCGTACTGGAATTCACCGCCTTCGTTGGGACGCCGCGTCATCAGGCTGACGATGAATTCGTTGGTATCGAAGTGCCAGGGCAGCTCGGTGTCGTCGGGCATCACGTTGATGACCAGCCCCGCGATGGGGTCGGCGAACTCGTAAATCACCGGCTCTTCGAGGCAATCGGCGACGAAGCGTTGAAAGTCGGGGTCACGATAGAGCTGCTGGACGATGGCGTCCTCGGGGATCAGGTCGCGCGCCACGAAGCCGTTGGTGTAGTGCTGAAAGAAGCGAGCGGGGTGATCCTCGGGCAGCGACGGGTCATCCGGCGTGACGTAGGGATTGACGTTGTTGTCCGAGTAGAACGCTTGCGGTGCCAGGGCCTCGCTTTCCTTGCGCAGCGGCTCGATGAGGTCCTCGCGAATGAATTTCGACAACAGGGCGCAGCCATCGGTGCGCAGTTGTTGGCGAACACCCTCGACCGCTGCTTGGTAGGCGTCGCTATCGCGCTCCAGGATCGGATAGCGTTCAAGATCGATGAACCGTGCCAGGGGATGGCGGTCGGTGGTGACGTCTTGCTCGGTGGCTTGTGTTGCGAGTGTTGCCTGTGACATGAGATCGCCCCTCCTGATGGGTTGTGACTAATCGATCGCTAACTGATCGTGGCTAGCCGGTTGTGGCTAGGGAGTGGCGATACGATAAAAGCCCGGGGGGCGGGGAACTAATGAGAATGTCCGGCCATCTGCGACGAGATTCTTATCGTTCGGCTTCAAGCCCATGGCGGCGCGCCTCGCCGTTACTCATCCGCGCGATAAAGGTGACGTAGCGTGTCCGCCAGGGAGTCGGCGACGGCGGCGATGTGGGGCATTTGCGTATAGGCCAGGTACCAGGGAATGAGCGGAAGGTCGCCGGCCAAGGGACGCATGACGACGTGTCCGGCCTGGTGAGCATCCCGCGCGGCCCAGCGCGAAAGAATGCTCACCCCCTTGCCGGCGGCGACGAGCTCGAGGATCAAGGTGACCGACTCGATCTGCACCATGTGCGAGGGATAGACGCCCGCCGGTTGAAAGAAATGCTCGAACTCGTGCCCGGATTCGGGGGTGATGCTGTAGGTGAAGTGCCGGCCCTGATCGAACACCTCGGCGGGCACTGCGTCGCTTTGCGCGTAAGGATGCCCGGGCGGCAACACCGCCACCAGCGGCTCCTCGAACAGCAACTGGTGGGCGATACCGCGCTGTGAGGGCACTTCGATCATGCAGATCATGTCGACCCGGTTGGCGAGTAAGGCCGTGGTCATGTCCGCCATGGGCAAACGCACCAGATCGATGTCGTGTTCATGCTGATCGTAGAGATGCGGAATCGCCCGCGAGAAGGTGTCGTAGGGGCCGATGCCCAGGCGCAAGGCGGGTTCGGCACGGCGTGCCAGTTGCCATGCCTCGAGCTCGGCGCGGCGTAGCTGGGGAAGCACTGCGTGGGCGGTGTCGAGTAGGCGCTCGCCCGAGGCGGACAGCGTCAGCCGGCGTCCTTCGCGATGGAACAATGCGACGCCCAGGCGGCGTTCCATTTCACGAATGCGATGCGTCGCCGCAGGCTGGGTAATGCCGATGGCGGCGGCGGCATCGTGCACCGTGCCGTGGGTAGCGATGGCGTCGATCAATACGTAATACTTGATATCCAGCATGGACTCACGGGTCTCTTGAAGGGTGGCGCGTCGCGTCAAGTGACATGCTACGCTCGATGCTAGATGCCACAAGGAGCAAAACACGATGTCGGACGATCACGACACCGCCAATGCTGAGTTGGACGAGGCAACGATCCAACTGGCCACGAAGATCTTCAATAGTGCGCGCAATGGCGAGACGGAAAAACTGCGCGGCTGGTTGGTCCAGGGGCTGCCGCCGAACATGTGCAACGACAAGGGCGACAGCCTGTTGATGCTGGCCAGTTACCATGACCATCTCGAGGCCACGCAACTACTGCTCGAACAAGGCGCCGATCCCGAGTTGTACAACGATAATGGCCATCATCCGCTCTCCGGCGCGGCCTTCAAGGGGCATTTGGCCATGGCCGAGCTGCTGGTGTCACATGGCGCCTCGGTCAACGCGCGCTCCCCAGACGACAAGACGGCATTGATGTTCGCGGCGATGTTCGACAATGCCGAGATCGTCGAATACCTGCTTGCCCAAGGAGCCGATCCTCGCGCTACCGACAGTCGCGGCATGACAGCGAGCGAACTCGCCTCGGCGATGGGCGCGACACGTACGCCCGCGATACTGGACGCCCTTTAAGCGCTTCTTGGTCACGCTCGCCCGGAAACGACAATGCCCCTCGAGGTGAGGGGCATTGTCGGATCATCGTGCTGGCAGGCGATGCGGCCTAGACCGCGTCCTTGCCGGTTTCACCGGTACGGATACGGATAACCTGCTCGAGCGGCGAGACGAAGATCTTGCCGTCGCCGATCTTGCCGGTATTGGCCACCTGCGTGATGGCGTCGATCACTTTCTCGATCATGTCGTCGTCGACGGCGACCTCGAGCTTGACCTTGGGAAGGAAGTCGACCACGTATTCGGCCCCGCGATACAGCTCGGTATGACCCTTCTGACGGCCGAAGCCCTTCACTTCCGTGACGGTAATCCCCTGAACGCCGATCTCGGACAACGACTCACGGACGTCGTCGAGCTTGAACGGCTTGATGATGGCGGTCACCAGTTTCATCTTCTTTCTCCTCGCATCGTATATGCGGGTGGCGCATACCACCCTCGATTATGCCCAACGATCATGCTTTCAAGCATACACCGCTGGTCGCGGGATTAAAAAAAGGCCCCCCGAAGGGGGCCAGGGGAGCACGCCAGCTCACTCGGTACTCCAACAAGGTTTACGTCTTGTTGGAGGCAAACTCGGGGTAGGCTTCCAGGCCACATTCGGCCAGGTCGACCCCTTCGTATTCTTCCTCTTCGCTGACCCGGACACCCATCGCAGCCTTGATGATCAGCCATACGATCAAGCTGGCGATGAAGCACCACAGGAAGATGGCGAGGGCGCCGATGATCTGTACACCGAAGGAGGCACTGGCATTGGTGATAGGCACTGCCAATACACCCCACAGACCCACCACGCCGTGCGCGGAGATGGCACCGACCGGGTCGTCGATCTTCAGTTTATCCAGCGCCACGATGGAGAGGACGACCAGCAACCCGCCGACAGCACCGATGAGGGTGGCGCCCAAGCCGCTGGGCGACAGCGGATCGGCGGTGATCGCGACGAGACCAGCGATTGCGCCGTTGAGCGCCATGGTCAGATCAGCCTTGCGGAACCAGATCTTGGCGAGAATCAGCGCGGCGATTACGCCCCCGGCAGCCGCGGCATTGGTATTGACCAGCACCTGCGCCATGTTATTGGCGGAGTCGATGTTGGAGACCATCAACTCGCTGCCGCCATTGAAGCCGAACCAGCCCATCCACAGAATGAAGGTACCTAGCGTCGCCAGCGGCAGATTGGCACCGGGAATGGCATAGATCGCGCCGTTCTTGCCGTACTTGCCCTTGCGCGGCCCGAGTACCAGCACCCCAGCCAATGCGGCCGATGCCCCCGCCATATGCACGATGCCGGAACCGGCATAGTCGGAGAAGCCCAGCTCGGAGAGCCAGCCGCCGCCCCAGGTCCAATAGCCGGACGTCGGATAGATGATCCCGGTCATCACCACGGCAAAAGCCAGAAACGCCCAGAGTTTCATGCGTTCAGCCACGGCCCCGGAGACGATCGACATGGCGGTTGCGACGAATACCACCTGGAAGAAGAAGTCGGCACGGTTGGAATAATAGATATCCCCGTTGCTGCCCATTACCTGATCGACGGAGTTCTCGCCGCCCAGCAGGAAGCCCAGACTCGGCAGGAAGCCGCCAGCGCCACTGGAATACATCAAGTGGTAGCTGAACAGCAGATACATGGTGCAAGAGATGGCGAACAACACCACGTTCTTGGTCAGGATTTCCGCCGTGTTCTTGGAGCGGACCAGGCCCGCTTCGAGCATGGCGAAGCCGGCGGCCATCCACATGACCAGCACACCGGCGATCAAGAAATAGAAGGTGTCGAGCGCGTACGATAGCTGCGTAATATCTTCAGTCATTTATTGTGTCTCCCTTCAGCCCTTGCCTTAAACGGCGTCGGCTCCGCGTTCACCGGTACGGATACGAATGACGTCTTCGAGTGGCGTGACGAATAGTTTGCCGTCGCCGATCTTGCCGCTGTTCGCGGCATTGCTGATCGCCTCCAGCACGCTTTCCAGTCGGTCTTCCTCCACAGCGATTTCTATTTTTACCTTGGGAAGGAAGTCCACGACGTATTCGGCGCCGCGGTAGAGTTCCGTGTGACCCTTTTGGCGCCCAAAGCCTTTCACTTCTGTGACGGTGATACCTTGGACACCGTTATCGGCCAGCGCCTCGCGGACATCGTCCAGCTTGAAAGGTTTGATGATGGCGGTAATGAGCTTCATGCCAGTTCTCCCGTTGTCGGCTTTCGCCTCTCGGGACGTACGCAGAAGCCATGCCATATTGGCTGTGTGCCATTAAAAACAGCTGGTTACGGGAAGGTGTGAAAACGTCGCTGCGTGTAGTGCCCAAATGTGGATCGCCCTTCGCCATATCTTGGTGCGTGGCGCTATCGGGGCTGCACCAACATGGCGCATGCGTATTTCATCGGCCTTGCGTATGCTGTGTCGAGATGGAAACGTTCAATCCGAGGGAACTCTCATGGCGACACAAGACCTCTTCTCACGTCTCGCTCAGCAAGTCGGCGACCGGCTCCAGGATGCCTCGCACGCGCCGGAAGACATCCAGCGCAGCGTTCAGGGTGTGATGCGCGGCGCCTTCGACCGCATGGAACTGGTCTCGCGTGAAGACTTCGACATCTTGATGGAAGTGCTGCAGCGCACGCGCTCGCGTGTCGAATCTCTCGAGGCGCAGGTCGCGGCATTGGAAGCGGCACTGGACGTGGGCCAGAGCACCCCGGTGGCCGCCGCCGAAGGCGCCGAGCCGGTGACCGAGAACGATGCCAAGGACGACGCCGACGAGTCGAGCGCGTCCGACACCTCCCGCAAGAACTGAGCGCCGCTCGATAACGGATGCCGTCTCGGCCGGTCGAGACGGCATCGCGCCTGTGCCTCTTGCTTGCCGATAGTTCCTGTCGCCGCCTTCCACGGCGCGTGCGTTACCGCAGTCAATCAATTAGTGTATACGCATATATTGATATGACCGGGAGGAGGCTGCATGGCGCTTGCCATCATCAACACGCGTGCCGGCTTGGGGCTGGAGGCGCCGAATGTGCTGGTCGAAGTGCATCTCACCAACGGCCTTCCGGGATTGGCGATCGTCGGACTGCCCGAGGCGGCCGTCAAAGAGAGCCGCGAGCGGGTGCGCAGCGCCCTGATCAACGCCGGTTTCGATTTCCCTACGCGGCGCATCACGCTCAATCTCGCCCCGGCGGATCTCCCCAAGGAGGGCGGACGCTTCGACCTGCCCATTGCGCTGGGCATCCTGGTGGCCTCGGGGCAGATTCCCGGCGAGGCCGTGGCAGGGCTTGAGTGTCTGGGGGAGTTGGCGCTGGATGGCAAGTTGCGCCCCGTGCGCGGGGTATTGCCGGCGGCCCTGGAAGCGCGCCGTGCCGGGCGTGCCTTACTCCTGCCCGAGAGCAACGCCGATGAAGCGGCGTTGGCCGGTGATCTGGCCGTTCTTCCTGCCGCCGATCTACCGCAGGTCGTTGCGCACTTGCTCAAGCAAGCGCCGATCACTCCGCACCAACTTGGTGAGCGGCCTGCACCGCGCTTGGCCGAGCCCGATCTCGCCGAGGTGCGTGGCCAGCACCAAGCCCGGCGGGCGTTGGAAGTCGCCGCCAGCGGTGGCCATAATCTTTTGTTCGCTGGACCGCCCGGCACGGGCAAGACCATGCTCGCCAGTCGATTACCCGGGATTTTGCCGCCACTCCAAGAAGATGAAGCGTTGGAAGTGGCCGCCGTACGCTCGGTATGCGGCCTGCCGATTCTCGAACGCTGGGGGCAGCGGCCGTTTCGTACCCCGCACCATACCGCCAGCGGCGTGGCGCTGGTCGGTGGTGGCGGCAAGCCGCGCCCAGGAGAAATTTCACTGGCGCATCACGGGGTGCTGTTTCTGGATGAATTGCCGGAGTTCGACCGGCGTGTGCTGGAGGTGCTACGCGAACCGCTGGAATCGGGCCAGATCGTCGTCTCGCGGGCATTGATGCAGAGCTGCTTTCCCGCTCGCTTTCAACTCGTGGCGGCAATGAATCCATGCCCATGCGGACATCTCGGCGACCCGCGCAAAGCCTGTGTGTGCACGCCGGCCCAGGTGCAACGCTACCAGGCGCGTATCTCGGGCCCCCTGCTCGACCGTATCGACCTGCAGGTAGAAGTCCCCGCGCTGCCCGCTGCGCAACTTACCGAACAACGCAGCGGCGAAAGCTCCGACGTTGTCCGCCGGCGTGTCCTCGCCGCCCGCCAGCGCCAAGCCCAGCGCGGCGCGCTCAACGCTTATTTACCCAGCAGCACGCTGGAGGATCTCTGCGCACTGGATGGCCAGGAGCGCACTTGGCTGGCCGACGTGCTCAATCGCCTCAATCTCTCCGCCCGCGCCTATCACCGCGTGCTGCGCGTCGCCCTCACGCTTGCCGACCTTGCCGAGGAACCCCGCCCCCGCCAGCCCCAACTGATGGAAGCCATCGGCTATCGCCAGTTGGATCGGCTGATCGGCGGCAATGGGGGTGTTTAGATGTCGAGGGCCTGGGTTATGAAGTCAGCCTGAGAAGTTATTTTCTGCTGAAATTGCGGCTATTTTCCGCGCCTGGCATAGGCTCGGGGGTTTGCTCATATTGACGGAGTCATCGGTATGAGCCATCCTTATTGCAAAGGAAGCGCAGACCGGTGTAAGCGCCCGCCCGCCATGAAAGTGGTTCGCACCCAAGAGTGGAATACTCAAGAGGCTCCGGATTAAGGAAACGCCCCGCCTACGCGGGGCGTTTTCATGTGCCTACCGAGGTACCTTGATCGGTTTTCCCTGGTAGCGGTTCATCAGAATTACATGGAAACGAATCGGCTTCTTGTATCTAAGGGCGTTATAACGTTCATGTGCGCTGATGACGAACAAATTGAGATCAGCACCCGATTTTCCCCCTTTCGTGACCAGAAAGAACACCGCATAGTCGAATTGGCGCCCATCCACGACTACCTCAATAGTGATGAATTCTTCTCGGCCGGTGTGGAGGCATTTTCGACTGTCTAGGGTTTCGATAATCCCTGGCAGCATCTTCGAGAGCTTCCAACGCTCATGGCAGAAAGCTCGTCGTTCGCGGTTGTCGGCATACCAGCCATCATCAGGCACTGCTGCTACATCGTCTGACGTCTTTGTAAAGCAATGGAGGCCAAAGCTCACGCTGACCTTGAAGCGGCGTTCGGGATTGCTGCCTTTGGCAGGCACCACATACTCTGTTTCATATGGATGTAGGTGGCTGAGATCGAAGACCTCCCCCGCCATTTCGTGTGGTCTCCACTGAACTCCCGCTTTTGGCTTTCCCATGCCCCCTCACAATGCCATTTATATTAGGTAAGCCTATTATAAAGAATAGTAGGAAGTAAGATCGCCGGCCTCACCTAATGGAAGCCATCGGCTATCGCCAATTGGATCGGCTGATCGGCGGTAGTGCAGGGGCTTAGTTGTCCGCGTCGTAAGAGGGCTCGTCCGCACCGGGGATGCCCTCGCGGATGCGGGCGGAGAAATCCTCGGCGTCATCTGCTTTTAGGGCGCGGGCGTTGATGTGGCCCTTGTCCTTGAGCGCGGCGAAGGGAACGCCGGGTGCCAACGCGCCGACGCTGTGCACGTACTCGGGCAGGTAGCCGGATAGCAGCAGTCGGTAGTCGAAGGGCAAGCCGGGGACGATGCGTTTCATCATGGCGTAGACCAGCGTGGTGCAGTTGGAGGTCAGCGTGTTGTAGTAGCGTGGCTCGCGTTGCAACTGGTGGGCCTCATCGAGGTAGGCGCGAAACAGGTCTTGCATGACGGGTTTGGGCATCTGCACACGATAGAGATAGACGTCCTCGCCGCGCGTGTTGGTGCGCACGCGCACGATATCGCGCTCGTCGGCGGCGATGATGCTGACTTCGTATTCCTTGAAGAAGCCGCCCAGGGTGGAGAAGGCCTCACCGCGCTCCTTGCGTATTTCCACCGAGAACGTCAGGTAACGCCCGTCGTCGAAACCGAAGCTGACCAGCGTGTGGGCGATGGCCGGCCCCATCCAGTAGGACACCAGCAGATCGACCGAACGCAGCTGGTCCAGGTCGTAGTGGCGGGTTTCCCAGCGCTCATCGAAATCCTGCGGGGTGCGCCATTGGAAGTTGCGCACGTTGTTCACGGTGACGCGATTGTCGCCTTCCTGCGTGCCGCCGACGATATGCGCAACGTCCGGTGCCCAGTCGCGCTCGGTGGCGGGTTGGATCGTCCACCACCAGGCGCCGAGCACGAGGTACATGGCCAGGTAGCCGAGCAGGGCACGCGCCGGCCAGCCCTTGAGGAATAACCCCACGCAGCATGCCAACGCAGCGATGATCCACAGCCCCGCCAAGCCGTAACGCAGCACAGAAGGGCCGGGAAGGCGGTACCACAACGCCAGCACCGCCCAGCCGCTGCTGGCGACGATGAGCAGCGCCAGCCCACCGGCGATGAGCCAGTGCCATAGTGAGGCAAGCCAGCCGGTGCGTGCCATGATCAGTGCTGTGCCTCGAGCACGCGTTCCAGCGCGGCCAGCCGGCCAGGCTCGAGGGCATCCTCGAGCGTACTGATACGTAGCACGTGGCCCAACGCAGGATGCGCGGGGCGATGCACGAGCGTGCCGGCGTCGAGCAGTTCGCGATGGATGCGGGCGGCGAGCTCCGCCTCCGGCAGCCGTACGGCGATGAAGTTGGTAGCGCTGGGCGGCACGTCAGCGCCGAGAACTCGTAGGTGGCCGGCCAGTGCTTCGCGGCGGGCGATCACGTCGCGTACGTGCTGCGTGGTTTCCTCCGGGTGGTCGAGCACAGTCTCGGCGGCGGCCAGTGCCAGCGATGAGACCGCGTAATGAATACGCACCTTGTGCATCACCTCGATCAGCGCCGGTTCGGCGATGGCATAGCCGATCCGCAAGCCGGCCAAGCCGTGTGCCTTGGAGAAGGTGCGTAGGCGCACTACGCCGGGCCAGACCTCGCCTGCAGCGGGAGCGTCGGCATCGTCACGGAAGTCGTGATAGGCCTCGTCGAGCAACAGCGTGCAGTCCTCGGGCAGAGCATCGCGCAGCGTGAGGATATCGGCGTCGCTGTGCAGGTGGCCGCTGGGGTTGTCGGGATTGGCCAGGTAGACCACGCGGGCGTTATCGCGCACCGCGCGGTCGGCCAGGGCGTCGAGGTCCGGCGCCAGCACGCTGGGCGCGTCGTGATAGTCAACCTCGACCAGCCGACAGCCCTGACCCTCGGCGAAGTAACGAAAGGTGGGATAGGTACCCGCGCTGGCGATGACCGTGCTGTCGGGATCGCACAGCGTGCGCAGGGCGAGCGCCATCAGGCTGTCGGCGCCGGCATCGATGATCAGCGCCTCCAGTGGCGTGCCGAGCAGGGCATTCAGGCGTTGGCGTACATCCATGGCCTCGGCGTCGCCGTAGGCGCGGGCCAGGGTGGCGACCTCATCGCCAAAACGCGCCTTGAGCGCCTGGTGGGGCATGTCCAATCCTTCGTTGGAGCCCAGGCGATGCGGCACCTCACGGCCTAGCTTGCGTTCCAGCGCTTTGAGGCCGGGGAACGGATTGGACGGCCCGGAACGATCAAGGTGGCGAGCGTGACGCGACATGCGAGACTCCTGAAACGCAAAAGGCTCATTGTGCGACCGAGACGCGCTGGGCACAACGTGACACGCATACGTCCGATGCCTCGCACGCACGCATTACAACGCGCTGGCGTCCAGGGCTCCGGAGAGCGTGGCGCGCCAGCTGGGGGCGTCTTGGCCGGGACGGCGCAAGGTGATTTCCCACTGATAGGGACGCAACTCTCGATCGGAGAGGCGCAGTACGCCGTTGCCTTGGAGCCGACTCTCGAGTACCCAGTGATTGTCCGGCGCATCGTCGGCCAGCATGCCCGGCGTCCAATCGAGGACTTGGGGGCCCTCTGCCTGTGCCAGTAGGGCGCGGCCCAAGGTTTCGGTGAGTCGTCCCGGTGCGATACCCAGCGCTGGTGATACCGTCGGTGGTGCCAGCATCACCACCATATCCTGCGCTTCACCCGACCAGGGCGGCGATTCGAGCAGGGCCTCGGCGGCCTGGCTACTCATGCCATATACCGCCTGGCGCATGTCCTCGGGCGGGGCGTCGCCGAGCCCAGCGCATCCCGCCAAAAGCAGGCAGAGTGCGATGATGCCAGCGGCGTGGGCATGCTTCATGGTGTTTCCTGCGGGCAAGGGTCGGCACTGGATAGCGCGTCGTGCGGGTCGAGCCGGCGCTCGTAACCCGCCAGGAAACCACTCAGTTCATGGAAGAGAGGGGTGCGAATCGGCTTGGCCTCGTTGACCAGATGATGGCGAGCTTCCGGATGCCGATGGACATCGGCATTGGGGAATTTGTCCGTCAGCGTTTCCAGGTTCCACTGCCAGTCCACGGTGAAGTCTTGTTCGCCCTGGAGGATCAGCACCGGCAATTCGCTGGGCGGCATGGACATCAGCAGGGGGATCCAGTCGCGCATGGCGCTGACCCAGGTCAAGGCCAGGCGGTCGGGCTGCAAGGGGTCGCCGCGGCGCAGGAAATCGGCGAAGCCAAGATCGGTGGTGTTGGGGCGAAACCGGCGCGGCACTGAGCGCACGAAAGGACTGACCACACGGTGCAGCCAGCTGGATTGCTGCCAGCCCCAGGGGCGCACCAGCGGTGCCAGTAGCGCCAGGCCGTCCCAGCGTGTCTGATGGCCGTGGGTCAGGGCGTCGGTGGCGAGAATCGACGCGCCGGTGCTTTGGCCGATGCCGATCCAGGGGCCATCGGCCAGGCCGAGACGCGTGACCTCCTCAGTCAGCGCGCTCAGGCAGCCGACATAGTCGCCGAAGTCGTCGATGGAAGCGCGCGCGCCGCTGGAGAGCCCGTGCCCCGGGAGATCCCACATCACCACGCGCCAGCCACGCGCCAGCAGCAGTTTGAGAAGATGGCGGTAGAGCCCTAGGTGATCGAAGTAGCCGTGCACGACGAACGCCGTGCCTTGCGGTTTGGGCGGGCTCCATACCTGAGCCCACAACTGAAACCCCCGAGCCTCGAAGAAGCCGGCATGTAGATCGGTATTCTCTGTCAACAGCGACGCTAAGCGATAGTGCTCGAGATAGGCATTCATAGCCGGCGACACGGGGCGTGCCATCGGCGTCAGCAGGCCTAGCTGTTTCAAGGGGGTAAAGTCGGTCATTCAATTCTCCCGGTGCGTTCCATGCTAGCGTCCGCGCGGTCCCCGAGGCTATAGGGAAGTGATTGCCGGGCCCATTTTTTCAGGTCTTGCACGGCATTTGTCAGCATTTGCATCGCTTTCTTCTGTGCCGAAAAACGACGCTCAGACCAATGGTGGAGATGACAGCGCGAGGATTTACGTCTAATTTGTGGAATTATTTTCCACGTTTGAGGCGACACCCGAGGAGAGCCGCATGACAGACCGTACGACACGCCATCGTTTGCAGGTGGCCAGCCAGCTCGATCGTTTCATCAACGACGAAGCTTTGCCCGGTACGGGTGTCGACTCCGAGGCCTTCTGGGCCGGGTTCGATGCCTTGGTCCACGACCTTACGCCCACCAATCAGACGCTACTGGCCGAACGCGAGCGGTTACAGGCTGAGCTGGATGCGTGGCACAAGGCTCACCCTGGCCCGGTGCAAGACATGGACGCCTATCGCGCCTTCTTGAAAGACATCGGCTATTTGGTCGAGGCGCCGGCGAAGGTGCAGGCGACGACCGCCCATGTCGACGACGAGATCGCTATCCAGGCCGGGCCACAACTGGTGGTGCCGGTGAGCAATGCGCGCTACGCGCTCAACGCCGCTAACGCGCGCTGGGGCAGCCTGTACGACGCGCTCTACGGCACCGATGTGATTCCCGAGACCGATGGCGCCGAGAAGGGTCAGGACTACAACCCCAAGCGTGGTGAAGCGGTCGTCGCCTATGCGCGTGGCGTGCTCGATCAGGCCGCGCCGCTGGCCGAGGGCTCGCACGCCGAGTCGAGTGGCTACAGCATCCGCGACGGTAAGCTGGTGGTGCAGTTGCAGGGGGGCAGCGAGACGACGCTGGCGCGTCCCGCCCAACTGGTGGGCTATCAAGGCGAGACGGAAGCACCCACCGCGGTACTGCTGGCCAACCACGGTCTGCATCTGGAAGTGCAGTTCGACGCGACGCATCCCATTGGCAAGACCGATCCGGCGCACGTCAAGGACGTCCTGGTCGAAGCGGCGGTGAGTACGATCATGGACTGCGAGGACTCCGTGGCCGCAGTGGACGCCGAGGACAAGACGCTGCTCTATCGCAACTGGCTGGGGCTGATGAAGGGCGATCTCGCCGAGTCGTTCGACAAGGGCGGCAAGACCGTGACGCGGCGTCTCAACCCGGATCGCGACTACACGGCACCACAGGGCGGCCAGGTGCGCTTGCCTGGACGCTCGCTGCTATTCGTGCGCAACGTCGGCCATCTGATGACGACCCCGGCGGTGCTCGACGGCGAGGGCAACGAGATCCCCGAGGGCATACTGGATGGTGTAATTACCAGCCTGCTGGCGATACATGACCTCAAAAAGCGCGAAGGTGAGGCAAGTAACTCGAGGACGGGCTCGGTGTATATCGTCAAGCCGAAGATGCACGGGCCCAAGGAAGTCGCCTTCTCCAACAGCCTGTTCATGCGCATCGAGGACATGCTGGGTCTATCCCGCGATACGCTCAAGATGGGCATCATGGATGAGGAGCGCCGTACCTCGGTCAATCTCAAGGCGTGCATCAATGAAGCCGCCTCGCGCGTGGCATTCATCAATACGGGCTTTCTGGATCGCACCGGCGATGAGATGCATACCGCCATGGAAGCCGGTCCCATGCTGCGCAAGGGTGACATGAAGGGCGCTACCTGGATCGGTGCCTACGAGAAGAACAACGTGCAGACCGGTTTGGCGTGTGGCCTGCGCGGTCGGGCGCAGATCGGCAAGGGCATGTGGGCGATGCCGGAGCTGATGGCAGCGATGATCGAGCAGAAGATCGGCCATCCCCAGGCGGGCGCGACCACGGCCTGGGTGCCCTCACCCACGGCGGCGGTGCTGCATGCGCTGCATTATCACCAAGTCGACGTCGCGACGATTCAGCGTGAACTGGAAGCCAAGCCGAACGACGACCTGCTCGACGATCTACTCACCGTGCCGGTGGTCAAAAGCGCGGCTTCAGGCGCTAACAAGAACCCGAGCTGGGCCGATGACGAGATTCAGCAGGAACTGGATAACAATTGTCAGGGGATCCTCGGCTACGTGGTGCGTTGGGTCGAGCACGGCGTGGGCTGTTCCAAGGTGCCGGACATCCACGACGTAGGGTTGATGGAAGATCGCGCCACGCTGCGGATCGCCAGCCAGTTATTGGCCAATTGGTTGCACCATGGCATCGTCAGCGAGGTACGGGTACGCGAGACGCTGGAGCGCATGGCCAAGGTCGTCGACGAGCAGAACGCCCACGACCCCGACTATACGCCGATGACCTCGCACCTGGCGGAGTCCAGCGCCTTCCAGGCGGCATCCGACCTGATCGTCAAGGGACGCGAGCAACCGGCCGGCTACACCGAACCGCTGCTGCACCATTGGCGAGCGGTGCACAAGGCCAAGTTGGGTTGATCTGAACTGGGCGCCGAGGCTAACTCTTTCCTCGGCGCTCACCATCTGAGCCTGGCATCCCGCTTTCTGTCATGTCAGGCTTTTTGCCGATTTTGAACGCAAAAGTTTGGCGAGCTACGTCGCTCGTCAGGCTGCACATGGTTGCCGCATAGTGTAAGGGTGTTTTTAATACTCATTTCAGCTTTATGGGATATAAAGTATTTGTACCCAATGAAATGAGGTGTGCCATGAAAGTGAAAATGATTGCATTGACAGCTTTTATCTCCAGCGTGTTAGCAATTCCTGCTGTTGCGAGCGTTGGTCATGACGGTGGCGTTCCCGTGCTAGAAGATGGTATTTCATCGAGTCAGATGATTAGCAATGGCAACGAAAACCGATACACCGTGCCTATTGATAAGCCGACTACTTTAACAGTAACAAGTGAGCACTATGCTGGTAGCTCTAGCCGTGGAAACTATCTGAAGGCGGTGCTCTATGACGCATCAGGAGAAATGGTTGCCGCAGCGTCAGATCCTGATGGGCACTTTTCTCTTGTCAGGTCATTAGAGCCAGGAGATTATCAGCTTATGGTTACTGGAAGCACTACCATGGGAGGCGCTCATGAAAGTCGGAATATCTACCAACTCCACACCCAATATCAATAAGTGATGCATGGTAAATTAAGGGCCGGCTGATTGGGGTTGGCCGGTTCTTCTTGTAGTGTGCAATCCTAAAATAGCATGGGGTGTGGATAATGAAGGCAACGGACTCATATAAATACTATGGTGTTGTTAGTCGCGTATTGCATTGGATAACTGCAATATTGGTCATTATACAGCTAGCCGATGTATATATGCGTAGTTGGGACCCCAAGAATATTTTTAGTCAGTATGTACAGCCGTGGCATATGACGATAGGGGTTTCTATTTTGGGGGTAATGTTGCTCCGCATGATCTGGTTGTTGGTGCAGAGAAAGCATAGGCCACGAAGTAGAAGTATAATGGTAAGGTTTGGGCATTTTAGTATATACGTTGTTCTGATCGCTATCCCGTTGAGTGGCTTATTGCAAGGTTATCCCGTTTTAGTTTTTGATACTCTTCTGACAAAAGGTCTTGACACAAAATGGGATACGATTTTTCAGGAGCTGCATGGCCCACTTGCTTATATACTGACAGCGTTGATTGCAGGACATGTGTTTATGGCGATATTGCATCGCCTAGTACATCGTGACGGAACTTGGGAAAAAATGATAGGGAAAAATCAATAGCTTTGGTTAAGAATTTGTCGTGTGTAAAAAAGGAGGGGAGATGCTCCCCTCTAAAAGCCAGGCTGCGATGAAAATATTTTCTAAAAAGTCATGAAAGAATGGTCTTTATTATTTTTAAATTCATAGATTTTAAAGGGTGCTTCTTGAGCCCCGGGCATGCCTGGGGATCCTTTCGGCATGCCGACAAGGCCAATGCCATTTATATCTGGTTGTTTAGAGAAAAGCGTTGCTAGTGCTTTCTTAGGAACGTGACCCTCGATCCAATACTTACCCATTTTAAGGGTATGGCATGAAGCCAAATTCTTGGGCACTTCTGCTCGCTTCTTGATGCTATCCAGCGCAACATCATCCACGATCGTGATCCTGACACCTTGCGTTTCAAGGTAATGTGCATAAGCTGTACAACAGTCGCACCTGGGGTCTTTGTAAAGAATTGCTTCATCAGGTAGGTCGTTTGCCGACACTGCCCCTGTTGCCAAGAAACTACATGCCAGTAGTGAAGCAAGGAGTTGTTTAATGCCTGTATCCTTCATGAGGCCCCCTGAAAAGGTACCTGATTCCGTGAAGCCAGCGCCGACACTTCCCCTATCACCGCCAGCGAGCATTTTCTGACCGCCGATTCCGTCTCAACCGCTGAACGCATACCGGGGAGGACCAACCATGGCGACGCTGACCGACGAGAGCAGCCCATTTTGACAGGCATTTCTACCCGCCGGGCACGCTGATACTGGCTGCCGATGACCGTCAGCTCTCTGCGTGGTGCCTTTGTCCGACAGACGATCAGCATGGCGTGCCTCGGGGATAGCGCAGGCGGCTTCGCAAGGTGTTCAACACCGTCATGCGTCCGATGTCCTGCCCGAAGTCGAGGATGATCTGCCGCGCCTTGTGAATCACGAGCGCCGCACGATGCACCAGCTCTTGTAGCACGGTGCGGATCCGGCGCCGCTTGGCGGGATGGCGCACCGGGCTCAGCTCGCCGGTCATGCCCAGCTGCCCCATCAGCCGCAGGATGTTGTAGGCCAGCTGGGCGAGGTGCAGGATCAGATCGTTGGTGGCGAACTTGCCCGACGGCAGCCGCTCCAGGTCGAGATCGGTCTTGATCTCACTGTGGAATTGCTCGTGGGTGGCATGCGCCTGGTAGCGTTTGATCACCGCCTCCGGCGCCTCGTCCAGGCTGGTCCACCAGCCTTCCAACTCATAGTCCGGTTCGAGCAGCAACTGGCCATCGCGATCGGCGGTGCGCTCTACCAGGCGCATCACGCGTTGGACGACGTATTCGGTCTTGTTGTCGTCGTGGATCGAGACGGTCTGCGTCCACAGCGCCTGGCGCTTGCCAGGACGCAGCTCTTCCCAGTAGTCCGCCGCCACAGCCAACCAGGTATCCTGATCCGCCGTGGCCGAGCCGCGCGGGTTCCATTTGACGACATAGTCGAGCCGGCGCCCCTCGTCGGCAAAGACCTGGCGCTGCTGTTCGAGAAGCGCCAGGTGCGCCTGGCTGTCGAAGCCGCTGTCCTCGCGTAACAGGATCGGTTGCTTGGTCAGGCCTTGGGCGCGAGGCAGTACCCGCTCCAGAAAGGCGTTGCTCTCCTTCATGGTGTGCTGCTTGCCAGGCCGCAGTTCCAGACCCAGGCACCACCCTTCGTTGCCCAGATAGGCGGCGATCGGGGTGTAGCCATCGACCTTCTGGTAGGTCCGCGAGACGCCTTCCTTCTTCGAGTTGCTGTTGTCCATGACGAAGGTGTCGATGTCCAGGCAGACGTGCGTCGTCTCGGCGGTGATCGGTGCTTCGATCAGTGACAGCAGGGTCGTGGACCAGGTGGCGGTGCGCGCCTGCAGGTCGTTGGCGGCAAGTTTCTCCAGCCGCTGTCGCAGCGTCGCCGCGCTCGGCACCTTCTGCAGGGTCAGCAGTTGTTGGAAGGGCTTGTCGCGGCGGAAGTTCTCGACAGCGTCATAGTCGCTCATGCCCAGACACAGCAGGCCCAGGTAGCTCTTGATCACGTCACTGGTGCGCATGCCCAGCGTGGTGGGGAAGCGGCTGTCGATGCTGTCGACGCCAGCGATCTCGAAGCATTGCCCGATGATGGACAGCCCGGCGTGGCTGGTGAGGGTGCGGCGACTGGCGCGGAACTTGACGTTGGGCATGGCACTGTCTGGGTGAATGGCGATATTCGCTATATTGCCATGCAGTTCAGTAGGTTAGAAGCATTTCTGGGGGCTGGTCTCACGGATTCAGGATCAAATAATTGCTCCTGCAATAACGGATGCCAATTTAGAGCCGATCAGAGCGGACGAAGAGGTCATCGGTGGGATCATCCATAAACCGATGTTTGAGCGGCTTATGATGTGCGACTATGCGGTAGCAGACCTCACGACTGCTAACGCCAACGTATTTTATGAATTGGGGATAAGACATGGTGTGCGACCATACAGCACGGTTCCGGTAGCCGGAAGCGGCATGCGCTTACCTTTTGATGTTTCTCCTTTAAGAGCGATTCTCTATAACGTCGATGAATACGGATTTCCAGAAAACCCCGAGGAGACCCGTCACGCGCTAGCTGAAAGGCTTGAGTCATGTCGTGACCCAGCAGATGACAGCCCACTGTATCAGCTGTTAACCGATGTGCCGAGACCGGACCTTCAAAGACTAAAAACAGATGCTTTCCGGGACATTGTAGAGTACTCAAAGACCATGAAAGAGCGACTAAGGAGAGCTCGCGAAGAAAGTAGTTCTGCTGTTGAAAATATTGAGAGAGAAATAGATGTAGTGGACGCGGATCCCGCGATTGTTATCGATCTATTCCTTTCTTACAGAGCAGTAAAAGATTGGCAAAAAATGGTTGATCTAGTTGCTAAGATGTCTCCGCCCCTCAAGCAAACGATACTTGTGCAAGAGCAATTAGGTTTTGCACTGAATAGGCTTGGCCGGCATGACGATGCGGAGAGGATGTTGGCAGAAGTGATTGAGTGTCATGGCCCCAGTAGTGAAACCAACGGTATTCTAGGCCGTGTATATAAAGACCGATGGTTGAAGGCTAGTGAGGAGCAGAACCCGGCTGGTCGTGGCTTCTTGAATATGGCTATAGATGCTTATCTCCAAGGTTTTGAATCGGACTGGCGAGATGCATATCCAGGAATCAACGCGGTAACGCTCATGGAGTGCTCAGACCCTCCTGATCCCAGAAGAAATGAACTTATGCCTGTAGTTGCTTATGCAGTTAAAAGACGTCTGGCTAGTAAAAGGCCAGATTATTGGGATTACGCTACAGAGCTCGAAGTGTCCGTTTTATCTGATAAGGTTGAAGACGCGCAGTCCTCTTTAGGAATGGCCGTCGCATCAGTGCGCGAACCGTGGGAGCCGGAAACTACGGCAAACAATATCAGAATGATAAGGGAGGCGCGCGAAAACAGGGGTGTTGAATGTGAGTGGATCAAGGATATCGAGTCAAACTTGATGCGAACCAAACCTTGAGGCATCGACCTAATGTACTGCCCAACAAGGCCATCCAGCTGACGCTTGTACCTCGCGCGGCTGATGGCTGGCGTTATGCATCAGTAAGGAGTTGATTTCAGTGGAAGATAAAAAGCCATACTTATATTTGAATGCATTCTTGGCAAAGGATGAACATGCTTCTCTGAAAACAGACGACTACTTAAAAGGAACATCTCAAGTTAACGCTTATGAACTAGACAATAAGCATGAGCTTGAAGGTAAGCTATTCGTAAAAATTCCAACAGAGAAAAAGCCAAAATGGAGTGGCTTTACGGAGGATATAACAGGTGCTTCATTAGATGAACTTGCTAATCGTTCTAGCTCAGCGGTTCTTATTATAAAAACTGCAACAGCTACAATGGCTTTTACCTTCGGTTATGGTCGATTCTTGATAGATACAAAATATTTTGTACATGATTTTGGAATAAAAACTGCGCTTAACACACTTAATCATGACAGTTTGCGAAGCGTTGACCTTTTTACACTAGAAGATCAGGCAGTACAGAAAAAGTCGCAAGCCTCTAGAGAGTCTTCTGTTGGAGTATTTGGCATTGATATTTCAAGGGATGTTATTAGAGCTGTCACAGGTTCACCTAAAAACGGTGTAGATTTGAAAAACATCTCCGGTGGTGATGCTGTTTATTCATTTGGCATAGAAATGGGTGTGGATGAAATATCACAAGTGGTTGATTTGCTCTCTGGTTGCTATAAAAGTGATTCATATAAAAGTAACTTTTCGTGGGTTGATAATATCAGAAAGATTAAAGAGAAGTCCGAAATTGATCACTTAGATGGAAAGTTAATTGATGCTGTTAAAGCAAAGAGCTCTGAGATAACTATAACTATCCCCGAGATTGTTCAATGGGATAGTATCTATGGATTCAGCTATACTCGTACTAAGAATTCCATAAAGCCAACAATTGAGGCGAAGGAATACCTTGATAACATAGATGTTGCGACTATTTCTATTGACTCAATTAAGCGAGACAGGCTTTTTGTTTACGACGTTCATGAGAATGAGTCTGACTATCAAATCTATAAGTGCATTTATTTTGAGTATAAGGATACAGATAAAACCTACATATTATTTTCCGGTTTATGGTATGAGATCGATAATAGTTTTATTGCTAGGGTCGACTCTACGCTGGATCGAATAAATGTATCGACTTTAGCCTTTCCTAAGGTTCACGTATGGGACGAAATCAAAGACGGGAAAACAAAATCAAAAATTGAATCAGAAGGTGACTACAACGAACGAGCTTCGACTAGTCATAGCTACCATTTACTCGATAAAAAATTGATAAAAAGCAATAGAACGACTACACCTATCGAGCTATGTGACTTAATGACAGATAAAAAACAGTTTATTCATGTTAAACATAGGAAAGGTGGGTCAGCCGGTTTAAGTCATCTTTTTGCGCAAGGTAGTGTCTCTGCTGAGATTTTACTCGGCGACAAAGAGTTTAGGAAAAAAGCAAGAACTGTTTTAAGGGGAGTAAGCAGTGGTTTGCAGCATAGTGTTCCACTTAATAGTTTTAAAAGCGATGGTGTTGAAGTTGTTTTTTTGATTTTGGGTGAAGATTCAACAAGCTTAAAGAATAATCTACCGTTCTTTAGTAAAGTTAATCTGTCAAAGGCATTCGAAAACCTATCGCAAAGAGGATTTGAAGTAAGTATTGCTGGTGTAGGAACAGAGCCAAAACCTAGTGCATAACCAGGCGCTGCACCCGGATAAATTAGTCGCTTCGCTTCAAATTTACCGGTGAACGCAGCGTTATGCTTGAAGGAGTGAATGTGGAAGAAAGTCGATATTACAGGTACATCCTCAACAAGATAGCCGCTGCAAAAAAAGCAGCGGATGATATGGCAGTAGATATCGACCACCCCGGTATTGAGGGCGATCTGCGAGAGTTAGCGCTGAAAGAATGCATAGAGCCCTTTTTAACTCATAGTTTCAAAGTTGGAACTGGAAAGATCATAGACACCTACCAAAGCCTTTCTGATCAACTAGATGCAGTAATTTACCACACCAAGCTTGTGCCTCCCATTTTTTTTAGCAAAGAACTGGGTATCTACCCTGTTGAAAGTGTCCGCTATATCTTTGAGGTAAAATCGAAAATTTCTGCGACACAAATTAAAGATTCTCTAAAAAAGTTTTCCTCAATTCGTAGACTGAAGTCATTTCCAAGAAAGCAACAAGATAATTCAATTGCTCATGGCGGCTTACCGACTAATGTGATGTTTGCGTTCGGCAGCGATATTTCGGGCCCTGAAATTGATCGATTTTTAAAGTATGAATCCTATGAATCACCATCTACCACTGCTCTTGTGGTGCTGGGAAAGGGATATTGGTTCTACGATTCAGAAAATAAGAAGTGGTTTGGTCTAGATACATCAAGCAAAGCAGATCTATCTGAGTTTGCGATGTTTATGACAGGTTTTATGAACACTCTTTCTCGTGAGGAAAGCACCATGAGGGGGTTTAACCCAGGAGGTTATGTCAACTTAAATATCACCTTGGACCCAGTGGAACAAAAGCATAACCAATAGCGTCAGTCGGACCTGGACTTCCCCCACTCTAGTGGAAACTTCTGGTCTATGATGAGTGCATAGGAGGGAACGCCATGAGCAACCAACGTTACACCCCGGAATTCAAGGTGAAGGCGGTGAGGTCGAGGCAACAGACTCACCTAGGTGTTCAAGGGGGCCCGGGAGCGTTGGATATTAACTAATTAATGTTGTTACGCATGCGAAAGGAATGCCGAGAGGGAAAATGACGTCCTAAAAAGAGCGAGGTAGAGTAGCAATGGAGGAGTATCGTTTCCGCGAAGCGCGATCAGATGATCTTGCATCACTAGTCGAAATGCTTGCTGATGATGAACTTGGGCAAATCCGTGAGTCGCCGGGGACGCCGTTGAAAGTCGGCTACATCAGAGCATTTGAAGCTATCCAAAATGATCCAAATAACGAGCTTCTGGTTTGTGAATCGGATGGCCAATTGCTTGGTATGCTCCACATTACGTTTATCCCTTACCTGACTTATATCGGAAGCTGGCGAGCGTTGATGGAGGGCGTTCGTGTTGCGTCGTCTAAGCGAGGAGATGGGATTGGTGCCAAGCTTTTCGAGTGGGCAATACAGCGAGCTAAGGAAAAAGGCTGCCTGATCGTCCAATTAACCAGTGACAAGAAAAGGCCAGATGCAATTCGTTTTTACGAGAAGCTTGGTTTTAAAGCGACGCATGAAGGAATGAAGCTATGGCTGAACTAGAGAGTGTTTAACAGTTCATTAAAAGCTATCGCTAAAAGTGCTGCCGCGTTTCAAAAATAAACTTGGATGAGGCGTTAGGCGAATCAACTATCCAGATGGGAGGTCATCGATGCCACAAAAAGGTGAGCACAATTATTCTGCTACCGTCGTCTGGACCGGTAATTCTGGCGAAGGTACAAAGAACTATCGCGCCTTCTCGCGCGACCACGAAATAACCTGCGGTGACAAACCCGTAATAGCTGGGTCGGCGGATCCGGCATTTCTTGGCGACTCGTCCCGCTATAATCCGGAGGAGCTTTTGCTGAGCTCGCTCTCTGCATGCCACATGCTCTGGTATCTACATCTGTGCGCTGATGCTGGCATCACGGTGTCGAGTTACGAGGATAACGCCGAAGGGCGCATGATTGAGACCAAAAGCGGCGGCGGTCATTTCGATAAAGTGACACTCAAGCCCATCGTCAGCATCGGCGAAAACGACGATAGTGAGCTAGCGACGTCTCTTCATGAGAAAGCGCATTCGCTATGCTTCATTGCGAATTCGGTGAATTTTGAGGTCGCGTGTGAGGCCGACATTCGCTGCGGCCAATGAAGACCTGACAGTGCGCTACGCGTGACAGGTGCTGCCTGCAAGCAGGAGTGAATATGGAGCCCGAGGCTTTGCCATCACTGCGCGTGGGTGATGTGCTGGAGATCCAGTTCCCAGCCTTTACGCCACGAATCACCATCGAGACGCAAAACACGCTCACCGTGGAGATCGTTGCCGGTGATAACCTCGGCTTCGCTGATACGGTCGATTACGACGCCGTGGCGCTGCGTGATGGCTTGATCATGCTCTCTTGGCAAGAGCATATCGGCAGCACCATCGTGCATGTGCTGGATCTTGAAGCGCGTCAGGCGCGCACGGTGGTCACGCCGGCAAAAGGCGAGCTGATGCGTTTGGCGGGTCGCATCGAATTCACGTCCGCCTCATGAGGCGTGACGCTGGATAGCACCACGCTCCCAGCGGTGCTATACCCGAGGAGGGCCGAGGCACCGCGATCAGCGCGAAGGCGCATTGAATTCTGGCGTTGGCAGCCTTGATGAGCATCAGGATGAGATCTCTGCGGCGTTGGGCGGCGAGACAGGTGAGGACGTAAGCCAAATGCATATTCAAACGATGGCGCGATATAACCGCTGGATGAATCAGAAAATCTACGAGTGCTGCTCTGGATTGTCAGATGAGAAGCGAAAGCGCGATATGGGTGCCTTTTTCAAATCGATTCATGGCACTCTTAACCATTTGCTACTTACTGACCGGGTCTGGATGGGGCGGTTTACGGGTAAGCCCTTTCATGTCACGTCATTAGCTCATGAGCTCTACTCAGACTTCGATGTGCTTCGAAGCGAGCGCGAGGCTGAAGACAACCGCATAATCGAGTGGGTCGCCTCGCTTTCTCCGCAAGATTTAGACGAAGACTTGATCTATACCGGCATCGTAAATCCCGTGCCTCGGCGATATCCGCTTTGGTCTGCCCTTTCACATTTCTTTAACCATCAGACACATCATCGTGGCCAGGCTACAACGCTTCTTACGCAGTTGGGCATTGATGTCGGCGTTACCGACCTGATCGGGCTGCCAAGTGATGAGACATAAGCGATTTTGATTCGCTACGCTCACCCTTTGGGCTCTTGGACACAAGCCGTTGACGTAGAAATAAAAGGAATCTCGATATGTGCGATTATTCGTTGGTGCATTGGCTGGCGTTTTTGTCAGCGGCGGTGCTTCTGAACCTTTCCCCAGGGCCGGATATCGCGTTCATGCTAGGCCAGACGCTACGCAGCGGACGTCGATATGGGTTCGCTGCGATGCTCGGGGGTTGGTCGGGAACGGCATTGCATGTGGCCATGGCGGCGGCGGGCCTGTCGGCCATTCTGGCCACATCGGCCTTGGCGTTCTCGGTGATCAAGTGGGTAGGGGCTGCCTATTTGATATGGCTCGGCGTCAAAATGCTTTTGTCGAAGGGTGACTCTTTTGTCTCCAATAGCGGAAGCCATGATGCAAAGGCGCGGTCGGTCTATTGGCAAGGTGTGTTGGTGTCTGTGCTGAACCCCAAAGTGGCCATCTTCTTTCTCGCATTTTTGCCGCAATTTGTCGTGCAAGGTGCCGGGCCGGTGGGCGCTCAGCTGTTCTTGCATGGCAGTTTGATTATTGTGGTCGCGGCTTTTTATAGAGCCTCTTTTGGTAATGATGGGAGCGAAGCTGGGCGCTTTCTTGAAGGCAAGCCCGCGAGTGGGGATGTGGATGGATCGCGGCCTTGGCTCCTTGTTCGTTGCTTTGGGGGCACGTTTAGCCGCCAGTACCAGGTGACATGAGGATGGCGGCGGGTCTTTCCATCATGCTGAACTCCCCGCCACCAACTCACTCCTTGGGACTGGAGTAGACGCTCAACGCGGTCACTGTGGCGAGGATCAGCACCATCCCGACGATCTGAATGCTCACCAGGCTTTCGCCGAGGACAACGACACCGAAGAGCGAGGCGGTGACGGGTTCCACCATGGCGACGATGGAGGCGACGGCCGGGGCGGTGTGGTGCAGGCCGTTGACGTAGAAGATGAACGAGAGCCCGGCGCCGAGTATCCCCAGCGTGACGAACAGCGGCCAATCCGGCGTATGCAGTACGTCCAGGGTTTGGCTGGTGTCGCCAAGGCCGGCCAGGAGCACGGCGAGAACCGCGAAAGCGATCACCAGAATGGCCTGTGGGCTACCGTGCGGTGCCGCGTACTTGAACCCGAAGATGAACACCGCGTAGGAGACCCCGGCCAGCAGCCCGGCGCCCACCCCGAGCAGGGTGATCCCGCCCGCACCGACGTCATAGATGCGCGTCAGCAGCACGATGCCGAGCATCACCACCACGATGGCGGCCCACTTCAGCGGCGTGGGTTTTTCGAGCTTGAGCACGAACGAGAGCAGGTAGACGAAGATCGGCGCCGAGTACATCAGGGTCGCCGCCACCGCGACGCTGCCCTGTGAAATGCTGAGGAAGTAGAACGCGAAATTGCCCGCCACCCCCAGGCCGGCCACCGCCGACCAGCCCCAGAGGCGAGGGTTGCTCAACCCGCTTTTGCGCGGGCGGATCGCCAGCCAGCCGAGCACGAACACCAGGCCGATGGCGCCCCGGTAGAACGAGACGACGAACGCGTCCCAGTCGTCCGCCATGAGCATGCCACCGATGCCGCCAGATAAACCCCAGCAAAATGAGGCGAGAACCACGAGTGCCGTTGCACCTGTCATTGGGAGCTCCTGTCGTCAGGGGAAAGTGGAAAATCGACGCATTGTCCGCCGTAAAAAACCGGCATCCCCTGCGGGTCATGCCCACAGGGGATGCCGTCTCGTGCTGTGTGCCTCCAAGTGCATCAGGATCGTACCTTTTCCAGAAGTCGCTGGAGTGTCTTCTTGCTCCAGACGAAGAGCCCGGTAGGCGGCATCGCCGGCATGTACATCACCTTCAGCGCCTGTTCATGCTCGGCCTGGTCGCTGGATGAACGATCGTCTCGCTCGCTTTTACGATACTGCTCCTCGTTACGCATACCTTCTCCTTATCGCGTTGCCTTCAAGAACCTGACATGCCCCGTGAGTGCCGCTGCACCTGCCGTGGGAGTTTCTGATGTCAGGGGGAAGTGGAAGCCGGTTGGAACGCCGCGCGCTCGGTGGTCCTGTAGCCGATGAGAGCCGTGGCCACCGCGATCAGCGCGAAGGCGATGAAGCAGACGAGATACCCTCGGCTGCCGATCAGGTAACCCGCGAGGGGCGAGCCGACGATCTGCCCCACGGCGATCATCAGAAAGGGAAGCCCCAACCCGATGGCGGGGCGGTCCGCATACAGCCGGATGCCCCAGACGAGATAAACGCCGGTCAGCATGATGTAGGCCGCGCCGAACAGCGCGCCCGAGACGAACACCGCCGCCAGATTCGAGGGGCTGAGTACCAGCAGCCCGAGTGCGCCGGCCATCGCCGCGAGACTGCCGCGATGCACGGTGTTGAGGCCGAGGCGCGCGATCAGGTCGCCCGCCGCGCCACCCACCAGCCCCGCGACGCCGATCAGAATCCAGGCGATGTTGGCCGTGGCCTGCTCGAAGTGCCCCAGCGTGATGACCACCTCGCTCGAGAAGGTCCAGAAGGCGGCGCTGGCCATGCCCATGCCGGTGGCCGCGGCGATCAGCGTCAATGCTCGGGGCCGCCAGAGCCCGTCGACCTGGCCGTCGGAAGCCTTGGCGGTATCGCTGGCGCATGAGCGTGGCACGCTGATCAGCAACAGCAGGGCGTTGAGCAACGCGGTGACGGCAAAGGCGGCGTAGGCGAGCCGCCACTGGCCGGTGGCGATGAACGCGACCGGCCCGGAGACGGCGACGCCCAGGCTGGTACCGGCATTGATGACGGTGTTGGCCCGCCCTTGCCGAGGCGCGGTGATCGCGCGGGACACCGCCTGCGCCATGGGCGGCGAGGCCAGGCCGGTGCTCGTCCCGGCGAGCAGCACGGCGCCGGCCAGCCATATCGCCTGCGTGCTGACGGCGATGCCCGCCATGCCTACTGCCGCGATCAGGGCAGCAGCGACGGCGATCCGGCGTGGCCCGAAGCGTTCCACCAGCAGCGCGCTGAGCACGATGGCGAGGCAGTAGCCGACATAGGCACCGCTACCGATGATGCCGGCCAGGGTCGCGCTCAAGCCGACTTCCTCGCGCATGCTGGGCAGGAACAGCCCGTAGGCGAAGCGCGCCAGGCCGTAGGTGGTGCCGATCAGCATGGTGCCGGCGACGATCAGGCGGAATTCGGTGCGCGTCATGCGGTGTACTCCCCTCGGCCCGTGGCCGGCATCGTGTTGCTGAATGTAAAACGATCGTTTTCACTATGGGCGTAACGAGCCCCCGGCGCAGGCGCCGGTCGTGTGTACCCGATGACGCTCGTCCGGTCAGCGCTCGGCGGTATCGCTGGTGGCGCTTGGCGAGCCGCTAGCGTTCGATTCGAGTGCCGCCGTTACGCGATCCGCGCGAGACCGGCCAGCCGGTGCGCCGCGCGGCGAGCGGCATCGGCGGCGGCCTCGCCGCGATACGTCGCCGCGTGGGTCGCGCCCTCGAATAGCAACTGAATCGCCTCGACGAGGTCGTCGTCGTGCCGGCCGATCTCCGCGAGGACGATGGCGTCGATCCGCTCCCGCAGGCGCTGCTTGTGCCGCTCCATCGCCTCGGCGATCTCGGGCACGCCGCCGCCGGTTTCCCCCCAGGCGCGCAGGAACAGGCAGCCTCGGGCGCCAGCCTGGCCGAACCAGGTTTCCAGCGCGGCGAACAAGGCGTCGATGCTGTCGGCCTCCACCAGCCGATGGAAGCGGCGGTCGCGCTCGTTCAGGACGGCGGCGATCAGGCCGTTCTTGTTGCCGACGTGCTTGTAGAGCGTGCGGCTCGAGATGCCCGCAGCGCTCGTCAGCCGGTCCATGCCGGTGGCGGCGAAGCCGTGCCGTTCGAAGAGTTGCTCGGCGGTCTCGAGCAAGCGTGTGCGTATGTCCATGCAGGCAGTGTAAAACGATCATTTTACATGTGCAAGGAAGACTCCAACCACAATGTTCGAGGCCTGAGCCGTCGGGTCTTCAGAAGGCCGCGAGTAGCCCTGGGTCGAGCCGGGCTGCGACGATGCCGAGCCCCAGCAGGATGAGCAGGGCGCCAGCCAGCCGCTCGATGTGTCGCAGGCCATGGCCGAAACGACGGATCAGACCCGGATGGCCGGCCAAGTGGCCAACCAGCAGATCCCAACCGAGTACCACAGCGATCATCCACAACGCATAGAGACTCTGGACACCAACGGGCGTGCTACGCGCGTGAAGCACTGCGAACAGGCTGGCGTAGAACAGCGCATTCTTGGGGTTCAGCAACCCCGAGGCCAGCCCGGCGAGCAAGGCGCCGGGCGCGGTGCTCGTAGGGGCTTCTGCCTCGCGGTGCGAGCCTGCCTCGAGGCGAGTCTGCCCCGCCTGACGAATGAACTGGACGCCCATGTAAAGCAGAAAGGCGCCGCCGGCCCACTGGACGGCGATGAAGGGGCCGGCTTCGGCGTCCAGGGCCATGAGCCCACCCATAGCGAGCAGAATGAACAGGCCGTTGGCGAGGCCGATGCCGAGGCTGACCAGCGCCGCCGGCCTGCGCCCCAAGGCGACCGCGTAGCGCAGAACCAAGAAAAAGTCCGGACCAGGGCTGAGCAGGGCGAGGAAGTGCGCCCCGGCGACCAGCAGGAACTGTTGCAGCATGACGCGTAAGCCCCTTTCGAGTGCGTGGAGGGCCAGCCTGCGTCACCGTGTGGCGATAGTATTGAAAGAAAGTGCGCTACCTCAGGTACTGCGGTAGCGCCCCGGCGTGACCGCCACCCGAGCCTTGAAGGCGCGCTGAAAGTGACCTTGGTCGGCGAAGCCGAGTTCCTGCGCGAGCTCCGACAGTTCCACCCCCTGACACAGGCGGCGGCGCGCCTGCTGGATGCGCTGGTCGAGCAGCCAAGCATGGGGCGTTAACCCGGTCTCGCGGCGGAACAGTCGAATCACTTGATAACGGCTTAGTCCATGGTCCCGAGCCAGCACCTCGAGCGACGGCGGACGCTCGAGGCACTCGAGTAGATGCCGTTGGAGGTCGTTCAAGGCGGATGAGTTCGGCCAATGAACGGCCAGGGCGTCCCCGTGACACCACAGGCGACTGCCGAGGAACTCGATCAGTCCGGCCTCCTTGTCGGCCCTCGGAGCCGAGGAAAAAAGCAGCGCATTGAGCCGACAGAAGGCCTGGTAAGGCGCGACGTCGCGGGCGATGAATACCGTCGAGGGCATGGCCGGGGCAGCGTCGGTCTCGGCCGAGGCCTCATCCAGCACCTCGCTCACCCAGGTCGGTTCCAGATACAGCATCTGGTAGCTCCAAGGCTGATCCGGCAGCGGGTTGCAGTCATGCACCACGCCCGCCGGCACGCTGACCAGGCAGCCCGGTGTCAGCCGCTCGCGGCGGCGTTGGCACTGGAACTGACTTTGGCCACGGTCGACCACACCGATCGACAGGGTGGGATGGCTGTGGGGTCGGTAGCAGGCGCGGCTATCGCTGGCCCACCGGCTCTCGACAAAAGGCAGCGTCGGGTCTCGCCAGAACTGCGTCATGGGCGGATTCCTGAGGTAGCGAGGGGCGCTCAGCCCAGCGCAAAGGTCATCTCGTCGATTTTAAAGGCCAGCTATTGCTTGCAGCCGATGCCGCTGACGTCGCGGTTCCTATCTCGAGTCTACCTCGTCTGGCCGCCATGAACAGAACGCCCAGCGTTAGGCCAGTACCCAGGGAGTCAACAGGAATGGCTTCACGCTTTTGGCATAAACCATTTTGTTGCGCGATGCGCAACGCGCTACGGTATCGACTGATTCAGCCCATACCTCATAAGGGGTGGCAACGCCTACGTACTTGATTATGAGGATTATCACTAATGACGATGCATAATCCGCCGCACCCAGGGGCGTTCGTTCGGGAAGTGTACTTGGAGCCTTTCAACATCAGTTCTCGTCAGCTTGCCTCGAACCTGGGGGTTTCGCCGTCGACGTTGTCGCGGGTGCTTAAAGGGGAGAGCGGTATCAGCCCGGAAATGGCCCTGCGGCTTTCCAAGGTGCTGGGCCGCACACCGGAGAGCTGGCTGGCCATTCAGGACATGTATGACCTCTGGGTAGCGCGTAATACGCTCAACCTGAATGATGTTCGCCCTCTCGACTTCGATGCCGCTTAGTCAGGCGGCCAGCAGAGTCCAAAGCGCACGGCTTGTGGTCCCTGCTGCAGGCTTTTCATCATATGGATTCGCTTAGGGACGCCTAGTCAAAAAGGAGCAAAATGGCATTGCCATGACACAAAGTGATCTTCAAAAAGCCATCACCCGCGGCGAAGACAGCCGCCACCAGTTCAAGCGTGACGCCACCAACGCGGATAGTCTTGCCGCTGAACTGGCTGCCTTTGCCAATAGTGGCGGTGGCTGGCTGTTTCTGGGCGTGAATGACGATGGCTCGATTGCGGGGCTGGATGGGGCGGCGGTTCGGCGGTTGAATCAGTTACTCGGTAACGCCGCTTCCCAGCATGTACGCCCACCCGTGCATCCGCTGACCGAGAACGTGCAGACGAACCAAGGTCTTGTGGTGGTGGTTGAAGTGCCCGATGGGTTGGCCAAGCCTTATCTCGACAATCAAGGTCGCATTTGGGTCAAGCAGGGTTCGGACAAGCGGCATGTGACCTCCCGGGAAGAGATGCAGCGCATGTTCCAGCGCTCCGGGCTGGTTTACGCCGATGTAGTGCCTGTGGCGGGATCTTCCATAGAGGATATCGACGACAAGGCCTTTACTGCCTATTTCGACCTTCGCTATGGGGAAAGCGATGAGTTCTCTGGCCTGACACGGGAGCAGTTGCTGCAGAACTTGGGCCTGGGCGATGGTCAGGAGCTGAATCTATCGGGGCTGATGCTGTTTAGTCGCAATCCCCAGCGTTGGCGCCCAGCCTTTGAGGTGAAGGCGGTTGCCTTCCCCGGCACCGCTCTACACGATACCCGCTATCTGGACAGCGAAGACATCAAGGGCACCCTGTTGGAGCAGTTTCGGGGCGCTTTCGCTTTTATCAAGCGCAATCTGCACCATGTGCAGCACGGGCGCAGCTTCAATACCGTGGGTCAGCTTGAGATCCCCGAAACAGCGTTGGAAGAGTTGCTGGTCAACGCTCTAATTCACCGCGATTACTTCACCAGCGCCTCCGTCCGTCTCATGGTCTTTGCTGATCGGGTGGAGATCGTTAGCCCCGGCCACTTGTCGGATAGCTTGAGCCCGGAAGATATTCGCCAGGGCAAGACCATTCGCCGCAACCCTACGCTCACTGAACATGCCTCACATATCTTGCCCTATCGAGGCATGGGTAGCGGCATACCCCGAGCGCTTCAGGCGTGGCCTCGGATTGATTTGGTGAATGACTCGTCAGGCAATCAGTTCAGCGTCGTCGTCTGGCGGCCGGAGGCAGAATGGCGCTCAGGGTCGGGCGGCGACCAAGTCACCGGGGAAGTTACCGGGGAAGTTACCGGGGAAGTTACCGGGGAAGTTACCGGGGAAGTCATGCGACTACTCGTAGTCTTGCAGGGCGAAATGAAACGCTCGGAGATACAGGCAGCGCTGGGGCTGAAACATGAAGATCACTTCCGGGAAGCCTATTTGCGCCCGGCACTGAAGGCAGGCGCCATTGAAATGACGATTCCGGACAAGCCCAATAGCCGTTTGCAGAAATACCGGCTAACGGCCGCTGGCAAAGCCTGGCTGCATCGCCGGAGCGATAATAAAGAGTAGCTTTATGAGTCTGACAAAACGCCCCCGCGCCGTTTACTTCAAATCACGGCGCGGGGGCGTTTGCGTTTCAGGGCGCGGGTGAGGCGTTAGTTGCCGCCCTGCGTACGAGGCAGGACGTTGAGGGCCTTGAGCAGGTTGAGAGCTTCGCCGAGCTGGTAGTCGCTTTCGGCGAGCGAGGCTTCACGCTCGGTGCGTTCGGTGTCGCCGTTGATGTTGCGTAGGTGGTTCTCGAGATCAGCCTCGCGGATGTTGAGGCCGCTGCCTTCGGCGACTTCGAGACGGCCACGCACCACGTCGACATCCGGTTCGATGCCTTGGGCCTGGATCGAGCGGCCATCCGGTGTGTAGTAGAGCGCGGTGGTCAGCTTCAGGCCGTCTCCGTTGTTCAGCGGCAGCACCTGTTGGACGGAGCCCTTGCCGAAGCTTTCGGTGCCCATCAGTACGGCGCGTTGCTGGTCTTGCAGCGCGCCAGCGACGATCTCCGCCGCCGAGGCGCTACCACCGTTGATCAGCACCACCATGGGGACGTCCGGGGCGCTGGTCTGGGTGGAGGCCGAGAAGCGCATGTCGCTGTCCGGCAGGCGCCCTTCGGTGTAGACGATCAGGCCGCTGTCGAGGAACAGGTCGGCGACGTCGACGGCGCTGTCGAGCACACCGCCGGGGTTGTTGCGCAGGTCGAGCACCAGCCCCTTGAGCTCGCCTTCCTCACGCAGCGCGGCGATGGCGTCGCGGGCCTGCTCGCCGGTGCGGCTCTGGAACTGGCTGATGCGCAGGTAGCCATAGCCTGGCGACAGTAGCTCGTGTTTGACGCTTTCGGTCTGGATGGTCTCGCGCGTCAGGGTGACGTTGCGCGGCGCATCTTCGCCCTCGCGCATGATGGTCAGGCGGATATCCTCGCCTTCGTCGCCGCGCATCATGTCCACGGCTTCCTGCAGCGACATGCTCTCGGTGGGCGTGTCGTCGATGCGCAGGATGCGGTCCTGGGCCTGGAGCCCGGCGCGCGCGGCGGGGGTATCGTCGAGAGGCGAGATGATCGTCAACTGGCCCTCTTGCATGCCGACTTCGATGCCCACGCCGCTGAATTCGCCCTCGGTGGTCTCGCGCAGTGCCTCGAAGTCGTCCTTATCGAGGTAGGCGGAGTGCGGGTCGAGCTCGCCGAGCATGCCGCGAATGGCGTTGCGCATGAGCGTGGTGTCGTCGACTTCGTCGACATAGGTGCGCTTGATGCGTTCGAAGACCTCGGCGAAGGTCTGCACATCTTCCACGGGAAGGGCGTTATTGCCGGCCGGTGACTGGTTGCTCTGCTGAGTACTTGGTTGGGTACTGGGCTGAGTGCTTTGCTGGGCGTGCGCCGGCAGCGGCAGGGTTAGCGCCCCGATCACCAGGGCCATGCCCATTGCTAGAAAGTGACGAACGATGAGACGTGGGGAACGGGATTGGCTTGCGGTCATGCTGTCTCCACAACGCGGCGGAACGGGCTCGTGTCAGTCGCGCCGGAAGGGGCGACCAGGTGGCGGGGCGAAGGCGAACCCACGCGCGCCGAGGCCCAGCATAGCCTTTATGGGTCGGCGCAATCCAGCACGGCGGACGTTCAGCGCCGGGCGATCCAGTCGCTGGGGTCGATGGGGTCTCCGTTCTTGCGCACCTCGAAATACAGTGCGGGGCTGTCGCGGCCGCCGCTGTCGCCGACGGCGGCAAGGGTGTCGCCGCGCGTGACCTGGGCGCCGACCCCGACATTGAAGCGTTGCAGGTGGGCGTAGAGCGTCATGACATTGTCGCCATGATCGACGATCAACAGGTTGCCGAAGCCGCGCATCCAGTTGGCAAAGACCACGCGGCCGGCGTGTACGGCGGAGACCGGCGTGCCCGCCTCGGCGCCGATGAGCATGCCGTTGCGGTCGACGCCGTCGCCGTTACCGTAGGTGGCGAGCATGTCGCCCTGCACCGGCCAGGGTAGCTCGCCCCGGGTTTGGTCGATGTCCGTGGAAGGCGGCGGTTGGTCGAGGCGTTCGAGCTTGGTCTGCATCTGCTCGAGCAGTTGCTGAGCGTTCTCGCGGTCATCGGTGAGCGCGGCCAGTTTGGCTTGCTCGGAGGTGTAGCGCTCCTTGTACTTCGAGAGGATGGCTTCGCGTTCGCTGCGTTGATCGCTGAGCGTTTCGCGGCGTTCGGTCAGCTCACTGGCGAGGCTGTCCAGGCGCTCTTGGTGTGACTGTAGTGCGCGTTGCGTTTCGTCGAGCTGATCCTCGAGCTTGGCCAGGGCGTCGAGGCGTTGCTGACGCGCCTGGTTGAGATGATTGAGATACTGCTGAAGGCGGTCCAGCCGCGCGGGGTCGGTCTGATTGAGCAGCAGTTTGAGCTGTGGCGTGGGGCCGAGCCGGTAGAGCGCGTTGAGTTGTGTGGCAAGCGCAGCGCGTTGCTGGCGGCGTTCTTCCTCGAGGGTCTGGCGCTGCTGCTTGAGCTCGGCGACTTCCTGGTCGAGTTGATCCTGCTCGCGCTGCAGGCTGGTCAGCCGCTGTTGGGTGTCGGCCAGCTCGGTTTCCACCTCGCGCAGTTCCTGCTGCGCGGTGTCACGCTCGTCACGCGTGCCCTCGAGGCGTGACTCGGCGTTCTCGATGTCACTGCCCAAGGCTTCGAGTTGACGTTTGACCTCTTCCGGCGAGTTCTGCGCCCAGGCGCCCAGCGACAGCCACGCACACGAGAACGCCATGGCGCAGGCCATGGCGATTCGTTTGCTGGACGTTGGCGCGCTCATGCGCCGGCTCCGCAATACACGCACACCGTTCAGGGCGTATCGACCAGCACGCGGCCGGTCATTTCCTCGGGGATCGGCTCGTGCATCATTGTCAGCAGGGTCGGCGCCAGGTCACACAGGCTGCCGTCGTCCGCCAGGGTGGCGCCGGCGCGCGGCGTGACGTAGACCAGCGGTACCTGAAAGGTCGTATGCGCCGTCTGCGGGTTGCCGGTTTCAGGGTGCACCATTTGCTCGGCATTGCCGTGGTCGGCGGTGACCAGGCACTCGCCGCCGGCACGCTCGATGGCCTCGATCACCCGGCCCAGGCAGACATCGACCGCCTCGATGGCCTTGACCGCGGCATCGAAGTCGCCGCTGTGGCCGACCATATCGCCATTGGCGTAGTTGCACACGACCAGATCGAACGTGCCCGCGTCGATGGCCGCGACCAGCTTGTCGGTGAGTTCGTAAGCACTCATCTCCGGCTTCTCGTCGTACGTCTTGACGTCCTGCGGCGAGGGAATCAGCTCGCGGGTCTCGCCGTCGAACTCGTCCTCGCGGCCACCGGAGAAGAAGAAGGTGACGTGGGCGTACTTCTCGGTCTCGGCGATGCGTAGCTGTTTTAGGCCGCGCTTGGCGACGGTCTCGCCTAGAGTGTTGACCAGGTCGGTAGGCGGAAAAGCCACCGGTGCTGGGATGTTCGCGGCGTATTCGGTGAGCATCACTAGCCCTTCATGGGCCAGCTTGGGCCGCGCCTGGCGAGTGAAGCCGCTGAAGTCCTCCTCGGCGAAGGCGCGAGTCAGTTCGCGGGCGCGGTCGGCACGGAAGTTCAGGAACAGCGCGGCGTCGCCGTCGGCCATGCGCACCGGCTCGCCGTGCGGGCGGATGCTGGTGGCGGCGACGAATTCGTCGGTTTCGTCACGTTCGTAGGCGGCGTCCAGCCCGGCCTCGGCACTGGTGGCGATCTGTGAGCCCTCACCCTCGACGATGACACGATAGGCCTGCTCGACACGGTCCCAGCGATTGTC
The DNA here is from genome assembly GCF_034479555.1 of Chromohalobacter canadensis. NCBI lineage: Bacteria > Pseudomonadati > Pseudomonadota > Gammaproteobacteria > Oceanospirillales > Halomonadaceae > Chromohalobacter > Chromohalobacter canadensis. The sequence goes on along the minus strand of NZ_CP140151.1, from coordinate 1,620,341 downwards.
GCGGTCCATGGCGTAGTAACGGCCGACGATCGAAGAGACATAAGCGTTGTCGGCACCGAACAGCTCGGCGAGCCGCGCATTGGCGCGTTCCAGCGAGGCCCGAGCGCTTTTGGGCGCGGTATCGCGACCGTCGAGGAAGGCGTGCAGATAGACGTGCTTGGCGCCACGATCGGCGGCTAGCGCGGCCACGGCGAGGATGTGATCCTCGTGGCTGTGCACCCCGCCGGGCGAAAGCAAACCGAGTAGATGCACGGCACGACCGGCGGCCACGGCGGCATCGATGGGTGCCGTCAGCGCGGTGTTGGCGGCCAGTTCACCGTCTTCGATGGCCTTGGTGATACGCGTGAAGTCCTGATAGACGATACGCCCGGCGCCGAGGTTCATGTGGCCGACTTCGGAATTGCCCATCTGGCCGTCGGGCAGCCCGACGTACTTGCCATCGGTGTGCAGCAAGGCGGAGGGGTAACGTTGTTTCAGCGCGTCCATGACCGGCGTCTTGGCCGAGTAAACGGCGTTGTACTCGGTGTCGTCGTTCTGGCCGTAGCCATCGAGGATCAACAGCGCAACGGGCCGGGGACGCTGGGTGTGGGTATCTGCCATAACATGCCTCGCGGGAATCTGATGGGCGTCGCATCGGCGCATTCGGCCGATGACCCCATGAAGCGGCAGTGCCGCTGGGGGTTCGCGACTCACGTCTCCTTGCTGCATCATAACGCAGTCACGACAGAGCGTCAGCCGCGTTGGTGGGGCCGGACGCTCGCGCATGGCTCATGTATACTAAGGCGCCCGCCGGGGCATGCGGCGTTCGCCGAGCGCACACGACGCCGACAGACACACAACGAGAGTTATCCGCACCCATGATCGATCAGTTATTCGAATTCGTGCAAAACCACCTGCTACTGTCAGGCGCTTTTCTGGTGGTACTGGTGGCATGGATCGCCTACGAGCTGAAAGGCTCGAACAGCGGCGTCTCGCCGTCCGAAGCCACCTCGCTGATCAATCGCGAGGAGGGGCTGTTTCTGGATATTCGCGAGGTCAAGGACTTCAAGGCGGGGCATATCGCCGGTGCCCGCAATATTCCCAAGGGCCGTCTGGAGGATCGCCTCAAAGAGCTCGAGGACTACAAGGAAAAGCCGGTGGTGGTGGTATGCCAGCACGGCCAGCACTCCGGCGCTGCCGTCGGGCAGTTGACCCAGGGTGGCTTCACCCGCGCGGCCAAGCTCAAGGGCGGTATGACCCAGTGGCAGTCCGATGAGTTGCCGGTGGTCCGCAAGTAAGCGATACACTGGCGGGGCGGCGCACGCCGGCCCCCGCGTCTCATGCATAGATAAGTCAAAGGAAGTGCAACATGGCGGAAGACAACAATCAGGCCGCTCAAGGTGGCAACGACACGCAGAACCAGCTGCAATTTTCCATGCAGCGTATTTACGTCAAGGATGTCTCCTTCGAGTCGCCCAACGCGCCGAGCGTATTCCAGAACGCGTTCAAGCCCAAGGTTGGGCTCGACCTCAACACCACCAGCGAACAGGTCGGTGAAAACCTCTACGAGGTCGTGGTCAAGGTGACGGCGCAGGTCACCAACAACGAAGACGGCGCCACGGCGTTTCTCGTCGAAGTGGAACAGGCCGGTCTGTTCCGCATCGCCGGCTTGAGCGACGACCAGCTCGACCACACCCTGGGCGCGTTCTGCCCCAATATGCTGTTCCCCTATGCGCGCGAGTGCATCGACAACCTGGTCAATCGCGGCAGCTTCCCGCCGCTGATGCTATCACCGGTCAACTTCGAGGCGATGTACGCCCAGAAGAAGAAGCGTGAGAGCGAAGCCGCCGAGAACGTGCAGTAAGCGATGGCCGGACCGCGCATTCATGTGGCGGCCACGTTGGTCGCCGCAGCGGAAATCACCCTGCCCGAAGGTGCCTCGCGCCACGTGGCGGGCGCGCTACGCCTGCGTGAAGGCGCGGCGTTGCGTCTGTTCGATGGCGAGGGTCATGAAGCCGACGCTGAGATCGTCAGTGTCGGGCGCCGTGAGGTACGCGTACGGGTCACCGCCGTGACTGAGGGTGGCCCCGAGTCGCCGCTGGCGGTGCACCTGGGTCAGGCGATTTCCAAGGGCGACCGCATGGACTACGCGATCCAGAAGGCCACCGAGCTCGGCGTCGTGGCGATCACCCCGCTCTACACCGAGCACGGCGACGTGCGCCTCAAGGGCGAGCGCGAAGCCAAAAAACTCGCCCACTGGCAAGCCGTCGCGGTCAGCGCCTGCGAGCAATGCGGGCGCAGCCGCGTGCCCACCGTGCATCCCCCGCAAACACTTGATGTCTGGCTCGCAACGCGTGACGAAACGCTGCGCCTCGTCCTGCATCCTTCCACCGACACCACCTGGCAGCATGCCAGCGACGTCACTCGCGTCGCACTGCTCGTCGGCCCCGAAGGCGGTTTATCCCCCAACGAAATCGACGCCGCCCGTGCCGCCGACTTCGCCGCCCTGACCCTCGGCCCGCGCATCCTGCGCACCGAAACCGCCCCCGTCGTCGCCCTCACGCTGCTCCAGCATCACTTCGGCGATTTGGGGTGAGTGCCGCGACTCAGTTGGCTGTCACCTTCCACGGAATCGGTGGCGGCATGATCCGTTCCCCATCGAATTCGGGCACGTCGCCGAAGCGGTCGCTGCCGGCTTCCCATTCCTTCTGAGCCTCGGCGATCTCGGCCTTGCTGTGACCGACGAAGTTCCACCAGATGAGGATGTCCTCGTTCAGCGGTTCGCCGCCGAGCAACAGGGCGCGTGTGCCGGCTTCCATTGCGAGCGTGATCTCGTCGAGCCCGCTGCCGAGATAGGCCATCTCGTTGGTGTCGAAACGGTCACGCTCGATGGTGAGGCTGCCTTCCAGCACGAGGACGCCATACTCGAAATCGGTACGGGCGGGGAGCGTCAGCTGGGTGGCATCGGGGCTGACGATGTCGAGCCCGACTAGCGGCGAGAAAGCATGCGTGGGCGCCTCGCGGCCTTGAAAATCGCCTATCAGCAACGTCACGTCCGCGCCCTGTTCGCTCCAGCGCGGCAAGTCGGGGTAGTGATCGAAGCGTGGCGATGTGTGACGCGTGGCGTGGGGTAGGGCGATCCACAACTGGGCGGCGTGCAGTTGGCCGGATTCGGGGATGGATGCCTCGGTATGGGCGATGCCACGGCCCGCGGTCATCAGGTTGAGTTCGCCGGGGCGGATGCGCTGGGCGTTGCCCAGGCTGTCGTGATGCATGATTTCGCCGGCCAGCATCCAGGTAAAGGTCTGTAGGCCGATGTGCGGGTGTGAACCAACACGCATGCCGCCTGCGCCGGCGGTGAAGGTAGCCGGGCCGGCATGGTCGAGAAAGCACCAGGCGCCGATGAGCCGACGGCCTCTTTGGGGCATCACGCGGTTGACCGGGATGCCGCCGACATCTGCCGTGCGGGCGTGGAGATGCTGAACCAGCCGGTGCCCGTCCACGACGGGGCATTCACGGGAATCGTAGAGATGGGGACGATGCTCTGTATTGCTCATGCGCGGTCTCCTTGGCGAGACGTAGGCTGCCGCCACCAAGCGCATCGGTGGCGGCAGTGTGGCCGCGGTAGTGGTCTAGTGTTTCAGCACCGCGTCACGGCTCTGGATCAGGTTCGAGTAGTGGGGCAGATGTTTGGCCAGAATGCCGCCAAAACCCTCGATGTCGTTGCGCCAGTCGCGATGCAGTTCACAGGCCGCCGAGAACCAGTTCATCAACTGTACGCCGGCCTGGGACATGCGGTCCCACGCAGCATCGCGCACGGTCGGGTTGAAGGTGCCCGAGGCATCGGTGACCACGAAGACCTCGTAGCCCGCTTCACGCGCGGCCAGTGCCGGAAAGGCGACGCATACGTCCGTCACCACGCCGGCGATGAGCAGCTGCTTTTTGCCGGTGTCCTTGATCGCCTGAACGAAGTCCTCGTTGTCCCAGGCGTTGATCTGGCCGGGGCGGGCGATATAGGGCGCGTCGGGGAATTTTTCCTTCAACTCCGGCACCAGCGGGCCGTTGGGGCCGTCCTCAAAGCTGGTGGTGAGGATCGTCGGCAGATCGAAGAACTCGGCGATGTCGGCCAGAGCCAACACGTTGTTCTTGAACTCGTCTGGGGTGAAGTCGCGGACCAGGGACAGCAAGCCTGCTTGATGATCGATCATCAGTAGGGCGGCATCGTTCTTGTCGAGTCTTGAGTAGGAATAACTCATGGCACATCTCCCTCTGTGGTGGAAAAGAGTGGGAGGCCCTTTGGGGCTCCCACCGACTGCGGGCGAGCCGACGCCCGAAGTAGTGACGATGCCGCGCCGAGCTACCCGGCCTGGAACCGGCGTAGGGAGTCTTCGGTGTCTGCGCTCGAGTTCATGACGAAGGGGCCGTAGCAGCGTGGTGTGCCCCTCGGGGATCGTGAGCGTGGCCGCGCCGTCTCGCTTCAAGCGTAGATCCCAAACGTTGGTTGGGCTGTATGTGTGCCGCATCGACGTTGTGAGGGAATCGCCGATTTATGCCGCTAACCCCGCGACGGCCTTTGCTCGCGTTGCCGGGCGGCGTCATAATGAGGACATATCTCTCGTCAGTGGTCGCCATCATGTCCCGTTCCCCAGATTCCGCCCCACGTTCTTCCGCTCCCGGCCGGCGTGCGTCGAGTTCGACGCGGCCGCCCCTGGCGCGTATTGGCGAGGTGGCGTATCTCAAGGTGGTGGCGGTCAATACCACCGGGGCTTTTCTCGATTGGGGCCAGTCGAAGGACGTGTTGCTGCCGTTCGCCGAGCAGCGTTTCCGTCCCGAGGTTGGTAAGCGGGTGTTGGTGATGCTCTACGAGGACGCCCAGGAGCGGCCGGTGGCGTCGATGCGTCTGGATCGCTTCCTGGCCGATGAGGCGCCGGATATGACGCCCGGCGACCGCGTCGCCCTAGTGATCGCCGAGCGTACCGACCTGGGCTTCAAGGCGGTGGTCGATCACCGCTATTGGGGCTTGCTGTACGCCGATGACATCATCCATCCGCCTCGGCGGGGCCAACGGCTGACCGGTTATATCAAGCGCGTGCGCGAAGACGGGCGGCTTGATCTGGCCATGCTGCCGCCCGGCGAGGCGGGGCTCGATGTGGTCGGTGACAAAGTGCTGGAGTTGCTGCGCTGCCATGGTGGGTACGTGGCGCTGGGCGATAAGACACCCGCTGCCGAGATCAAGGCGCGCATGGGCGTGAGCAAGAGCGCCTTCAAGCAGGCGGTGGGCAGGCTCTACAAGAAGCGGCTCATCACCATCGAGGAAGAAGGCATCCGCCTGACGCGTGAGGCGATAGACGCGCATCAGTCCGGCTGAGACGCTGCTGGCGCCTTGGTCTTCCGCTGGTCGCTGCGGCATACTGCGCGCATTCATTCCTAGCCTGGAAGACCGATCATGAGCGAGCGCGCCTTGAAGCTCGGCGTGGTGATGGACCCCATCGCCGATATCGCCTACAAGAAAGACACCACCCTGGCCATGCTGTGGGCCGCTCAGGAACGCGGCTGGTCGCTTTATTATCTCGAGCCGGAAGATCTGTACCTGGAAGGCGGGCGCGCCATGGGCCGGATGCGCGCGCTGGAGGCGTACCGTGACCCCGAGGCGTGGTATCGACTCGAGGAAGTGCAAGCCGCGCCGCTGGCGGAGCTCGACGTGATCCTGATGCGCCAGGATCCGCCGGTGGATGATCACTTCCTCAACGCCGTGCACTTGCTGGGCTTCGCCGAACGCGAGGGCGTGCTGGTGGTCAATCCCACCCAGGCGCTTTTGACCAGCAACGAGAAGCTCTTTGCCCAGCAGTTCCCGCATTGCATCCCGCCCTCCGTGGTCTCTTGCCACGATGCCGTATTGCGTGACTTTCATGCCCGGCACGGCGATGTGATCTTCAAGCCGCTGGACGGCATGGGTGGCAGCGGCATCTTTCATATCACGCCCGAGGGCCGCAATCTGGGCTCGGTCATCGAGCAGCTCACCGAGCGCGGCACGCGCCAGATCATGGCGCAGCGTTATCTGCCCGAGATCAAGGCCGGCGATACGCGCATCCTGCTGATCGACGGTGAGCCCGTGCCGTATGGCCTGGCGCGGATTCCCAGCGCCGGCGAGACGCGCGGCAACCTGGCGGCTGGCGGGCGCGGCGAGGCCCGCGAGCTCACCGACCGCGATTACTGGCTCATCGAGCAGGTCAAACCGGCGATCCTCGACAAGGGCCTGATCTTCGTCGGGCTCGACGTGATCGGCGATTACATCACTGAGATCAATGTCACCAGTCCCACCTGCGTGCGCGAGATCGACGCCCAGCGTGGCACCGACATCGGTGGATTGTTGATGGACGCCATTGCCCGGCGCTTTTGAGCGCCGCTTGCCATCCCACGATGGCGAGGTTCAGCAGGGGCAGTGATACAATCGCTGCGACAAGCACCAATTTCGGCGTAAGCGAGAGGCGGGACGCGCCTCGACGCCCGGGAGGCTCATGCAAAGCTTGAAGCATCATTTTCTGCTGGCGATGCCGCATCTCGACGACCCTAACTTCAAGGGGACGTTGACTTACCTGTGTGACCATGACGACAACGGCACCATGGGCGTGATCGTCAATCGCCCCATGGAGCTGACGCTAGATGCCCTGCTCGAGCAACTCGAACTGGATGCCTCGGAGTGCCTGCAGCGTGACTTGCCGGTTCACTATGGCGGCCCGGTCCACAAGGATCGCGGTTTCATTCTGCATCGCGGCTCGAACCTGCCCTGGGATTCCAGCCTGCAGGTCGCTGACGACCTCGCCCTGACGACCTCCATGGATATGCTCAAGGCCATCGCCGAGGGCCGGGGCCCCGAAGACTTCATCGTCTGTCTGGGTTGCACCGCCTGGCAGGCAGGCCAGCTCGAGGATGAGCTCAAGCAGAACACTTGGCTGACGGTGGAAGGCGACGCTTCGATCCTCTTCGACGTGCATGCCGAACAACGCCTGAACGCGGCGGCGGGTATCTTGGGCGTCGATCTGAACTTGATGACGCGTGAGGCGGGACATTCCTGATGGCCGAGGCAGGGCAACGGCTGGTACTGGCCTTCGACTACGGCACGCGGCGCATCGGCGTGGCGGTAGGTAACGAAATGCTGGGCAGTGCTACGGCCCTGGCGCCGTTGCCCGCGCGTAACGGGATTCCCGAGTGGCAGCAGATCGGCCAGTTACTCAAAGAATGGGAGCCGGATCTGCTGGTGGTGGGGCTGCCCCTCAACATGGACGGCACCGAGTCGGACATGAGCCAGCGCGCGCGCAAGTTTGGTAACCGCCTGCATGGGCGCTTCGGCAAACCGGTGGAAGTGTTCGACGAGCGCGGCTCCACGCGCGCCGCCAAACGCATCGCCCGCGACGCCGGGCACCGGGGCAACTATCGCGACGATGGCGTGGACGGCATCGCCGCGCAGTTGATCCTGGAAAGCTTTTTCGCCGACGACACCTTCCTGCAACGCATGCCATGATGCACCGCGACCGGCCTGGGGCCGGTCGCGGGTGCGCTTAGCTATTAATCTTGAATGATTAACTCTCCAAGTTCAGCTCCGGCGTGGGGCGGCTGAAGCCACGCGTCAGCCAGGTCAGCCACGCCAGGCCGCACAATAGCCACGCACTGCCCAGCATGATCGCTAGGTGATCCAGGCTCGCCATCAGCCACAGTATCGCGCCCAGGCCGATCAACGGGCAGATCAGGAACCACAACGTATCCAGCCCGCTGCGGCGGCGTTCCTTCAGGTAGTAGTGGAAGATCACCGAGAGGTTGACCAGGGCGAAGGCCAGGAAGGCACCGAAGTTAATGAAGGATGCTGCCGAGAGCACGTCCATGGTCAGTGCCAGCAAGGCGACCAGGCCGCTGAACACCAGCCCTCCCAGCGGCGTGCCGAAGCGGCTTAGTTTGCCCAACCAGCGCTTGGGAAGCACATCGTCGCGGCCCATGGCGTAGAGCAGGCGCGCGCCGCTGGCCTGGGCGGCGATGCCGGAGGCGAACTGGCCGACCACCAGCCCGATCAAGAAGATCGAGACGAAGATGTCGCCGCCGATGTTGCGCGCGATCTCGTAGGCGGCGGCATCGGGGTTGGCGAAGTCATGCCCCGGTGCGGCGAGCTGCACGAAATACGACACCACCACGAAGATCAGTCCCCCGATCAAGGTGATCAACAGGATGGCGCGTGGCAGGGTACGCTGCGGATCCTTGGTTTCCTCGGTCAGCGTGGTAACGGCATCGAAGCCCAGAAAGGAGTAGCAGGCCACGGCGGCACCCGCCATCAGCACCGGCAGGGTCGCGGTGGAGTCGGCGCCCAAAAACGGCGTCAGGCTCCAGAAGGGCTGGCTGGGGTCGCCCAGCACGTAATGCATGCTTAGCCCTACGAAGGCGACCAACACCAGGATCTGCACCAGCATCATCACGCTGTTGACCGCACTCGCCAGCTTGAGGCCGAGGATGTTGATCGTGGTGGTGACGGCGATGAAGGCCAGTAGCCATAACGGCGTGGGTATCGCCGGGAAGGCCGAGTGCAGATAGGCGGCGCCGATCAGCCAGATCACCATGGGCAGAAACAGGTAATCGAGCAGGATCGCCCACCCGGCGATGAAGCCCAGGCGGTCGTCGATGGCGTGGCGCACGTAGGCATAAGCCGAGCCGGCCACCGGGTAAGCACTCGCCATGCGCCCGTAGCTATGCGCGGTGAACAGCATGGCGATCAGCGCCGCCAAGTAGGCGCCCGAGACGGCGCCCTCCGTGGTGACGGCGAGCACGCCGAAGGTGCCCAGCACGATGATGGGCGTCATGTAGGCCAAGCCGAACAGCACGACCTGGCTCAGGGAGAGGGTCTTCTTCATTTGGTTCATCGTCGCCTCCTGTTGTGGTTGTTGCGACTATTTAGTGATTGTTGCGACTGTTACTGGGTGGCCGGGAGCTGGCCGGGACTCGGGTTTAGAAATGCCAGTAGCGGCCTCGGTCGGTATCCTGGCGTTGGCCTTGCAGGCCGATACGGCAGTCCTTCAGGTAGTCGTAATCGCGCCGTGCGTCCTGCAAGCGCTGGGGGTCGAGTTGCAGCGTGGTGACGCTTTCTTCGCGACCGGCGCGGAACAGCGTCTCGCCGTCCGGGGCCACCAGCGCGCTTTCGCCGGCGAAGGTCAGGCCCGCGCCTTTGCCCGCGCGGTTGGTCATGGCGACGAAGTAGTGATTGTCCTGGGCGCGCGCCTGGGCGGCGCGGGCATGCATGGGGCCGTAAGGGTCCATGTTGCCGTTGGTGACCAGCAGCAGGTCGCAGCCGAGCTGTCCCAGTGCGCGTGCGGGCTCGGGAAACTCCAGGTCGTAGCAGATCAGCAAACCGACCTGAAAGCCGCGCCATTCGACGCAACCCACGCTATCGCCGGGAGCCACGAGATCGCGCTCGTCGGGCCATAAGTGTGCCTTGCGATAGCGCAGCGCAATGCCATCTTCAGGGGTGATCAGTACGGTGGTGTTGAAGACGTGCTCGCCATCGCGCTCGAGCAAGCCCAAGGCAAGTGCGGTGTCATGCTCGCGGCTGGCGGCGATGAGCGTGGCGAGTTCATCGCCGTCGAGGCTCAACGTGCGGTCGTCGACGTGGCCGGGCTCGGCAAAGCCGGTGAGGTGCGTTTCGGGAAAGACGATCAGCGACGTCTCGGGGTCGGCGTCGCGTAGACAGGCCAGGGTGCGCGAGAGGTTGTGGGCGATATCGCCCTCGCGCCCGGCCAGTTGTGCCAAGGCTATCTGCATGAAAAACTCCGAAGCGTCATTGTGGCTGTGCGGTCATTCGGATGCTCCCTCAGTATCCGCGATCACACAGGCATGACTATTCCCCGACGGGGTTACCCCTTGGGGGTGAGCGAGGAGAGCGAGATGATGAGCGACGCAGACGATAGCGAGCAGATGGAAGTACCGAGCGGTCTGGAAAGCGTGGCCTGGCATCGCGCCTTCGGGGCCTTGGCGGACAAGCTGGATGGCGCCAATTTCTGGCTGGCCACGGTGCGTACCTTGGGGCGTCACGTCGACTTCGATACCTGGGTGGTGCTGATCTTCCATCATCGACAGCCGCCGCGCATCCTCGCCGAAAGCGACGAGGACGACGGCGCCGACGAGGCGCTGTTCCAAGATTATCAGCGCGGTCTGTATCTGCTTGATCCGTTCTATATCGATGCTCGGGACCACGCGCGTGCGGGATTGTACACGCTGGCCGACGTGGCACCGCAGTGCTTTCAGCACACCGAGTACTACCAGCGTTACTTCCAGCGCAATATCGTCGCCGACGAGGTGCAGTTCAATTGCCCCCTCGATGCCGAACGCACGCTATGCCTATCGTTAGGATCGACCCGCGCTTACTCGCCCGAGGCGCTCGGCCTTCTGAGTCTGGTGCAGCCGTGGGTGCTGGCACTGATGCGCCAGCGCATGCATTTCGAATTCGAACACGAAGATGGCACGCCGCCGGGGCCGCACCCATGGCATCCATCGCCCCAGGCGCCGCGCGAACTGGAATCCCATCAGTCACTGACCGAACGCGAGCGCGAGGTCAGCCAGCTCATGCTGGGCGGCAGTTCGACCAAGGAGATCGCCCGGCGCATGACGATCTCGGTGGAAACCGTGCGCGCCCACAAGAAACATCTTTACGCCAAGCTGGGCATCAACTCGCAGTCGGAGCTGTTTGCGTTGTTCTGGCAGGCGCGTCGTTAACCTAAGCACGCTGCAGGTTGGCGCCCCAGCTTTATAGCGTGCGGTCGTCGACGCCGAAGGTCGGCGGCACGAACCAGCGCACGTCTTGGGCGTCGCGCTCGATATAATCCTCGACTTGTAGCAGGTTGGCGAAGATCGCCATGCGCATGGGAATGCCGTTGTCCGCCTGGCGGAAGATGGCCAGACGCGGGTCGCCATTGAGGTCGACATTAAGGTCGTTGGCGCCGGGGCGGCTGTCGCGTGGCAGGGGATGCATGACGATGGTGGTCGGGGAGCAGCGCTGATCGAGGAAGGCGCGATCGACGATGAAGTCCTGGGAGATGCCGGCGAAGGTCTCCGACATCTCGTCGGTGAAGCGTTCCTTCTGGATACGCGTGGTATAGATCACGTCGAGGTCGCCGAAATCGTTGGCCAGACTCTCGCGCTGCTCTACGCGATGCCCGCGTGAGGTGACCAGGTCGATCAAATGACGCGGCATTTCCAGCCCCGGCGGCGATACCAGCGTGATGCGCAGCGGGTCGAAAAGCGACAAAAGCTTGATCAGCGAATGCACGGTGCGGCCGTGCTTGAGGTCGCCGGTCAGCAGCAGGTGCGCGCCTTCGAGACGCTTGCCCAGGCGCGTGAATTCCTTCTCGATGGTGTACAGATCCAGCAGTGCCTGGCTGGGGTGCTCGCCGGGGCCGTCGCCGCCGTTGATCACCGGAACACACGTGGCCTCGGCGAATTCCGCCACGGCGCCTTGGTCGGGATGGCGCAGGACGACAGCATCGACATAACCGCCCATCACGCGGCTGGTGTCGTAGAGGGACTCTCCCTTGGCCATCGACGAGAAGGTGAAGCCGGTGGTATCGCAGACACTGCCGCCGAGACGCGAGAACGCCGCGTGAAAGCTGATGCGGGTCCGCGTGCTGGCCTCGAAAAACAGGTTGCCGAGCACCGCGCCCTCTAGCACGCGGGTTACCTTGCGCCGCTGGGCGAAGGGCTCCATGCGGCCGGCGAGCTGCATCAGGTGCTCGACGTAATCGCGGGACAGGGAATCGACGGAAAGCAGGTGGGAACTCATCGGTAAGCCTCGCAAGTGGCGCAGGGGGTCGCTGCGCGTAGTGTACGCATACGCGCCGTTGGCTTCATCCGTTGCTTGTAGTCAACACGATGCGGCACCCCGCCGGTGCGGTTCGCTTGGCCTGGGCGCTAGCGACTTCTATGGTAATGAATGTCATATCCCACCATTCAAGGAGCGAATGTCATGGGTGAGCAACATTTCCCCGCGCAGGAACAAGCCGATCAACCCGGCGATGAACATGTCATGCGGCCCGAGCCCGAGTATATCCGCGACAGTTATCGCGGCACTGGTAAGCTCGACGGTAAGGTCGCCATCATCACCGGCGGCGACAGCGGTATCGGTCGCGCCGTGGCGGTGCATTTCGCCCGCGAGGGTGCCAATTGCGTCGTCGTCTATCTCAACGAAACGCGTGACGCCGAGGATACCCAGGCGCTGGTCGAAGCCGAGGGCCGTGAGTGCGTCCTGGTGCACGGCGATGTCGGCGATCCGATGCTGTGCCACCATGTGGTCGACACGACGCTGGCGAGCTTTGGCGCGATCAACATCCTGGTTAACAACGCCGCCGAGCAGTATGACTGGGACGACGTCACGCAGATTCCCGACGACCAGTTGCAGCGGACCTTCCAGACCAACGTCTTCAGCCATTTCTACATGGCCAAGCACGCGCTACCGCACATGCACGAGGGCGACACCATCATCGCCACCTCGTCGGTCAACGCCTTCAAGGGCAACGACACGCTGATCGACTACACGGCGACCAAGGGTGCCATCCAGGGCCTGGTTCGCTCGCTGGCGATGTCACTGGTCGACCGCGACATTCGCGTCAACGCCGTCGCCCCCGGCCCGGTGTGGACGCCCCTGATCCCCGCCAGTTTCGACGAGGACAAGGTAGCCGGCTTCGGTGGCCAGGTGCCCATGGACCGCGCCGGCCAGCCCAGCGAAATGGGCCCCGCCTACGTCTACCTCGCCAGCGAGGAATCTTCCTACATGAACGGCCAGACGCTGCATCTCAACGGCGGCGTGATCCTCAATACCTGAACCGCGACACGGGCGGCATCAGTCGGCATCGTTCGGCAGCCGCCCGCCCAGGCGTGCGGTGCGAGGCATGGCGCTCGGCTATTACGGGATTACTGCAACGCTAGATCAAGCGTTTAAGCGCACATCCTGTCTTGTGCTTTATTAAAGTGTCATTAATTAACTATTAAGTAGTTTGTGCGGCCATTTTCTACTCGAATAATATCTCGGCCAGTTGTCATATAACGGCAATACTGTAGTGACATGATCAAAGAATAAAAAAATCACCAACCATGTTGACTGTCATGCAAAATCAATCGCGTATCCGCCTTGAACGCGTTACCAAGCGTTGGGATGCGACGACAGCCGTCGATGATATTTCCTTCGATGTGACACCCGGCCAGTTTGTCATTCTGCTGGGGCCTTCCGGCTGTGGTAAATCCACCACGCTACGCATGATCGCGGGTCTGGAAGAGGCCAGCGCTGGCAGTGTCCATATTGGTGAGCGCGATGTGACGTATGTGCCGCCTGGCGACCGTGGGCTCAGCATGGTGTTTCAGTCTTATGCGTTATTCCCGCACTTAAGCGTTGCTGACAATATCGTGTTTGGCCTGCGCAGCCGTAAGGTGCCTAAAAACGCAAGGCGGCAGCGCCTGGCGAAAGTCGCCGAACTCGTGGATCTCACCGATTACTTGAATCGCAAACCCGCCCAGCTTTCCGGTGGCCAGCGCCAACGCGTGGCTCTGGCGCGCTCCATCATTTCAGAACACCCCATTTGTTTGATGGACGAGCCACTTTCCAATCTGGACGCACGCCTGCGTAGCGATATGCGCCGCGAAATAAAAGCGTTGCAAAACCGCCTGAATATGACGGTGATATACGTTACTCACGATCAAGTCGAAGCCATGAGCATGGGTGACCGAGTTATCCTCATGGAGAATGGCAGCATCGTACAAGATGGCACGCCCCCTGAACTTTACAACCGCCCAGCCAGCACCTTTGCTGCCAGTTTCATTGGTAGTCCGGCGATGAATCTGTTGCCGCTAGTCAAGGGGGAGCAAGGCGCCATCATTGAAAGTGAGCCCACCATGCCGGTCGCCCCTCTGGAGGCTGCCGGCGGACAGTTGGGTATTCGCCCTGAGGATATCGAACTGCGTCCTGCCTCTGATTCGGGAGTACCTGCCAGCGTGCTTGGCGGTGAGTATTTGGGCGCCGATACGATTGTCCATTTATCCATCGGGATGCACAGGCTAAGGGCGCGTCTCACTGGGCAGCAGACCGACCTTGTGCGGCAGACCTGCCGGGTCGGTTGGCGTCCGGAGGCCGTCCATTTCTTCGGTCACGATGGCCTGCGTCGCGACGACCTCTCGCCTTACTCCCTGCTGGCGGATACGGCGCCAGCACTAAGCACGACCGCACATGCCCCCTTGCAGGACCGTTCTCTCCACCAACAGAGTTGAGGAGTTACCCATGCGTACACGCATCCCGCTTGCCCTTTCAGCACTTACTGCGGGCCTGTTAAGCGCCGGTCAGGCCGTCGCCGATGACCCTGTCGAACTCACCATGTACTACCCGGTCGCCGTCGGTGGTGCACTGACCGATGTCGTCGATGACTTGGTCGAAGAATTTGAAAGCGGACATCCCGATATCGACGTGGAGGCGATATACGCCGGCAACTACGATGACACTCGTGTACGAGCCATGTCCGCCATCGAAGCCGGCGATACGCCTCAGCTATCGGTACTGTTCTCTATCGACCTTTACGAACTACTTGAGCAAGACGCCATTGTTGCCTTCGATGATCTGGTTGAAACCGACGAAGAGCGCGAATGGCTCGACAGTTTCTACCCTGGGTTGATGGAAAATGGCCAGTTGGATGGCAAAACCTACGGTATCCCTTTCCAGCGTTCGACCATCGTGCTGTATTGGAACAAGGACGCCTTTGAGGCCGCCGGTCTTGACCCCGACACGCCGCCCGAGAACTGGGAGGAAATGGCCGAGATGGCGGCCACCGTGCGTGAAGCTTCCGACGGCGAGCAGTGGGGCGTCATGGTGCCTTCCACCGGTTATCCCTATTGGATGTTCCAGGCTTTCGCGTTTCAGAACGGCCATCGATTGATGAGCGAAGACGGCACCGAGGTGTATTTTGACGACCCTGCCGCCGTCGAAGCGCTCGAATACTGGGTATCACTCGCGGATGAATACGATGCGATGCCGGACGGCACCATCGAGTGGGGCACGCTGCGCCAGAACTTTCTCGAAGAATCCACTGCAATGATGTGGCACACCACGGGCAACCTGACCGCTGTGCGTAAAGAGGCGGACTTTGATTTTGGCGTTGCCATGCTGCCGATGAAAACCCAGCGCGGTAGCCCGACGGGCGGTGGCAATTTCTACGTTTTCAAAGACGCCAGCGAGGAAGAGCAGCGCGCGGCGATGACGTTCATACGCTGGATGACTGCCCCCGAGCGTGCCGCCGAGTGGTCGATTGAAACTGGCTATATGGGCGTCAGCCCCGCTGCCTACGAAACCGAGGCGCTGCGTGAGTATGTGAACGACTTCGCACCTGCGGCGGTGGCGCGTGACCAGCTAGATCACGCGACAGCGGAGCTTTCCACCTATCAGGGCGGTCGCGTTCGCCGTGCCCTGGATAATGCCGTACAAGCAGCGCTAACCGGTCAGATGACCCCGAAAGAGGCACTTGAGCAAGCGCAGCAAGAAGCCGAGAGCGCATTGCGCCGCTACGCTCGCTAACGCAGTTCTCCATGCTCGCCGGGGTGCGCCCCGGCTTTTTCCGAGGTGCGGCATTTCATCATGACGTTAACCGCCCATCGCAAAATGCAGCTGTATGGTGCGCTGTTATTGCTGCCCGCCGCTGTGCTGTTGGCTACCTTCGCCTACTTGCCGACGGTCATGACCGTTATCAACAGCCTGTTTTTACCCGGCTTTCGTGGCGAACCCGCTGAGTTTGTCGGGATTGAGAACTATCAGATGCTGTTCGATGACCCTACGTTTTGGCAGGTGGCACGCAACAACCTGCTTTATGCGTTGGGCACCATTCCTACTTCCATCGCGCTGGCCCTGGGCATGGCGCTGTTCGTCAATGGCAAGCTGCCGGGGCGCGGCTTTGTGCGCATGGCCTACTTTACACCGACCATCCTGCCGATGATCGCTGCCGCCAACATCTGGATGTTTTTCTACGCACCGCAGATCGGCCTGTTCAATAGCCTGCTGGAAAGGCTAGGGTTTTCCGGCATCAACTGGCTGGGTGACCCCAGTGTCGCGCTTGGCTCGGTCATCGTGATGTCGATATGGAAAGAAGCTGGCTTTTTCATGATTTTCTACTTGGCCGCCTTGCAGAGTCTGCCGCCGGACCTGAAAGAAGCGTCGGATCTCGAGGGGACCAGTCGCTGGAGTTTCTTTTGGCGGGTCACTTTCCCGCTTTTGATGCCCACCACTTTATTTGTACTGATCAACGCGCTGATTAACGCGGTACGGGTCGTTGATCACCTTTTCATTCTGACCAAAGGCGGGCCCAATAACGCCACTAACCTGCTGCTTTACTACGTTTATGAGAATGCCTTCTCGTTCTTTGACCGCACCACGGCGGCGACCATTACAGTCGTGATACTGCTGGTGCTGGCAGTGGTGGCCACGCTCAAGTTCACGATTCTCGACCGCAGGACGCATTACCAATGAACCTCGCCTCGGCCTATACGCCCCGCGTTCGTTACCCTGTGCTGCCATCGCTCGAGACCGTTGCGGCATGGCTGCTAGCGCTTATCTGGATTTTTCCATTGTTGTACGCGTTTTGGGCGGCCTTTCATCCTGGCGAATTCATGGTCAACCTTGAGCCGTTTGCGCCGCTCACGCTGGATAACTTCATTGAGGCGTGGGCGCAGGCGCCGTTTGGTCGCTACTACCTGAATACCTTCGCACTGGTGGCCGGCGTGGTGCTCGCCCAGTTTGTGGTGTGTACGCTGGCGGCGTTTGCCTTTGCCCGCTTTCCGATACCCGGCAAGAATGTGCTGTTCATGCTGGTGCTGATTCAGTTGTTTGTATTTCCCGAAGTGCTGATCGTCGAGAACTATCGCATCGCCAGCGGGTTGGGGCTCGTCAATACCATCACCGGTATCGGTCTGCCTTACGTGGCCAGCGCCTTTGGCATTTTTCTGCTGCGCCAGACTTTTAAAACAATCCCCCGCGAGCTTGAAGACGCCGCGCGTATCGAAGGCTGCAACTGGCTGGAAATCTTGTGGAAGGTCTACGTTCCGCTGGCCAAACCTACCTATCTTGCTTATGGGCTGGTATCGATCAGCCACCACTGGAATAACTTCCTGTGGCCACTCGTCGTCACCAACTCGGTGGAAAGCCGGCCGTTAACCGTCGGGCTGGGCGTGTTCTCCGCTCCAGAGACCGGCGTCAACTGGGCCACTGTCAGTGCGGCCACCCTGCTGAGCATCGCCCCTCTGTTGGTGGCGTTTCTATTGTTCCAACGCCAATTTGTGCAGTCGTTCTTGCGCGCAGGAATTCGTTAAGCCACGCCTACCGTTATCAATGACGACGTGAGTCCAAGACCTGGCACTTCAATCGGTATTCTGCGGCAGCCGCCCGCCCAGTCTCGTCGTGATCTCGCGGGCGGCTCGGCTCACCAGGCCGCCGAGTTCGGCGAGCCGTGCTTCGGGAATGCGTGCGGCGGATCTCGCCGAGGGCATCGCGCAGGCGGGACGGGGTGTCGAGGGTATTGGGCGTCACCTTGTCGAGGCCGCGCGTGGGGAGGAGGCGCTCGACCTCATTGCTTGGCAGCCAAGCGAGCAGTGCCTTGCCGTCTCTCGATGGCTCAAACCAATGGGAGGTGTCGGGACTCGACGGACTCCTCGATCCCTGCAGTGGCAGAACGCCAGTTATGGATGAGTACGACCATTAGCGACTTCAGGAACTGCTAGCAAAGCAGCCTCATTAGACTCGATTCTAACAGGCTCGCTTACAAGAAGAGAGCGGCAGCACGGGAAGCACAGAGCCCCTTCGCTGGGCATTGGAAAATCGTCATAGTTTCAAGCACATCCGGCCCTCACTAGCCGCACCGGCAAGCTGACCTACCCCAGCTTGCCCCTGAACGCTTATCTCACGTTCGACCGTCTTTGATATGAGGTACATCGGGTGCTCGGTGGCTATGGAACTGAGCAACCGATTAATCATGAATAATGACTTAGGCCTTTACCCCTAGGGCGGCGATATGCTCCGGCAAGCGCTCATGGGAGCCGTACATGAAGTGGTTCTCCATGCGCTCAGCAAATTGGGCGGCTTCCGGTTCACGCCCCACCGCCATGGCCACTTCGCGCACGTGCATCGGCGATGCCCCGCAGCATACGCCGAGGTAATTGACCCCTAGGGCATGAGCGTCGCGCGCAAAGGCGCCGAGCTCGTAACGGTTGCAGAACAGCGGGTCCAGGGCGGTCGGGAAGGCGCGTCCGTGGGGCGCCGGGCAGCTGCATCCCTGATTGTCGGAGAGGTTGAAGAACGTCGGCTCCTGCTCGGTGGTGCGATAAGTTACCGGCAGTGCTGCCACATGACAGGAAACGGCGTCGCGAATCTGCTGGATCCAGGGGCGCATGGTGTCCGGCCCTCTGAAGCAGTTCAGGCCGACCACGCTGGCTCCCTGCTGCTCGAGGGCGACACAGGTTTCCACGATGCCGGGGCCATCGACCATGCGGTTCTCGGCCATCGGCGCCAGGGTGACGACGGCAGGCAGCCCCTGGGCCTTGATCGCTGCCAGGGCCGCTTCGGCTTCGCCGGCATAGTAGAAGGTTTCCGCGATGATGAAATCGGCGCCTTCCTCGACGGCCCATTGCACCATCTCGTCGAACATAGCGCGCACGCTCTGCTGGGTGGCCGGATCTTCCGGGTCCCAGACGTTGCTGTTGGAAATGTTGCCGGCCATCAGGTTACCGGGCTTTTCATCGGCCACCTTGCGAGCGATCTTCAACGCAGCCCGGTTCAGCGGTTCTAGCAGCTCTTCCTTGCCGATCACCCGCATTTTTTCGCGGTGGCCGTTGTAGGTGAACGCCTGAACGACGTCCGACCCCGCATGCTGGAAATCGCGATGCAGCGCTTCCAGAGCGTCCGGGCGCAACAGCGCCACTTCGGGCACGAACTCACCGGCGGAGAGATAACCGCGCCGTTCGAGCTCGAACAGAAAGCCCTCGGCACAGATCAGGGGGCCCTGGTCGAGTCGTTGGGTGATCAGGTCTTGCGTCATGGATGAGTGCCTCGGGGGTGGTGTGCGTCTTCAATCGAGGCCGCATTTTGGCAGCCCCGTGGCTTCCACCACCAATGAAGAATTCCCACCTCAAAGTGAATCAGGCTCATGTTGATAAGGAATTCTAGTAGGGGAGTGCATACCTCATCAGCTCTGTCGCTGCAGGTTCCCCGATGATCAGATGAACGACCTGGCATCCTTTGCTGGCCGCCAAGGATGCCAGGTCGTTCATGACGCGGGTGGAAGAGCAGGCCCAGCCAATCAAGCAACGACAATCAGAGATTTTCAATGAAATGGCTAACGAGACTAAGTTAGCTTGTCTGTTCAGTCCTGAGCGCCGGGCAGCCGACCGCCCAGGCGTGCCGTGATCTCGCGGGCGGCGCGGCTCACCAGGCCACCGAGCTCGGCGAGGCGTGCTTCGGGAATACGCGCGGCGGGACCGGACACCGAAATGGCGGCGAGCGGCAGGCCGTTCTCGTCGTGCAGTGTTGCCGCCACGCAGTTGAGGCCGATGGCGTGTTCCTCGCGGTCGCAGGCATAGCCCTGACGGCGGATCTCGCCGAGGGCGTCGCGCAGACGGGACGGCGTGTCGAGGGTATTGGGCGTCACCTTGTCGAGCCCGCGCGTGTGGAGGATGCGCTCGACCTCGTCGCGCGGCAGCCAGGCGAGCAGTGCCTTGCCGACGCCCGAGGCATGCAGCGGGGCGCGCGAGCCCAGTCGCGTGATCATGCGCATCATCTGCGGCGACTCGCTCTGGGCGAGAAACACGGCCATGCCCTGATCCCGGATGCCCAGGTTGGCGGTTTCCTCGGTCTCCGCCGTCAACTGGTGCAGGAAGGGGCGGGCGGTAGCAACGAAATCGCGTGCCTCGAGGAAGGCATTGCCCACGCGGAACGTCTTGGCGTCGATGTGCCACACGCCCATCTCCGCATCCTGAGCGATGAAGCCCTGCTGGTGGAGCGCCTGCAGCAAGCGGTGCGTGGTCGACGGGGCCAGGCCCACGATCTGGGCGATATCGGACAGGGCCAGCCCGCCGGGCGCGGCGGCGAGCCCTTCGAGAATACTCAGGCCCCGCACCAACGATTGACTGTGGCCGCTGGTGGTTTTGCCGTTGCCGGCGGGGCGTCCGACCGACTTGCGTTTGCTTTCCGTCACGCTTGGCTCTCTCTCTCACGAAGCATTCATGGAAAATTCTTCCACGAATTCCGCTGCCTCGCCAGCCCACCAAAGGCGCAAGCCGCCGCTTATCCTGGCGCAGGGTTGCCTTCAGGCGGCATGGGCGTCCAGGCGGAGCCGTGCGATGCGATGGATCTGCGTGATGGCGGTGCGGCGCTCCTCGTCGGGCGTATGCGCGAGACGAGCCTCGAAGGCGTCGAGAATCTCGCGGCGATGGTAGCCCTTGACCGCCATCACGAAGGGAAAGCCGAAGCGTTCCTTGTAGGCGGCGTTCAGGCGCTCGAAGCGGGCGAGCTCCTCCGGTGTGCACTGATCGAGCCCGGCACCGGCTTGTTCCTGGGTCGAGGCCTGGGTCAGCCCGCCATCCAGCGCGACCTTGCCGGCCAGGTCAGGATGCGCGCGGATGACGGCGAGCTGGCGCTCGGCGGAGGCGGCGTCGAGCACGGCGGCCATCGCCTCGACGAGGCCCGCGGGGCTGTCATGATGGGCCGCGAGGCCGCTATCCCATGCTTCCTCGGCGATCCACGGAGAATGTTCGTAAATACTGCCGTACGCTTCCACGAAGGCTGAGCGGTCGAGCGTCGTAGGGCGTGGCGAGAGCAAGGGTTGGCGCATGCGCGTCTCCTGATGCTATGTTGTTCGCAGTTGTTGTATACAAAATAAGGGTAAGGGGTGTCGACGCATGCGTCCATCCCGCCGCGTTGCCTGTCTCTCCGTGTCATGCCGATCTGCAAGGAGCCATCATGGGTTATCTCACCACGCACGTTCTGGATACTGCGCGGGGCTGCCCCGCTCATGGCCTGCGCCTGACGCTTTATCGGCTTGACGCCGATTCCCGCCAGACGCTGGGCGAGTTCGTGACTAACGACGATGGCCGCTGCGATGGTCCACTTCTCGAAGGCGAGGCCTTTCGCGTCGGCGAGTACGAGCTGGTCTTCCAGGCCGGGGCGTATCTCGACCGCCAAAAGGAGGCGGCCGCGTCCGGTCCGCGTTTTCTGGATAGCATCCCGATACGTTTCGGCATCGACGATGCGGACGCTCACTACCATGTGCCGCTGTTGTTATCGCCATTCGGCTATTCCACCTATCGCGGTAGCTGAGCCGTGGTGGGCAATGCGATGATCAGCGCAAACGCATTCGGGAGTCGTGAATGAGCGAGTTACGTCGGGCGCATGCCGCCAGGAAAACGCGTCGCAACGAGGGCAAGGCCGGCGATGGGGCGCAGCGTCATGACGCCATCTACCGCGCGATCAGCGACGCCATCATCGAGCACCGCCTGCAGCCCGGCGCGCGCCTGCGCGAGGATGCCTTGTCGGAGGTGTTCGGCGTGAGCCGCACCGGCATTCGCAAGATCCTGCAACGCTTGGCGCTGGAGCATCTCGTCACCCTGACGCCACGGCGTGGCGCGAGCGTCTCCCGGCCCACCGCCGAAGAGGCGCGCGATGTCTTCGCCGCCCGTCAGTTGGTGGAATGCGAACTGATGGCGCAAATCGCTTCGCGCGTCACCGAGAGCGATATCAAGGCGCTGCGTGACTGTGCCAACCGCGAGCGCCAGGCGCTCAAGGCCGGTAAACAGAGCGAGGCGATCAAGCTCTCGGCAGCCTTCCATAATCAACTGGCCGCGCTGGCGGGCAATGCCACGCTCAGTGAGTTCATCGGCCGCCTGTGTTCGCGCTCGTCGCTGATCCTGGCCGTTTACGGCAACACCGGCCACCTCGGCTGTGAGTCGCACGACCACGATGAACTGATTCGCCACCTCGAAAACGGCAACGCCGATCGTGCCCGCGCCTTCATGCAGCGCCATCTCAAGGCCATCGAAGCCTCGCTCTCCATCGCCGAGGCCCCCGAGGAAACCCCGGATCTGTACGCCATCTTCGATGGCTCCCCGGCGTAAGCTCCCCCGTATCGACGGGGCATCGTAACGGCGTTTGCTTACTGCGCTACCTCGGCGGGCGTCGAGACCTGCCCGCGCATCAGGGCGTAGTAGCACACGCCGCCCAGGCCAGCACCGAGTAGCCATGCGAAGCCTTCCAACGCAGCAAGCGCCGGCACCCACACCGAGGCCAGCGAGAACAGTGCGCCGATGGCGAAAGCCGCCAGGCCGCGGCGATTCCAGCCGTTCTGGTAGTAATAGGCACTGCCCGGCGCGGTGGAGAACAGCGCCTGAACGTCCAAATGGCCTCGGCGGATGACGTAGTAGTCGATCACGATGATGCCGTAGAACGGAGCGATGATGGCGCCGATGGCGTTGACGAAGCCGGGAATGCCGATCTGACTGATCACGCTGACCCACAAGGCCCCGATGAAGAAGGCGATGATCGCCGTGATCAGCCCGCCGAGCCGGAAGCTGATACGGCGCGGGAACAGGTTGGACAAGTCATAGGCGGGTGGAATGAAGTTGGCCACCAGGTTGATGCCCACCGTCGCGGCGAAGAAGGTCAGCGCGGCGATGATTGTCAGCGGCAGGCTATCGACGCGGTCGACGATGTCCGAGGGGTTAGTCAGTGCCTCGCCGAACAGGGCGAGCGTCCCGGCGGTGATGATCAGGGCGATGAATGAGAACACCGCGACGTTGAGCGGCAGCCCGAGCCAGTTGCCGAGCCGCATGGCGCGATCGCTTTTCACGAAGCGCGCGAAGTCGCCGAAGTTGATCACCACTGCGGCGAAGTACGCGATCATGGTGCCGAGAACCGTGAAAAAGGCGCCGACGGCGCTGCCGGCGGCGTCGCTGTTACCGCTGAAGATGTTACCGATGGCTGGTAGCAGCGAGGCACCGGCTTGCCACCAGACCACGCCCATCAGCACGATCATTACCGCGTAGACCAGCGGCCCCGCCCAGTTGAGGAAGCGCTTGATGCGCTCGATGCCCGCCCAGAACATCGCTAGCTGAAAGACCCACACGATGACGAAGGCCAGCCAGGCCACACTCGACAGCCCCAGAAATTGGCCGCCCTCGGGTATGCCCAGCGCGGTCAGCAAGAGCGTGACGGCCGTGGAGGCGAAGTAGGTTTGTACGCCGTACCAGAAGATGCCGATCACCGCGCGCAGCATCGCTGGCAGGTTGGCCCCGTGTACGCCGAGGCTGGCGCGCACCACCACCGGAAACGGAATGCCGTATTTGACGCTGGGGCGCCCGGTCAGATTGACCAGCACCATGACTACCAGGCCGGCGAGAATGATGGCGGCCATGACTGCCCAGCCGTTGAGGCCGTAGCTCAGAAACAATGACGCGGCCAGGGTATAGCCGAACAGGCTCTGGATGTCGTTGGCCCAGACATTGAAGATTTCGAAGGCGCCCCAGCGGCGTTCGCCATGGGGGCAGCGGCGCCAGGTCGGCGTTGTAGAGACTTGCATCGGGCGCCGTGAGGCGCAGGTCGTTATCGTTCATGGTAGCGCTCTATATCGGTATGCAACGTCGTGGAGGACAGCGTCATCGTTATTGGTTAAAACGCCGGCAGGCCGGCCAATAGCGCATCATCAGGTAATAGGCGAGGCCGGCCGGCAGCAGGCTCGCGTACCACGAGACCGCCGAGACGTTGAGCGCCACCAGAGCGCCGATCAGCGTGGCGATGCAGGCGGCGTAATTGATGCCGCGATAAGGGCCGTTTGTGTCATAGAGCTTGTCGAGATCCAGCGTGCGCCGGCGAATGAGGTAATAATCCACCGCCATGATCGCGAAGATCGGCCCTAGAAACGCCGAATAGGTCTGCACGAATAATTGCAGTCCGGCCGCGGAATCGTCCTTGACCAGCTCCCAGGGAAAGGTCGCGAAGGCCAGCAGCCCCACGATCACGGTGGCGCTGCGGAATTTCAGCTTGAAAACGTCCATCAGTACGTAGGTAGGCGGTACCACGTTGTTGAGCACGTTGGTGGTGACCTGGGCGAAGGCGATGAACAACAGCGTGGTGATCAGAAGCGGCGGATTGTCGACGGCGTTGGCGAAGACATCGATGGGATCGGCGACACCGGTGGCACCTGAGACCATCAGCCCGATCAAGCCCATGAACAGCGTGCAGGGCAGGATCGACATGGCGTAGAGCGTGGCCAGAAGCCCCGGCCCGCTGCCGTGCTTGAGTTCGCGCGAGTAGTCGCTGGCGTTGAGGATCATGGTGCTGTAGATGCCCAGGAACAACATCGTCGCGCCCCAGAAGGGCAGTCCCCAGGTGCCGTCGATGTCGATCAGCTGTTCGCCGATGACATCGCCGTACTTGTCGAGCACGCTGAAGAACATGTAGACCAGCGAGGCCAGGATGAAGCCACTGCCGATGTTTTCCAGCCACTTGATGCCCTGAAAGCCGAACACCGACAGGGCGATCTGCAAGAGCTGGAAGGCGATGAAATAGAACACCAGATTGTCGAAGCCCAGCAGGGTCGACGACACGGCGTTCAGGGCGCCGGCGCCGATCCAGCTCTGAAATCCGTACCAGACGATGGCCGGTACCGCACGTATGAGCCCCGGTAACCGCGTGCCGGTAAAGCCGAAGGCGCTGCGTGCCTGGACCATGAAGGGAATGCCGTACTTGTAGCCGGCGGCACCGTTGATCGTCAGTGCGACGCCGATCACCACACAGCCGATGGCGATCGCCAGCGAGGCCTGCAACAGGTTGAGCGTACCGACGATGCTCGAACCCATGGCGAAGGTGCCGATCGACACGCAGCCACCGAACCAGGCCAGTAGGTACGAGAGGCGTCCCATGATGCGGGTACGCTGTGGGTCCAGGGACTCTTGTCCCGGTGCCTTGCCGGCAGGGCGCGGCCCTTCCAACGTGGCGGAGTCGCTTGTCATGACGCTTTCCTCGGGCGGGACCGTGCCCCGCGATTTGTTGTTGTGCGCCCCGCTGGGGGACGTCCGAGTGGCGTAGCGTGCTGCTGTTTATCTATCTTTCAGGCGTCTTGGTGTTTTGATTATCGGTAAGAGGACGCCGGCGATGATTTGGGCTGCTTTAGGCTTGAGCGTTAGTGAGTGTTGGTCGTGGCGCGGAAACGTGACTCCCCCCGTTTGCGGGCATTAGCGTGATAAATGGGCGAAATGGCCGGTGAAGGACTTGGGACGCGGAAAGGCGAGGTCGCCATGCTTGCTGGTGCCGAGCCCGAGGCCGACCAGCGCCTCGGCCAATTTCACGGCGGCGGTGACCCCCTCGACGATGGGGATGCCCACTTCTTCTTCGATGGTGGCACGCAAATCAGCCATGCCACCGCAGCCGAGCACGATGGCGCCGATGCCGTCTTCGTCCCGGGCGCGTCGGCAAGTTTCGATCACCCGTGTGAGGGCGGCGTCGCCGTCGTCCTCCAGGTCGAGCACGGGGATCTCTGCGGCACGGATACGACGGCAATGATGCGCGAAGCCATAGGCCTGCAGCAGATGCTCGGCGATGATGCCGGTGCGCCCCAATGTTGTGACCACTGAGAAGCGTGTGCTGATCAGGCTGGCCACGTGAAAGCCGGCCTCGGCGATGCCCAGCACCGGCGCGCGAGTTAGCTCCCGGGCCGCCATCAGGCCAGGATCGCCGAAGCAGGCGACGATGTAGGCGTCGCTGCCGTCGCGCTCCCCCTTGGCGATTTCTTCGGTCACGCCCACGGCGCTGATCGCCTCGTCGAAGTGACCTTCGATGGACACCGGGCCGCTTTCCGGTTGCGTGGCCACGATCCGGGTGCCCGGCGCCGCGATGCGGCTGGCGGACTCACCGATGCGTGTCGTCATGCCGGTGCTGGTGTTGGGGTTGATGAGGTGCAAGCGCATGGGGCATTCCTTGGGTGCGAGGCAGGACCGCGCATGTTTTGTCTACAAAATTTCTAGTATTGAATACAAAATAAGTCAATGCCGGATCGCCCTCGTGTCGGATGGCTGCCGCGCCAGACATGCCTCGAGCCGCCGAGATCCGCCGGATGGCGTTTTCGTTGGCCAGTGAGTCGAGGTACCGGCAAGGGCGCGACGAGGGATTGATTTTTTGTATACATCAACGCACGCTAAGTTAATCCGAGCGGTACAACAATAAACCGGGAGTCTTCATGGGCATGGCATCCTCCACCGATCCGTCCGACGTTTATCCACGCGATCTCGTCGGCTATGGCCGCACGCCACCGCAAGCGAACTGGCCAGGCAAGGCCCGCGTCGCCGTACAATTCGTCCTCAACTACGAAGAGGGCAGCGAAAACAGCGTGCTGCACGGCGATAGCCACTCCGAACAGTTTCTCTCCGAGATCGCCGGGGCCGAGGCCTATCCTGACCGCCACCTGAGCATGGAGTCGATCTACGAGTACGGCTCGCGGGCGGGGGTGTGGCGCGTGCTGCGCGAGTTCGAGCGGCGCGGGTTGCCATTGACCGTATTCGGCGTTGCCATGGCGCTGGAGCGTCATCCCGAGGTGGCGCAGGCCTTCCAGGAGCTGGGCCACGAGATCGCCTGTCACGGCTGGCGTTGGATTCACTACCAGAACGTGCCGGAAGCCGTCGAGCGTGAGCACATGCAGCGTGCCATCGAGATCTTCCGAACGCTCTACGGAGAGGCCCCGCTGGGTTGGTACACCGGTCGCGACAGCCCCAATACCCGGCGGCTGTTGCTCGACCAGGGCGGCTTCCTCTACGACAGTGACTACTACGGCGACGATCTGCCGTTCTGGAGCGACGTCCAGGACAGTCAGGGCCAGACGCACCGCCACCTGATCGTGCCCTACACGCTGGATACCAACGACATGCGCTTCGCCTCGCCCACCGGCTTCGACCACGGCGAGCCCTTCTTCCAGTACCTGCGCGATGCCTTCGACGTACTCTACGCAGAAGGCGCGGAAACGCCGAAGATGCTCTCCATCGGCCTGCATTGCCGACTGATCGGCCGCCCCGGACGTTTCCGCGCGCTGCAGCGCTTCCTCGATCACCTCGAGGCCCACGACCGGGTGTGGATAACCCGGCGTGTGGATATCGCTCGCCACTGGGCGGCGACGCATCCGGCTTGAATAAGGAGAGACGAGGTATGCCACAGCACACTTACTACGCCCCCCATGGTGGCTTGCCGCCGCAGAGCCAGTTGATTCATGGCCGTGCGGTGTTCACCGAGGCCTATGCGGTAATCCCCAAGGGGGTGATGAGCGATATCGTCACCAGTTTCCTGCCGCACTGGGAGAAGACCCGGCTATGGGTGCTGTCGCGGCCGCTTTCTGGCTTCGCGGAGACATTTTCGCAGTACATCATGGAGGTCTCGCCTGGCGGTGGCAGCGAGCGACCGGAGCCGGATGAAGGCGCCGGGGGCGTGCTGTTCGTGGTCGAGGGCGAGATGACGCTGACCATCGCGGGGGAAGCGCACGCGATGGGACCGGGAGGCTATGCCTATCTGTCGCCGGGCTGCGACTGGCAGCTGCGCAATGGCAGCGACGCGCCGGTGCGCTTCCACTGGATTCGCAAGGCTTACGAGTTCGTCGATGGGCTGGCAGTGCCCGAAGCCTTCGTCACCAACGACAATGACATCGCGCCGATCGCCATGCCGGATACCGACGGCCGCTGGGCCACGACGCGTTTCGTCGATCCCCAGGACGTGCGCCACGACATGCACGTCAACATCGTGACCTTCCAGCCCGGGGGCGTGATCCCGTTCGATGAAACCCATGTCATGGAGCATGGGCTCTACGTGCTGGAGGGCCGTGCGATCTACCACCTCAATCAGGATTGGGTCGAGGTCGAGGCCGGCGACTACATGTGGCTGCGGGCCTTCTGTCCGCAATCCTGCTACGCCGCCGGGCCGGGGCCGTTTCGTTACCTGCTCTACAAGGATGTGAACCGCCATATGAAACTGCGCTTGAGCTGAGACAATCCTCCGAGGAGAACGCATGCTCGAACTTACCGCCCAGCCCCTGACCGCCGAAGCCTTCGCGCCGTTCGGCGATGTCATCGACCGCCGGGACGCCGACGGCTTTCCCATCAACGGCGGTCGCACCCAGCGTTATCACGACCTGGCGCGGATCGAAACGTTCGGAGAAGGGGCTCGGCCGCTGATCAGCCTCTTCGTCAGCCAGCCCGTGACACTGCCGCTGACGCTGGACTTTCTCGAACGTCATCCGCTGGGCAGTCAGGCGTTCATGCCGCTGCACGGGGAGCGCTTCATCGTCGTCGTCGCGCCACCGGGAGAGGCCGTGGACCCGGCACGGGTACGGGCCTTCGTCACCGATGGCCGCCAGGGGGTCAACTACCGCGCCGGCACCTGGCATGCCATTCACTCGGTGCTCGACGTGGAAGGCGAGTTTCTGGTGGTCGACCGTGGCGGAGCGGGCGACAACTGCAACGAGTTCCCGCTGGCGATGCGTGTGAGCCTGCCTTGAGGCTCTCGTCGTAGACAGTCGCCGACATTCATCCCGCTGGCAGCGGCTTCCCGCGTGCGGCGCGTTGCCGTTCGCGCAACCATTGCTGCATCAACGCCACCAGCAGTAAGAGCTCGGCCAGATCGCCGCCGTAGTACATCCATTGCGCGGCTGCCTGGATCTCGCCGGGACTGGCGCCGGTGCCTGCCGGGAGCAGCCAGGCGTACATCAGTTTGCCGAGCGTGGCGTGGGTGGCGATGGCCAGGATCAGCACGCCCAGGCGTGTTCGCCAGCGCGGCCGATGCGGTGCCGGATCGGGACCGGCGATCGCCCAACTGAACAGGCAGCCGGAGATCACGAAGTGCAGATGGATGACGTGGTGCAGCCAGGGGGTGGCGATGCTCTGGGTGTACAGCGGGGTCAGATACAGCAGATACATGCCGCCGATATCGAGTAGCGCGGCGCTCAGCGGATGGCTGAGTATCCGCACCGGCATGCTGCCCAGCAGCGTGACTGTCTCCCGCGCCCGGGGCGGCGCTAGGTTGCGCAGCAGCAGGCTGATCGGTGCACCGAATACCAGTCCCAACGGCGCGAACATGCCGACCAGTAGATGCTGCAGCATGTGCCCGCGCAGGTCGTGGTGGGCGAAGGCATTGACCGGCGCGGCGAACGCCACGGCCAGCGTGATGGTACCGACGACAAAGCTAGCGCTGCGCCAGGGCGACCATGGCTTGCCGGCATGGCGGGTGCGCCACACGCCGGCGAGATACAGCGTTGCGGCCAGCAGCGCGAGCCATTGCGCGACGTTGGGCATGTACACGTCGGAGGCTAATGCTGACTTGTAGCGTGACCACGCTGGGCGCGCCTGAGCAACAGCCAGCCGATCGCCAGGACGACGACGCCGAAGCCGATCCAGGCGATGTCGTAGAGCCACAGGTTATCGACGTAGCGTACCTGATGCAGGCGCAGGATCTTGTGATCGACCACGCCATCGAAAACCTGGAAGCCCCCCGCGCCCAGCAGGAATCCGGGGCCACGGTAGCCGGGCGCCTGGCGGCCGGCGCCATGCAGTTCGATCATCATGAAGAAGCCGACCACCAGCAGGACCAGCTCGATGGCGTGCAGCACACCATCGGAGGCCAGCGCGAAGGCCGTGTCGCGATCAACGAAATGGTGCCAGGCCAGCAACTGGTGGAAGATGATTTCGTCGACTGCCGCCATGCAGCCGATGCCGATCAACGCGCTGGCCAGCAGGGTGCGGCGCGGATCGGCGTGGCTGGGATAGGGAAGGGATGACATGCAGGCCTCCTGCCGGTCAATGAATTCGTGAGCGCTCACTCCTTGAGCGCCTCTGCAATGTAGGCAGTCGAGGCCATGTGGTAAAGCGAAGACGTCCCGGAGAACACGAAACACCGCCATGGTGGCGTTCAACGGTAAGGGCGGGCACGGTGAGCGCAGGTTTCTCCTCATCCGCTTGCTCGGGGGCCGGTTCCATGCGAGATGCTCGCCACTCCGTTGAACGTATCAAGGAAGTCTTCTTTACCTTTCTGATGCTGGGCCTGACCTCCTTTGGCGGCCCCATTGCCCACCTGGGGTATTTTCGTGCCGAGTTCGTCACGCGGCGCCGCTGGTTGTCGGAGGAGGACTACGCGGATCTGGTGGCGTTGTGTCAGTTTCTTCCGGGACCGGCCAGCAGTCAGGTCGGCTTCGCCCTGGGACTGTTACGGGGCGGGGGCTGGGGAGCCGCCGCCGCTTGGACGGCCTTTACCTTGCCCTCGGCCCTGGTGCTGGTGCTGTTCGCTTCAGGAGCCGCCGCCTTGGATGGGCCGATCAGCGAGGGTGTCCTGCATGGTCTCAAGGTGGCGGCCGTGGCGATCGTCGCCCACGCCGTCTGGGGCATGGCGCACAAGCTTTGCCCGGACCAGCGGCGTGCCGGCATTGCGCTGGCGGCAGTGCTGATCGTCGTGCTGATCGGTGGTCCGGCGGGGATGATAGCGGCCATCTTAACCGGTGCGGTGGGCGGTATGCTGCTGTGCCGTGACCACGGCGATCCCGTGTCGCGAGACTTGCACTTCCCGGTGTCTCGACGCGCTGCCCAGATAGCAGCCGTGTGTTTCGTCACGTTGCTGATCGGGCTGCCTTGGCTGGCCTGGGTGTCGTCGTCCCCTATGCTGTCGATGGCTGACGCCTTCTACCGTGCCGGTGCGTTGGTCTTCGGGGGCGGGCATGTGGTGCTCCCGCTGCTGGAAAGCGAAGTCGTCCAGTCGGGCTGGGTAACGCCCGATAGTTTTCTCGCCGGGTATGGCGCCGCCCAGGCGGTGCCGGGGCCGCTGTTCACCTTCGCGGCGTACCTGGGTGCTGAGATGGGGGCGTTGTCCGTGCCGCTGCTTGGCGCGGCATTGGCGCTCATCATGATCTTCTTGCCGGGGCTGTCATTGCTGGTGGCCGTGCTGCCCTACTGGAACGTCTTCAGGCGTCTGGAACGCGTGCAGTCATTGATGCGAGGCGCGAATGCTGCAGTGGTGGGCATTTTGGGTGCCGCCCTTTACCAGCCGGTCTGGACCAGTGTGGTGGTCGGGCCTTACGAGTTTGCGTTGGCCCTGGTTGGTTTCCTGCTCTTGAGTGTCTGGAAATTGCCAGCCTGGGCGGTAGTGGCAATTCTGGCGCTCGGGGGGCTCGTCATTACGCTGTAGTGAGTGTGTAGTGTCTGGCAGAAGCCCTAGACCTCATTGGTTAGGTCTTGTTTATTCATCCTGCTTTCCGTGATCATGCGTCGAGATATAGGCCTGATCGGGGCGGTTAGGGTCGTTCAGGTAGAGGTAAGACAGTAAGCTTTCTCGGCGAAGCGAGTTAAGGTACTGTTTTTGAAGATATTCTGGGTTGCGTTGCAACAAGAGGGCAAGCTCGCTGACCCGGTATGGTCGAAGAGCACAAAGTGAGACGATCACGTTCCTTATGCGTGATGTATCGCGGGTTCTTTGTCCCAACTCGCTCAACTGCTGGGCCAGAGGCTCTGGCAGCTCTGCCAGAAGCTCTGTCCGCGGTGCGGTAGATAAGCCGTTGGACTCCGGAGATAAGCCGTTGGACTCCAGAGATAAGCCGTTGGACTCCAGAGATAAGCCGTTGGACTCCGGAGATAAGTGGTCAGACTCCGGAGATAAGCGGTCAGACTCCGGAGATAAGCGGTCAGACTCCGGAGGTAAGCCGAAAAGGTCGTCGGTAAGTTCCATTTCATTTGGAAAGCGCTCACCTGGAACGTAATAGGTTGCCGAGCCTTTAGGAATCTGGGTCAGCAGCCCTAGGTCACGCAATCGCACCAAGTGCTGGCTGGCTGTCAGCGTATCGACGCGGCTCTGGGCGCGGTAGTCTGCGTTGGTGATACGGCCGGTTTCGCGAACCAGCAGCAGGGCGCGGCACTCTTCTTCCATAAGCTGTAAATGGCGGAAGTGTTTTAACCACTCGACAGCTTCTTCGTCCAGGAAGTGTACAAACAGCAGGGTGGCCATGAAGCGGTCTTCATGACGCTGAGACTCGAAGACCGGCGGCGTCAGCCCGGCTTGTTCCATATGGCGACGCATGACACGAATGCCGCTGCCTTTGGTTTCTGCATAGCGTGTCTCGTGCAGTACGGCGGCTAGTGTCGGGTTGCGCCAAGCACTACTTGGCTGGCCTAGTTATTCCTCGGGCTTGAGTGAATAGCCTGGGTTATGAATCTCGATACGATTGCTGAAGCGGATAATCTGCACTGGCTCGTGGCGCCGGTAGTTGCGGTGCATCAGCGCATTGACAATGGCCTCGCGAATTACTTTGGCGGGAATTAGCGGCGTATCGCTGCGCTGTTGGCTGCCTTGGGGCAGATGAAAGGCGGTGGGCAAGTCATCCATGACCGTTGCCGCAGCGCGATTGATCAGGCGCGGCAAGGTATCGCGCATATCCAGGGTGGTGAAACGTTGGTCGGGGTCGTCGATCCACTCCTTGCCGGGCACCCGGATATAGTCCACTCGCTGGGCGGGCAATAGGCGTCTGAGTGCAATCCGTCGGCCGAACAGCAAGGTGCCGGCCAGGGTCGGTTTCAGTTCGCCACGCTGGCGCGTGACAGCGCCCAGCGCTTCCAGCAGTTCCTCGTCGGTGTAGTTGAGCTCTTCGGCCAACTCGTTGGCGGCACGCCGGTCACGACGGTAGTCCTCGACGGCGTCAGGGTCGATATCCTCGAGCGTGGCGGCTTCCAGTATCGAGCGATCGAATTCGAGCTGGGCACGCTGCTGATAAAGAATCTCCAGATCATCGCTGTTGCAGCGGTAATCGCCGTTTGGTCCTCGCCGCCAGGCGGCTCTGGGTAGCGCCGACGCCTGGAAATAGATCGGTTTGTCGCCGGGACGCGCTTCTGCCACATAAACGGCAATCACGCGCTTGCCTTCGACCAGTTCGGTGTTGGCCTGTACACGAATAGGCACGTTGAACTTGCTGGCGCAGGCCGAGTGCAAGTCATTCAATAGACGATCGGGATCATCGATGCCCTCGACCTGATAATGGCCTTGGTCGTCACCGGCCACGCCCAGCAGCAGGTAACCCCCATCCAGCCCTGGCTCGTTGGCGAAGGCGCAAGTGGTCTCCAGCATCGACTTGCCCATGGCTCTGCCGCGCTTGGCCTCGATACGCTCGGATTCATCTAGTAAACGCAGCTGTTCGAGCAGTTCGGCGGCGGACATCACGAGGTGGTCTCTTTATGCAAGTCGCGCGAGCGCGTTTTCGACGGTTCAGTGTGCATCGACAAGATCACATGGCCTGCCATTAACGACAAGGCCCCGCAGATAAGGGGCCTTGTCGTGCTGGCTCAATCCTGCTCGGCAGCTCTAGCTGCCGGCCGGCTGACGGCGCGGGTCGCGCCCCAGCGGATGCGGCTCGCCGCGTTGCTTGGCAAGCTCGATCTGACGCTGGCGTTCGCGGGCACTGGCGCGCGTCTTCTCCGGTAGACTGTCCCAGCAATGCGGGCAGCTTACGCCGGGCTCGTATTTCGCGGAGGCCATGTCGGCTTCGGAGATCGGGCGACGGCAGGCGTGGCACTGTTCGAACTCGCCCTCGGCGAGGTCGTGGCGCACGGTCACGCGATTATCGAAAACGAAGCACTCGCCCTGCCAGCGTGACTGTTCCTCGGGCACCTTCTCCAGGTAGCTCAGAATGCCGCCCTTGAGGTGATACACCTCTTCGAAGCCTTCATTGAGCATGAAGCTCGAAGCCTTCTCGCAGCGGATCCCGCCGGTGCAGAACATCGCCACCTTCTTGTGCTGGGCGGGGTCGTAGTGCGCCTTTACGTAGTCGGGAAACTCGCGGAACGTCTTGGTTTGCGGGTCGATGGCGCCCTCGAAGGAGCCGATTTCCACTTCGTACTCGTTGCGCGTGTCGATGACCAGCACTTCCGGGTCGGCGATGACATCGTTCCAATCCTCGGGCTCGACATAGGTGCCGACTGCCTGGTTGGGGTCCACCCCGTCGATGCCGAGGGTGACGATCTCACGCTTGAGCTTGACCTTGGTGCGATAGAACGGATGCGCGTCGCAGTAGGATTCCTTGTGGTCGACCGCGGCCAGGCGCGGGTCGGCGCGCAGCCAGGCGAGCAGCGCGTCGATGCTTTCGCGCGTGCCTGAGACGGTGCCGTTGATGCCCTCAAAGGCGAGCAGCAAGGTGCCTTTCACGTCGTGGGCACGCATCGTCTCGAGCAACGGCTCGCGCAAAGCCTCGTAATCGTCGAGGGTGACGAACTGATAAAGCGCCGCCACCACGATGGCCGGCGTGTCGTGCGGATCGGTCATGTCTGTCTCCTGGTAATCGTCCCCGTAAAGGACGGACCGGGTAAGGCTCGGCAATAGGCCGAGGCGCGCATTTTACGCATTCCAGGATGGGGATGCATCTGCGGCAGGATGCCGCCCCGACGGGGCGTCTCCTCTCCATGACTCCATGACTCCATGACCTGGCGGTATGGCGCGTTAGACATAAGGCTAGCTTGTTCTGGGTGTGATAATATGCTCTACCGCTTAATGAATCCGTCCGCCGGCGACGCCTCGTCATCCGGCAGACCCGACCTGTCGATATTTCCATGACGCATCGTTACCTCAATACCTCCTTGTTGCTGGGCGCCCTGGGCGTTTCCGGTGTTGCCTTCGCCCAATCCTCCTCGCCGGAGGTAATGGAAGTCACGGCACCACGCCTCGATCGCGAGCTGTACACCACCCCCGCTGCGGTGTCCGTGATCGAACATGATGACATCGCCGCAGGGCAACAGCGCGTGCGTCTCGATGAGTCGTTGGTGCGCGTGCCGGGCGTATTTCTGCAAAATCGTGACAACTTCGCCCAGGGCGAGCGCCTGGCGATTCGCGGCTTCGGCGCACGGGCGCCTTTCGGAGTGCGCGGGATCACGGTGATGACCGATGGCATTCCCTATACATTGCCCGATGGTCAGGCACAGCTCGATGCCATCGATCTCGACAGCGCCGAGCGCATTGAGGTTATTCGCGGTCCGTCGTCGGTGCTTTACGGCAACGCGGCCGGGGGCGTTCTCAGTGTGACTACGGCCGATGGCCGCGATGATCAGAAGACGCGCCTGGGCGCCGAGATCGGCAGCGACGGCTACCAGAAATATCGCTTCAGTGATGGCGGCGTGAATGGGCCCTGGTCGCATCATGTGAGTGTGTCGGCGCTGAATTTCGACGGTTATCGCGATCAGAGTCAGGTCGAGAAGTACCACCTCAACGCCAAGATACGTCGCGAGCTGGGCAACGACCGGGCACTGACGGCCATCGTCAACTTGCTGGACAATCCGCGCTCAGAGGACCCGGGCGGGCTGACACGCGAGCAGGTCAACGAAGATCGCGACCAGGCTGGTGACTTCACTGAGGAATACGATACTGGCCAGAACGTCGACCAGCAGGTACTGGGGCTGCAGTACGAGGATCTTTCTGCGGGGCCGGGCGAGTTGTACGTCAAGGGCTTCTATCTGCAGCGCGACTTCGAGCAACAACTGCCCTATCCCGGCGACAGTCTTCTTGGCTACAAGCGCGATTACTACGGTGGGAGCGCCGAGTATCACCAGGATCTGACCCTCGGCGAGCTGCCGCTGCGCTATGTGGTCGGTGTCGATGTGGCGCATCAAGAAGACGATCGCTGGCGGCGTGACGTCGAGTTCGACGGTACAGTCAGCGGTGAAGCCGCCGACGAGACTCAGGAGGCGACCTCTGTAGGGATTTTCGCCCAGGGCGATCTGGATCTCACCGACAAGTTGACGCTATCGCTGGGGACTCGTTACGACCGCGTCGATTTCGACATTGACGATGACTTCGACAGCGATGGCGACCAGAGCGGCGATCGTACCTTCCGTGAGTGGAGCGGCTCGGCCGGCTTGAGCTACCGTTACCTGCCGACACATCAGATTTATGCCAATACCGGTACGTCTTTTGAAACACCCACGTTTTCTGAATTCGCCAACCCTAGCGGCGTGGGTGGTTTCAACCCGGCCATCGAGCCACAGCAAGCTTGGAATCGTGAAATCGGGCTGCGGGGCAATTTCAACAATGGCGTAGATTACGATCTGGCGCTTTTCTCGGTGCGGGTGCGTGACGAACTGGTGCCTTACAACGAGAATGGGCGAGACTTTTACCGCAACGCCGGTGACTCCTCGCGTGATGGCGTCGAGCTGGCGCTGGGCTGGCAGATGACGCCGAGCTGGCGTCTCGATAGTGCCTTGACGCTGGCCAAGTACGAGTTCGACGAGTACGACACCCAGGATGGCAACTACGGCGGTAATCGCATCCCCGGCTTGCCGGAACAGACTTGGATGAACCAACTCTCCTGGCAGGGTCTCGACGAGCGCTTCGCGACGCTCGAGACGCAGTATATCGGCGACATGGTGGCGGATGACGCCAACGACGTGGAGGTCGATGATTACTGGTTGGTCAATCTACGCGTCGGTGATGGCTGGCACCTGGGCGGCGATACCTTGCTCAAGGGCTACGTTGGCATGCGCAATCTCTTCGACCGCGAGCATTTCGCCAATGTGCGAATCAATGCCAACAACGACCGCTATTTCGAGTCGGCCTCGGGGCGGACCGTCTACGCTGGTATGGAAGTCGCGTTCTAAACGCGTCGCGTCATTCGCTCACTGGTGCGTAGCCTCGGCTAGTGGGCTCGGGATCGATCAGCGATAAAAGAGGGAGCGTATGCGTTATCTATTTGCGGTGGTGGGAACCGCGCTGCTGCTGGCGGGACTCGCCGGCTGCACGGTCAATACCTATGACGATGGCCATCGTGAGGTCAAGAAGGGAGTGCCTCAGAGCGGGCCGACCAGCAATCCGGCGGATGCGTCGCGTTCCAACGAGACGCCGTAAGGCCGCGATAGGGAAGTCGCTGAAACTAGCAGGCCACAAACGCAACACGGCCCCTCAAATGAGGGGCCGTGTTGCGTTGGGGCAGGGCGTGCGCCGTGCCGTCTGGCAGGTGCAGGGATATTTGCACGGCCGGTGCTCTTTTTCACTAGCGTTTATAGCTTAAAGAGGGATCGTTAGTTTCTTGTGTGTAGGCTGAGTTATCCGTTTCAGATACCTTTTGGTAGACAATCTTGAAGCCAGCCAACGCCATGGCGATGGAGATGATCGGCACGCTGTAGTTCAGCACGGCGTAAGGAGCGTATGACCAGGCGCTTATACCCAGTGCGCTATAAACGAAGATGGCATCGGTGCTCCATGGCACCAAGGGTGAGGTGATCGTGCCGCCGTCTTCCAAGGCGCGGGAAAGATTCTTGGGATGCAGCTTTTTGTCGCGGAAGGACTGAGCGTACATTCTTCCTGGAATAATGATGGAAATGTACTGTTCGGCGGTGACCACGTTGGTCAAAAAAGATGAGCCGACGGTAATGGCACACAACGACCTGCCGCTTCTTGCCAGTCTCACGACTTTGCCTACCAGCGCGCTTAGCATTCCGGTACTTTCCATGATGCCGCCAAATATCATCGCGATCATCGCTAGTGACACGGTATACATCATGGATTCCAGGCCACCTTGACTCAGTAGGCTGTCGACAGTTTCGTTACCTGTATCCGATACATAGCCGCCCTGCAGAACGGAAAATAGCGTTTTCATGTCGCCGCCTTGAACCCAAAGATAGGAAAGGCTGCCCAGCACGATACCGATAAGTAGAGTCGGAATGGCTGGCACCTTGCTGGTTGCCAATACCGGAATCAACAAAGGAATGATGAACAGCCAAGGAGAGATGATGTAATTCGCCTGGAGACTATTCACGACAGTGCCGATCGATTGGGATAGTTCATTAGCGTCAGTGGAATGGGCCATGAACATGAACACGATCAAGGCGATGACAAGCCCGGGGATGGTGGTATAAAGCATGTGGCGGATGTGCGCGAAGATATTCGCGCCCGCGATGCCTGAGGCAAGAATTGTTGTGTCGGACAGCGGTGACATCTTGTCGCCGAAAAATGCGCCGGAAACGACCGCCCCGGCAATGGCCGCCGGTGGCAGTCCCATGCTGGTACCGGCTGCCATACCCGCCACGCCCAGGGTGCCGATGGTTGACCAGGAGCTACCCATCATCAGCGTACTGAATGCGCAGATCAGCAGCAGGGCGGGTAGGAAATAGTCGGGTGACAAGAACTCCAGACCGTAATAGGTCATCGCGCCGACAACGCCGCCAGCGACCCAGGAACTGATCAACAGCCCCACCAGTATCAGGATAACGACGGCGGGTAGCACTTTCTTAATGCCATCGTAGATATAGCTTTCAAGTGCCTCCCATGAATACCCATTGAACCAGGCGACGATGCCCGCCGTCACGGCGCCGATCAAGAGAGGAATGTGTGGACTGCCCTCGAAAATCATAATGGTCGTCATCATCGTGACGATCATCACGATGAAAGGCAGCATGGCGGCAAAAAAAGGAATGTCTTGTGATTGTTTGGACATGATGTTCCTTCATTGTAAGGATGGTTTTAGATAACTCAGACCCGCGATACGTGAGTATCGCGGGTGATCTGTCAGTAGCTGGGCAGCAGATTGTCTGGCACTAGCTTGCTGAGTGTACGCGTGAGCAGTAGCTCGGTAGTTGCCTCGATGTCCGGGGCGAAGAAACGGTCCTTGTCGTAGTAATCCACACGCTCACGCAATGCGCTGCGGGCTTTCTCCAGAGGGATGGTGGTGGTGAGATCGTCGCGGAAGTCGAGTCCCTGACAAGCGGCCAGCCACTCGATGGCCACGGTGCCACGCACATTGGCGGCCATCTCCCAAAGGCGTTTACCGGCGGCAGGCGCCATAGATACATGGTCTTCCTGGTTGGCGGATGTCGGCAGACTGTCGACGCTGTGCGGATGGGCCAGGGCCTTGTTTTCGCTGGCCAGCGCTGCGGCAGTGACTTGGGCGATCATGAAGCCAGAGTTGACGCCGCCTTTCTCTACCAGGAAGGGGGGCAGTTGAGACATGTTCTTGTCCATCATCAGCGAGATGCGCCGCTCGGTGAGCGAGCCGATCTCGGCGATGGCCAGCGCCAAGTTGTCGGCGGCCATGGCCACCGGTTCAGCATGGAAGTTGCCGCCGGAGATGATGTCGCCTTCCGCAGCGAATACTAGGGGGTTATCGGAGACGGCATTGGCTTCGACTTCCAAGATTTCGGCGACTTGGCGCATCTGGCGCAGGCAGGCACCCATCACCTGCGGTTGGCAGCGTAACGAGTAGGGATCTTGTACCTTGCCGCAATCAACATGGGAGTCACTGACCCCGCTACGCTCACCCAGCAGGTGGCGATAGGCACTAGCGGCATCGATTTGACCCTGCTGGCCACGAACGTCGTGAATGCGAGCATCGAAGGGCGCGCGTGAACTGAGCGTCGCTTCGACGGTGAGGGCACCACAGACAGTTGCGGCTGCATACAGGTCCTCGGCCTCGAACAATCCACGCAGAGTATAGGCGGTGGAGACCTGAGTGCCGTTGAGCAGTGCGAGCCCTTCTTTGGGCGCTAGTGCCAATGGCTCTAGACCGGCGATGGCTAGCGCCTGGTGTGCAGGCAACCACTCACCCCGATAGCGGGCCTGACCCTCACCCAGCAGCAGGGCACTCATGTGAGCCAACGGGGCCAAATCGCCGGAGGCCCCCACCGAGCCTTTGAGCGGGATACGTGGGTAGATTTCCGCATTAATCAATGTGGTCAGGGCATCCAGCACCTGGCGACGAATACCTGAGAAGCCTCGTGCCAGAGCATTGACCTTGAGCACCATGACTAGCCGCACCAAAGAGTCGTCCATAGGTTCGCCGACGCCGGTAGCATGCGATAGCACCAGTGAGCGCTGTAAGTCTTCGAGATGGTCCTTTTCGATGCGGGTCTGGGCCAGCAGGCCAAAACCGGTATTGATGCCATAGACGGTACGATCTTCCGCCAGCACCTGGTTGACGCAATCCACGCCGTGCTGGATGGCTGCGTTGGCGCTATCCGGCAGGCTGACCTGGATCGGGGCTTCAAACACCCGGCGCATTTGTGCCAAGGTCATCTTTCCTGGGGAAATCTCGAGATGGCTCATCACTTGCTCTCCTGTGCGTCGATCATCGGCAGATCAAGGCTGTTTTCGCGAGCGCTTTCTTTAGCGATCTCGTAACCGGCATCGGCATGGCGCATCACCCCGGTGCCGGGGTCGTTGCGCAGCACCCGGCCCAGACGCGCGTGCGCGTCATCCGTGCCATCGGCGACGATCACGACTCCGGCGTGCTGGGAGTAACCCATACCTACGCCACCACCGTGATGCAGTGAGACCCAGGTGGCTCCGCCGGCGGTATTCAGCAGGGCGTTGAGCAGCGGCCAATCTGAGACCGCGTCCGAGCCGTCCAGCATGGATTCGGTCTCGCGGTTGGGGCTGGCGACCGAGCCGGAATCCAGGTGATCGCGGCCGATGACAACCGGTGCCTTGAGCTCGCCATTCTTGACCATCTCGTTGAATGCCTGACCGAGGCGGGCGCGATCCTTGAGGCCAATCCAGCAGATCCGTGCCGGCAGGCCTTGGAAGCTGATGCGTTCGCGAGCCATGTCGAGCCAGTTATGCAAGTGTGGATCGTCGGGGATCAGCTCCTTGACCTTGGCGTCGGTCTTGTAGATATCTTCCGGATCGCCGGACAACGCCGCCCAGCGAAACGGCCCGATGCCCTGACAGAACAGCGGGCGAATATAGGCCGGCACGAAGCCGGGGAAATCGAAGGCTCTCGTCACGCCTTCATCTTGGGCCATCTGGCGAATGTTATTGCCGTAGTCGAAGGTCGGAACGCCCATTGCCTGGAAGTCGAGCATGGCCTGGACATGCAACGCCATGGACTGCTTGGCAGCCTTGACCACTGCCTCGGATTCGCTCTTGCCGCGAGCCGCATAGTCGTCCCAGGTCCAGCCGGCGGGTAGGTAGCCATGCAGTGGGTCGTGAGCACTGGTCTGGTCGGTGACCATGTCCGGACGCACGCCACGCTTAACCAGTTCCGGGAGCACCTCGGCGGCGTTGGCGCACAGGCCGATAGAGACCGCCTGACCTGCCTGGGTGTACTTTTCGAGTCGCGCCAGGGCGTCGTCGAGATCCTCGGCTTGTTCATCGAGATAGCGCGTACGCAAGCGAAAATCGATGCGTGATTGTTGGCACTCGATGTTCAGCGAGCAGGCGCCGGCCATACTTGCGGCCAGCGGCTGCGCGCCACCCATGCCACCAAGGCCAGCGGTGAGGATCCAACGTCCCTTGAGATCACCGTCATAGTGCTGTCGACCGGCCTCGACGAAGGTCTCATAGGTGCCCTGGACGATGCCCTGTGAGGCAATGTAGATCCACGAGCCAGCGGTCATCTGGCCGTACATCATCAGTCCTTTCCTATCCAGCTCGTTGAAGTGCTCCCAGTTGGCCCAGGCCGGCACCAGATTGGAGTTGGCGATCAGTACCCGCGGGGCATCCTTGTGGGTCTCGAACACGCCTACTGGTTTACCGGACTGGATCAGCAACGTTTGATGATCTTCCAGGCGCTGGAGTGTCTCGACGATCTTGTCGTAGCACGCCCAGTCGCGGGCGGCGCGGCCGATGCCGCCGTAGACGACCAGATCCTCGGGGCATTCGGCGACATCCGGGTGAAGGTTGTTCATCAACATGCGCATTGGCGCTTCGGTCAGCCAGCTCTTGCACGAGAGCTCGGTGCCATTGGGGGCGGCGATCTGGCGGCTGGGGTCGTGACGCTTGTCGGTGTTGGACATGCTTGTGGTCTCTTGGGGTTTTTTAGCAAACATTAGGGCTGGTTGAGACAAATCGGCGGCTGGGAGGCCATGATTCGATCAGCCGGTCAGAGTCAATTGATGGACGAGACGCGCCGCGATCTTGGCGGTGCGATCGTCGATGTCGTAATCGGGATTGAGCTCGGCGATATCGGCGAGCCGTAGCTTGCCGCTATCGCGAATAATCTCGATCAGCGGCTCCAGCAGCGCCAGTGACACGCCTCGCGCGGCCGGCGCGCTGACTCCTGGCGCCTCGGCAGCGGGCAGCGCATCGAGGTCGATGGTCAAATAGAGGTGCTCGCAGCGAGCAATGAAGCGCTTGATGTCACGCACGATAGCGTCTAGCCGTGCTGTGGTGACTTCGCGGTCCTCACGCACCAGCACGCCGAGCGTCTTGGCACGCTGGAACAGTGCGCGAGTGTTGCTTGCGCGGCTGACGCCAAGGCAGGCATAGCGGAACGACCAGCCACGTGCCTCGCACTGATCAAAAATCTGGGCGAAGGGCGTGCCGGACGAGCGTACGTGAGCGGGATCGCGCAGGTCGAAATGTGCGTCGAGATTGATGATGCCGATCTTGGGTGCCTGTCTGCATTGCGCTTCCAAGTGTTTGGCGAGGCCCTGCCAACTGCCATAGGCCACTTCATGACCACCACCCAACACGACAGGCAACTGCCCGGCATCGAGGAGGCTGGCGACACCTTCCGCGAGGCACTGCTGAGCCTGTTCCAGTGCATCGCCTTCGCAAGTGACGGTGCCAGCATCATAAACCGGCCTCTTGCGGTGCCAGGCGAGATTGGCCAGTGCCCGGCGGATCGCCCAAGGCCCGCCGGAGGCGCCCGAGCGGCCGTGGTTGCGCTTGACACCGGCATCCGAGGCAAAGCCCAGCAGGGCGGCGCCGTGCGTCGCGTCTGTTTGCCAGGGTCGCACGCATTGGTGCCAGCGTAGGCTGTCCGGCTCGGGATCGACACGACCCTGCCAAATCGACATGTCGATATCGCCCGTATCGTGAGTTTCGCGATCAGTGCTCATGAGTGATCACTCCCTGGAAGACCCGTTGACGCAGCCGGCCGGGCTGCACGGCATAGGCGAGCTCCGCTGGACGCTGAATATCCCAAACGCAGAGGTCGGCGAGAGCGCCTACCTCGAGCCGCCCGAACTGTTTGGATCCGAGTGCCTGGGCGCCGTGCGCGGTCATGCCCGCCAGCGCTTCACGCGGCGTCAGGCGGAACAGCGTGCAGGCCAGATTGAGCATCAGAGTTGGCTGGAACAGCGGCGAGCTGCCCGGATTGGCGTCGGTGGCGACGGCCATTGGTATCCCGGCTTCGCGTAGCGCCTCGATGGGCGGCTTTTGCGTCTCGCGCAGCGTGTGAAACGCCCCAGGCAGGATCACCGCCACGCTATCGGCATCGGCCATGGCCGTGATACCGGCCTCGTCAAGATACTCGATATGATCCGCCGATAGCGCACCATGTCGCGCAGCCATCGCCGTGCCGCCCAGATTGGAAAGTTGCTCGGCGTGCGCCTTGATCGGCAGGCCATGTGCCTCGGCAGTCTGGAAGACGCGCTCGCATTGCGTGACGGAAAAAGCGATTTTTTCGCAGAATACGTCGACGGCGTCGGCGAGCCCCTCGGCCACTGCGGCGGGGATCATCTCGTCACAAACCAGATCGATGTAAGCATCGCTGGTGTCCTGATATTCCGGTGGCAGGGCGTGGGCGCCGAGCAGGGTGGTCACCACCCGCACCGGAAGCCGCTCACCGAGGCGCCGGGCGACGCGCAGCATCTTAAGTTCGTCGGCGACGTTCAGACCATAGCCGGACTTGATCTCGACAGTGGTTGCGCCGTCGTCGATCAGAGCCTGAAGTCGGGGCAGGGCAAGCTCGAGAAGTTCACTCTCACCGGCTTCGCGGGTGGCACGCACGGTGCTGAGGATGCCGCCGCCGGCCTTGGCGATCTCCGCGTAGCTGGCGCCTTCCAAACGCCGCTCGAATTCGTCGGCGCGGTTGCCGCCGAACACCAGGTGGGTATGACAATCCACGAGCCCGGGTGTCATCACTCCGCCCTGACCAGCGTCATGGGCATCCTGGAAAAGGGACGCATCGAATTCGTGCATTGGGCACAGCGTCTCGATGCGATCACCACGGGTGATCACCGCCATGGGCTCGGGCAATTCCTGCATCCCATCGAATACCGTCATGTCTCGCCATAGCTGCCGTGGTGTCTCCGCCATGTAGGGCTCCATAAAGAATTCCGTCTTGAATTGTATATACAAATAACGAGGCATATCGTCGCCGTCAAGTCGAACCTGGATCGATGCCGGTTCAATCGTATTGAAGCGGCTATATATGGGGGTTGCGTCGGGGTTAGACATTAGTCGAGATGCGAGATGCGGCGCAAGACAACAGGCGGAAGGTTTATTA
Source organism: Chromohalobacter canadensis (assembly GCF_034479555.1). Classification (NCBI taxonomy): domain Bacteria; kingdom Pseudomonadati; phylum Pseudomonadota; class Gammaproteobacteria; order Oceanospirillales; family Halomonadaceae; genus Chromohalobacter; species Chromohalobacter canadensis. The sequence goes on along the minus strand of NZ_CP140151.1, from coordinate 1,576,116 downwards.
TTGTATATACAAATATCAAGTCACAATAAGAAACAAGGGGACTTCATGTCACACCGAGACAAGACACAAGATGCGAGTGGGGGTCAGGAGCAGAGGTATTCGCTGAAGATCGCGTTATACCTGTTCATTCCTAGCTTGCTAGGCATTCTGATTTTTTTCGTACCTGTGACGCTGGCGGGACGGACCACCATTCCACTCGATCATATGGTAACGGGAGCGCGATACCTGCTGGGACCGTTGGACGGTTGGTATGCCTTGGCACTGATCGTCGCCGGGGCGATATACCCGTTGGCGACCGGGCGCTGGCGGCGTAGTGTCACCGAGCGGATCTTCACCGTGCTCAAGCTATTGGGTGTCGTGGCGGCGGCTATGGCGCTCAGCGGTTGGGGGCCGGCGTTACTGCATACCCCGGACATGCTGCCGTTTCTGTTCGGCAAGCTGGTGATTCCGGTGGGGCTGATCGTGCCGATCGGCGCCATTTTCCTGTCGCTACTGATCGGCTATGGTCTGCTCGAACTGATTGGCATCCTGCTGCAGCCGGTTATGCGCCCTGTCTGGCGTACGCCGGGCAAGTCGGCGATCGATGCCGTGGCGTCATTCGTCGGTAGTTACTCGATTGGATTGTTGATCACCAACCGTGTCTACCAGTCGGGAGAGTATTCGTCGCGCGAGGCAGCGATTATCGCGACCGGTTTTTCAACGGTATCGGCGACTTTCATGATCATCGTAGCCAAGACGCTGGATCTCATGACAGTGTGGAATCTGTACTTTTGGCTGGCGCTGCTGATCACCTTCGTGGTGACCGCGATTACCGTGCGCTTGCCGCCGTTAGCGAACATGGACAATGAAAAGTCGGGTGATGAGCCTAAGATAGCTCGCGGGCGTCGTTTGGCCACCGCTTGGCATACTGGGCTCGATGTGGCCGCCAAGGCGCCGAGCCTGACGCATAGTGTGGCGCTCAACTTCAAGGAAGGGTTGCTGATGGCGATCAGTATCTTACCGTCGATCATGTCGGTAGGATTGATAGGCCTGTTGCTGGCCAAGTATACGCCGTTGTTCGATTGGTTGGGCTTGGTGTTCTATCCGGTGACAGCCCTATGGGGGCTCGATGAGGCGATGGCACTAGCCCAAGCCGCTTCGACGGGGCTTGCGGAAATGTTCCTGCCGGCCTTATTGATGGGCGATGCTGCCTTCGTCGCGCGTTTCGCCACGGGTGTGGTATCGGTGTCGTCGGTGTTGTTCTTCTCTGCTTCGATTCCTTGCATTCTTTCCACCACGATCCCGATTAGTATTGGACGGATTGTGGTGATCTGGTTTCTGAGAGTGGTTTTGAGTTTGCTGCTGGCGGTCCCGGCAGGTTATGCCGTGCAGACATTGACTGCTATTGGATGATGGCAAAAAAATATATTGTCTGTAGCTGTGCTCTTTCAGGGAGTATTTCGATGCACTGAGGAGCGCAGCTTGTAACGTTCACCGGGATGTATCAGTCGTGCATAACTTATTAAGTGATCTCCAGACCATGTGCGGCGTGTCATGCACAAACAGGGGCGTGCAGTATCGATCTCAAGATGGGTAGCCGTTTGCTTATCGACCAGTATGGCTTCAACGATATGCTCGACATCGTTGATGGGGCAGGCGGTCACTAGTACTTCATTGGGTGTATGTAGCGTGAAGTCAGTACTAAGATAATCTGGTACCCAGCGTGGATTGACGAAGCGATCTTCCAGCTGAATAGGAGTGCCATTTTCTCGATGTACTATTAACGTGTGGAAGACTTGGGTGCCGAGTCGTACGCCCAAGCGCAATGCTACCTCGTCATCAGCCTCCATGACGTCGCTCGATAATACGTTGCAGCTATACAAGTGGCCGCGTTCCCTAACCTCTTCAGCGATATTGTGGACTTCGACGAGGGAAGATTCTGATTTCAGGTCGGTGACGAAAGTTCCTAGTCCTGGCTGCCGGGACAGGTAGCCTTGCTGTACGAGGTCGCGGATCGCTTTATTTGCTGTCATTCGGCTAACGTTAAAATTCTTGGCCAGCTGTTCTTCAGGGGGGATCTGGTGATGAGCTTTCCAAGTGCCATTTTGTATGTTTTCTAGTAAATGTTGCTGTATTTTTAAATAAAGTGGCTGTGCGCGGCCCATAGTTAGAGTGTCCCTTTTAGTATACGATAACGGGTTTTAAGTTATATGGATAAAGACATTTTGGTTATTAAGCGCCAAGACCCAAACCATGGGGAAGCATGTTGAATCCTATGCTAGCGTATAATTACAAAAGCCCCTCCTTGGAGGGGCCGTTTTGCGTTGGGCGGTCAGCGTGCCTCAAGCTTCGAAGTTGCTCTCGGAATAGAGCACGCGCAGGCGCAAGGTGTGGTTGACGCGCTTGAGCGCTTCCAGCGCCTTGGGACCGTAGGCCTTGTCGACATCGATGACCACGTAGCCGACGCCGCTGTTGGTCTGCAGGTATTGCGCCGAGATGTTGATGCCCTCGTCGCCGAGTACCTTGTTGATCTCGGACATGACGCCCGGCACGTTCTCGTGAATGTGCAACAGGCGGTGTTTGTCCGGATGGGCGGGCAGCGCGACTTCGGGGAAGTTGACCGAGGTAATGGTGGTGCCGTTGTCGGAATAAGTGATCAGCTTCTCGGAGACCTCGATGCCGATGTTTTCCTGGGCTTCCAAGGTCGAGCCGCCGATATGCGGCGTGAGGATAACGTTGTCCTTGCCGCGCAACGGCGAGACGAACTCATCGTTGCTGCCCTTGGGTTCGACGGGAAAGACGTCGATAGCCGCGCCGAGCAGCTTGCCGCTCTCGAGTACGTCGGCCAGCGCCTCGATATCCACCACGGTGCCGCGCGAGGCGTTGATGAAGATGGCGCTCTGCTTCATCAGCGCCAGCTGGTCGCGACCGATCATCCAGCGTGTGGAGGGTACGTCAGGCACGTGTAGGCTGACGATGTCGGCACGCGCTAGCAGCTCCTCGAGCGAGCCCACCTGGCGGGCATTGCCCATGGCCAGTTTGGTGATCACATCGTAATAGAGGACATCGAAGCCGAGCGATTCGGCGAGCACCGAGAGCTGGGCGCCGATGCTGCCATAACCGATGATCCCCAGTGTCTTGCCGCGCGCTTCATGGGAATTCTTGGCCGACTTCAACCAGCCGCCCTGATGGGCGCGGGTGGATTTCTCAGGGATGCCGCGCAGCAGCATGATGGCTTCGGCGAGCACCAACTCGGCCACCGAGCGGGTATTGGAATACGGCGCGTTGAAGACCGGAATACCGCGCTCGAGCGCTGCGTTGAGGTCGACCTGGTTGGTGCCGATGCAGAAACAACCCACGGCGGTGAGCCGCTCGGCGGCGGCGAACACGCGCTCGGTGAGCTGCGTGCGCGAGCGCAGGCCGATGAAGTGAACGTCGCGGATCTTCTCGACCAGCTCGTCCTCGGACAAGGAAGTGGAGAGCGTTTCGATGTTGGTGTAACCGGCATTCAGGAGGTTGTCCACGGCGGACTGATGAATGCCCTCGAGCAGCAGAATCTTGATCTTGCTCTTGTCCAGAGACGTCTTGGCCATTGTCGGTTCAACCCTTTCGTCGACTGATGCGACGTTTATCTATCGGTATGGTGGTGGCCTGTCCAAGCGGGCGATCCGAGGCCCCGAGGCAAGAAAAGGGGGAGGAGGCCGCCCAGCGACAGGGCCCATATCGTAGCACAGGCGCCCTGTTTGAGGATGAATTCGCTGCACCTTGCGCATGAACGCGTTTGCATCGGCAATGCTTGCGGCCACGCCGGGGCAGACGCGTCCCCGGGGCTTGGGTGTATACTGTGGGGCCAACTCTTGGCAAGCCGGGCCGTGGCATCGGTCCGCACGGATGAGCGAGAAACGCCATGGTGGAAAAGGATGCATCGGTTGGCGATGGCGCCCAGCCCGACGAAGCGGATGTTCAGGACGCTACCCCGGAGGATTTCGCGGCAACGTTGACACGCCTGGAATCCCTGGTGGCTCAACTGGAGTCGGGTGAGCTGTCTCTGGAAGCGTCATTAGTGGCGTTCGAGCGCGGTGTGCACCTGACCCGCGATGCCCAGCAACGCCTGGAAAACGCCGAGTTGCGCGTCAAGGCGTTGCTGGAGCAGCCCGATGGGAGCTTCCATGAGACGCCCTTCGATGCAGGGGAGGTCGATGGTGAGCGTTGAACCCCTGGCCGAGCGTGACATTATCACTACGGCGCGGGCGCGTACCGAGCACGTGCTGGCGCGGGTCTTCGAGCGCACGACGCCGGTCGCCGGCGAGCTCGATGCCGCCATGCGCTATGGCGTACTGGGCGGCGGCAAGCGCCTGCGCCCGGTGCTGGTGTATGCCGCTGGCCGCGCACTAGGCGCTGAGGACACCGCACTGGATGCCCCCGCTGCCGCTATCGAGCTGATCCACGCTTATTCGCTGATCCACGATGACTTGCCTGCCATGGACGACGACGACATGCGTCGTGGACGTCCTACCGTGCATCGTGTCTATAACGAGGCGATGGCCATCCTGACCGGTGACGCATTGCAAACGTTGGCTTTCGAGGTGCTCGCCGAGGCGCGCTCGCCACGTCTGGGGGCCATGGTGGGCGTGCTCGCTCACGCTTCGGGACGTGACGGCATGGCCGCCGGTCAGGCGCTGGATTTGTGCGCGGTGGGCGGCCAGCTGGATGTCGATGCCCTGGCGACCATGCATCGTTACAAGACCGGTGCGCTGATTCGTGCTGCCGTGCGGCTCGGCGCTCTGGCGGCCGTCGATGAAGATGACCCCCGTGTGGCGGCGCTGGATGCTTACGCTGCCGCCATCGGCTTGGCGTTCCAGATTCAGGATGACATCCTCGATGTCGCTGGCGACGCCGCGACCCTGGGCAAGGCCACCGGCGCTGACGCGGCGCGTGCCAAACCCACTTATCCGGCTTTGCTCGGCCTGGAAGGCGCCCGTGCCAAGGCGCACGGCCTGCTCGACGAGGCGCTGGACGCCTTGGCTCCCCTGGGCGAGCGAGCTTTTCCTCTGGCCGACTTGGCCCGCCATATGATCGACCGCGATCACTGATCGGTTGTAAATGACGCTTATGAAGCTGTTCGATGAGATTCCTGCCGAACGTCCGGCCACGCCGTTGCTCGACTCGCTCGAGTCCCCGGCGGCGTTACATGATTTCAATGCGGCGCAGCTGCGAGAACTGGCCGACGAGCTGCGTGCTTACCTGCTCTATAGTGTCGGCTGTACTGGCGGCCACTTCGGCGCGGGGCTGGGTGTGGTTGAGTTGACCGTCGCCTTGCACCATATTCTCGACACACCGTATGACCGCCTTGTCTGGGATGTCGGCCATCAAGCCTACCCGCACAAGATCCTCACCGGGCGTCGTGAGCAGATGTCGACTATCCGCCAGTTCGGCGGACTGGCGGCGTTTCCCAAGCGGGATGAGTCGCCCTACGACACCTTTGGTGTCGGCCATTCGAGCACCTCGATCTCGGCGGCGCTGGGCATGGCGCTGGCGGCGCGAACCAAGGGCGAGAAGCGCCGCGTCTGCGCGGTGATCGGCGACGGCGCCTTGAGCGCCGGCATGTCGTTCGAAGCGCTGGCGCATGCCGGGCATGTCGATGCCAATATGTTGGTGATTCTCAACGACAATGAGATGTCGATTTCCGAGAACGTCGGCGGTATGGCCAGTTATCTGGCACGCATCCTGGTCAGCAAGCCGTATACGGTGATGCGCGAGAACAGCAAGCGCGTGCTTTCGCATCTACCGGGCGCGCTGGAATTGGCGCGCCGCACCGAAGAGCACGTCAAGGGCATGGTCAGCCCGGCGACCTTGTTCGAGGAGATGGGCTTCAATTACATCGGTCCCATCGACGGCCACGACTTGCCGACCCTGGTGCAGGCGCTCGGCAGCATGACGAACCTCGAAGGGCCGCAGTTCCTGCATATCAAGACCTGCAAGGGGCGTGGTTTTCGCCCTGCCGAGGCTGACCCCATTGGCTACCATGCCATTACCAAGCTCGAGAAAACCGCCAGCGAGCCGCCGCCCAAGAAAGAGCCACGCTCGCCCAACGCGGCCATGGCTGAGCCTGAAGCCAAGCCCCAGTCCAAGCCCAAGGCCAAGCCACGCAGCGAAGATGTCATGCGCCCGACCCCGCGCAAATATTGCAATGTCTTCGGCGAGTGGCTCTGCGACATGGCGGCCGCGGATACGCGCTTGATCGGCATCACGCCAGCCATGCGCGAAGGTTCCGACCTGATTCGCTTCTCGCGCGAGTATCCCGAGCGTTACTACGACGTGGCGATCGCCGAGCAGCACGCGGTGACACTGGCGGCGGGCATGGCGTGCGAAGGCATGAAACCCGTGGTGGCGATCTATTCGACCTTCCTGCAGCGCGGCTATGATCAGTTGATCCATGACGTGGCGGTGCAGGCGCTCGACGTCACCTTCGCTATCGACCGCGCAGGCGTGGTCGGCGAAGACGGCCCCACGCACCATGGGGCGCTGGATCTCGCTTATCTGCGCTGCATCCCGGGCATGGTGGTGCTGGCGCCTGCCGATGAAGCCGAGTGCCGGGCCATGCTGAGTGCCGCCTATCATCACGAAGGACCGGCGGCGGTGCGCTATCCGCGCGGTACCGGGCCGGGTGCGACGCTTGCGCCCGGTCTCGAGGCACTGCCCATCGGCGAGGCCGAGACGCGGCGTACCGGCGCGCAGGACGGTGTGGCGCTGCTGGCGTTCGGCAGCATGAACGGTCCCGCCGCCGAGGTTGCCGAACGCCTAGATGCCACGCACCTCAATATGCGCAGCGTGAAACCGCTGGATCGTGACGCGATACTGGCGGCAGCGCGCCGACATCGGCTGCTGGTAACGCTCGAGGAGAATGTCGTCGCCGGAGGAGCGGGGAGCGGCGTCAATGAACTCTTGGCTGCCGAGGGTGTCCAGGTCGAGGTACTGAATCTTGGCCTGCCGGATGCCTTCGTCGAGCATGGCAAGCCCGCCGAATTGCTGACGGCGTGCGGTCTCGACGCCGAGGGCATCGAGGCCGCGGTGCGCCAGCGCTGGGGTGCGCCACACCACAATGACTAACATTTAGCGACAAGACGGAAATTTCATGCTGATCGCCATTTTGATTGGGGCCGGGCTCGGCTTCATGTTCGGTAAATTGCCGGGACTGATTATCGGTGCCATGTTGGGGTATTGGGTCGCGCGGCGTCTGGTACGCCGCGTGGTCGTCTCCAAGCTATCGCAAATGCAGGGTCAGTTTCTCGACTCGACGTTTGCCGTCATGGGGTGCATCTGCAAGGCGGACGGCCATGTCAGCGGCGACGAGCTGCGTGTCGTCGAGGCGCTTTTTGAGCGTTTACGATTGAACGAGGCGCAGCGCGAGAGCGCGAAGGCGGCCTTCGAACGCGGCAAGGCCGATGACTTCGACCTCGACGCTGAATTGGCCACGGTGCGGCGGGTGACCGGCGGGCAGCGCGCGCTGTTGCAGGTGTTCCTGCAAGTCCAGCTTTCGGCCATTGCCGCCGATGGTGAATTGCATCCCGCCGAGCATGAAATGCTACTGCGCGTGGCGCGTGGACTGGGATGCAGCGAAGCCGAGATCGAACAGATCGAGGCCATGCTGCGTGGTGGTCAACAGCAAGCCGGCGGCGGTGCGACAACGCAGCAGGCGCTGACCGACGCCTACCGGGTCCTGGGCGTCGAAGCAGATGCCAGCGATGCCGAGCTCAAGCGGACCTATCGCCGCCTGATGAGTCAGAACCACCCGGACAAGCTGGCCGGTAAGGGCCTGCCCGAGAGCATGCGCGAAATGGCCGAGACTCGTACCCAGGAAATCTCCAACGCCTACGACCTGATCAAGAAGTCTCGCGAAGCGAACGCCTGATCCCGTAGCGGTCTTCACCCATGATGCAGAGAAGCCCTCGGCCAAGGCCGGGGGCTTCTTGCTTTTGTCGGGCTGACGCGACTTCAACTACCGCGGTAGGTGGAGTAACCGTAGGGGCTCAACAGCAGCGGAATATGATAGTGCTGTGAGGTATCGGTGACCTCGAAGGGCACCGGAATCTCGGGGAAGAAGGTCTGGGTGTCGTGTTCGGCGAACCAGTCACCGGTTTCGAAGGTCACGCGATAGATGCCCGGGGTAAAGGCTTGGTCATCGGGATAGAGTGCCGAGATGCGGCCGGACTCGGCCGTGCTATCGGTGGCCAGCGACTTCCAGCCGCTCTCGGTGCGCTTCTCGAGCTGGACCTCGATCCCCGGCGACGGCTGGCCGGACTGGATGTTGAGCACGTGCACGCTCAGCGGGTTATCGGCAGCCAGGGCCGGGGTGGCGGCGCATAGGCCGAGGGCGGCGATCAGCGTGCGGGATAGGCGCATGGTAAGACCTCCTGTCGTGATTGAGGTGTCATCCTGGCAGTGCCGTGCCGTCGACTGCCTGACGGCAGGATTACGACTTTGTAATGGGCAGCCCGCGCGCGACGGGCTAGCCTGTGGCGTCATTGATCGAGAGGCATGCTGCATGCGCATCCTGCTGGTGGAAGACGAGAGCAAGACCGCCGACTACCTAGCCAGGGGGCTGGGGGAGGTCGGGTATCGGGTCGAGGTAGCCCGGGACGGACTGGACGGCCGGCATCTGATCGAGGAGGCCGACTTCGACTTGGTCATCCTCGACGTCATGCTGCCGGGGCTCGACGGTTGGGAACTGCTGCGGCTGATCCGGCGTAATGGTCAAGTGCCGGTGTTGTTCCTGACCGCCCGGGACGCCGTGGAGTACCGGGTCAAGGGCTTGGAGCTGGGCGCTGATGACTATCTGGTCAAACCTTTCTCTTTCGTCGAGCTGCTGGCCCGGGTGAGGACGCTGCTGCGCCGTGGTCCGCTGCGGGAGCGGGAGTGCTTTCAGGTGGCCGAGCTGCACATGAACGTGTTGAAACGTCGGGTCACACGGGGTGAGACGCGGCTGGCGCTGACCAATAAGGAATTCGCGCTGCTGCAACTGCTACTCGAGCGCGAAGGCGAGGTATTGTCGCGGACCTTGATCGCCTCCGAAGTATGGGGCATGAACTTCGATAGCGACACCAATGTGGTGGAGGTGGCCGTGCGGCGGTTGCGAGCCAAGGTGGACGATCCTTTCACGCGTCGATTGATTCACACCGAGCGTGGCATGGGCTACGTGCTGGAGGACCGCGGCTGATGCGCGCGCCGGCCTCCCTCTCGATGCGCCTGTCGTTGCTCTTCGCCCTGGTGAGCCTGGTGCTGCTTGGCGGCCTTGGCGCCTATCTCTACCATGCCCTGGGCCAACAGATCGCCTGGCGCGACGACCAGATGCTGCAAGGCCGTCTTGAGCGCATGGAGGCGCTTCTGGACGACGGCGAGAGCATTGCGGCGCTGCGCCGCCGGCCGCTGCTCTACGCCAACATGCTGGGCAATCGCGAGAGCCTGCTGTGGATGCTCGATGCGCACGGCGTGCCGCTGATCGAGGTCAATCCGCCGGGTTTGCCGGTGCCGGAACTGCCGCCGGCTCCGGAGGGACGACTCGGGGCGCATCCTGCCGCCGAGTCGACGCGTCTGGCCTGGCGCACCCTCGAGCATGACGGGCGCCGCCTGACCCTGGTGGCCGGCAAGACGCTCGACGAGCGCGAGCGGATGCTGGCCGCCTATCGGTTGCGGCTATGGCTCGCCATGGGGGCGGGCGCGGTGCTGGCCTGCGGTCTGGGCTGGGTCGTCGTACGGCGTGGCCTGCGGCCGGTGAGACGGCTGGCCGCGCGGGCGCGCACGATCGACGTGGCGCATCTGCATCGGCGCCTGGAGGCGAACGACGAGACGACGGAGCTGCGTGAGCTGAGCCGTGCGCTCAATCAGATGCTGGCGCGCTTGGAAGAAGGGTTCGCCCAGCTGTCACGCTTTTCCGAGGACCTCGCCCACGAGATGCGAACGCCCTTGGGCAACCTGCTGGGGGCGACCCAGCAGGCCTTGCAGCGGGAACGCACGCGGGAGGAATACCGCCAGCTGCTGGGCTCTCACGTCGAGGAGTACGAGCGGCTGTCGCGCATGATAGAGACCATGCTGTTCCTGGCGCGCACCGAGCAGCCCTCGCGGGCGCTGCCGCGTGAAACGGTCGACCTGCAAGGCCTCGCCGACCAGCTCTGCGACTACTTCGAGGGCATGGCCGACGAGGACGGGCGCGAGCTGATGAGCGACATGCAGGGGCGGGTGAGGGCCAATCTCGACCTGCTGCGCCGGGCGCTCGCCAACCTCATCGATAACGCGCTACGCCATGGGCGCAGCGGCACCGAGATCCATCTAGTGTCGCGGCGAGATGCCGGGGATTGGCACCTCGGTGTGATCAACCACGGGGAACCGATTCCTGATGCGGAGCGGGCGCGGCTCTTCGAGCGCTTCTATCGCGGCGATCCGGCGCGATCCCAGTCGGTGGGCACTGGTGGCCTGGGGCTGGCGATCGTGCGTTCAGTGGCGCAGCTGCATGGGGGCGAGGCCTGGTGCGAAAGCGATGCGGCCGTCAACGCCTTCTGGTTGAGTCTGCCAACGGGCGACGACGACCGCGTTGACAGGTGCCCAGGCCGTGGGCAACGCTAAAGGTGCTAGCGCCCCGCGTGGCGCGACACTGGAGACGTGGATGCCCGCGAGATTGCAAGTGTACCGCGCCATGGCACGCGTTCTGGGAACATTCGACTCCTTGGGATGGCGCGTGGGTTACCGTTATGGTGATCGCCAGTTGTTGGAGAAGGTGATCCTCCCGGCGCTGGCCAGGGAAGTCGGCGTCGGTCATGTGCTGCTCGTCGGCTGCGCCTGGTACACGCGCGATTATCCTGACCTCTTTCCCACAAGCCGCGTGACCACCCTGGACGTCGACCCGGCCAAATCGCCCTTCGGGGCTGAGCGCCATATCGTCGCGGACATGATCGCGTTGGCAGCGCATCTGCCGCCCGAAAGCCTGGATGCCGTGGTTTGCAACGGTGTGCTCGGCTGGGGGTTGGATTCGCCCGACGATATCGAGACTGCCTTTGCCTCGGCGGTGGCCTGTCTGCGGCCCGGTGGTCACCTCCTGCTGGGCTGGAACGATATCCCGCCCTACAACGCTGTGCCCCCGGATGCCGTGGCGGCGCTCGATGAGGTGTACCCGCGCGCGATTCCCGGTCTCGACCAGCACAGCCTGATCGCGCTGGAGCGCAATCAGCACTGCTACCAGGCTTTTCAGAAGCCGGAGGCGAGGTCATGAACTGCGTCGGCGGGTGGCCATGATGCTGATCGTATTCGTGGCCTGGTGCATGTTACTCGGTGTGCTGTTTGTCGCAGCGTGTCTCTGGGGGCTGCGGCGCATGACGCGTGGTCTGGCCCGCGAGGCCGAAGCGCAGTTACCGCCGTGCGGCAGCTTCATCGACACCTCCGGCGGGCGCTTGCATTACATCGATGTCGGCCAGGGGCCGCCGCTGGTCATGATCCATGGCCTGGGTGGCCAGCTGCAGCATTTCACCTATGCCCTGGCCGAGGCACTGGGCAATGATTTCCGTGTCATTGCCATTGACCGGCCGGGGTCGGGATATTCCGATCCCACCGATGACCGGTGCGCCCATTTGGCCTGTCAGGCCCAGGCGTTGCACGAGGCGTGGCAGGCCCTGGGTGTCGAGCGGCCACTCGTGGTGGGGCATTCGATGGGCGGTGCGGTGGCCCTGACGCTGGCGTTGGAGTATCCCGAGGAGGTCGCGGGGCTGGCATTGCTCGCGCCCTTGGTGGCACAGGTGTCGGATGTACCACCGGCGATGCGTCTGTTGGCGATTCGCTCGCCACGCCGGCGGCGCTGGATGGCCGAGACGCTCGCCATTCCCCTGACGCGCGTGACCTCGCGGCAAGCATTGGCGCAGGTGTTCGCACCGGAGGCGGTCCCTGCGGATTACGCGACCCGCGGCGGCGGATGCTTGGCATTGCGTCCCCAAGCCTTCCATGCAGCCTCCACCGACCTGGCCATGCTCGAGCACGAATTGCCACGGCAAGTACCGCGCTATGCGGCGCTGGAAGTGCCAATAGGCGTCATGTTCGGCGCGCACGACCGGATTCTCGAGCCAACGTTGCATATCGAAACGCTGCAGCGTCAGTACCCCGATATGTTCGTGCATGTGGAGCCGGAAGCGGGGCACATGCTGCCCATCATGAGGCCCCAGGCAACGGCGGCTTTCATTCGGCGCATGGCGGCACGGGCTTGGCCTTCCTCTTTGAATTCCTGATACAACCTTTCAGGCTTCCACTCCTGCCCAAAAGACGGCCCAGGCCCCTTCCAGACGTCGTTCGAACGTATCGGCATCGTAGTAGAAGTTCTCGGCGAACAGGCCATCCATCAGGCAGTAGAAGGCGGCGATGAACTGCGCCTCGGGCAGTGCGCGTAGTTCGCCAGCTTGGCGGCCATCTTCGAAAAGTACGTGCAGATGGGCGTTGATGCGCCGCTCGTTGTCATTCGAAATAGCGGCGACTTGTGTCGCCACATCCGTGGGCGGAAAGAGCAGGTAGCGCTTGTAGAAAACGCCCTGGTGCTCGCGACGGATGAAGGTGGCACACGAGCGGATGAGTCGCTCTAGGCGCTCACGCGTGGGCAAGTCGTGGGAACGTGTCAGGCTGTCGTCGATGAGCGCGACGATGCCGCTTTCGACCTCTTCGAAGATCGCCAGGAAGAGCGCCGCCTTGTTGGGAAAATGGTTGTAGATGGACGGCTTCTTGATGCCCGTTTCGGCGGCGATTTGCGCCAGGCTGGTGCCTTCATAGCCATGTTGGGCGAAAAGGGCGAGACCGGTGTGTTTGAGTTTTTCGCGGGTATGCACTGAACGTCCCTGGGCCTGCGTGGATATGCTCATGATCGCGGCTTGCGCGCATGATTGCCAAGTCGTGTCGCCAACTCTATACTAACGACCGTTAGTTAGTTTAGGCGCTCTTGGCGTAAGACGTGCTACTAAAAGCGTGAGGCGCAGTAGAGCAAGGAGGACAGCATGACAATGCGTTGGTTGATTCTACCGTTGGCGGCGGTGGCCGAAGTCGGTTGGGCGACGGGGTTGAAACTAGCCAGTAGTCCGCTTGAATGGCTGGCGACCGTGATCGTGGCTGCCATGAGTTTGCTGCTGGCGGTACGTGCCGTGCGCTTTCTGCCGGCCAGTACCGTGTACACGGTCTTCGTGGGCTTGGGCGCGGCGGGCACGGTGGTGATCGATGCCTGGCTGTTCGGAACACGCTTTTCCTGGCCTTCGCTTGCCTGTATCGGGGTGATCCTGGTGGGGGTCATCGGCCTGCATCAATTTAGCGGCAAGCCCGCCACGCAGACATCGGCACCCCGTGCCGACGCCTCGCGGGAAGGAGTTTCGTCATGACCTGGCATTGGTTGGCCCTAATGGGCGCGGGCATTTTCGAGGTGCTCGGGGTCGTCGGTTTCGCACGCGTGAGTCGAGGCCAGGCGCTTGCCGGCGGCTTGCTCATGACACTGGGATTCGGTACGGCGCTCGGGTTCCTGGCCCTGGCGTTGCGCGGCATCGATCTGGGCATCGCCTATGCCGTGTTCACCGGCATCGGCACCGTCTGCGGTACGCTGCTGGGGATGCTATATTGGGGAGAGTCACGCCATCCCCTGCGAATCGCCTTTACCGCACTGATTGTTCTGGGTGTAGTAGGGCTCAAGCTATTGGCTTGAGCCATGGTATTTTCTATCCAAGCGATAGAAAAAGGCTATAAGTGCGATAGTAAGACTATAGTAGGATAATTTTTAGCGGGCTAATAGAATGTGTCGTGTTCACTCACGACAAGGAGACATTCCCATGGCACGTTCCATCATTGCTATCGCACTACTGGCCGCTGCCCTGCCGCTAGCCGCCCAAGCCAGCACGGCTTCCCAACAAGCCGCCGCCGTCAATCACGAGCCGCTGCAAATGGCCTCTCAAACGACGACTGAGTCGAGCGTGCGCCACGCCGACGCGGCAGGCTATAGCGATGCTGGCATGAGTGTCGCCATGGCGGACAGTCAGCGCGCCGTCGATGCGGATACCCACGACGCCAATCAAGCCGATGACGAGCGTAGCTGGCTGGAGATTCTTTCTGACAACAACCGTGACCTCGGCGCGCCCGCCGGCTGGTAATCAGGACGTTGCGCCACGCCTTGCGCGTTGCATGCGTGCCTCGACGGATGGCGTCGGTGGCCGGAGCGTGCCCGCCGGAGTGGCGGACACGCAAGCAGCTCAGAACTTGTAGTTGATGCTGAAGTAATGACCGGGGCCTGAGGTATCTTGGCGGACCCCGGAGGCATCGGTGTCGTCGCGGTAAAAGGCCATGTTGTTGTAGATCTTCAGGCCATAGCCGATGGCGAAGCGATCCGCGTGGTAGTACAGGCCGTTGAACCACTCCAGGCTGTTGCTGCTGCGTCCCGCCTGGTCGGCCACGGTGTCCGCGCCGAACTTGTAGTCGAGGTACCCCTGGTAGGCGAGAAAGTTGCCGTTGCCAAAGGTGTAGAATGGCTTGAACCAGTCGGTGGAGGCCATGAAACCGTCCCACGAACTCTCATCCGGACCGCCGTAGTTCTCGCGCACGTAGCGCGCGGTAAGGTTGAGGCCGATCTCACCGAACCATGGTACCTCCACGTCCGACCCCAGGCCGACGTAGTGTTCCCAAAGGCCGCCGCCGGGGCCGTTGTCACCGATGTTGGTCACGGTGGCGATATACCATTCCTTGACCGGGCCCACCGAGAGGTCGCGACCGCTCATGGCATCCAGCGAAAAGCGCGGCGCGAGCTTGATGAACATGTTGTCGCCGCCATTCTGATCGTCGCTGCTATCGTCGAGGGCATCGAACATGTCGACATAGCCGTAGAGGTCGACGATGCCCGAGCGTCCGCCGAATTCCATCTCGACGTAGGTATCCTGAGCGTTACGAAACGGCAGGCGGTTGTCCTCGCTGTGCATCAGATTGAAGGTCAACCAGAGGTTGTCGTCTTCATGAATGCCGTCCGAGTAATCCGCGGCCATGGCCGGAGTAGCACCTACCATCGTGGCAAAGCACGAAGCACCAACCCACTTGCTTATTGTGATCTTGTTCATGGTCATTGTTCCCATCTTTACGTTTTGTACGTTGTGGTCTAGAGACGTTCAGCGTTACGCCAAGCTAATGAAAAGCCCCGCAATGGTGGCCGACATCAGATTGGAAAGTGTCCCGGCGAGCACGGCCTTGAGGCCGTAGCGGGCGATTTCCTGGCGGCGGTTGGGCGCCATGAGGCCGAGCCCGCCGAGGAGAATGGCGATCGAGGACAAGTTGGCGAAGCCGCAAAGCGCGAAGGACAGCACGGCGGCAGTGTGCTTGGACATGGCCTCGCCGGTGGCGGCCACGACGGTGTCGCCGGAGATGTACGGCGCCAGATTGATGAAGGCGACGAATTCGTTGACGACGATCTTTTGGCCGATAAATGAGCCGGCCAGCGTCGCCTCGCCCCAAGGGATACCTAGCAAAAAGGCCAGCGGTGCGAAGAGCCAGCCGAGAATCATCTCCAGGCTCAGTGATTCCATGCCGAACCAGCCGCCTACGCCGCCGAGGATGCCGTTGAGCAATGCGATCAAACCGATGAACGCCAGCAGCATGGCGCCGACGTTGGCTGCCAGCATCATGCCGGAGGTGGCACCGGTGGCGGCGGCATCGAGCACGTTGGCGGGTTTGTCATCCGCTTCGATCTTCTCTTCGGCGCGCGAGATACTGTCATCGGGCGTTTCGGTTTCCGGCATCAACAGCTTTGCGAAGAGCAGCCCGCCCGGTGCCGCCATGAAGGAGGCCGCGATCAGGTATTCCATCGGGATGCCCAGACTCGCGTATCCCGCGAGCACCGAGCCTGCGACCGAGGCCAGCCCACCGCACATGACCGCGAACAGCTCGGAGCGTGTCATGGAGGCGATGAAGGGACGTACGACCAGGGGCGCTTCGGTCTGTCCGACGAAGATGTTCGCCGTGGCCGACATCGATTCGGTGCGTGAGGTGCCCAGCACGCGCTGGAGCGCGCCCCCCAGCAGTCGGATGATCCACTGCATGATCTTCAGGTGGTAGAGCACGGCGATCAGCGACGAGAAGAAGATGATGACCGGGAGTACCTTGAAGGCGAAGACGAACCCGACGCTCTCCGGGTCGGCTAGGTCGCCAAACAAGAAGTCGATACCGTCATTGGCATAGACGATGACCTGGCTGACCCCCTCCGAGATCGTGGCCAGGACGGCTTGTCCGAAAGGAATGTAAAGCACGAAGGCGCCGATGGCGGCCTGGATGGCGAAGGCGCCACCCACCGTGCGCAGCCGAATCGACTTGCGATTGGAAGAAAACAGCACAGCGATAAGGATCAGCGTCGCCATCCCTACCAGGCTCATGATAGCGGTCATATCAGCATCCTGATGACGTTCGATTGTGGGTTGTTATACAGGGAACGGCATATGCCAATGTTTGGCTTGTCGTTTTGTTATTAGAGTCACAGTGATGTGCTATTAAAATAACACACGCTGCTCGATGTCAACTTCCTGGGAGGACTTCGTGGGCCGATAAACAAGATTGTCGGCGATTTGTTCTACACTTCACATCCCCGCGTGTGAACGTATTCAAGAACGGAAAAGCCGTCCAGGGGGCTGAGAGGGGTGGCTGGAGGAAGACGGGCCGCCTACGCTGACAGGCTCGTTCCATCCCATCCCGAGGAGTTCCATCATGCATCCGGTCGTGCATACGCTGGTCATCGGCGTCATCAGCTATCTGGTCCTGATCGTCATCATTCGGCTATCCGGCAAGCGCACGTTGTCGAAGTGGAACGCCTTCGACTTTGTGGTCACCATCGCGCTGGGGTCGACGCTGTCGACGGCGTTGGTCTCGACCCAGGTGTCGCTTGCGCAGAGCATCACGGCGTTTGCGATCATCGTGCTGTTGCAGTTCGCTATCACGTTCTCCTCGGTGCGCTCGCCCCGGGTCAAGAACCTGGTCAAGTCGCAGCCGACATTGCTGCTGTACGCGGGTGAATATCGCCATGCAGCGATGCGTCAGGAACGTGTGGTCGAAGCCGAGGTCATGGCGGCTATCCGGGAGAACGGTATTGCCGACATCGAGAACGTACACGCGGTGGTGCTGGAAACCGACGGCACCTTTAGTGTCATTCCCGAGGCTGGCAGGAGCGACTCGGCGCTCGATGGTGTTGCGGGCATGCCGTCGTCGAAGGGTTAGGTTTTGTCCGAAAAGTCGGGTTTGCTAAGGTGCACCATGCCGCAACTGCATAGGTGATGCATGGCAGGACGTTACGAGCTCTCCGATCAAAGCTGGGAGATGATCGAGGATATCGTCTCGCCCTCTCAGCCAATAGGCCGCCCACGTAGGGATGACCGCCAAGTGCTAAACGGGATCTTCTGGATCCTGTGCTCTGGCGCCAAATGGCGCGATCTTCCGGAACGGTATGGTCCTTGGAAGACGGTCCATGACCGATTCCGGCAGTGGCGCGACGATGGCACTTTCGAGGCTGTCCTGGATCGGCTCCATCTCAAGCTGCGTGAAGACGGGCTGATGGATCTGGATACCTGGATGATCGATTCCACGTCGATCCGAGCCACTCGCGCTGCCTCAGGAGGCGGCAAAAAAGGGGGTCGAGAGAACCCGTAGACCATGCACTGGGGCGGAGCCGAGGCGGCCTGACCACCAAGATCCACATGGTCTGTGATCGACATGGTTGGCCGCTGACTTTCACGCTATCACCGGGTCAGGATGCTGACACTCGGCATTTTATCCCCACGATGGAAGCGATTCACTTGCCAGGAAAGGTGGGGCGGCCCAGAAAGCGCTGTCGCTACGTCGTGGCAGACAAGGGCTACGATAGCGATGCGTTACGCCACTACTGTGACCGTTACCATATGAAGCCGATCATTGCTCAGCGCAAGATGAAGCGGCGGCCGCGTCCAGGGCTGCCCCGGGGGTTCGACAAGCCCAAGTACCGGGAGCGAAACGTGATCGAACGTGGCTTCGGCTGGGTTAAGGAACTACGGCGCATCGCCACCCGATACGACAAGCTCGCCAGTAGCTTTAGCGCCATGGTATGTCTGGCTTGCATAGACCGTTGCCTACGTGCTGACTTTTCGGACAAAACCTAGCGAAGGCTCAGGGCGTTTCGGTCGCCGCCACCTCACACTCCAGGAAGCCTCCGGACTGGCGCCGCCATAGCCGTGCGTAGAGGCCATCGTGGCGGATCAATTCTGCGTGGCTGCCCTGTTCGACGATGCGTCCTTGCTCCATGACCACCAGGCGGTCCATGGCCGCGATGGTGGAGAGCCGGTGGGCGATGGCGATCACCGTCTTGCCTTTCATTAGCTGGTCGAGGTTCTCTTGAATCGCGGCCTCGACGTCAGAGTCGAGTGCCGAAGTGGCTTCATCGAGGACCAGGATCGGCGCGTCCTTGAGCATCACGCGAGCAATGGCGAGGCGTTGGCGTTGGCCGCCGGAGAGCTTTACGCCACGCTCGCCGACATGCGCGTCGAAACCGCCGCGGCCCTGGATGTCGCGCAGCGACTCGATGAAGTCAGCGACATGCGCCCCGCGGGCCGCTTTCCAGGCCATCTCGTCGGTGGCATCCGGGCGCCCGTAAAGCAGGTTGTCGCGTACCGAGCGGTGCAGCAACGAGGTGTCCTGGGTGACCATGCCGATCTGCGCGCGCAGGCTCTCCTGGGTTACCTCGGCGATGTTCTGGCCATCGATGCGAATCGCGCCGCCTTCCAGCTCGAAGAAACGCAGCAGCAAATTGACCAGCGTCGACTTGCCGGCGCCTGAGGGGCCGATCAACCCGATCTTTTCACCCGACTGAATGGCAAGCGACAACTCGTCGATGACGCCGCTGCCCTTGCCGTAGTGAAAGCGAATCCGGTCGAAGACGATTTCACCCTGCTCGATGTGCAGTGGCTTAGCATCTTGCTGGTCCTCGATCTGGCGTGGCAGCGACAGCGTCGCCATGCCGTCCTGGACTGTGCCGATATTCTCGAACAGTCTTGAGACCTCCCACATGATCCACTGCGACATCCCCCACAGGCGCATCACTAGGCCTAGTGCTACCGCCACCGCGCCCACGCTCACCGCCTCGTTCACCCATAGCTGAATCGAGAGCCAGCCGATGCTGAACAGCAACAGCGCATTGAGCAAATAAAGCGAGCCTTCAAGGCCAGTGACCAACCGCATCTGGCGGTGTACCGTCACTAGAAAGCCGCCCATGCTCTCCTTGGCGAAGGCGGCCTCCCGCTTGGCATGGGAGAACAGTTTGACCGTCTGGATGTTGCTGTAGCTGTCGACGATGCTGCCGGTCATGCGCGAGCGGGCATCGGCTTGGGATTTGGACACGCGACCCATGATCGGCACGAAGATGCGTAGCAGAACGATGTAGCCGGCAAGCCAGGCCACCAGCGGGACGGCTAGGCGCCAGTCGGCGTTGCCCACCAGGAGCAGCGTACCCAGGAAATAGACAACGACGTAGTTGAGCACGTCGAATAGCTGAATGACGCACTCGCGTACGGCCAGTGCTGTCTGCATCACCTTGGTGGCGATGCGCCCCGCGAACTCGTCCTGATAGAAACCCATCGACTGTCGCAGTAGATAGCGATGCGCCTGCCAGCGGATGCGCATGGGGAAATTGCCCATCAGCGTCTGCTGCTGGAATAGCGAATGCAGCCCCACCATGCCAGGCAGCAGCACCAGCACGATCAATGCCATACCGGCCAGCTTCCAGCCCTGATCGGCAAGGAACGTCTCGCGATCCTGGGCCGCCAGCCAATCGACGATGTTGCCGAGAAAGCCGAACATCCATACTTCGATACCCGCAATCAGCGCCATCAACACCGTGGCGACCATCAGATAAGGCCAGGCGCCACGGGTGTAATGCAGGCAGAAAGCGACCAGAGTGTCCGGTGGGCGTTGTGGCTCTTGGGGCGGAAACGGAGCGAGACGGTTTTCGAACCAGCGGAACATGTGTATTTCCTGGCAGGGTGACGTCGCCGCGCTTTACGCCTGAAACGGCAGCACGGCGGTGTAGACGGCGAAGTAGTGACATACACTGCCACCCAGGACGAACAGGTGCCAGATGGCGTGATGAAAGGGGATCGCGCGGATCGCGTAGAACACCACGCCCAATGTGTAGGTGATACCGCCGGCGACCAAGAGGGCGAGGCCGGGAGTATTGAGGCGGGCGTCGAGTTCGCCTGCCGCCAGTACGATCATCCAGCCCATCAACAGATAGACCCCCACGCGCAGCATACCCAAGCGATGCGGCCATATTATCTTCAGCGCAATACCGCCTAGCGCGAGGCTCCAGATCGCCGTGAATAGCGCCCAGCCCCAAGGGCCGCGCAGGTTGACCAGCAAGAACGGCGTATAGGTGCCGGCGATCAATAGATAGATAGCGCAGTGATCGAATACCTGGAACAGGCGCTTGAGACGTGCACTACGTAGGCCATGATAGAGCGTCGAAGCCGTGTACAGCAGCAGCAGGCAGACGCCGTAAAGGCTGACGCTGACGATCTTCCAAGGATCGACTTCGGCCGCCAGGCTGGCTGCAACGATGAGCACCACCATGCCGGCGAGGCTGAGCACGGCGCCGATGCCATGGCTGATGCTATGCAGTGTTTCTTCGAGACTGGAAAAAGGCGCGTCTTGTTCGGGCGAAACGGATGGGGATTCATGTGACATGGCGAACTCCTGGACGTAATACGTCGCGCTGACATCGAGACAACATGCGCATCAGTATAGTTCGTCAAATGGCAGCGTCAGCGTTCCCGATCACCTTTACGGGTAGGGGAGAAGTCGTCCAGCGTCATCATGTGCCCGAGCTTGCCGACCTTGGTGGCCAAGTACTGCTCGTTGTGGGGGTTGCGCCCCGCAGTGATCGACAGACGCTCGGCGACACGCACGCCATCGCGTGTCAGGGCGTCGACCTTGCGCGGATTGTTGGTCATCAATTTGAGCGCTTGCACGCCGAGGTGGTCGAGCATGGGCACGCAGAGGTCATAGCGGCGCATGTCGGCGCCGAAGCCGAGGTGTTCGTTGGCTTCCACGGTGTCGAAGCCTTGATCCTGAAGATGATAGGCGCGGATCTTGTTGAGCAGGCCGATGCCACGGCCTTCCTGGCGCAGGTAGAGCAATACACCGCGTCCTTCGTCGGCGATGCGCTTGAGCGCCTCCTGCAATTGGTAGCCGCAGTCGCAGCGCATCGAGAACAAGGCGTCCCCCGTCAGGCACTCCGAGTGCACACGCCCCAGCACGGGCTCGGATGTCGAGACATCGCCCAGGGTCAAGGCAATATGTTCCTTGCCTGTCGCCTCGTCCTCGAAACCATGCATGGTGAAGGTGGCCCAAGGGGTAGGCAGTTGAGAGGCGGCGATGAAGCGAATCGTCACGATGAACCTCGGTGATGCACATTACGGTGCGGAAAGGGAAAGCGTCCGGGGCGAGCATTCTATCAGGCCGTGACGCGGGGCTCATCCCGTGAGTGCCGCGTGCGCGCTCACTACGGAAGAATACGTTGCTAGCAGGCTACTAAATGGGGATGCGTCACCGTGAATCAAGTCGTGGCGCTCGGCATTCGTTACAATGAGGGCAAAATCGACGTCTGGAGCTCCCATGCCATTGCAAAATGACCGCCTACTGCGTGCCCTGGCACGCCAACCAGTAGACCGCACACCCGTGTGGATGATGCGCCAGGCGGGCCGTTATCTGCCCGAGTACCGGGAAGTCCGCGGCCATGCCGGCAGTTTCATGGACCTGTGCCGCAACGCCGAGATGGCGTGTGAGGTCACCATGCAGCCGCTGCGTCGCTATTCGCTCGATGCGGCGATTCTGTTTTCCGATATCCTCACGATTCCAGACGCCATGGATCTGGGGCTCTACTTCGAAACGGGCGAAGGCCCCAAGTTTCGCAAGACGGTGCGCAGTGCCGAGGCAGTGGACGCCTTGCAGGTACCGGATGCCGAGCGGGATCTCGATTATGTGATGAACGCGGTGCGTACTATCCGTCACGAGTTGGCGGACAGCGTGCCGCTGATCGGCTTTTCGGGAAGTCCCTGGACGCTGGCTACCTATATGATCGAAGGCGGCTCGAGCAAGGACTTCCGGCACGCCAAGGCGCTGATGTATGGCGATCCGGCGGCCATGCACGCGCTGCTCGACAAACTGGCGCAGTCGGTCACCGACTACCTCAATGCGCAGATTCGTGCCGGTGCCCAGATCGTGCAGATCTTCGACACCTGGGGTGGTGTGCTGTCGACACCGGCGTATCGCGAGTTCTCGTTGACCTATATGGCACGCATCGTCGAAGGGCTGATCCGTGAGCACGATGGACGCCACGTGCCGGTGATTCTGTTCACCAAGCAGGGCGGCCAGTGGCTGGAAACCATCGCCGATAGCGGCGCCGATGCCGTGGGCCTGGACTGGACCACCGAATTAAGCGACGCACGGGCCCGTGTCGGGGATCGTGTGGCATTGCAGGGCAATCTCGACCCCAACGTGCTGTTCGCCTCGCCCCAGGCGATTCGCGATGAAGTGGCGCGTATCCTGGCCAGCTATGGCAGTGGGCCGGGCCATATCTTCAATCTGGGGCACGGCGTTAGCCAATTTACTGATCCCGATCATGTTGCCGCCTTCATCGAGGCGTTACATGAGTTCAGCCCGCGTTATCATGGCTGAACGCGCCATGTTGCTCGTGCTCGACGCCGAGTGCCCATTGTGTCGGCGCGCGGCACACTTCGTGCTGCGCCACGCGCGGGCACCGGTGTACCTGGCGAGCTTGCACGAGGCGTCGGCGCGACGCTTGGGTGAGCACTTCGGCGCCGACCCCGGCCAGCTCGATAGTGTCTGGCTGGTGCGCGCGGGTGATCTGCATCGCGACAGCGCTGCGCTGTGGCGTCTGGCCCAGGGGCTGCGATGGCCCTGGCGTGGCCTGGCGGCTCTGCGTTGGCTGCCGCATGGCTGGCGTGACGGCGTCTATCATGTCGTCGGACGCTGGCGGCATCGGTTGGCGCCGGCGACGGACTGGTCGCAGCAGGTTGGTCCGCACTGGGTATCGCGTCTGGACGAAGTGACCTGCCGGCGGCTGGGATTGCCGCTCGCCTTGGTGGATGACAATTCGGGCCCTGCCGACACACCACAAGGAGAGTGAGTCATGCGTGTTTCCTTTCGCCGTCTTCGCGGGTTATGCCTGATATTGGCTGGTGTCAGCGTCGCCGTGATCGCCTGGGGCAGTCTGACGCCTGGTGCGGAAATGCCACAAAACCTGCCTTGGGATAAGTTCAACCACTTCATCGCCTATGCGGGGCTGGCGGCGCTCATTCGGCTGGGCGGCCTGCGTGCGCTGGCATCGCTGGGCCTGTCCATCGGTTGTGGCCTTTTCATTGAGGGTTTGCAGCTAGGCGTGCCAGGACGTAGCGGCGCCGATTGGGCCGATGCGCTGGCCAATACGCTAGGGGCGCTCGCCGCCGTAGGGGCCTGTCATTGGCTGCTGCCAAGGCGCTTTCTTGTCGCGCGCGGATAGGCTATGTTGCGCGACTTTCCATGAATGCGATTCCGGCCTCTCGAAGGGGCTTAGACGATAGCGATTACGAGGGTTCCCATGACCGAGCGTCTCGACCAGGGCTGGTTCACGGAAGTGTTCGACAGCCACGGCAGTGCCTTCTCACTCATGATCAAGGAGAAGTTGCACGAGGTACAAAGCCCCTATCAGCATCTGGAAGTCTACGCCACCGAGACCTACGGCAACCTGATGGTACTCGACGGCTGCGTGATGCTCAGCACACGTGACAACTTCCTCTATCACGAGATGATCGCGCATCCGGCGCTTTTCTCTCACGCCGCGCCCAAGCGCGTAGTGATCATCGGCGGCGGTGATTGCGGCACGCTGCGCGAAGTGCTCAAGCATCCCGGTGTTGAAGAGGTCATACAGATCGACATCGACGAAGAGGTTACTCGAGCCTCGCAGCGTTACTTTCCCGAACTGACGTCCTCCAACGACGACCCGCGTGCCACGCTCAAGTTCGAGGATGGCGTCAAATGGGTCGAGAATGCGCCGGCCGGCAGCGTCGATGTCATGATCATCGACTCCACCGACCCCGTGGGCCCGGCGGAAGGGCTGTTCGAGGCTGACTTCCTGGCGCGTTGTCACCGCGTGCTGGCCGACGGCGGCGTGCTGGTGCAGCAGAGTGAGTCGCCGCTTTATCACACTGGCTCGATCATTCGCGAGCTGCGCGCCGACATGCAGCGCGCCGGTTTCGATAGTGTCGCCACGCTGCCGTTTCCGCAGCCGGTCTACCCCTCGGGCTGGTGGAGCGTCACGCTGGCCGGCAAGAGTAACGACGTGACGCGCTTTCGTGAGACCGCTGCCGCTGCGGTGGAATTCCCGCTCGAGTACTACAGCGTCGAGACCCATCGTGGTGCATTGGCGCTGCCACCGTTCATGCGTCGTGCATTATCGGTGTGATGCGCAACGTGTGAAAAACGTTAAAGGTACGTGACTTAGGTATATTGGCTAGACTGGCAAGCTCTTTGCTAATGTTAAACGTGGCTCTCGAATAAGCCATCACAATAACGCAAGGAGCTTCTGCATGCTGTACAAGAACAAGTTCATGGTTGCCGTTCCTGCCGCCCTGTTGCTGGGAGGGCTGGCAACAACCTCCCAAGCGGCGACGCTCGATGATGTAAAGGAACAGGGCTCTCTCACTTGCGGGGTGAACGTCGGGCTGGCGGGATTCTCGGCGCCGGACTCCGATGGCAAGTGGCAAGGGCTCGATGTGGAAACCTGCCGAGGGATTGCTGCCGCTATCTTTGGCGATCCCGAGAAAGTCGAATTTACACCGTTGACCGCGAAGGAGCGCTTTACCGCGCTGCAGTCGGGCGAGATCGACGTCCTTTCGCGTAACACGACCTGGACAGCGACCCGTGACAACTCGTTGGGGTTGAACTTCACCGCCACGACCTTTTATGACGGCCAAGGGTTCATGGTGAGTAAGGACCTGGGCATTGAAAGCCTGGAAGACCTCAACGGCGCTTCCATCTGCATCCAGTCCGGCACGACCCACGAACTGAACCTGGCCGACTACTTCCCCTCGCGCGATATCGATATCAATACCGTGACGTTCGACACGCCCGACCAGACCGCCCAAGGGTTTGCTCACGGACGTTGCGATGTGCTGACCTCGGATACCTCCCAGTTGAGTGCACTGCGTTTGCAGCTTCCCGAGCCGGATAGTGTCGAGATTCTCGAGACACTGATTTCCAAGGAGCCGCTGGGCCCGGTGGTACGCCAAGGCGACGATCAATGGCTGGATATCGTGCAGTGGAGCATCTTCGCCATGATCAACGCCGAGGAAATGGGCGTTAACAGCGACAACGTCGATGAGATGCGCGATAACCCGCCCAATCCGGGTGTGGCGCGACTGTTAGGCCAAGACGGTAACTACGGCGAACAGCTAGGCCTTTCCAACGACTGGGCCTACAACATCATCAAGGAAGTCGGCAACTATGGAGAGGTCTTCTCCAGCACGGTGGGTGAGGATTCACCTTTGAAAATTCAGCGGGGCATGAACGCCCTGTGGAACGAAGGGGGGATCCTCTACGCGCCGCCGATCCGCTGATACGGTTCGTTAAGTACTCGGTTATAGCACCCCGCATGATCTGCGGGGTGTCTTCTTGTGCCAGCGTATTAGAGGATCGATATGTCGCGTTCTCCTTCCGGCGACCGGGTTGCGTTGTGGCGTAATCCGGCGTTTCGTGCCTATGTATTGCAAGGTGTGTTATTAGCGGCGTTAGCGGCGTTAATTGGTTTTATCGTCACCAACACGATGGCCAATCTCGAGGCAAGAGGAATCTCCACAGGGTTCGGTTTTCTCGATGAGCGTGCGGGCTTCTCCATTCCGCAGACGTTGATCGAGTATTCCGGCGACAGTACCTATGGACGTACCTTTATCGTCGGCCTGCTCAATACCTTGCTGGTCTCGGCATTGGGCATCGTAGTCGCGACGATCATCGGTTTCGCGGTGGGGATTGCGAGGCTGTCGCCGAATTGGCTATTGGCGCGCTTGGCGGGCGCCTATGTGGAAATCTTCCGTAACATTCCCCTGCTGGTCCAGATCCTGTTCTGGTATTTCGCGGTGCTGCAGGCATTACCCAGCCCTCGCCAAAGCCTCAGCCTGTTGGAAATCGTCTTTATCAATGTGCGTGGCTTGGTCATCCCCGACCCGCAGCCACTAAGCGGCTTCGCGGCGACCCCCTGGGCCCTGCTGGTGGGCATCATTGCGGCGATCACGCTGGGTGTTTATGCGAAGCGGCGCCAGGCTCGCACCGGCAAGGCGTTGCCGATCTATTGGCTGGGTGCGGGCTTGATCATCGGTACGCCGCTATTGGTGTTCCTGCTGACGGGGGCGCCGCTCGAATGGTCCATTCCCGAGCTTACGGGCTTCAATTTCAGCGGTGGCGTGAGAGTCCTGCCTGAGCTGGTGGCCTTGTGGCTGGCATTGTCGATTTATACCGCGTCTTTTATTGCCGAGATCGTGCGCTCGGGCATCCAGTCGGTTCCCGAGGGACAGGTCGAGGCGGCCAATGCGCTGAGCCTGCCGGGCGGCATTACCTTGCGCAAGGTGGTGATTCCTCAGGCGATGCGCGTCATCGTGCCGCAACTGACGAGCCAGTATCTGAATCTCATCAAGAACTCATCGTTGGCCACGGCGATCGGTTATCCCGACTTGGTGGCCGTCTTCTCGGGTACGACCCTCAATCAGACCGGGCAGGCCATCGAGATCGTCGCCATGACCATGGCCGTGTATCTGGTGATCAGCCTGTTGGTATCGGCACTGATGAATGTTTATAACGCGCGTACGTTGCTCAAGGAGCGTTGAGATGGCCGGTGAATCCATGCGTGATGTGATGATTGAAGCGCGGCGTCCACCCAATGCGCATCGGGGCGTCTTGAAGTGGCTACAGCGCAACCTGTTTAACGGCCCCATCAATAGCGTGGTGTCGGTGGTTACTATTGGCGTGTTGCTCTGGGCGTTGTGGCCCTTCGTGCAATGGGCCTTGATCCAGGCCGACTGGCTCGGCGATTCGCGTCAGGCGTGCAGTGGCGAAGGTGCCTGCTGGGTGTTCATCAGCGCACGGTTCGAGTCGATCATCTATGGTTTCTACCCCGAGGCGGCGCGCTGGCGGGTGGATATCGTCTTCGCATTGATGGCGGGGCTGCTTGCCTGGTTGGCGATCCCCCGGATCCCGGGCAAACGCTGGGCCGCGGTCATTGCGGTGGTCGGCTTTCCGATCGCGGCGTATTTCCTGCTTCTGGGTGGCCATTTCGGGCTGATGCACGTTTCGACCCGCAATTGGGGCGGACTGATGCTGACCCTGACCGTGGCCACGATCGGTATCGTCGGCTCATTACCGATCGGGATCATACTGGCCTTGGGGCGGCGTTCGAACATGCCGCTGGTCAGGGCGGTGAGCGTCGTCTTCATTGAATTCTGGCGCGGCGTGCCACTCATCACCGTGTTGTTCATGGCCTCGGTGATGTTGCCACTGTTCGTGCCGACCGAGGTCGAGTTCGACAAGCTCCTGCGTGCCCTGGTGGGGATCATGCTGTTCTGGAGTGCCTACATGGCAGAAGTCATCCGTGGCGGACTACAGGCCATTCCCAGTGGGCAGGATGAAGCGGGCAAGGCGCTGGGACTCGGGTATTGGCATCGAATGGGGCTGATCGTTTTGCCTCAAGCCTTGAAGTTGGTCATCCCAGGGATCGTTAACACCTTCATTGCGCTGTTCAAGGATACCTCGCTGGTCTTGATCATCGGGCTTTTCGATCTGCTGGCGATCATCCGTGCGGGCCTGACCGACAGTGATTGGCTGGGCTTTGCCACCGAGGGGTACGTGTTCGCTGCGCTGGTGTTCTGGGTGTTCTGTTTCAGCATGTCGCGTTATAGCCAGTACATCGAGAAGCGCCTGCAGACCGGCCACACGAACTAAACCAATAACGACTCCCCCTGAATAACGATAATCCTGAGGAACTGCATCATGAGCCAAGCGACTGCTACCTCTCACGACGAGACACCGATGATCGAGATGACGGGTCTCAACAAGTGGTACGGCGACTTCCATGTTCTGCGCGATATCGACCTGACGGTGAAGCGCGGCGAGCGCATCGTCGTGTGCGGCCCGTCGGGATCGGGCAAATCAACGCTGATTCGCTGCATCAACCACCTCGAAAGCCATCAACAAGGCGAGATCGTGGTCAACGGCGTGCCCATGACTCAGGACGTCAAGCGCATCGAACAGATTCGCCGCAACGTGGGCATGGTGTTTCAGCACTTCAATTTGTTTCCGCATCTCAGCGTGCTGGAGAACTGCTGCCTGTCGCAGACCTGGGTGCAGAAAAAACCGCGCGCCGAGGTCGAAAAGACCGCGATGGAGTATCTGGAGCGCGTTCAGATCGCCGATCAAGCGTACAAGTACCCAGGGCAATTATCGGGGGGGCAGCAGCAGCGAGTGGCGATCGCGCGGGCGCTGTGCATGCGCCCTGAGGTGATGCTGTTCGATGAGCCGACCTCGGCGCTTGACCCGGAAATGATCAAGGAAGTGCTCGATGTCATGGTCGAGCTGGCCCGCGAAGGCATGACCATGCTCTGCGTCACGCACGAGATGGGCTTTGCCAAGACCGTGGCTGACCGTGTCATTTTCATGGACCAAGGGCAGATCATCGAAGAGGCGCCACCGGAGACGTTCTTCAATAATCCGCGTTCCGAGCGCACCAAGCTGTTCCTCAGTCAGATTCTCGGCCACTAGCGGGGCGACGTGCTCAAGCGCTAGAGGCTGGGTTCCTGGCGTTGGGAGGGAGCCGCTGGCTGGCGTTTTGCGGTGGCTGGCTGGCGGGGCTGTGTCACGCGCGCTTGGCCCACCACGCCTTCATCGGGGTCGAGCGGCTTCGCCGTGCTGATCCAGGCTTGCTCTGGGTCGTGCATGGCCGGCCGCCGGTCGATGGCGCGTGTCATCACGTCACCGGGGGCAAAGCCGTCTCGGCGTGCCTGTATGTGGTGCGGCGCCATCCATAACTCGGCGAACAGGCGCACCAATGCCATACCAAGCAGCAGCACACCCCCACCGAGCGCAAGCATCGGCCAGCTTTCCTGCCACGATAGCCCGCTTGCCGCCGGTGCATGGCGCCATAGCCAGGCACCGCCGGCCAACAGCAGGCCAATTTGCAGGATACAGTGAGAAAAGATCAACGTCCGTCGCGGTAGTGGGCGACGCATCAATATAAAGTCGCGCATGTCGCTCTCCCTGGCAGATAGCGCTTGTAGCCGGTGATTCCTGTCCAGCGACGCGATGTTAGCAGGTTTACGTCAAGCGTGAACCTGTTGTTGTCATGCCACATAGATGTCGCGGCGTGTCGACGCCTGCCGCGAGGTTGACAGAAATACGCTGGGTTTCGATGCTTGAAGGGTCGCCGTTCGCGCGAAGAGGCGGCCGGACATCAACGGCGCAGGAGGCGCCGTTGTCCCGAGATGCCGGTGAACCCCGATCAAGGAGTCAGACATGAACAAACGTTATATCGTGACCGCCAATGCCTCGCGTGCGCGTGTCTTCGCGCATCAAGCTGGCGTGGTTCGTGAAGTCGATACGTTGATTCATCCCGAGGGCCGTTTGCATACCGGCGATCTGCGTACGGGTGGAAAAGGAGAGTCCGACGATGCGGCATCGCATTCGCCGCGTCAGTCCGGTAATGACGATGCCACGATGGAAAAGCATGCCGCGTTCTTCGCCAAGGAGGTCGCCGACTATCTCCGCCAGTCGCGTACTCAAGGGAAAGCCGATGAGTTCATCATTGCCGCCGCGCCGCACTTCTTGGGCCTGATTCGTCAGAAACTCGATAAGCCAACCCAGGCTTGCGTCATCCATACTTTGGATAAAGACCTATCGAGTGCCGATGAAGCAGAGTTGGCCGAGAAGTTTCGCCCACCCCTAAATTGATGTGAAAATTCGAATCAATATGAATAAGCGTCTCGCTTAAAGTTTTTTCCATGAGTGCCGTTAATCAAAGGAGGTATCCCCCAACGATAGGCACTCATTAATGTTCACATCGCTTCGCACCCGGATCATGGTGGCCTGTGTCGCCATGATCCTGGTCGCCTTGGCCGCCACTGGCGGCGTCAGTTACTGGTTGGTGAGTCAGCATCAACGCACGACCAATATCGATACGCTGAGTTCCGTGGCACGCGGCCATGTCGATGCCATCGA
The DNA here is from genome assembly GCF_034479555.1 of Chromohalobacter canadensis. NCBI lineage: Bacteria > Pseudomonadati > Pseudomonadota > Gammaproteobacteria > Oceanospirillales > Halomonadaceae > Chromohalobacter > Chromohalobacter canadensis. The sequence goes on along the minus strand of NZ_CP140151.1, from coordinate 1,545,831 downwards.
AGACTGGGCCGTGAGCAAGAAGAACCTGACCGAAGCACTGCCTCCGGCTCTCGAGAGCGACGATTTCGTTCCTGCCTTGCAGCAGACTGCCGCAGCCGGGGGCTTCAGCCAGGTCTACGTCGGCTTGCCGGACAAGCGCCTGATTACCAACGATAATTGGGAGCCGCCGGAGGATTATGATCCGACCCAGCGCCCCTGGTATCGCTCCGCGGTAGAGTCTGGCAAGACCACCGCCAGTGCGCCGTATCTGGATATGGTGACCGATAGTCTCGTGGTCTCTTTCGCCACACCGGTCATTGAGGACGGTGAGCCCCAGGCCGTGATCGGCGCCGATGTCAGCCTGGCCGATGTGACCGAAAATGTGACTTCGATCCATCCTACCGATGCCAGTTTCGCGCTGCTGGTCAACCGCGACAGCGATATCGTCGCCTACCGTGATGCCGACCTGGCTCTGGAGCCGGCCACAGCGCTGGACGACAGCCTGACACCGGAATGGTTGGACACACTGGCGCGCGAAGGGCAGCCCAAAGAAGCCACTATCGATGGCCGCGAGGTCCTCCTGTATGCCGTGGCGGTGCCGGAAACCGACTGGCGCTTGATCATCGCGCTGGACCTCGCCGAAGCCAACGCCGGCGTGCAAGGCGTGTTGCATTCCACGCTGGTCGCCATGGTGCTGTCTGGCTTGATCGCCGCCTTGCTGCTGTGGGCACTGCTGTCTCCTGTCTTTCGGCGTTTGCGCCTGGCGCGCGATGCCATGTTCGACATTGCCTCCGGCGAAGGCGATCTGACAAGACGGCTCGAGATCGACGGCCGCGACGAAGTGGCGCAAATCGCCCAGGGCTTCAATGGCTTCGCCGATGCCGTCAACGACGTACTGCTCGAAGTCCGTGCCAGCAGCACCTCGGTGAGCGAGGCTTCTAGTGAAATCGCCCACGGCAGCCAGGATCTCTCGCGACGTACCGAACAGGCGGCTTCCAGCTTGCAGGAAACATCTACTGCCATGGAGCAGATCGCCAGCACGGTGGAAAATACCGCGCATTCTGCCAGTCAGGCCGACCAACTCTCCCAAGAGGCGACCACTGCGGCCAATCATGGTGGAGAGATCGCACGCAAGGCGGTCGATACCATGGAAGAGGTCAATGCCCAGACGACGCAGATTTCCGATATCGTGCGCTTGATCGACGAGATTGCCTTCCAGACCAACCTTCTCGCGCTCAATGCCTCGGTCGAGGCGGCGCGCGCCGGCGAGCAGGGTCGCGGTTTCGCGGTGGTCGCCAATGAGGTGCGCCAACTGGCGAGCCGCTCGGCCTCGGCGGCCGATGACATCAAGAAGCTGATTGATGCCTCGGTGACCCAAACCCGCGAGGGTACCGATATGGTGCGCATGGCGGGTGACAGCATGCAGGAAATCGTCACCGCCGTGGCGCGGGTCTCCGATGTCCTCGCCGAGATCAACGCCGCTACGCAGGAACAAAGCCAAGGCGTGACCCAGGTCAACCAGGCCGTCAACGACCTGGATCAAATGACCCAGCACAACGCCTCGATGGTTGAGGAATCTACCGTTGCTGCCGAGCAAATGCGTGACCAAGCCGGACGCCTGGCCGAGGTCGTGGGGCGCTTCAGCCTGCGTGAGGACGGACATGCGCAGACGCGTCCGGCGTTGACCAAGTCCTAGACCACGCAATCTCTTCACTTCTTTTCATCACGGCCCATCGGCATATGCCGATGGGCTTTTTTGGTCAAGGCACGGCGGGCAGGTCGATGTCGTCGCTGCGCTGAATACCGGCGGTCATCTCACGGCATAGGCGCAAAAACTCGCGCATGGCGGTGGTCAGGTATTTGTGACGATGCCAGATGAAGGTGAATTGGCGCGTCAGGTCGAGCTCCGGGGTGGCGATGGGCACCAGACTGCCGCGCCGGAAGGCGTCGCGCAGGGCCAGGTGCGAGACACAGCCGATGCCAAGCCCCGATTCCACTGCACGCTTGATGGCCTCGGTATGCTCCAGCTCGAGCAGCACATTGAGTCGGCCACGTCGGTGGCGCATTGCTTGATCCAGCGTACGGCGTGTTCCCGAACCCTCCTCACGCATGATCCAATCCTCGCCCATCAGCGTTTCCAGGTCCGCCTGACCGGCGTTGGCAAGGGGATGTCGCGGCGAGCAGAACACGGTGAGTTCATCCTCGACCCAGGGCTGCATGACGATGTCATCGTGTTGGCAGTCGCCCTCGATCAGCCCCAAGTCCAGGTCGTGATGGGTGATGCGGTCGACGATGGAGGCCGTGTTGCGCACGTGCAGGCGCACGCGACTCCCGGGATGGCGGCGCATGAAGTCGCTGATCAGCAGCGTCGCTAGGTAATTGCCGATGGTCAGCGTCGCGCCGACGTCCAGCGAGCCAATGCCGCGCTGACCCTTGAGCAGCTCTTCGATTTCCTCGCCACGGTCGAGCAGGGCCACGGCTTTGGGCAGGAGTTGAAAGCCCAGTGCATTGAGCTTTAGCCGCTTGCCGATGCGATCGAGAAGTTGGCAGTCGAACTGCCGTTCCAGCTCCGCGAGGGCCGTGCTGGTGGCGGACTGCGACATCGCCAGGCGCTGTGCCGCGCGGGATACGCTCTCGTGCTGCGCGATGGCGACGAAGACTTCGAGCTGGCGCAGGGTGTAACGCATGGCGATCTCCTGGCGATCTTATCGACCTTTCTATATCGGCTAGATAGATAACCGATATCCATACAATTCATTTAACAGATATATTGGCTCAGTCTTATAATTGGTGCAACTTCAATTTAAGCAAATAATGCTTTCCGGTTATAAGGTAAGGAGCGGTCGTGAGTAAACTGGCACTCGAAGAAGTTCTCAGCGTTCATCACTGGAACGATACCCTGTTCAGCTTCCGCACCACGCGCGAGCGTAGCCTGCGCTTCAAGAACGGCCAGTTCGTGATGATCGGTCTGGAAGCCGATGGTAAGCCGCTGCTGCGGGCCTACTCGGTGGCTAGCCCCAATTACGAGGATCACCTCGAGTTCTTCAGCATCAAGGTGCAGGACGGTCCGCTGACCTCTCGGCTGCAGCATCTCAAGGTCGGCGATCAGATCATGGTCAGCCGCAAGCCCACCGGTACGCTAGTCGTCGATGACCTGCTGCCGGGTCGCAATCTCTACTTGCTGTCCACTGGCACCGGCCTGGCGCCGTTCATGAGCCTGATTCAGGATCCGGAAGTCTACGAACGTTTCGAGAAGATCGTGCTGATCCACGGCGTGCGTACCGTTAGCGAGCTGGCCTACGCCGACTTCATTACCAAGGATCTGCCGGCCCATGAGTACCTGGGCGAGGAGATCAGCGAGAAGTTGGTCTACTATCCCACGGTAACGCGTGAAGAATTTCACACCATGGGGCGCCTGACCGATCATATCCGTAGCGGTAAGCTCTTTGCCGATACTGGTCTCCCCGAGCTCGACCCCAAGCAGGACCGCGCGATGATCTGTGGGAGCCCGGCGATGCTCGACGACACCAGCGCTATGCTCGACGAACTGGGCTTCAACATTTCCCCGCGCATGGGCGAGCCTGGCGATTATGTGATCGAGCGCGCCTTCGTCGAGAAGTGATCGGCAGCAGTGTTTCGGCGTGACACGAGAAGCCTCTGACATCGTCAGGGGCTTTTTCTATGGGCACTCACAACCACTTGGGCATGGCCTGCTCGGCGCGGGCTTTGACGTCGTCATCAATGTAGACCGACACCGCGATCAAGGCGGCACCGAGCACACTGGCGTCGTCGACGTAACCGCCGGCGGGGATCAGGTCGGGGATGGCGTCCAACGGTGAGATGAAATACCCCAGTGCACCGAAGATCGTGGTCTTCGCCCATACCGGAACGTCGGGACGCTGCAGCACAAAGTAGAGCTGGAGCGCTCGTCGCGTAACCTCACGACCAGCTCGGCGCCCGTAGCGGGTGATCTTGTGCCAGAAACGCTGCTCCTGGAACGTGTCTGCGTAATTGACCGTTTCTCCCGGTACGATATCGTCGGTATCGGTCAGGGGCGTCTCTTCGATGGGGTCGTGGCGTGGCGTCATACACGCTCCTAGCGACAGTAGGGGCATCTTAAGATGCCCCTTGCAATGAGTCACTGCATTGGAATTACGACTTGGCGCCGCCCTTGAACGCGATATCGAGGGAGATCGCGGCGTCCTTGGGCACATTGACCACACTCAAGGCGTGTTGCGTCATGTCACGACGCAGCGCTTCGTACTCTTCGCCGCCCGCCATGCGTAGCTCCTCGAGCTGATGCTCGGTGACTTCTTGGCTGCCGAGGTAGTTCTTGGCTGTCTTGCGCAGGGCATCCCCCGTCTCGCCACCTGCGATCATGTGGAAGTCGTCGGTGTCCATGCCAGCGTTTTCGATGATGATTTCCATTTCGTCATCTCCTCGTCGTGAGTAAAGCGCGACACCTTTATGTGCCGCGCTCCTTCAAGATAGGTGCCATGCTGGGACGAGCTCAAGGACTATCGGACGACCGATAGAGTGTATGTCGTGGTTATATACGCCACTGCAAGGGGTGCGCGTCTACGGTCTGGCCCTGTTCGTCCCAGTCTTGCCAGCCGGTGAAAGGAATCGCTTGCTCCGTTTGCCAGTGGCGCAGACGTGTCTCCCACTGGTGTTTGGCCTGTTCCAGATGATCGTGGAAGGCAGGTTCGTCTTTATAGCTCAAACCGCCACCCTGCACGCCGTATGTAATGTGGGGGGAAAGTACATCGAAACCGACGTAATAGAGAGAGCAAAGGATCGGCCACATCAGTGTGGCGATATCGCTGCTTCGACCGCTGGGAGAAAATGTCGATGCTGGCGCCCCCGTGGTGACCGAACAGATAGCCCGCTTGCCCTTTAGTGGTCCTCGATCATAGCGATGTGTGCCCGAGTAAAGCCCGCCATAAACGAATACACGATCGAACCAGCCTTTGAGCATGGCGGGCTGAGCGTGCCACCAGAGCGGAAATTGCAAGATCACGAGATCGGCGTGTCGCAGTCGGTCGATCTCTCGCTGGACGTCGCCAGGTAGCGTGTCTGATTGAACATGGTGACGTTGCTCGGTCAGCGCCGAGAAGTAGTAGGGGTCTGCACGACCGACGAAGTGCTTGGCGCGTTCCACGGGGTCGAAGTCTTCGGCGTAGAGGTCTGATACACAGACGTCATGTCCTTCACGTGTCAATGCTGTCACGGCGAGGTTGCTTAATGCCGCATTGAATGAGCGTGGCTCAGGATGGCAATGCACGATCAAAATATTCATGGGAAAGCCTTGTAACGACATGGGACTAATTACGCTAGGCTTTGCATAAAAGAAATGACATTCCCTATGAATGAAAGTGAGCTTTGCATGAATGCACAGAGCCTGCCTTGGGATGATCTACGGATCGTACTGGCAATCGTGCGGCAGGAGTCTCTGGCCGGGGCCGGGCGAGAACTTGGAATCAGCCATGCTACGGTGTTTCGCCGCTTAGGGGCGCTTGAAGCTCGGTTGGGGGTGCGGCTATTCGAACGTCAACGCACGGGCTATGTGCCGACGCTAGCGGGTGACGATCTAGCGACGACCGCAGCACGTGTCGCGACAGATATCGACGCCGTGGAAAGGCGTCTCGTGGGGCAGGATGCCAGGTTGTCCGGTACGTTGCGTGTCACTACGACCGACACTTTGCTCATGGGGCTGCTGAGTGATGTCTTTGCAGGTTTCCAGCATGAATACCCTCACATCGTATTGGAAGTGGAAGTCTCTAATCGTGAATATAATTTATCGCACCGGGATGCGGATATCGCGATTCGGCCAACAAAATCACCCCCGGAAACACTGGTGGGTCGCCAAGTGGGACAAATCGCTCAGGCCGTCTATGTCCATCGGCACCACCTTGAGACAAGCGCTTGGGTAGGGCCTGATTCACACTTGGGATACCCCGCCCTGGAGCGGTGGATGGCACATGAAGGGGTAGAAGCTGAATGCCGTTATCGTGTCGATAGCATGTTGGGAATGCTGGCGGGAGTGCGCAGTGGCATGGGGCGCGGTGTTCTGCCGTGTTATCTCGCCGATAGTGAAGATAGCCTCCTGAAAGTCGGTGAGTCGCTGGCCCCCTTGGAGACGCCTTTGTGGTTGTTGACGCATCCCGATTTGCGGCGTACCGCCAGGGTGATGGCTTTTTTCTCCTATCTGTCGGAAGTGCTGAGCACACGACAAGCATGCTTGAAAGGCGAAGTCTCAGCTTCCAAGCCTATTTCACCATGCGACGAGCGCCAGTCCCCCGAGCATGACGGCGATGGCGCCGAGTCGTAATGAGGGGAGGCGTTCTCGGAACCAGTAACCGGCGGCGAGGATGCCGAGGGGAATCGAGAGTTGGCGCAGGGCTCCGTCGTCGCGTGACGAAAGTTTGCGAAACGTCACGAATGGTGCCAAAAATGCCTATAGGGGCTGTACAGAATGCGTCTCTCGCTCATAATCCCTATGTTATTGCGCTCTGTGGCGTCGCCATAACAAATGTCGCGGCAAATGTTACGAGTGGGCCCGTGAGGGGTTCCTCCTTCAAGGACATAACAAATGACGTCCCCGTTTCCTCATCGATCGCGTGCGGTGTCCGCGCTGCTCATTTTGATCGCCTTCGTGCTGGCGTTGTGTATGCTCCCTGCAGCGCAGGCGGCGCCCAACCCGCGCTACGCATCCATCGTCATCGACACCGAGAGCGGCGCGGTCCTGCATGCCGCCAATGCCGATGCGACACGCTACCCCGCGTCGTTGACCAAGATGATGACGCTTTACTTGTTGTTCGAGGCGCTCGAGGACGACACGCTGAGCATGGATTCGCGCCTGCCGGTCTCGCAGCATGCCGCCGCGAAACCGCCGTCCAAGATGGGCGTGAGGCCAGGTGAGACGGTGAAGGTGGAAGATGCCATCAATATCCTGGTGGTCAAATCCGCCAACGATGTGGCGGCGGTGGTAGCCGAGGGGCTGGCGGGTAGCGAGTCCACCTTTGCTGGCCAGATGACCGACAAGGCACGCGCCTTGGGCATGACGCACACAACATTTCGCAATGCCTCGGGGCTACCCGATGACCGCCAAGTCACCACTGCGCGTGACATGGCGATTCTCGCGCTGCGCCTGATGCAGGACTTTCCGAGTTATTATCCGGTCTTCGCCAAGACCGAGTTCACGTGGCAGGGGAGGCGCTACACAGGACACAATCGGCTGCTCGACAACTATGCCGGCACCGATGGCCTCAAGACCGGTTACATTCGTGCTTCGGGTTTCAATGTGGCGACTTCCGCGGTACATGATGGGCGTCGTCTGCTGTCTGTGGTCATGGGCGGTTTTACCGCCCAGTCACGCGATGCTCACATGAGCGAGCTGCTCGATCGTGGCTTCGCGCGTGCCGAATCGGTCGCGGATGGTGACTGGATCGCGAAGGCGGACATTTACGGGGACCGCTTGCAGGCCACCCCAACGAGTGATCCCACACCCGCCGATGACCCCATTCGTGACTTGATCGCCCAGGCGAAATACGAGCACGGTGATGCCAGGGAATCGGCCAACAATGTTGGCGCCTGGGCCGTTCAGGTGGGCGCATTCAGCGACCGTACCCGGGCGCGTCGGCAGGCCGACCAAGCCGCCGATTTCCTGCCAGCCGATCTCGACGGTCGCGTGGCCGTGTCATCGGTGCAAGGCGATGGGGGCATCTTTCGGGCACAGTTGGTGGATCTCGAGGAAACTCAAGCGCGCCGAGGGTGCCAGCAGTTGGCGCGCGAGGGTGTCGACTGCGTCGTGGTCGCCATGGGGGCCGGCCAATGAGGCGTCTCGGCAGGCCTCACATCGCCACTTCCACGCGCAGGCAGATGGCATCGTGTAGCCAGTAATCCTCGTCATACTCGAGGGCGCGGCCCTCACGGTCATGCGTGACGCGCGTCGCGCGTTGCCCTGCAGGGGGCCTCGCGTCTAGCCTAGGAAGGACAAGCCAATCAACGTCATTCACCAAACAAGGATGTGAGGGTGTTATGCAAGAAACCGACCTGGGCATGATGGATGCCGGGCAACTGGCGGCACTGTTTCGGTCTGGCGAGGCCTCGCCGCTGGAAGCCACGCGTGCTGCGCTTGCGCGTATTGATCGCTTCAACGACGCGGTCAACGCCTATGTGTATGTCGACCGCGAAGGTGCCGAGCAAGCCGCCAAGGCCTCGGCGCGTCGTTGGGGGCAGGGCAAGCCGCTGAGCCCCATCGACGGCGTGCCGGTGTCGATGAAAGACTTGACCGAAGTGGCCGGCATGCCGGCCCGCGACGGCTCGTTGACAACTTCGGATGCACCCTGTGAAAGCGACGCGCCGCCGGCGCGCATGCTGCGTGAAGCGGGCGCGATCTTCCTGGGCAAGACCAACACGCCGGAGTTCGGCTGGAAGGCCGTCACCGACAATCGCGTGTTCGGGGCTACCTATAATCCGTGGGATACGCGCCTCACGCCGGGCGGGTCGTCAGGCGGTGCGGCTGCCGCGGCGGCACTCAACATGGGCGTGTTGCATCAGGGTGGAGACTCGGGCGGCTCGATCCGCATACCCGCCGCGTTTACCGGCGTGTTCGGCTTCAAGCCGACCTTCGGCTGGACGCCGCAATGGCCGCCCGCCACGGAACCCTCGCTTTCGCATATCGGCCCGTTGACGCGCAACGTGCCCGATGCTGCGCGCATGCTCAACGTGATCGGGCGTTACGACTACCGTGATCCGTACGCCACGCGTGGCCAGCCCGATGACTGGGGCGTGGACATGGACTGCGACCTGCGCGGCCTGCGCATCGCCTACTCGCCGGACCTTGGCTACGCCCGGGTCGAGCCGCAGATCGCCGCCCGCGTTCGCGAGGCCGCCGAGAAGTTACAGGCATTGGGGGCCGAGGTCGAGGAGGTTCACCCCGGTTTCGAGTCGCCGATCGAGATCTTTCAGAAGATCTGGTTCACCGCCTCGCTGGAGGTCTGGTCGCAGTCCACCGAGCATGAACGCACCCTGCTCGACCCGGGGCTCGTCACTAATGCGCGCATCGCCGAGCGCTGGAGCGCGCTGGACTTCTTCCGCGCCCTGGAATCCCGTGCGCGGCTGACGCAACGCCTCGAGCATTTCAACCAGAAATATCACCTGCTGATGACGCCGTCGGTGTCGGTGTCGCCGTTCGAAGCCAATCACGAAGTGCCACCGGGGAGCGGCATGCGGGATTGGGAAGAATGGGCGCCATTCTCGTATCCTTTCAATCTTAGCCAGCAACCCGCCGCCTCTGTGCCGTGCGGCTTCACCGACACGGGCATGCCAGTGGGATTCCAGCTCGCTGGCGGCAAGTTCGATGACATCCGCGTGCTGCGCGCCTGCCATGCCTTCATGCAGGCGCATCCGCCGCGCTTCCCGACCGTACCGGACCCCGCTCAGACAGGCTGAGCGGGGCCCGGTCGGCCATTGCTCTCGTCCGTTCAGCCGGGCGAGGGCGTATCGTGGTTTTCGAGGAATTTGCGCACACGATCGGTCTTGGGGGTGGTGAAGAAGGTTTCCGGGTCGGCCCGCTCTATGATCAGGCCTTTTTCCAGGAAGACGACCTGATCGGACACCGCGCGGGCGAAGGCCATCTCGTGCGTCACCATGACCATGGTGTAGCCTTCAGCGGAGAGATCCTTGATCACCGCCAGCACCTCGCCCACCAGCTCCGGGTCCAGCGCCGAGGTGGGCTCGTCGAAAAGCATCACCGTTGGCTGCATGGCCAATGCCCGGGCGATGGCCACGCGCTGCTTCTGGCCGCCCGAGAGCGTGTTGGGATAGCTATCGTGCTTGTGCGACATACCCACCTTCTCGAGTAGCGCCGTAGCGAGTTCCTCGGCTTCGCGCTTGGACTTGCCCTGCACGTGGATGGGTGCCTCGGTGACGTTGTGCAGCACGTTGAGGTGTGGCCACAGATTGAAGCCCTGGAACACCATGCCGGTCTTGGCGCGCACCTTGGCCAGTTCGCGCACCGGCATCGGCCGGCCGGCATCGTTGACGCCGATGCGCTGCCCGGCGATATGAATGCTGCCCCGGTCGGGCTGCTCCAACCAGTTGATGCAACGCAACAGCGTCGACTTACCCGAGCCGGACGAGCCGATGATCGTCACCACCTCGCCGGTTTTGACCTCAAGTTCGACATCACGCAATACCTCGACGTCATCGAAGCTTTTCGAAAGATGGCGGATCGAAACCGCAGCCGTCTCAGACGTGTTTGCTTCAGACATTGTCGAACCCCCGTTTGGCGCTGAAACGCCCGCATTGTTTGATGATGATTTCCATCGTCACGCTGATTGCCCAGTAGAAACCGATCACGACGATGAACGCCTCGGTGGGAATGAAGTAGGTGCTCGATAAGCTGTTGGCGGCGGCGGTCAACTCACTCACGGTGATGATGACGAGAAAGGCAGTGTCCTTGAGCGCATAGATCAGTTGGTTGCCCAGTAATGGCCGGGTTTGCATGATGATCTGCGGCAGCAGTAGGCGAAAGAACATTTTGCCCTTGGTGAAGCCGTGCGCCTTCGCAGCCTCGATCTGCCCCGGCGGAAAGGTCAAACGGTTTCCCCGGAAGATTTCGGCGAAATAGGCGCCGTGATACACCGCCAGAGCGCCGACCCCCGACCACCAGGCGTCGAGACGAATACCGACGCTTGGCAAGCCGTAATAAAGCAGATAGGCGAGGATCAAGAACGGCAGCATGCGCATGCCATCGATGAAAATGCGCAGCGGCATGGTCAGCCGCTTGCGGCTGCCTTCGAGTAAATAAAGTAGCCCGCAGCCGATCAAAAAGGCACCCACGATCGATAGGCCAAATATTTCCAGGGTGCTCAGAAAACCACTCCAGAACTGCGCACGCTCATCCCACAGGATGTCCCAGTTGCTCATGGTCGTATCCTCACATTGCCAGCCGATTGGCACGGCGTTCGGCGAGACGTTGTAGCCATACCAGGCAACCGATTATTGCCATGTAGAGCGCGCCGGCGACGAGAATGGGCGGTAGTGGCTCATAGGTCACGGCCGAGATGCGATTGGTCACGCGGGTCAGATCGACGATGCCGATCACCGCGATGGCGGGGCTGCCCTTGATCAGAAAGGACATCTCATTGACCAGCCCTGGCAAGCTGGTAATCACCATCTGCGGCAACATGATGCGGCGAAAGGTAATCCATGGCGTCATGCCCGTTGCCATGGCCGCTTCGCTTTGCTCGCGAGAGAAATTGCGAAATGCGCTGCGCCAGATCTCGGCATTGAAGGCGGTGGTATTGAGCGACAACGCCAGGATACCGGCGACGCTACGGTTGAGATCGAGCCCCAGGTCAGGGGCGCTGAGAAAGATGAAGAGTGCCAGGGTCACCAGGGGAGTGGCGCGAGCCACGCTGATGTAGAGTACGAGAAGTTGATCGACGATGGGAATTCGCGCGAGGCGAATCAGGGCGATGACCAAGCCCGCCACGACCCCGATGGCAATCGAGACAGCGGAGATCCAGACGGTGGTCCAGGCCCCTTCCAGCAACATGTGCCAGGCGCTGGCATTCATGACAGAGTCCCCGAGCTAAGGAATAAGGGCGACGCCGTGGCCGGGCCACGGCGCTGCGGTGACACAGGGGGGCGGCCATCACTTAGTCGTCGAGGCCGGCCAGTTCGTGGAATTGATCGACGCTGGTCAGCGGCTTCTCGGGAAGATCCGGGAAGCTTTCTCCGAACCATTTTTCCTGCAGCTCGGCGAGGCGGCCATTTTCCTTGAGGTGTTCCAGGAAGCCGCTCATGTACTCCAGCAGTTCAGGGCTATCCTTGGGAATCGGCCAAGAAACGTAGCCCGCCCCGGAAACCGCCGGGCCCTTGGCGAAGACGTCCGGCTTGGAGGCCACCAGTGTATTCACCGGTACCGCTGAATCGATGACGTAATCCAGTCGCCCATTGGCCAGGTCGGCAAAGGCTTCGGGATAGGATTCGTACTGCACGACCTCGCCGAGTGCGCCACCGTCCTCTTCGAGCATCGCCTCCAACTCCGGCAGGCGCGAGAGCAGTACGCTTCCGGCCTGGACGCCGACTTGCTTGTCGCTGAGGTCATCGACATCGCTGATGCTGTCATCGTCGGCGCGTTTGATGGCGAAATGCTGGGCGGAGGCGTAGGGCGGGGTGTAGTTGAACACGCGCAAGCGTTCATCGGAGACGGATGCGCCGGTCAAGGCCATGTCGTACTGATCGTTGGAGACCGCTGCCAACAGGCCAGTCCACGGGAGGATTTCCTGACGAACCTCGAAGTCGGCGTAATCGCGCAGCTCTTCGAGCATATCGGCGTTGAAGCCCTTGGCGTTGTCGCCTTCGATGAAGTTGAAAGGGGCGTAATTATCCTCGGTGGCCACCTCCATGTAACCGCGCTCCTGGATTTCCTCCAAGTCTGCTGCCAGGGCGGGCAGCGACAACGACATCAAGGTGCCGGCCACGGTAGCGGCAATAGTCTTGGAGAAACGGACCTTGGGGAAGCGGTGGCGGGGAGTTGCGTTACGAGTCGTGGGAAGCATCATAATCACCTTCGCTGTTGTTGTTGAGATCGTTGGTGGATGAGACCGAAGACGGCTCGCCGTGGCGGCGGCAATCTCCAACGTGTTGAGTCCACCCTAAAGAATTCGACGTTGGTCGCTATAGAGCCAGTTGGGGGACACCGGTTGGCCAGATGTTTCGACGCCTAATCATGTGCCCATCCAGCCAGTGCAGCGTCATGGCGCGCTCCTTGCATCTATTCCGGTGTGATGCCTCATCGGGAGAAAACGATGCTCGACCATTATTTCCATCTCGATTTCGATACCCAGCGCGGGTTGCAGGAACAATTGCGTGAGTCGCTGCTCGACGCTATCCATACCGGGACCATTCCCGCCGACGAGGCGTTGCCGTCATGTCGCCGTTTGTCCCTGCAATTGGGCATTTCGCGCAATACCGTGGCGTTGGTGTACGAAGGCCTGGTCGAGGACGGCTACTTGGTCAGCCGGCCGCGTAGCGGTTACTACCTGCACGACGCTTATCATGACAGCGATACCCTGGCGCTGGCCCAAGCGACGAGCCAGACGACGGTAGATGCACCATCCTGGAGCAAACGCTTCACGCACCGCCCCAGTCACTTGCAGGGCGTACTGCGTCCCAGCAACTGGATGCATTACGAGTTTCCCTTCGTATATGGGCAACTGGATACGCGGTTGTTTCCCCTCGAACAATGGCGCGAGACTTCGCGACGTCTGCTGGGCGGGAATCGCGAGCGTCACTGGCTCAGCGATCGCTACGATCAGGACGACCCTATGCTGATCGAGCAATTGCGCACGCGGGTGCTGCCCAAGCGCGGCATTCATGCGCAGAGCGATGAGATTTTGGTGACCCTGGGATCGCAGAATGCGCTGTTTCTGATCGCGCAGCTGCTGTTCGACCGGCAAACGCGTGTCGCCGTCGAGAACCCTGGGTATCGCGAGGCGGTCAATGTCTTCTTGCGCCAGGGCGCCCAGCTTCACTACCAGCACGTGGACGGCGAGGGCATGCAGCTCGATGCCGAGACTCCACGCTGTGACTATCTCTACGTGACACCTAGCCATCAGGGACCGACCGGCGCCACCATGAGCCGCGAGCGTCGCGAGCAGTTGATTAAACAGATCCAGCGTTTCGATCAGATCGTGCTCGAGGACGACTATGACGCAGAGGTGAACTTCGACCGTCACGCGCAGCCGGCCCTGAAAGCTAGCCGGGCCGGCGGGCGGGTGATCTACATGAGTAGCCTGTCCAAGCCGCTCTCGCCGGGGCTACGCCTGGGCTACCTGGTGGCCGACGCCGAGTTGATCGACGAGCTGCGCGCGCTGCGGCGGTTGATGTATCGCCACCCGCCGTCGAGCTTGCAGCAACAGCTGGCGCAGTTTCTCGCCCAGGGACATTACGACCGCTACCTGCGGCAATTTGCCGACGAGATGCGCCACCGCTGGGAGTGCATGAACGACGCCATTGCCAGGCACTTGACCGATTGCCGGCGCGTCGGCGGCGACCATGCCAGCGTATTCTGGCTGGAAGCACCGCAAGACGTGGATACTCAGCGCCTGGCCTGGCAGGCCGCGCAAAACGGCGTGCTCATCGAGCCTGGTTTTCAGCATTTCTTCGAGCGTGTGCCGCCGCGCAACTTCATGCGCCTGGGGTTCGGCGCCATCGACGCCGAACGCATCGAACCGGGCATCGAACGTCTGGCGCGAACGCTGGGGTAGCGGCGTACCCACGACGACGCCGGGCACAAGGCCCGGCGTATATTCTCTAGCGTTTGTGGCGGCGATGCAGCTCGCTACTCGGGCAATCAAGCGGCGTGCTTGGCCGACATCTCGCCCAGGACTTTATCCAGAATCGCCAGCCCCTGCTGGGCTTCCGCCTCGCTGACGATGCACGGCGGCACCACATGAATGCGGTTCTCGGCCACGAACGGCAGCATGCCTTCGGCGAGCAGGGCGTGCTTGATCTCGCTCATCGCACTCGCTGATAGCGGCGTGCGGCTCTCGCGGTCGCTGACTAGTTCCAGGGCATGAAAGACCCCCAGTCCGCGTGTTTCGCCGACGATGGCATGCTCGCGCGCTAGGCGTTCGAGCCCCTGGCCGAGCACGCCTTCGCCGATGCGGGCGGCATTTTCCACAATCCCTTCGTCGCGCATGGCATCCAGCGTGGCGACGATCGAGGCCATCGCCAGCGGATGCCCGGAGTAGGTCAGGCCGCCGAAGAACATGTGTTCGTCGAAATGACGACTGATGGCGTCCGAGACCACGACACCGCCGGCTGGTACATAACCGGAGTTGACCCCCTTGGCAAAGACGATCAGGTCCGGCGTGACATCGAAGTGCTCGAAGGCGAACCAGCGCCCGGTACGCCCGAAACCTGCCATCACTTCATCGAAGATCAACAGGATGCCGAACTCGTCGGCCAACGCTCGCACGCCCTTCAAGTAGTCCGCCGGGGGCGTCAGTACACCCGCCGTACCGGGGATCGGCTCGAGCAGAATGGCGGCGATGGCGCCGGGGCCCTCGCATTCAATGACTCGGCGCAGGTGCTGCAAGGCGCGCTGGCATTCCTCTTGCTCGTCGCCGGCCCAGAAGTCGCTGCGATAAAGGTAGGGATTGAAGAAGTGCGCATGGCCCCGCGCGAACTCGTTGGGCACGCGACGCGGATCGCCCGTGGCGACGATGGCCGACCCGGTATTGCCGTGATAGGAGCGATACGCCGAAAGAATCTTGTCGCGCCCGGTGAAGCTCCGCGCCATGCGGATGGCGTTCTCGTTGGCATCCGCCCCGGCGTTGGTGAAGAACACTTTGGAGAAGCCTTGCGGAGCACGCTCCACAATGCGCTTGGCGGCCTCGCCCCGCGCCAGGTTGGCATGCGCCGGGGCCACTGTTGCTAGAGTTTCGGCCTGCTCCTTGATGGCGGCGATGACCTTGGGATGCTGGTGGCCGATGTTGGTGTTCACCAACTGGCTGCTGAAATCCAAGTATTCCTTGCCTGCATAATCCCACATGCGACACCCCTCGGCACCGGCGATCACCAGCGGATCGAGCTGCCCCTGCTGGGACCAGGAGTGAAAGACGTACTGGCGGTCGAGCTGGTGAACGAGGTCGTTGGTCGTAGTCATGAGCAAGGTCCTGTGCGGTCGGCAACGAACGGTTTGAAGGATCGATGGCCCTTAGCCTAGGCAGCTTTCCGTATGCCCCGATAGAGCCAGAAAGGTATCGACGTCGTGACAGCAGCATGGCCCTGTTTTACCTCGTAATTATTTATGCCTATCTAGTGGGTAGCAAAATACGAATTTTAACTATCACGGGGATGCTTTAAAAACGTTACACGTCAATAACACATGACTGTCACGCGAAAGTGAGCGCGTTATCCAAGCGCGAGCGCCATCAAGGGGAAAGTAATATGAGCGGAAAATGTCCGGTAATGCACGGCGGTAACACCTCCACAGGAACCTCCAATAAAGATTGGTGGCCGGAAGGTGTTAACCTGGACATCCTGCACCAGCACGACCGTAAAACCGACCCGATGAATCCTGACTTCAATTATCGGGAAGAGGTCAAGAAACTTGACGTTCAAGCACTGAAAGATGACCTCCGAAAGCTGATGGTAGATAGCCAAGAGTGGTGGCCCGCAGATTGGGGAAGCTACGTGGGTATGTTTGCCCGTGTCGCGTGGCACTCTGCAGGCTCCTATCGCTTAGCGGATGGCCGTGGCGGCGGTGGTACGGGTAACCAGCGGTTCGCGCCGCTCAATTCCTGGCCGGACAATGTGAATACCGATAAGGGGCGTCGCCTCTTATGGCCCATCAAGAAGAAGTACGGCAATAAGATTTCATGGGCCGACCTGATGGTCCTTTCCGGTACCATTGCCTATGAAGTCGCTGGCTTGAAGACCTATGGTTTTGCCTTCGGTCGTGAAGATATCTGGCATCCGGAAAAGGATATCTACTGGGGTGATGAGAAAGAGTGGCTAGCGCCCTCTGACGAGCGCTACGCTGATGTCGAAAATCCGGACACCATGGAAAACCCGCTGGCAGCGGTGCAGATGGGGCTTATTTACGTCAATCCCGAAGGCGTGAACGGACAGCCAGATCCGCAGAAAACTGCTGAGCATGTACGTGAAACCTTTGCTCGTATGGCCATGAACGATGAAGAAACAGCGGCGCTAACTGCCGGTGGCCACACGATTGGTAAGTGTCATGGCAATGGTGATGCTGACGAGCTCAGTGCAGAACCAGAAGCAGCCGATGTGGAATACCAAGGCATCGGTTGGATGAATACCAAAGGCCGTGGCATCGGTCGAGATACCGTCGTATCCGGCATAGAAGGTGCTTGGACCAAGAACCCGACCCAATGGGACATGGGGTGGTTCGATATGCTGTTCAACTACGAATGGGAGCTCAAAAAGAGCCCGGCCGGCGCATGGCAATGGGAGCCAGTCGACATTGCCGAAGACGATATGCCGGTGGATGTCGAAGACCCGTCGATTCGCCGTAAGCCGATCATGACCGATGCCGATATGGCGATGAAAGTAGACCCCGTCTACAACGACATCTGCCGGAAGTTCATGAACGATCCAGAGTACTTCTCTGAAACGTTTGCCAAGGCATGGTTCAAGCTTACCCATCGCGATTTGGGCCCGAAAGCACGCTATATCGGCCCCGACGTTCCTGCAGATGACCTGATTTGGCAGGACCCGGTTCCGGCAGGCAGCATCGCTTACTGTGAAGAGGTCGTTAAGCAGAAGATTGCCGAAAGCGGCCTGAGCATCGGTGAGATGGTCAGCACGGCATGGGACAGCGCTCGCACGTATCGCGGTTCCGACATGCGTGGTGGTGCTAACGGTGCACGCATTCGCCTGGCGCCTCAGAATGCGTGGCAGGGGAACGAGCCTGAGCGTCTTGCCAAAGTCCTCGACGTTTATGAGCGGATCTCTGCCGAGACCGGTGCCAGCATCGCTGATGTGATCGTGTTGGCGGGTAGCGTGGGTATCGAACAAGCGGCGAAGGCGGCGGGCTATGACGTGCGCGTACCGTTCGTGAAAGGCCGCGGCGACGCCACCGACGAGATGACCGATGCCGACTCCTTCGCAGCGCTTGAGCCGCTGGCTGATGGCTTCCGTAACTGGCAGAAGCAAGACTACGTGGTGAAGCCGGAAGAAATGCTGCTCGATCGCGCTCAGTTGATGGGGCTGACCGGGCCGGAAATGACCGTGCTAATCGGCGGTATGCGGGTGCTGGGCACCAACCATGGCGGTACCCAGCACGGTATTTTCACCGACCGTGAAGGGCAGTTGACCAACGATTATTTCGTTAATCTGACCGACATGGGCAACACCTGGAAGCCCGCGGGTAATAACCTCTACACGATCCGTGACCGGCAAACGGACACCGTCAAGTGGACGGCGTCGCGCATTGACCTGGTCTTCGGTTCCAACTCGCTGCTGCGTTCTTACGCGGAAGTCTATGCCCAAGACGACAATGGCGAGAAATTCGTCAACGACTTCGTCGCAGCCTGGACGAAAGTGATGAACGCTGACCGCTTCGACATCGCGTAACTCCCCCCTTCCCGGTTAGCGTCTCGCACGCCGGGAAACGCGACACGGCCCTTCAAGACGAAGTGCGCCGTGTCGCGTATCGTAAGCCCTCCGCTTGATGAACTCGATCCGATTCATGCCTTCCTGGTGTGTGCCTTTCAGCACGCCTGTGTTCCGCGTTTAGCGGCGACCAATGCCGACTGCCGTGACGGCGGGATGTCCCATTGGGGCACCGTAACTGGCCCTACCGTGGCTTTTACAGGCTGGCTAGGCTGCTGTGCCAGTGCCTCATTCCCGATCCCAGGAGCTGCCGTGCCCCCGACGCTGACCACCCTTGTCGCTGCGATGAGCCTCGCGCTATTGGCGGGTGGCGTGCGCGGATATTGCGGCTTCGGGTTCGCCATGCTGCTGGCGCTGGGCTTGATGCTGTTCATGCCGCCGATCCAGGCCGTGCCGTTGGCGTTGCTGCTGGATCTCGTCACGAGCCTGGGGCTGTGGCGACGCGCCCTGCGTCATGCCGACTGGCCCTGCTTGCGTCCGTTGTTGCTGGGCATGGCACTGGCGACCGGGCTCGGGGTATGGCTGCTGGCGAGCGTGCCGGCCGCGCCGATGCGTATCGTCGTCGCGCTATTGGCGATGAGCGGTGCCGTGGCCTTGCTCTGCCAGCGGGACGTCGCCTCGCCCGGTCACGGTGCGCAACGGCGTGACGTGGCACTCGGCGCGGGTGGGCTCTCGGGGCTATGCATGACGCTGGCCTCCTCGGGCGGGCCGCCGTTGATGCTGTATCTGCTGTATCGCCGCATGCCATCGCTTTCGATGCGTGCCACGGCCATCGTTTTCTTCGCCGCCAGCAGTAGCGCTTCCCTGCTCGGGCTGGGCCTGGCGGGTGCCTTGCACGCCAGCACTTGGCACTGGGCAGCATGGCTATTGTTGCCAGCGCTGCTCGGCAATGCCCTCGGCCAGTGGCGCTTCGAACGCGCACCGCCGCGTTCGCTCAAGTCCAGCGTTGCGCCGCTGTTGATCGGGCTCTCGCTGTGGGTACTGATCCGCGAGGCGCTTGCCTGATCCCCAACACCGCTCATTTCCACAACTGGAGGAAACCCTCATGACGGATTGTGTCTTTATCACCGGTGCGACGTCCGGTTTCGGCCGCGCCGCTGCGCATCGCTTCGCCGCCGCAGGTTGGTCGCTGGTGCTCACCGGGCGCCGTCTCGAACGCCTGGAAGCCTTGAAGGAAGAGCTGCAAGGCCAGGTGCCGGTGCATATCGTCGCGCTCGACGTGCGTGACAGCGATGCCGTCGATACCGCCGTGGCCGCGTTGCCGGAAGGCTTCACGCGGGTACGCACGCTGCTCAATAACGCCGGCCTCGCGTTGGCGCCGCAGCCCGCTCAAAAAGTAGACCGGCGCGACTGGCACACCATGATCGACACCAACGTCACGGGGCTGGTCAACGTCACTCATGCGCTGCTGCCCACGCTGATCGACGTCGGCGAGGGCGCCACCATCGTCAATGTCGGCTCCATCGCCGGCCAATGGCCGTACCCCGGCAGCCACGTTTACGGCGCCTCCAAGGCCTTCGTCAAACAGTTCAGCTATAACCTGCGCTGCGACCTGCTCGGCACGGGCGTGCGCGTGACCGACCTCGCCCCTGGCATCGCCGAAACCGAATTCACCCTTGTGCGCACCGGCGGCGACCAAGCCGCCTCCGATGCGCTGTATAGCGGCACCACCGCGCTCACCGCCGAGGACATCGCCGAGCAGATGTTCTACATCTCCACACTCCCCCCGCATATCAATTTCAATCGACTGGAAGTCATGCCCACGCGCCAAGCCTGGTCCGCGTTCGCCATCGATTACGATGAGTGAGGGAAAACGAAGCCGCTAACAGTGGATTCACGACTCAACTCTGTGTGCGTCGCTTAAGTCTGCTGAAAGCTGGAGTGAAGAAACCAGCTATTCGCTGGTTTCTTCGTTTCCAGGAATCGATCCAGTTGATCGGTTTTGTTATTATTTCGGTGTTTTTATCTGCCTACATCAAGAGTGACTCTGATTGAAAATCGGAGGCCCAGCGAGAAAGTCTCTTGAAGTTTTGAAAATAATTTAGGATGCATGCTCGGATGGACATCGTTGTCGAAGCCAAAATCAATAGCGGGTGGAAGCAAGCGGCATCAGGAACCGCTTGATCCCCATATGGTGGGGCAGAGTGGATTTTGTCGTAGGCAATGGGCATAGTATTTATATTGCTGCTGAGGAGGGCGTCGAATGCCTTTGGAAACCTACGTGGTCTATCTTTCTGCTGTGGCGGTCTTCTTTGCCACGCCTCCTGATACCAGCCAATTGTTAATCATCTCGAATAGTATCCGACACGGCTTGCGACGTAGCGTATTCACGGCCTGTGGGGACCTGACCGCCAATTGCCTGCAGATGATCGCTGCAGCATTCGGTCTCGCAGCAATCATTGCGACATCTGCAACCGCGTTCCTCTGGATAAAATGGTTCGGTGTAGCCTATCTCATCTGGATCGGGCTTCAGCTCATCCTGTCGAAGGAAGAGGGACGAAAGGTTTCTGTCAGCATCACAGACTCCTCATTTCGACTTTTTCGACAGGGCTTCATAACTTCCATGGCCAACCCGTTTGCTGTCGTGTTCTTCGGTGCCCTCTTTCCTCAGTTCATTGATCCAGGCAGTCCGGTCGTGCCGCAACTTCTCATCCTTGGTCTGACCTATATCGTAGTTGATGGATTAACCTTGCTGCTATGGGGCTGGCTGGGCGTCCGAGCGGCAGCCGCGCTCCAAAGTTACTCGTTCGGCCTCGTAAGCAAGATCTGTGGCGGACTGATGATCCTCGCTGCAACCCTCTTGGCTACCAAGGATCTTCAACCGCGGAGGTAAGAAGCTGGCACACCATGAGCGATACCAACGTTACGGGGCTGGTCGATGTCACCCATGCGTTGCAACCTGCTCGGCACTGGCCGTTCGCCATCGCTTACGATGAGTGAGGGGAAAAGTCGCCACGCCTATGAGCGGTCAACGAAAGGACGACCGCACGCTAACGTCGTGACGGCTATATAAGACGAATGGATACGCTCACGACCTTGCTGACATGTCCACTTCGGATCGTTTCCAGACATTAACCGCCTCTATACCTAACGCTACATTCACTGTAGTCAAAGCGTGTGAAACAACCACGCCGCTGAATGTGTGGCGGCGTGGTGGCTTTTCTGCGACGGCGCTACTCTGAAGGGGTCTGTCTGCTCAATCACCCTTCGCGTTCGAGGTACTTTCTCATGGCCGATCGTATTCTGGTTTTCTACGGGTCCTACCGGTCCGACCGCGCCGGCATTCGGCTCGCCGACTATATTGTCGATGGGTTGAAGAATCGGGGCGCCGATGCCGAACTGGTCGATGCCAAGGCCGTCGATCTGCCGATGCTGGATCGCATGTACAAGGAGTATCCCGAGGGCGAGGCGCCGGCACCGATGGAGGCACTGGCGGTCAAGATTCGCGAGGCCGATGGTTTCATCTTCGTCACTGGCGAATACAACTGGGGCATGCAGCCGGGTCTGAAGAACCTGACCGATCACTTTCTGGAAGAGTGGTTCTGGCGCCCAGCCGGTATCGTCAGTTATTCGGCCGGCCGCCTTGGCGGTGCTCACGCCAATCTGGCCTGGCACGGTACTCTCGCTGAGATGGGTATGGTGGTCATTTCCAGCACGGTCGCGGTCGGCCAGATCGCCAATACGTTGGATGAGAGCGGCACGCCCGTCGGTGATGCTGGCAAATCCTTCGAACGTGCGTTTGGCCGATTTGCGGATGACCTGACATGGTGGATCGAGGCGAGTAAACGCCAGCGCGAGCACCGGGCGCCGCCATTCTAGGTCATCCTACCAGCTCGACGTCAGCCGGCTTTCCAGTTAGGCGCTTTTCCGCCGAGAGTTGGCCTTACCCCAGCAATTGTGGGTTGAGCTGCCAGACGGTGTAGGTCAGCGCCGTGGCCAGCGACACCCAGGCCAGGTAAGGCACCAGCAGCAGCCCAGCCAGCGGACGCACGCGCCAGAAGGCGATGAGCGTGGCGAGGATCATGCCCCATAACAGTATGACCTCGACGAAGGCCAGCGCCCCCTGGTGCCAGGCGAAGAACAGCCAGCTCCACAGCGCGTTGACGGCGAGATGCACGATGAACAGCGCCAGCACGCCTTGCTGCCGCTTCCAGCCGCCTTCCCGCCACACCAGCCATGCGGCGATCCCCATCAATGCAAAGAGAGTCGTCCACACCGGGCCGAAGGCGCCGGCGGGTGGTGCCCAACTGGGCTGCGTGAGTTCGGCGTAGAACTGTGTGGCATCCACTGATGCGATGGCACCGATCCCGGCGGTAATGAAGCTGAGCACCAGCCAGCCGATCAGGCCGAAGGCCTGGTAGCGAGTCGAAATTGCGTGCATGGCGATATCCCTTTCCCGTCGAAACGGTCCTCAGAGTGTGCGATATGGCGATGATATGCCAAGCATTTTTCAGATATTGCGCTGAAACGTCGCAGCGCGTTTGTCTTTCCCTATAAATCGCAAGGAATTGTTCAACCCTGGTTATTCATTCGAAGCATGTTCCCAGAGTATTAACCGCCACGATACTGATCAATCATGGTTAATTTTTGCTTTATTTTCAGGTAGTTATTGTGATTCAGGAGTGCTGGGTATAGGCTGTTTTAAAAGTTGACAAAAATAATCAGGTTTTGGAAACGAAGATACGTTCTCAGCATCGCCTGCTGTGCATTATGGAGACCACATGAATCCTGCGTCGCTGATTCTGTTGGCATTCGCCATGTCGACAGACGCCTTTGCCGCTTCCGTCGGCCGGGGTGCCGAGTTGAGCAAGGTGCGCTTTATAAGCGCGCTACGCATCGGGATTGTGTTTGGCGTGGTAGAAGCGATCATGCCATTGGCGGGGTGGGCGCTTGGCCATGTCGCGATGCGTTTCGTCTCCGGCATCGACCACTGGATTGCCTTTGCCATGCTGGCGTTGCTGGGCGGGCATATGATTTGGGAAGGGCTGAAGAAAGGCGGTGCCGATGCGATAAAAGTCGCTGGGGCTCAGCAGGAAGACAAGTCCATATGGTTGATTGCCGTCACGGCCCTGGCCACCAGCATCGACGCCATGGCGGTGGGGATTACGCTCGCACTGACGGATATCAATATCGTCGTGGCTTCCCTGGCCATCGGTCTGGCGACGACCTTGATGGTCACCCTCGGCACGCTACTTGGCCGTGCCATCGGCACCATCGTCGGCAAGTGGGCCGAAGTGCTGGGCGGTCTAATCCTCATCGCCATTGGCGTTGCCGTGCTCTATGAACATCTGGCGGGGCTCACTTCAGTGTGACACTGCCCATGTCGAACAACGGCATCTTGGGCCTGGCCGCTCATCCTTCTTGCCGCTAACACGACCTTCACGTTCGTCATGAAGCCGAGCGCCAACAAGAACGGGGTGGGCCCAATGGGCCCACCCCGTCTGCTTTCTACGTTACTGCTGTCTTGCTTCTACCGCTGACCGTCAGACATTACTCGTCTTCGTCTTCCGGCAGCGCGTAGACGACGACCTGATCGCCGACCTGGTCTTTCAGGATTGAGTTACCGCCTGCCACGAAAGCGACGTATTCGCGGCCTTCATACTCGTAGACGGCGGGATTGGCGACGGCAGGCGCTTCGGCCTGGTCTTCCCACAGCTCTTCGCCGCTGTCGAGTGAGTAGGCGCGCAGCTTGGCGTCCATCGAGGCACCGATGAAGACCAGGTTACCGGCCGTGACGGCAGGGCCACCGATGGTGGGCGAGCCCCAGCTTTCAGGCATGAAGAAACCGTACTGCTGCGAGGAGCCGATCGGACGACGCCATTTCACGTCACCGGTTTTCATGTCGAGCGCGACGACTTCGCCGAAGGGAGGTTCCCAGCACGGCATGCCGAGCCAGTTACGCGCCACTTCGAGACGCATGCCGTAAGGCGCCCCTGTCTGCGGTGCGAAGCCGCTTTCGTTGCCCGAGCCGCTGTCGGCTTTCTCGTATGCATCGCGCTCGTAGAGCTTCACGTACTGCACGATGTGCGAGGTGTTGACGATGGCCGTCTGACTGACGGGGTCGAATGCGACACCACCCCATTGCACGCCACCGGCACTGTCCGGGTAGGCCAGTGCACCTTCACCTTGGGTGGTGGGCGGTGTGTACATGCCTTCATACGTCAGGTCGTCCCAAAGCGCTGAACACTCGCCACCGCCAACGACATCCGCAAGTTTCCAGATCTTCGGCTTTTCGGATTGGTCGAGCAGCGGAGCGGGTTTGGTCGGGAAAGGCTGCGTATCCGCGTATTCCTCGCCTTTGACGGAGCCATCACCCTGCGGTACCGGACGTTCTTCGATTGGCCAGACATCCTCGCCGGTCAGTCGATTGACGACGAACAGGAAGCCTTGCTTGGTGGCCTGGATCAATGCCGGGATTTCTTCGCCATCCACCGTGATGTCCATCAGCGTCGGCGCGGCGTTGATGTCGTAGTCCCAGACGTCATGGTGCACCCACTGACGCGACCAGACGACTTCGCCGGTATCGACATCGAGCGCGGTGGTCGAGGTTGCCAAGGGCACGTCCTCGGTGCGGTTGCCACCCCAATAGTTGGGTGACGGCGAAGAGATCGGCAGATAAACGAGGCCGTTTTCTTCGTCGGCGGACATATGCGTCCACACGTTGGCGGTACCGCTCTTCTCGCGCATTTCATCGGAGAGGGCGTTGAAGCTCCACTCGCGCTCGCCGGTGCGGGCGTTGATGGAGAACACGGTGCCGGGAGGCGCCTGCTCGAATGCCCAGTCCTTGCCGGCCCAGCCGAGAATCAGGTGATCGCCCACCACGGTCGGCGGCTGCAGCAGCGACAGTGGCCATTTGTCATGGGTGTCGTTCCACTGGTTGACGTCGAGCACGCCGTTATCGGCGAAGCTTGTGCACTTCTCGCCAGTGTCGGCATCAACGGCAAAGAGCTGTGCGTCCATGGTGCCGAGATAGACGATCTTCTGACAGGACTCGCCCTCGACCGGATCATCCGCTTCCCAGTAGGCGACGCCGCGGCTCTTGAGCGCGGGCTGAGTCATTGCTTCAAGCGTGGACTCGGTGTCGAAGCTCCATTTCTGCTCGCCGGTCGCGGGGTCGAGCGCGAGGATGCGATAGAACGGTGTGCCGATATAGAGCGTGTCGTTGGCGAAGACCGGTGTTGCGGACCAGACGGTGGGCGGTAGATCGCCCGAGCCATCGGAGACATCGCCGGTGTGAACTTCCCAGACTTTTTCCAGATCACCGACATTGTCGGAGTTGATCTGATCGAGGGGGCTGTATTTCTGTGCGTTGAGCTGGCCGTGGAAGCTGTCCCACGTTGGCGTGCCGGGGACCAGCGGGATCGATTCGGACGACGCTTGTTTGGATGAATCTTGCGACGACGTGCTTTCTTGTGCACTCGAGGCGTCCTGATCCTGCGCCAAAAGCGGCAGCGGTGTCAGGCAAAGCGCTAGCGCCGTGGCCGTGCCCAGGCGTTGCGCGGTGGTTCTCAATGTTGGCATGGGGCGGCTCCTTATGTATGGGCGGGACGGGCGGTGCGGGTTGCGAGGGCCAGGTCGAGAATCAGCCCGATCAAGCCGACCACCATGGCGACGCAGATCCACCATTGGTGTAGGAGAAGCGCCGCGAAGAAGGTGCCGGCAAGGCCCAGCAAAATCAGCACGCGCCACACGTTGCGCGCGGCGTTCCCTTTCAGTGCAGGCAAGATGAGCGCCATGACGGCCAGGGCGATGTTGGCCAGAATGGCGACAAGCGCGCCAAGTGTGCCATTGACGCCGGTCAACGGGGTGAAATAGGCATAGAGTGCGATGGCAAACCCGACAATCGAGGCTACCAGCAGCACAATGGCGCCCAATCTTTGCGAACGAGATTGTGGCATGACGTTGTTGTCTCCTTGTGGGACAGGAATGATCACCTAGCTCTTTATTCCGCCGTTGGGCCGGGGCATTGCGCCAGGCTCAAGGGTTATGAGCGAAATGGTTGAGCCGTGGCTACGTCTTTGGTCGTAGCTCTCGGATACCATTTTAGTAAAAAACGTAGGACTTTTGTGGCCTTGTTTCTGAAATTATTTTTCTGCTAATGATTTTTGCATTGGAGGTCGCTCCTTAGGCGGCGTACGGGGCCTTGAAGATTGGTCAGGACTTGACGCGCGGCCATACTTTTAGCATGCTAATTGTGTAATGCGACAAAACGCCGCATCACCACCACAATCTAGGAGTGGTTATGAAAGCGCTCAATAAGCTGTTCTCGATGTTGGCAACCATCGTCGTCTCTGCATTGCTGCCGTTCTCAATGGTGGCGGAAAGCGAGGCCAATCAAAATGTTAGTGTCCATAACGACACGGCGAACGTCTCCACACTAAACGAAGATAACCGCCAGGACGACGACGCTTCCTGACGTCACGCGAGTGCCCAAGGAAAGCGCCAGTGATGTAGTCTGTCGGGGTTCATTCACCCGTCACGAGGGTCACGCCATGCTGACGCTCTCCAATACGGTGACGCTCGCCGATTGGGAAATCGATATCAGCCAGATTCGCGCGCAGGGCGCCGGTGGCCAGAACGTCAACAAGGTCGCCTCGGCGGTGCATCTGCGTTTCGATATTCCCCGCTCGTCATTGCCGCCGTTCTACAAGGAACGCCTGATGGCGCTGTCTGACCAGCGTATTAGCAAGGACGGCGTGATTATCCTCAAGGCGCAGCGGTATCGCACGCTGGAAGCCAACAAGGAGGAGGCGCTGGCGCGTCTCAAGGCGTTGATTCAGGATGCGGTGAAGCAGCACAAGGCGCGCCGGCCTACCCAGCCTTCCAAGGGTGCGAAGCGCCGCCGCGTCGACAAGAAAACCCGCAAGGGCAAGACCAAGGCCTTGCGCGGCAAGGTAGAGACGTAATCCAACATACGCAGCGCTTTGACTCGGTTGAGCGGGTAACTAATCACCCGGGACCCGACAACTAGGGAAAGCGATTTGGTTATTCCACAGCTTTAACTATCCTGAAGCAAGGGAGTAAGCGGCTTATGACGATTTTTGATCTATCGGGCAAGACAGCACTGATCACAGGTTCATCTGGTGGCCTGGGCTTTGCTATGGCAAGGGGGTTGGCACAAGCCGGGGCCCAAGTCATTTTGCATGGGCGCAACCAAGACAAGCTTCATGAGGCCGACTTAGCACTGTCCGATGAAGGCTTCAATGTGTTGAAGATTTCCTTCGATATTACGGATGAAGCCGCTATCGAACAGGCCCTTGGTAACCTCAAGGAGGATGGCGTATATGTTGATATTCTAGTCAACAACGCTGGCATGCAGCTGCGAAAGCCGCTCGTAGAGTTGACTCGCACTGAGTGGGATACGGTCATCAATACGAACTTGTCGAGCGCCTTCTTGCTTGGCCGCAATGTCGCACGCCAAATGATAGAGCGCGGCCAGGGTGGCAAGGTAGTCAACATTGGCTCGCTGATGAGCTCCGTTGCTCGTCCTACTGTAGGCGCCTACACGGCTGCTAAAGGCGGGGTGCGGCTATTGACGCAATCGATGGCGGCGGAGTGGGCAGAGTACGGTATCCAGTCCAACGCGATTGGTCCTGGTTATATGATTACCGAGATGACGCAACCGCTAGTCGATGATCCTGATTTCAATGGCTGGATTACTGGACGTACTCCATCGCGGCGCTGGGGAACGCCTGAAGACTTGGTCGGGACAGTGGTGTACTTATCGTCGCCTGCTTCCAACTATGTCAATGGACAAATTATCTACGTCGATGGCGGCATGCTCGCCGTACTTTGATGAGCTCTTACACGCACGTGTTTTACGCCGGCAGTGGGGGAAGCGCGAGCAGTTCGCGTTCCAAGGCGAAGATATGCGGGTCGTCGTGGCCCATCTCGCGTAGTGCTTGGGCGAGGTTGAGCAGGTAATCGCGATTGGGGCCGCTGGGCCCGTGGGATTCGGCGATCTGCCGGGCGATCGCGGTGTCAGGTGCAGGGCCGAGGAAGGCTGCATTGTCCTCGCTGGCGAGATAGACCAAGCCCTCGCGGCTTTCCGGCTGGTCGGCGTCGTCGAAATGTAGTGGGGTGACCACGCGCAGGTAGCCATTTTTCTCGCGCACATCCAGCGGGCCGAGCACGTCCTGGGCGATGCGATAGGCCATGCCGTGGCAGACCGCGCCGGGGGATTCGGTCAACGTGGCGACGCGCCCCGGTGCCTGTGGCGTGCCGCGGTGGTCGTGCGAGCCCTGCCAGAAGCGCCTTTCCCAGCCGATAATATGCGCAGGGCGCCTCTCCAGAAACGAGAAATCCGCCTTCCAGATCAGCGAGCCATAGCCAAAAAGCCAGATTGCCTCATGGTCGTCGAAGTGGGTCATTTGCTGATTGATCGCGGTGGTATCGAGCGTCATGGCTCTCTTGCATACATTGAGTGAATGAACGGGATCTTTTCCCGATTATGCACGTTTTGGCCTCGGTATGGGCGTCATGGGTGAAATGCAAGGTCGTCCGCACGTGCTTCGTTACCTGTCGATCATATGCAGAGTCGTTATATCTCCTTCTTGCACCATCGCGGTGCGCATTCGACTCGACTATGCTCAAGGGCCGATTCTTCGGGCCGTTTCCAGTACACACGGCGGGCGCATGGGCGATGCGCACGTCGTTGTCTCGATTTCATGGAGGTGGGTATGTCGTCGTCGCTGCTGGGTATCTTGATCATGTGCGCTGGGGTGTTGTGCCTGGCTCTGGGCGATGCCGTGTCCAAGTGGCTGGGGGCCACCTACGAGCCGATCCAGATCATCTTCTTCCGCACCTTGATTTCGTTGCCGCTGATCGCACTACTAGCGCGCTTCAATGGTGGTTGGCGCAAGCTCAAGACCCGGCGGCCTGGCGTACACCTGCTGCGCGGGATGATCTTCGCTGGCACCATGTTCTGCTTCGTCACTGGCTTGACCCTCTTGCCATTGGCGGAAACCACGGCCATCGCCTTCGCCGCGCCGCTGTTCGTGACGCTGCTTTCCGGCCCGCTGCTCAAGGAGCGCGTCGAACGTTTGCCCTTCATCGCCTCGCTGGTCGGCTTCGCGGGCGTGCTGGTGGTGGTGCGTCCCGGCGCGACGGGCTTTCAGTGGGGCGCGTTGATCGTCGTCGGCGCCGCGGTGTGCTATGCCTTGATGATGATCACCGCGCGCCGCTACGGCGGCAAGGAGAGCCTATGGGCGATGGTCTTCTACGCCACCCTGGTGCCGCTGATCCTAAGTGCCTTGCTGCTGCCCAACGTCTGGAAGATGCCCGAGGGGTGGGCGTGGCTGGGCTTCATCGGTTCCGGCATCTTCGGCGTGGGCGCGGTGTCGTGCATCACGCTGGCGTTTCGCTATGCACCGGCGGCACTGGCCGCGCCCTTTGACTACACCGCTATGGTCTGGGCCGTGTTGCTGGGCTGGTGGCTGTGGGATGAAGTGCCTGATGTGTGGGTGTTCATCGGCGCCGCCGTGATCATCGGCAGCGGCGTTGCCATCGCGTTGTATGAGCGCCAAGTGGCGATCAAGGCCCGCCCGACGACCTGATGCTGGCGGTCCATGCCGTGAATCCGCGCGTACTTGACGTACATCAAGGTTTGCGATGCGTGCCCTGCCACAGTGGTGGATGATTTTCGACCACTCAAGAGGCAGGGAACTCATGTTGATGACGCTAATGCGCCGTTTCTCGGTGCGCGTTCGCATGGTGGGCGCTATCGTCGTCGTTCTGGTGTTGCTGGGCGTGCTGGGAGGAACCGGGGCATGGGGCATATACCGCTTGTACGACGCCAGTCTGGGACTGTTGGACCAGGGGATCGTGCAGGAGACCCAATCCGGTGTCATGGCCACGCGGCTTGCCGAGGTGGCGCAAGGTTCGCTGTTGTTGTTCGTGGTCGCCGGGCTGGTGACGATCCTGGTCGTGGCACCGCTGACCTGGCTCAACATGCGCGCGATCTGTGCGCCGGTGCGCGAGGCCAAGGACTATGCGACTGCCATCGCCGGAGGAGACCTCACCCAGCCGATCGCCCGCCAGGGACATGACGAGATCGGCGAGCTACAGGATGCCCTGGGCACCATGCAGACAGGGCTCAGTGGCATGGTTTCTCAGGTGCGCGAT
Source organism: Chromohalobacter canadensis (assembly GCF_034479555.1). Lineage (NCBI taxonomy): Bacteria > Pseudomonadati > Pseudomonadota > Gammaproteobacteria > Oceanospirillales > Halomonadaceae > Chromohalobacter > Chromohalobacter canadensis. Next base: position 1,515,564 of record NZ_CP140151.1, on the reverse strand, counting down.
GCCAGCGATAGCGTCTCTATCGCCAGCGAGGAAATCGCCTTGGGCAACCAAGATCTGGCCACGCGCACCGAGCAGTCGGTGAGTAACCTGCAGCAGAGCGTCGCCTCAATCGCCCAATTGACTGCGAGTATCCAGCAGACCGCGCAGGCCGCGCAGCGTGCCGATGAGTTGGCCACGCATACTGCCGAGGCCGCCGTGCGCGGTGGCGAAGCGGTGAAGGATGTGGTTGCGCGCATGCATGCCATCGCCGAGGCGGAACGGCGTATCGGCGACATCGTCGGACTGATCGACGACATCGCCTTTCAGACCAACCTGCTCGCCTTGAACGCCTCGGTCGAGGCAGCCCGCGCGGGGGGCCAAGGCCGAGGCTTCGCCGTGGTCGCCAGTGAGGTACGCAATCTCGCGGGACATTCCGCCACGGCGGCCAACGAGATCAAGACGCTGATTCGCGACAGCGGCGAAACGGTGGCCGCCGGCGTTAGCCAGGCTGAGGCCACGAGGACTACCATCGAGGAGATCGTCGCCGGGGTGCAGCGGGTCAGCGGCGCGATCAGCGAGATCAGCAGCGCTGCCGGCGAGCAGTCCAGCGGTATCGAACAAGTCAACCACTCGGTGGAGCGCATCGACCGCATGATCCAGCAGAATGCGGCTCTGGTCGAGCAGTCCGCGGCCGCCTCGGCATCGCTGCGCGCTCAGTCGTCGCGACTGGCCAGCGTGGTGCATCGCTTCCGCCTCATGGAGGCGTCGCAGGAGACGCTCTCGCCGCGTGACACAGAGCTCCACCGGGCGTTGCCCGCGAGCCGCGAGGCCGAGCCGCACGTCGCCTGGACATGAGCCGGCCCGTGCCGAGTATCTCGGCGCGTATCTTGCACCGTTATCAAGATCGATCCGGAGCGGAGGTACGACCATGCAGACGTTTTTTCATGCCGAGCAGCATCGCCACCATCCTCGGCTCTACTTTTCGCGCGGCAAGCTGCGCGAGCCCCAGGAGATTCCCGCGCGTCTCGAGGGCCTGCTGGCCGCTGTGAAGCGGCTAGGCTTCGAGGTGCGAACGCCGCCGGATAGCGGCCTGGCGGCGATTCGGGCCGTGCATCATTTGCCGTATCTACGCTTTCTGGAAAGCGCCCACCGACGCTGGACGGCGCTGGGCGATGATTGGGGCGACGAGGTCATGTCCAATGTCTTCGTGCGCTCGCCCAATGCCATGCGTGGCATCTTGGCCGAGGCGGGGCGTTACCTGGCCGATGGCAGTGCGCCGATAGGGGAGGCGACCTGGGATTCCGCGTATTGGGCGGCGCAAAGCGCGATTGCCGGAGCTGATGCGCTGATCCATGGAGAGCGCCATGCCTATGCGCTGACGCGGCCGCCAGGGCATCACGCCCGGGCCGATGCCGCTGGCGGTTTCTGCTTCCTCAATAACACCGCCATCGCCGCGCAGCGTTTGACCACGCGTTATCCGCGCGTCGTGGTGCTTGATACCGACATGCACCACGGCCAAGGGGTGCAGGAAATCTTCTATGACCGCGACGACGTGATGTATATCTCGATCCACGGCGACACCACTAACTTCTATCCGGCGGTGACCGGTTTCGAGGATGAACGTGGTCATGGCGCGGGAGAGGGCTACAACCTCAATCTGCCGATGCCGCACGGGTCACCAGAAGCGGTGTTCTTCGAGCGCCTGGACGAGGCCTGCCAGGTGCTGCGGTTGTTCGAGCCGGATGCCGTGGTACTGGCGTTGGGCTTCGACATCCACGAACGGGACCCGCAGTCCAAGGTGGCGGTTTCCACGCCAGGGTTTGGCAAGCTCGGGCGCGTGGTGGCCGAGCTCGACTTGCCGACGCTCGTGGTACAGGAAGGTGGTTATTATCTCGAGGGGCTGGAAGCCAACGCGGTGAGCTTCTTCGAAGGCCTGACCCAAGGCTGAAAAGGATCGAGTTTATCGATAGGCATTGAATAAGAAGTTTTTTATAAAAAAGAGGTGTTCAAGCTCAAGTATGCCTGCGGGATGTCGATATTGGGTACAGCCGTCCACCACGGCGTCAACATTCCTTAGGTTTTGTCCGAAAAGTCAGCACGTAGGCAACGGTCTATGCAAGCCAGACATACCATGGCGCTAAAGCTACTGGCGAGCTTGTCGTATCGGGTGGCGATGCGCCGTAGTTCCTTAACCCAGCCGAAGCCACGTTCGATCACGTTTCGCTCCCGGTACTTGGGCTTGTCGAACCCTCGGGGCAGCCCTGGACGCGGCCGCCGCTTCATCTTGCGCTGAGCAATGATCGGCTTCATATGGTAACGGTCACAGTAGTGGCGTAACGCATCGCTATCGTAGCCCTTGTCTGCCACGACGTAGCGACAGCGCTTTCTGGGCCGCCCCACCTTTCCTGGCAAGTGAATCGCTTCCATCGTGGGGATAAAATGCCGAGTGTCAGCATCCTGACCCGGTGATAGCGTGAAAGTCAGCGGCCAACCATGTCGATCACAGACCATGTGGATCTTGGTGGTCAGGCCGCCTCGGCTCCGCCCCAGTGCATGGTCTACGGGTTCTCTCGACCCCCTTTTTTGCCGCCTCCTGAGGCAGCGCGAGTGGCTCGGATCGACGTGGAATCGATCATCCAGGTATCCAGATCCATCAGCCCGTCTTCACGCAGCTTGAGATGGAGCCGATCCAGGACAGCCTCGAAAGTGCCATCGTCGCGCCACTGCCGGAATCGGTCATGGACCGTCTTCCAAGGACCATACCGTTCCGGAAGATCGCGCCATTTGGCGCCAGAGCACAGGATCCAGAAGATCCCGTTTAGCACTTGGCGGTCATCCCTACGTGGGCGGCCTATTGGCTGAGAGGGCGAGACGATATCCTCGATCATCTCCCAGCTTTGATCGGAGAGCTCGTAACGTCCTGCCATGCATCACCTATGCAGTTGCGGCATGGTGCACATTAGCAAACCCGACTTTTCGGACAAAACCTAACATCCCTCTGATTAACTCGTCGTACTCCTCCCCAATGAGACGCCGAGCCGGATACGACGATGCGCATCAAGGCCAGTTTCAAGGTCGCTATCTTGTTATTGTTCATCACCTATCGGGTGGTGTGTCTGGTGCGTGCCTGCCGTGTGAAAGGGCGACGCCGCGCCGCCAAACGGCAATCGCCCGTGGCCTAGGCCTTGGAGAGCGGCATCACGCGGGCAAGTGCGTGGCGATGCGTTCGGCCTGCCGATATCGAGAGGCCTGCATGTCCGCCATGCCGTCGAGGACGCGCGCATGGACTGACGCCGGTGCGGTGTCCGGTCGCCCGGCGTCGAAGGGCGGCTCGGGTGCATATTCCAGTGTCAGCTGCGCCGCCTGGGCGGTCTCGTCACCCAGCAGCTCGGCGATGACCGTCAGCGCCAGGTCGATGCCGGCCGTGACGCCTCCGCCCGTGATGAGGTTGCCGTCCCGTACGATGCGCCCCGCGTCGGGGATGGCGCCGAAGAGTGGCAGCATGTCCTGCCAGGCCCAGTGACAGGCCGCGTGTCTCCCCCGCAGAAGGCCGGCTGCGCCCAGGATCAATGAGCCGGTACAGACCGAGGTCAGATATCGCGCGGTACCGGCGAGCCGCTGAATGGCGTGAAGGAATCGTGCATCCTCCGCGGCATCGAGACATCCAAGCCCGCCCGGCACGCATAGCATGTCGCATGCCGTGATGTCCTCCAGATCGGCCAGGTTGGTGAAGGTCAATCCCTGGGCCTCCACTGGCAGGCCGCCGACGGAGGCGACCACGACCTCGGCCTGAGGCACGCGCGAGAAGAATTGATGAGGTCCCGTGAAGTCCAGCTGCGTGACGCCGGGATAGATCGGTATCACGATATGCGTTTTCGACGTCATGGCGGTATCCGTAGGCAAGGGTTGTCTCATACAGAATAGCGCGCATGAAAAAAATCGCCCGTGGTCCAGAAGGCCACGGGCGATCAAAGGTCATAGCGCCGGACAGCGCCTGACCCAGTAGGTCACGTGTAACAGGTTACTTCTGCAGCTTGACCATGCGCAGGTACGGCTTCTTCTCGTCCCAGCCTTGCGGGAAGAGTTCCTTGGCCTTCTCGTTATCGACCGAGGGCACGATGATGCAGTCGTCGCCTTCGGTCCAGTTGACCGGTGTGGCGACCTTCTGGCTGTCGGTCAGTTGAAGGCTATCCAGCACGCGCAGGATCTCTGAGAAGTTGCGACCGGTGCTGGCCGGGTAGGTCAGTGTCAGGCGCACTTTCTTGCTGGGGTCGATGATGAAGACGCTACGCACCGTCAGGGTGTCGTTGGCGTTGGAGTGAATCATTCCGTACAGCGAGCTGACCTTGCGGTCGGCGTCCGCCAGCAGCGGAAAGTTCAGGCCATGGCCCTGAGTTTCCTTGATGTCGCCTTCCCATGCCTTGTGATCGTCCAGCGGGTCGACGGACAGCCCCATGGCCTTGGCGTTGCGCTTCTCGAATTCAGGCTTCAGGCGCGACACTTCACCCAGCTCGGTGGTGCATACCGGCGTGAAATCCTTGGGATGCGAGAACAGGATGACCCAGTTGTCGCCTGCCCATTCGTGGAAGTTGATCGTGCCGTCGGTGCTATCTTGGGTGAAATCCGGGGCAATATCGCCGAGTTGTAGTGCCATGGCGTCCTCCTTTCACTGATTGGCGAAGCATTGAGCATCGCATCATAGACCAGGGCATGGGAAACAATGGATTTCGCTAAGCAAATGCGTCTTGGGTATTTGCCCATGCGTGGCGCTTCCCGCGCCCCTTCTGTTTATAAATATGGTGACGTGGGGCGGCCAACACAAGGGCATGGGCAGCGTCACGATAATCAAGCGCGGATATAGGCCCAGCCCTGTGCCTGCAGCTCGGTGAGCGTGACCACTGCGGCCTCGACTTCCTCGAGGCCGCCGGGGTTCTCCAACGACTGGGCCGTGAGGGTATTGCGGCAAAGCCGCAGCCAGGCATCGGTGGTCGGGTCGGGGGTGTCCAGGGCGGCGGCCACGGCGCCGCCATTGGCCACGATCAGCACCTCGGTGTCGGGTCGTGCCCGGGTCAGGTTGAGTGCATTGCGCCGGGCGCGGGCGAGGCCATCGGCGGTGGGGGCATGCAATACGACACGCAAGGCACTCATGACATCGTCTCCTCGGGGGTGGCGGCAACACCGATATGCTGCTCCAGGCGCTGTATGTGTTCGCGAAAGCCACTCTGCTCGCGGCGTCGGGCGAGCGGCAGATCGATGGCGACGATCTCACGCACCGTGGCCGGCGCAGCTTTGTCGGGTTTGGCCAGTACCACGACGCGGTCGGCGAGGAGGACGGCCTCCTCGATGTCATGAGTGACGAAGACGATCGCCGCGTCGCTGCGCTGGCGCAGCTCGGTGAGTTCGCTCTGCAGGCGCTGGCGGGTCAGGGCGTCGAGTGCGGAGAACGGCTCGTCCATGAACAACACTCGAGGCCGCACCGCCAGTGCGCGGGCAATGCCCACGCGCTGCTGCTGACCGCCGGACAGGGTATGTGGCCAGCGTTCGGCGAGTTCCTCGAGCCCGACTAGTGACAGCGGTTCCATGGCACGGGTACGGCGCTCGTCGCGGGATAGTCCCAACCCTTCCAGGCCCAGCTCGACATTGGCGCGCACGCGGCGCCAGGGAAATAATCGCGGCGCCTGGAAGACCATCGAACAGTCGCGGCTGGCCGACGCCTCGGCGGTGGAGAGGTGGACGTCGCCACGCTGCGGAGCCAGCAAGCCGGCGAAGGCGCGCAGCAGGGTGGATTTGCCCACGCCCGAAGCGCCGACAATGGCCACGAATTCGCGCGGGGCCACTTCGAGGTCGATGTCGTCGAGCACGACGTCGTCGGCAAAGCCCAGACGTACGTCGCGTGCCGTCAGGACGGGCGCGGACGCGTCATTCATTGCTGCCACCGTAGAACCCTCCGCTGAATGCGCATGAACAGGAAGTCGAACAGGGCGTAGAGCGCGGCGATGGTCAGCATGTAGACCACCACCACATCGGTGGCGAGCAGGCCCGAGGCTTCCATCATGCGCTGGCCGATGCCGGGGATGCCGAACAGTTCGGCGGCGACCACCGTCATCCAGCCTTGGCCCAGGCCGGCACGCAGTCCCCCGAGGATGCCCGGCGCCGCCGCCGGCAGACTGATCTTGGCCAGCCGCGCGCTGAAGCCGCCCTGGCCGAAGGCCCGGGCGACTTCGTAATAGCCGTCGTCGATGGCGCGCACCGCGCTGTAGCTGGTGAAGTAATTGATCCAGAACACGCCGATGCTGATGATGAAAGCAGCGGCGGTTTCGGTCACGCCGAACCAGATGATCGCGAAGGGAATCCAGGCCAGCGGTGGAATCGGCCGCAGCAAGCGTGCCAGCCAGCTGTGGGCGGCATCGAACCGGGGCAGCAGCGCCGCGGCCATGCCGACCGCGATGCCCAGCACCGAGCCGATTACCAGGCCGATGCTGTAATGGGAGAGGCTCGACAACACGACGTCGAGCCAGATGCCGTCCAGCACTTCCGCCCACAGGACGCCGGGAATCTGCGAGGGCAACGGCACCAGGTTGCTCGGCAGCCAGCCCACGCGCAGGGCCGCCTCCCAGAGCGCCACCAGGGCGGCGAGGCTGACGGCACTGATCAGGGTGCGTCGATGGCGTACGGGACGCGTCATGGCGCTGCGTTCTCCGTCGAGGACATCACGGCGTCATAGACCGACGTATCGAAGAGCGCATCGACGTCCACGGGCTTCTTCAGCGTGCCGATGCGACGCTGGAAATCGGCCATGGTACGCGTGGCGTCGATGATCATGTGCGGGTCGGCCAGGTAGTTGGACGACGGCGAGGACAAGGCGGCGGTGACCGTTTCCTCGTCGATGAGCCGCTTGCCGATGAACTCGCGCACGTACGGCGCGGCCTGCGCGGGATCGTTCTCGAGCATCTCGGTGGCGCGGACGTGCTGCGCGACCAGAGCCTGGATCGCCTCGGGATGCTCCTCGAGCACGGCCTCGCGCACTGCCAGCACCGCGCCGGGCTGGTGGGGCAGCATGTCGCTGCCGCGTGCCACGACCCGAGCGTCGGGATCGCGTTGCTGCACGACGCTGAGGATCGGCTCGAGGGTCGAGGCGGCGTCCACCGCACCGGCCAGCAGCGATTGCTGAACCCTCGAGGCCCCCATGGTGACGATATCCACTGCGTCTGCGTCGACCCCGACCTGCTCTTCCAGCCAGTAGCGCAGCACGGTGTAGGGCACCGAGCCATTGGGGAAGGTGGCGATCTTGGGCTTGCGGCCCTGCGTCTCGGTGAACTGGGCGATGGCCGCCGCCGGGTCATTGCCCTCGAAGGCGGTGGCGAACTCGCCGCGGGCAATCAGCCCGATCTGCTCCTGGATGCTGGCGGCGAGCACCTTGATCGGTACGCCGTTGGCTCGGGCGACCATGGCCGGCCCAATGCCGAAGTTCATCACGTCGAGCTTGCCGGATGCCAGCGCCTGCACCATGGCCGGACCGCTGGAGAAGCGCGTCAACTCGAGATCCAACCCCGCCTCGTCGGTCCAGCCGGCGCCCTCCATGACGAACAATTGCGCGACCGGCAGAATGGGCATGTAGCCGACCTCGAGGGTGGTCGTTTCGTCGTTCTGGGCCAGGGCCGTACCTGGCAGCAGGGCGCTCAGCGCGAGCGCGCCGATCCAGTGAAGCAGTCGTCGCATGGCGAGTCTCCGGCGTAAGCGATAGGTTCGCCACTATAGCGACTCGCCGATAATAACGAAAAAGCCCCGAATAACGATTTGGTTATAAATATATGCGTGCTATCCGCGTAACGCTCAGGGGGCCGGGCCGGCGGCGCCCAGGTAATGCTGGCGCCAGTAGCGAATGTTCAGCGAGGAGACCGTGACCTCGCGGCCGCTACCGGGCGCATGAATCATCCGCCGGTCGCCCAGGTAAATCCCTACATGAGTGGCGCGACTCCCGCTGCCGAAGAACAGCAGATCCCCTGGTCGCGCCTGCTCGCGATGATCGAGCGTCTGGTACTGCTGATTGGAAGTGCGTGGTACATCGATCCCAGCCGCATGGTATGCAACTTGCACTAGCCCGGAACAATCCACCCCAGTCTCCAGCGAATTGCCGCCCCATTTATAAGGTGTGCCCAGCGCCTGCTTGGCGTTGGAAATGATCAGTGCCCGCTCGATGGAGAGGCCCTCCGCCGTGGTCGGGCCGGGATCGTGCGTCTCGATGCGTTGGCTCGACGAACACCCGGCCAGAACGAGCAGGCATAAAAGCAGCGTCAAAGTCGCTTGTAAGCGCGGCGCAGCCACTGCCGCGGAAGATGAATGGGTGACAGGATCACTCTCCATGCGAGCTCCTACAGTCGGAATCCGATGAGCGACAAGAATGCCAGCAGTGTAGCCAAAGATGCTACGGGGGTGAGAGCGCCAGCTCATACTGGCGCCGCTTTGTTAAGGTCGACCGTTGATCGGGCCTGAATATGGGCTTGCAGGCTCAACGCGAGCTGACGCGTCGCCTCCTTGGGGCGACCGGGACTGCGGTGCAGGGCGAGTTCGGTCATGGGCAGTTCGGGTAAACCTTCGGCGCTGTCGATGATGCGCAGCTCCGAGCTCAGCATGGATGGCGTCAGCACCGTGATGGCAAGCCCCGCACGTACCGCCGCCGTGAGCCCGGATAAGCTGGCACTCGTATACGCGATCCGCCAGGGGAGTCCCACCGCGTCGAGGGCTGACAAAGCACGCTCCCGGAAGATGCAGACGCCATCCTTGGAGACTGCCAGCGGTAGCGGCGTGCGGCGTTGGGTGTCGTGTCCGGGGGCGCCGGCCCACACCGTGGGTTCTCGGCACAGCACTTCCCCGCCGGGGCTTTTGGGCTGACGCGTGGTGATCGCCAAGTCCAGGCTGCCCGCGCGGACGCTTTGCACCAGGTCCACGCTGAGCCCGCAGTCCACTTGCAATTCGACCCCCGGGTACTGGGCCTCGAATTCGGATAGCGCCTCGGGCAAATAGATCACGTAATCGTCGGGAATCCCCAGGCGCACCACGCCATCCAACCGCTGATCGCTGACATCCTGCCAGGCGAGCGAGTTTTGGCGCAGCATCTGTCGTGCGTGCGAGAGCAGACGCTCCCCCGCTGGCGTGGGAATGGGCGTTTTGCGCCCATGTTGCAACAAGGGCTGCCCAAAGGTGGTTTCCAGGCGCTTCATGTGCGCGCTGACCGTCGACTGCGCCAGATACAAGGTATCCGCCGCTGCGGTAAATCCCCCCTTATCCACCACCGTGACAAAGGTATTGAGCACCACGAGATCCAAGGGACGAAAGTTAGCCATTCAGCACCATCACGAATCATGATCGAAATATCGAAAGTCTTCGTTTCCATGATAATTCATGCTGCCCCAGACTGCCCGCGACACATACCAACGGAAGCGCTGAATAAATCGACGAACAGGATGAAGTGCAAGGCGCACGGCGTACAGAAGACGAGACATAACAGGGGTTAGGCGAGTCTTCGAGCACCGCGCAACGCAGCGATTCGTCTGTGCAGGCATTTATACAGTGTTTCCCGCGTCGATCCGGTATAAACAGGAGCGGGCCATGGCCAGCACACGTACATCCGCCGGGCTACTAGCAGGGCTCTTGACCATTACGCTCTGGGCCAGTCTTCCGGTATTGCGCAATTTGATCAGTCTGCCGCCGATGTTGACGGCGGCCGTCGCCATGGGCGCGGCGGCCCTGATGGCGCGATGCGTCGGACAGCGTGGCGGCTCGTCGGCAGGGGCGAAATCGTATCGCGACTGGACATTCTGGCTGATGGGCGTCGGCGGTCTCACGGGCGCGCTGTACTTCTACTTCGCGGCCCTGGGGAAGGGCGACCCGGCCAAGATCACACTGGTGACCTATCTTTGGCCACTGGGCTTCATGCTCGTCGCGGACTTGCTCGCCGGACGTGGGTTTCAAGCACGCACCCTGCTCGGCGCGGCCGTGGCCTTTTCGGGTCTGATACCGCTGGTTCTATCGAACGGCCAGGGCGAACCGACGTCGGTGCTCGGCTATGCACAAGGGGTTGCCTCCGGTATCTCCTGGATCATGTTTTCCCTCTATCTGCAGGGGCGCACCACGATGTCGTGGGTCGATTACAAACACTTGTTCGCCGGTGCCGCCATTGCGTCCTGGGGGCTACATAGTCTCTTCGAAGCCGCTCCCTCACAGACGACGGCCATGGACTGGGGCGTGGCAGCACTCATCGGTGTCGGGCCCTATGGATTGGCGTTTGTGACATGGGGCTATGCCCTGCTCAGGAGCTCCTCCACGTTGCTGGGCGTGTTGACGTATTTCGTGCCCATTATATCTTCCTTGTTCCTGATTTTGGTGGGGCGCGCTGCGTTCAGTATGCCGCTGATCATCGCCTTCGTAGGCGTGCTGGGAAGCGCCGCCATTACGCAGATGAAAAGCCAACGCCCAGGGGCGGCGAGCGCTTGAGACAAACCGCCCCGGTCAGGGCGGCTGTTGACGTGTGTGCCGAGCGCCATGCGCGCACGTGGTCAATGCGCCATCATTTCACGTGCGATGGCGTCGCCGTTCAGGTCGGAAGGATAATACGTCGGCCAGTTCGTGACCTCGTCCAGCAGGGCAGCGCGATCGTCACCCCAGTAAAGGTGATAGTGGTCGGCATCGGTGGGGTAGATGGCGTGGTCGCTGAATTGAATGTAGCGAGGCGCATCGGCGTTGCCGCCGTCGCGCTCGAAGATATAGCGCACGCCGCGGTTGCCTGCCTCGTAGGTCAGGATTTCATGGCCGTCGTAGGAGTACTCCCCCGTGCGCTTGTCGCCATCTTCGTAGAACGAGACTTGATCACCCTCGATCACGATACGGTCGATATCAGTGCGATAACCGGTCGTGTAGTACTGCTTGTAGTCGGCAGCCGTCTTGTCATCGCCTTGCGCGGCCTTGTGCGCAAAGACGTTATCCAGCGTGCCGTCCTGCAGATAGGGATAGACCGACTGCCAGTCGCCCTCCCAGTCCGACAAGGTGCGATCCTCGACCTGATCATCATCGAAGTAACCGGCGTAGATATCGCTGTCGTGATGATCGTGGGAGTGATTGTGCTCATGCTTATGCCCATGATCGTGGCTGTGATCGTGCTCATGTGCATGGTGGTCGTGGTCATCCTGCTGCGCGACGGCCGGTGGCACGCTCGCCAGCGATAGCAGGCCGAGCGCGAGAGCGGCATGAGTGGATAGGTGACGCATCGTGATCTCCTTGTGTGAATCAGCGTTAGTACAGTGAAAAGTGTTTAATGCGTTATAACATAACTTTTGCGGAGGCCAGTTCCAGTGGTCGTTTTTTTGCCGCATGATACCGATTCAGGAATTTGGCTCATCGATAGGGGAGCAGGAAGCGCAATGAAAGGGTGGCTGCTGGGGGTATCGCTGACGTTACTGGGTGGGTGGAATGTGGCACTGGCGCAGGATGACGCGCCGGACAGGCAAGCTCGCGAGGTGCTCGATCCCATCATCGCGTCGTTGATGGAGACGCAGCAGATCCCCGGCATGGCGGTCGCCCTCGTCGGGCCGAAGGGCACGACGGTCGCCCATTACGGCGACGCCAACCGCGAGACCGGCACGCCGGTCGACGACGACACCCTGTTCGAGATCGGCTCGCTCAGCAAGACATTGACCGCGACCCTGGCCTCGTTGGCCGCCGTCGAGGGCGAGCTCGACCTCGAGGCGCCCGTGAGCCGTTACCTGCCTGAGCTCGAAGGCAGCGCCTTCGACAGGATCGATGGGCTCAACCTCGGTACACACACTGGCGGCGGGCTGCCGTTGTTCGTGCCCGACGAAGTGACCGACCGTGCATCGCTGATAGCCTGGTATCGAGACTGGCAGCCAAGCGAGCCCATCGGCGAGAGCCGTACCTATTCCAATCTGGGGATCGGCCTGCTGGGGCTGGAGACGGCGGCGAGCCTGGATGGCGAATTCGTGCCGACGATGCGCACCAAGGTGCTGGCGCCGCTCGGCATGCGGGACACCTTGTACGACGTTCCCGGGGCGCGAATGGCGCATTACGCCATGGGCGAGGACACGGAGGGCCAGCCGACCCGTGTCTCGCCCGGCGTGCTCGACGACGAAGCCTACGGAATCAAAACCACGGCCGCCGATCTAGCCGGACTGGTGCGGGCCAACCTGCATCTCGCGGATGTCGACGCCGAGCTTCAGCAGGCCATCGATGCGACCCGCCAGGGCCATTACCGGATCGGCGATATGACCCAGGCTCTGATCTGGGAACAGTATCCACTCCCCGTCGCGCTCGACACGCTTCTCGCCGGCAACGGTTACGACATGATCCTCGAACCCAACGCGGCCGAGGCGATCGTACCACCGCAGGCGCCACGCGATGATGTCTGGGTCAACAAGACCGGCTCCACCAATGGCTTCGGCGGCTACATCGTGATGCTCCCCGGCGAGCATACGGGGCTGGTGATGCTGGCCAACAAGAACTACCCCAACGGCGCTCGTGTCGAGGCGGCTTACCGGATCCTGTCCGGTCTCGAGGTCCTCGATACGCCGTAGGGCATGAGGGGCCGCTGGGCCTTGAAGCGACGCCCAGCGATCGGGTCTCTCAGTCCGGCGCCGGGGTCTCGAAGGTGTCGCGCCGGCGCACCGTCAGCGTGGTGCCGATCGAGGCGACGATGATCAGGCCGATGGCCAGCCACTGCAGGCCGCTCAGGAGCTGGCTCAGGAACAGCAGGCCGGAGAGCGCGCCGATCGCCGGTTCCAGGCTCATCAGGGTGCCGAAGGTCTGGGTCGGCAGGCGCGGCAGCGCCACCATTTCGAGCGTGTAGGGCAGGGCGGTGGAAAGCACGGCGACGGCGAGTGCCAGTGGGAGGACCTCCGGCGCGAAAATCGCCGTGCCGACGTCGATCAGGCCGACGGGGGCGATTACCACCGCCGCGATGGTGATGCCCAGCGTGGCGCTCTGGGCGCCGTTGACCGAGCCCGCCTTTTGCCCGAACAGGATATACAGCGCCCAGCAGACGCCGGCCCCCAGCGCACAGGCCGCGCCGTAAGGGTCGACCGCGCCGTTGCTCTCATCGCCCAGCAGCAGCAGACACGCCAGGCCGAGCACGGCGAATGCCACCCACAGCATGTCCAGCCAACGCCGCGAGGAGAGCACCGCCACGGCGAGCGGCCCGGTGAACTCCAGCGCCACCGCGATCCCCAGCGGTACCGTCTGCAGCGCCTGGTAGAACAGCAGGTTCATGACGCCCAAGGCGACGCCGTAGATCACGGTCGACTTCCAGGCGCGGCGGCTGAACCGCTGGCGCCAGGGCCGCATCACGACCAGCAGTATCAGCGCGGCGAGGATTAGGCGAATCGAGGTCGTGCCGGTGGCGCCGATGACCGGGAACAGGGTCTTGGCGATGGACGCCCCGGTCTGGATCGAGCACATCGCCACGATCAACATGGCCACCGGCCAGACCCTGGCCACGAATTCGCGCACGGCGACTGACATGACACCTCCTTTGTTCTGCGGCATGCTGCCCTTCTGACGGCGCCAGTCGCTTCCCGCTGACATGGTCGGACGCTGGCATTCGAGAGAACCGCGATTGTACGGATGGGCAATATAGTGCACAAGTCTAGCGAGCGCCCCGATGTCCTGGTGCACGTCGCCGCCAACGTGAGGCGTCTGCGACAGGGGGCGTCGCTGAGCCAGCAGGCACTGGCCGAGCGGGCCGGCGTGAGCCGGCGCATGCTGGTCAATATCGAAAAGGGCGACGTCAATGTTAGCCTGAGCACGCTGGATCGACTCGCCGAGGCGCTGGGGGTGCTGTTCTACGCCCTGGTTCAGCCGCCGGACAGCGAGGACTCGGCGCGCATCGATGAAGTCGCCTGGGTGGGGCGTTTCCCCGACAGTCACGCCCGGCTGCTGGCGAGCAAGCCGGCGCGACAGGAAGTCGAGCTGTGGTCCTGGTCGATGGAGCCGGGAGACACTTACGAGTCCGTCGCCGACGGCACCGGCTGGCACGAGATGCTGGTGGTGATCGAGGGCACGCTGACCCTGGAACTCGCGGACCGCGAGGTGACGATCGAGGCCGGTGACTTTCACGTCTACCCCAGCGACCAATCCCACCGTTACCGCAACGACGGGCCGGGTCGGCTGCGTTTCATCCGCAACGTGGTGCACTGACCTTGGTCCGCGCTCCGTGGTAGCGGTAAGACTCGACTACAGTCCCGCCTTGTCCAGACCGAATGCCTTGTCGGCAGAGCCGGGGATTGCCTGGAAGGCGATACTGAGACGGTTCCAGCCGTTGATGGCGACGATCAGGAATGTCAGGTCCGAGAGCTCCGCTTCGGAGAAGTGGCTGCGGGCATGGTCGTAGGTGCCATCATCGACGCCGTGCTCGGGCAGCCGAGTCAACGTTTCCGTCCAGGCCAGCGCGGCACGTTCGCGAGGGGTGAATAGCGCCGATTCTCGCCAGATAGCGACATGGTGAAGTCGCAGCTCGCGTTCGCCGTCGATCTTCGCCTCCTTGACGTGCATGTCGACGCAGAATGCGCAGCCGTTGAGCTGGGAGGCTCGCAGCGTCACCAGGTGCTTGATCTCCTTGATCACGTCGCTCTGCGACAGCGCCATGTTGAAATCGATGTACTTCTGCGCGGCCTTGGGAGAGGTCTGGTAGTAATTCACTCGGGCTTTCATGTCGTTCACCTGTCTGGGCAGTGGTCGTGGGGAAGATGCGAACTGAACACTGGGACAGAATGAAATGCAGGAGCGAGGTCGCACAGAGCCAAGAACGGTGATGATTTCTAGGCCATGGCAGGACGACCCGCGCCGCTTCACGTCATGAGCGTGGCCAGCCGAGCGGCCAGAGCGTCGGCGTGGGCGGCATCGGTGACGTTGGTGAAGCTCAGCAGTAACCCGGACCGTCGTGCCGGTGTCAGGGTCCACTGGGATAGTGCGTGCCCACCCAGACCCGCACTGGCGGCCCGGCTCGCGACCGCCACGTCATCGATATCGTCGGGCAGGCGGGCCAGAAGGTGCATCCCGCCGGCTTGCAGGTCGATACGGATGCGGTCGCCCAGATGATACTCCAGCGCCTGGCGAAGGTTTTCACGGCGGACTTGGTAGAGCGCCCGCATCCGCTTGAGGTGGCGGGCGAAATGGCCTTCTTCGATGAAATCCGTGACCACCGCCTGACTCAGCGTCGGGCAGCCATGGCCCAGTCGCTGCATGGCGTGCTGAAAGATCTCGACCCGAGAGAGTGGCACCACCAGGTAGGCCAGTTTGATGGCGGGAAACAGAACCTTGCTGAAAGTGCCGGCATAAAGCACGCGGTCATCGTGATCGAGACTCTTCAGTGCCGGTACGGGATGGCCGTGATAGCGATATTCGCTATCGTAGTCGTCCTCGATGATCCAGGCGTTTTCACGACTTGCCCACGCCAATAGGGCCTGGCGCCGGGCCAGCGTCATCGTCACGCCGGTGGGACTCTGGTGAGTGGGCGTGACGACGGCGAAGCGGGCGCTGGTGGCGCGGGACGCTCCCTCTTCGACGTTCAATCCTTCGGCGTCGACGCTTACCGGCGTCAGGTGCATTCCCTCGTTCAGCAGTCGTTCACGCGCCATCAGATAGCCCGGCTCCTCGAACCACCCACTGTCGCCGGGTTTCAGCAGTGCCCGGCAGATCAGGCCAAGCGTGTCTCGATAGCTGTCGGTGATGAGGATCTGTTCGGGCTGGCAGGCGATGCCGCGCGACACGCCAAGATAGGTCACCAGGGCGCGCTTCAGAGCCGGGTGGCCCGTCGGCGGCGGGTAGTTGAGTTCGGCGCCGGTCTGGGCTCTCAGTCGGCGATGGGTCAGGCGTGTCCACAACTTGTTGGGGAAGGCGTCCAGCGCCGGAAGCCCCAATTGGAACGGTAGCGGAGGTGCGAGACCAGGCTTTGGTTCTTGCCCGGTCGCCGTCTCCGATGTCGCCGCCGGTTTCGTGGACTCGGGCAAGTGTGGCGAGACGATGGTGCCCGCCGGGCCTCGCGTCAGAAAATAGCCTTCGCTGACGAGCAACTGATAAGCCAGCTCGACCGTACCTCGTGACAGATTCAGTTCACTGGCAAGACTGCGTACAGAGGGAACGCGTTTGCCGGGTGGGAGGCGCCCGTCCGTCATCGCTTCGCGGAAGCGCTGATACAGCTGCCGGTAGACTGGTACGTTCTGCGTGCGGTCGGGCCGAAGGTGCGTATTGGACATGTCGATGTCCTAGAAGATCGAAGATGTCTTGGCGCTGCCAAGTGGATCGCCCCGATTCTAACCTGAGTCCTCTTTTAGGAGGATATCCGATGACGACCGTTCGATTATTGCCGGTGACCACGGAGCATGAGTGTCTGCGCTGCTTCGATGTCATGCACGAACTTCGTCCGCACCTTGCGGCGCCGCAGGCTTTCGTTAGTCAGGTCATGCGGCAGATGGCCATGGAGTATCGGCTGTTGGCCGCGTGGCAGGAAGATAGGGTCGTCGGACTGGTGGGCTATCGTCTGACCGAAAACTTGCTGTATGGCCGCTTCGTCTATGTCGACGATCTCGTTGTCAGCGAAGAAGGCCGACGCCATGGATTGGGTGCGCGGCTGATAGCAGCGGTGCGCGAGGAGGCGAGACAAATGAGATGTCGTCATCTGGTGCTGGATACCGGGCTGGGCATGGCGCTGGCACAGCGCTTCTATTTCCGGCAAGGGCTGCTTTCCCGGGGTATGCACTTTGTGGAAGCCTTGAACACCGAGGAGACGGGGTCGTGACGATGCGAACACTGCTCGTGACCGCCAGCCCGCACTGCGACGAGGCCTTGGGGAACCGCCTGGCGCGGAAGATTGCGGCGCGAAAGGGAGGCGACCTGCTGGTACGGGATCTCGCCGCCGAGCCGCTGGCGCCGTTGACGATGGACTATGCCCGGGCGCTGACGCTGCGCGATCCCTTGCCTCGCTCGAGCGCGACGCTGGCGTTGTCCGAGCGCCTGATCGAAGAGCTCGAATTCACCGACCGGCTGATCATCGCCACCCCCATGCATAATTTCGGTATGCCCGCGGCGCTGAAGCTCTGGGTCGATTACGTGCAGCGCATTCATCGAACCTTCGCTCCGACTCTGCAGGGTAAGGTGGGCCTGCTGGCGGACCGACCGACGCTGGTCATCGTCAGCTCCGGCGGCTTTCACCGCGCCGGAGAGTCGAAGCAGCCCAATTTCCTCACCCCGCATCTCGAAGCCGTGCTGAGTACGCTAGGCATTCGAGCGCCGGAATTCGTGTATCTGGAAGGGCTGGTCAGCCGACGCGCCACTCCCGAGGCGATGATCGCAGAGGCGACCGCTGCGTTAGGCAACGTCTGGTACTAGTGTAAGCAGATTATATCGAAATGGCCCAAGAGATCGCTAAGCCTTGCAGGGCCACAGCGACCAGTTCCACCGTTACCACAACGAGGGCACGTGTCCGCTTACTCCGCGTCTACATGCACCGTCAGTATCGTGTCATCGAACGCCAGCCGGCCGGTAATCGTGTCCATGTCCGCCAGCGGGTTGGCGTATTGCCAGGCGATGTCGGGATGCTCGTCAGTGCTGTAGTAGGTGGCGTCGCCCTTGAAGGGGCAGTGCGTCACGGTGGCCGAGCGGATGAGATACGCCATGTGCACGTCGCTTTCGGGCAGGTATTGGCGTGGGGGATACCCGCGCTCGCGCAGTCCGACGGCGCGCGTGCTGTCGGCGAGCAGTGTGTCGCCGTCCCATACCCGAACGCGACGCGTGTGGGAGTGCAGGCTGATGCGGTCTTGCGTGGTGTCTGCTGACATGGCGCCTCCCAGGCTATTGAGTGTCTTCCGACAAGAGGGATCCAGAGAGTGCGCGTTGCACGGCGGCCTCAGCATGCAATGCCGTGGTGTCGTAGAGCGGCACCTGGGTGTCGGTTGCCTTGATCAGCATGGCGATTTCGGTGCAGCCGAGAATCACTGCCTGCGCGCCCCTGGCATGTAGCGCGTCGATCACGGCGAGAAACGCCTCCCGCGAGGCGGGCTCGATGCGCCCGAGGCAAAGCTCCTCGAAAATCACTCGGTGTACCTGATCGCGCTGGGTGTCATCGGGCACGACCACGTCGATACCGTAACGCGCGCTCAGGCGCTGCTTGTAGAAATCCTGCTCCATGGTGAAGCGTGTGCCCAGCAGCCCGACCCGCGTGATGCCGTCGGCGGCCATGCGCTCGGCCGTGGCGTCGGCAATGTGCAGCAGCGGGATGTCGATGGCCGCTTCCACTTGCGGCGCCACCTTGTGCATGGTGTTCGTGGCGATCAGCAGAAAATCCGCTCCGGCGTGCTCGACCTGACGCGCGGCGGTGGCCAGCGCCTCTCCGGCCGCGTCCCAGCGCCCTTCGCGCTGCAGAGCCTCGATCTCGGCGAAGTCCACGCTGACCATCGCCACCTTCGCCGAGTGCAAGCCGCCCAGCGCCTGCTTCACGCCCTCGTTCAGCGCCCGGTAGTAGCTTTCGGTGGATTCCCAGCTCATACCGCCGAGCAAACCGATAGTCCGCATGATGACGCACCTCCTTGCATGAATATGTGAATGATCCGCCGCCGCGGTCGGTCGATCCGCGAGACGGATTGTCGCACCTCGTTCCACAGCATAGCGCTGCAGGTCGCCTCTGGCCTGGGTCGCACATGGGGGCATCGCGCGTAGCCACGCGCACTCGCGATCATACGGCTGTGTTCGGGAAAGGGCTGCGCTAGTATGGCGCGCGTCTGACGGTCCCACGGTCGAGTCCATGTCCTTTTCCCCGCGTACACCCATGCATCGTTTCACCGCCTGGCTGAGCCTGCTCGCCATGCTGCTGGTGGTGTGCGGCCCGGTGATCGGACAGGCCAGTGCGTCCCTGCGGCATGGTGCGATGCCCGCACACGGGATGATGCACGCCGAGGTTGGGCATGCCAGCCACTCGCGAGGCGATCCCGTCACAACGATCGGCCTGCACGATCAGTGTCCCTATTGCTCCTTGTTCGGCCATTTCCCGGTCATCGAAGGGGCTTCCACTGCCTCGCTCTCGGACAACGCCACCGTCGTCGCGCCGCGCGTGCCGAGGGTGCTGGCGTCCCAAGCCGTGACGACCACCTTCCCCAATGCGCTGACCCGTGCCCCGCCGTTCACGTGCCATCACGCATAAGCGGTGTCGATCCCGGTCCGGATGTGTCTGCCTGGCGTATCGGTAGGCCGAGATCGGCCAATGATGGTACGCAGCTACCCCAAGGTGGCTGAAAGCACCCTGCGAGGGCTCTATGTCTCGTTCTTCGTCTCGTTCTTCACGTGACGCCAGCGACCTCTATCGGGCGGTCTGGCGCTGGCATTTCTACGCGGGTCTCATCGCGATTCCTTTCCTGATCTCGCTGGCGGTGACCGGCGGGCTCTATCTCTTCAAGGATGAGATCGACCAGTGGCTCAACGCGGACATCGTGCGCGTCGAGGCGCAATCCTCACCGACGGTATCGCCGCAGCAACAGATGGATGCCGCTGTGGCGGCGCATCCCGGCGAGGCGTTCCGTTACGTGCCGCCGGCCGCCGCTAATCTCGCGGCAGAGGTCGACATCACTACCGACGGTGGTAAGCAAGCCGTCTACGTTGACCCTTACACTGGCGAGGTCACCGGCACGATCCCTTATCGTGGCAGCGTGATGTGGATCGTACGAAGTATCCACAGCCTCACCTACTTCGGCGAGACAGCGAGCCTGATCATCGAGATCGTCGGCGGCTGGTCGATCCTGCTCGTGCTGACTGGGGTCTATCTGTGGTGGCCGCGCGGTCGACGCGGTGGCGTGGTGACGGTGCGCGCGACCCCGACGAAGCGGATGTTCTGGCGTGATCTGCACGCCGTCACCGGGATCTTCGTCGGGGGCTTCATTCTCTTTCTGGCGATTACTGGCATGCCGTGGACCACGGTGTGGGGCAGCAAGGTCAACGAACTCGCCAACGGCCACAACTTCGGCTATCCGGATGGGGTGCGCGTCAACGTGCCGGTCTCCGATGAACGCTTGGCGGAGCGGGAAATGACCACCTGGTCGCTGGAGCAGGCGCAGCTGCCGGAGTCGACTCCTGGACGCGAGGGCGCGACGGGCATCGGCCTGGACGGTGCGGTAAAGGCGTTCGACGACCTCGGACTCGCATCCGGCTATGCCGTCAGCCTGCCGAGCGACCCCACCGGCGTCTATACCGGCTCGATCTACCCTGACGACCTTTCTCGGCAGCGCGTCGTGCATCTGGATCAGTACAGCGGCGAGCCACTGCTGGACATGAACTACGCCGACTACGGCCCGCTAGGCAAGTCGCTGGAGTGGGGCATCAACGTGCACATGGGGCAGCAATACGGGCTCGCCAATCAGTTGATTCTGGCGTTGGCCTGCGCAGGGATTGTGCTGCTGTGCGTTTCGTCAGGCGTGATGTGGTGGAAGCGCCGGCCGAGCGGCAAACTGGGGATTCCCCCCGAACCCAAGGATCCCCGTCGCTTGCGCGGCGTGCTGGCGTTACTCGCCATCGGCGGCGTTATCTTCCCGTTAGTGGGAGCCTCGATGATCGTCATGGCGGTGGTGGATGCGCTGGTACGTCGTCGCAGCGCCAGGCGCGCGGCAACGGCCGCCTAGCCAAGCGGCCGTGGGCAGCAGAACATGCCCGCCCGCGTTAGACGAGGGCGGGCACGCTGGCTCACTTCATTTCGAAGCCGCGCGAGACGAGGAAGTCACGCATGTGGGGGCGCACCTTGTGCTCGAACAACGGCGTGAGGTTTTGCGACCAGGTGGTGTCTTTTTGCGTGTTGCTGCGCGCTTGGTAGTACTCGCGCATGGAAGCGTCGAAGGCTTCGACATGGGCCTGGTCGTCGCAGTAGTAGTCTTCCTTGAGGATGGCCTCGACCGGGAGGCGCGGCTTGACCTCCGAGGTCTGATCCGGATAGCCGAGGCACAGTCCGAAGACTGGATAGACGTGCTCGGGCAGGTGCAGCAGATCGCTCACGGCTTGCGGGTTGTTGCGAATACCGCCGATATAGCAGATACCCAACCCTTCGGATTCGGCGGCCACGACGACGTTCTGCGCCATGAGCGCGGCGTCCACGCTGGCGACCAGCAATTGCTCGGTCATGCCGCGGGTGGCGTCGGCGCCGGCGCGTTCGGCGGCCTCGGCGGGGCGCTTCATGTCGGCGCAGAACACCAGGAAATCGGAACAGGTGGCGATGTAGTCTTGCCCGCCCGCCAGTTCGGCGATGGTCTCGCGATTGGCCGGGTCCTTCACGTGGATGACGCTATAGGCCTGCACATGGCTGGATGTCGCGGCGCTTTGCCCGGCCTGGATGAGCTCCCGCAGCAACTCCGGGGTGATCTTGCGATCGGTGAAGCGGCGGATCGAGCGGTGTGCGTTGAGTAGTTCGATGACGGGATTCATGCAACCTCACGTTGGGTGATTTAATTAGCTTACTAAGCAGTATACCGCATTGGTCGTCGCGTCTCATCCGGGGCATGCCCCGTCGAGCCTGGTGGCGCGTCCCATCGTAGCCCTCGTCGGGGTCGAGTATTATCCTAAAGCGCACGCGATTGTTTCACCGACCGGGAGCCTGCGATGAAGGCCGCCACCAATCGTCCCACCACGTTGTCCGCCGCCTGGAGTCTATGGACGCTGCTGCTCGGCGTGGGGCTTCTAATGATGGGCAATGGCCTGCAGGGCTCGCTACTCGGGGTGCGGGCCTCGGCGGCGGATTTCGGCAACATGGTGACGGGGCTGGTGATGTCGTCCTACTTCGTGGGCTTTTTGCTGGGCTCGGTGCTGACACCCCGCAAGCTGCGCGAGGTCGGTCATGTGCGGGTCTTCGCGGCGCTGGCATCGATTACCTCGGTGGCGATTCTGATTCACGCCCTGTTCGTCGAGCCCATGGTCTGGGCGGCCATGCGCTTCGTCACCGGTTTCACCTATGCCGGACTCTACGTGGTCGCCGAGAGCTGGCTGAACGGTTATGCCTCCAACCGGCTGCGCGGGCGCTTGCTGGCGATCTACATGGTGATCAGCTATCTCGGCATGGGTGGCGGGCAACTGCTGCTGGGCAGTGCCGATCCGTCGGGCATGGCGCTGTTCCTGCTGGTGTCGATCCTGGTCTCGCTCGCCCTGGTGCCGATCTTGATCAGCTACACGCCGCAGCCCGAACTCAGCCAGCCCGAGGCGATGAGCCTGCGTGCGCTGTATCGGCTCTCGCCGCTGGGCACGGTGGGCTGCTTCATGACCGGTATCACCAATGGCGCCGTCTTCGGCATGGGCGCTGTGTTTGCCACCAACAGCGGCTTGAGCGTCGCCCAGGTGTCGGTCTTCATGAGCGTTTTCATCTTCGGCGGCGCGCTTTTGCAGTGGCCGCTGGGCAAGTTATCCGACAAGGTCGACCGGCAGTGGGTGATCGTCGGTGTCGCCCTGGTCGCGGTGGTGCTGTCGCTGGCCGGCGCGCTCGTCAGCGGCTGGTCGCCGATGGCATTGACGCTGCTCGGGGCGTTGCTGGGCGCGACGACGCTCACGCTCTACTCGATCTTTCTGGCCTGCGCCAATGACTTCCTGACCGACCAGCAGACCGTGGCGGCCAGTGCGAGTCTCGTCCTGGCGTTGGGCATCGGCGCCATTCTCGGGCCGGCCAGCGCCGGGGTGCTGATGGAATGGCTGGGGCCGGATGGCTTCCTGTGGGACCTGGCCGTCATGCACATCGTCATGGTGCTGTTCGGGCTTTATTGCATTCGCCACTATCCCACCAGCGAATCGCCCGAGCAGGGCCACTACGTGATGGTGGCCTCGGACACCACGCCGCTGGGTACGGCCTGGACGGAAGAAGCCGCGCAGGAAGAAGGGCAACTGGAACTGGCGTTGGAGCTGGAGCTGGAGGAAGAGAGCAATGAAGGGTCGACCTGAGCGTGCCTAGCCCCGCTTGTGCCATAAGGTCACAACCGGGGCGATGCGGCATCAAATACTGACCAGCGATTCCCACCAGCGGGTGAGGGTGCGTTGCCAACCGGGGGTGTCGTTGGCGTCCTCGCGGGTCTCGTTGAGGTAGACGGTGGCGGTGAGCCCGGCGGAGAGTTTGACGTCGTCGGGCAGGTGGTCGAACTCGATGCGTACGGGAATGCGCTGCGAGAGTCGCACCCAGTCGAACGAGGCATTCACTGCGGCGAGCCCGCTATTCTGGTTACTCAGGCTGTTGTCGGAGATGCCACGTGCGTAGCTGTCGACGTGCCCCCAGATGGGGGTGTCATTAGACATCAGTTTTACCCGGGCCGGGGCGCCGATGTGTACGTCGTCGAGCTTGGTTTCCTCGAAATAGCCCAGTGCATAGAAGCTGTTGGCGTCGACCAGCGTCAGCGCATCCTCGCCTGCCGAGACGTATTGCCCCGGACGTAGCAGCAGGTTGGTGACATAGCCATCTACCGGCGCCCGGACGGTAGCGCGCTTGAGGTCCAACTGCGCTTGCTCGACCTCGACCTTGGCCTGCTCGACTTCGGCCTGGGCGGTTGCCAGGGAGAAGCGCGCATCGTCCTTGTTCTCTTGAGACACATAGTCCTTGAGCTTCTGGCGGCGGGCATTGGCCGCGCGGGCCTCGTCGCGCTGCTGCTGTAGGCGGTTCAGGTTGGCGCGCGCGTTGTCCAGCGCCAACTGATAGCGCTGGCGATCGATGGTGAACAATACCTCGCCAGCCTCGACGTAGTCGTTGTCCTCGGCTTGCAAGTTCTCGACCAGGCCGGTGACATCGGTGCCCAGGTTGACTACATCGGCCCGGATGCGGCCATCGCGTGTCCAGGGATCATGCATGTAGTGCTGCCAGATCTGCGCGATGGCGACGACGGCCAGGGCGAGGATCACGAGAGTCAGCAGCGGTCGCATGATCTTGCGAACGCTTGCGGGTAGGGTCATAACCTCATCCTTCCTTTGGAGGCGCGATCGGCAGGGCGCCGGCGAGGGCGAGCACCGACCACAACAACAGTGCGTAAAGTCCGATATCCAGCAGCACGGGCTGCCAGAACCAGTGATAGAGCCCCAGGCGCACGAACACCCGCCTCAGCAGGAGGTACAGCCCAAGGGCGATGAGTACGGGTAACGCCAGCGGCGGTACCAAAAAACCCAGCAATGACCACTCAGCCAGCATGAGGTGCCTCCTCTCGATGTGTGTCGGTGGGGGGCGTGCTGGTGTCTTTTTGCGCTTCCAGACCCGCGCCGGGGGCAGTGCGCATGAGATGACCGAGCATGGCCATCTCGCCGACGGTGGCGACGGGAATCTTCGGCTCATGGTAGAGCGTATCCACCCATGCCCGCGCCTGATCGGAAAGCTGCTCCCACACCGCCGGCGCATGGTGCTGGTGAGCCGTGAGGCGGGCGCCGATGTCGTCCAGCCAATCCTCGATATCCGCGCGGTGCGGGCCGAGCGCCTCGCGTAGGCGGCGAATACGCCACACGCACAAGGCGAGGGCATGCAGGTCGACGGCTTCGCGCACGTTGTCGTCGCTACCGCCGAGGGCGACGATGCGCCCCAGGCGATCGTACAAGCGGCTTTCCAGGCGCGCGCGATTGGGCAGCGAGGTCTCGCGCATCAGGCGTGCCAATCCTTGCCAATAGGCGCCCATCAGCGTGCGAATGCGCTCGGCAGGGGAACGCTGGCGCATCAGCGAATAGGTGAGCATCGCCGTAGTAGTGCCGATGATCGAGGCCACCCCGCCGTTGATGTAGGTCGCGGGCGAGAAGGTGTAAGTGCTGTGCAGATTCAAAAGCGTCATTAGCGTGACAGCCCCGGAGAGCCCCATGGCCGCCCAGCGGGGGCGCGTCGTGAGCAGCGTGCCGATCATCACCGGGATGCCGATGGCGATGGCCAGCAGCGGAAAGCCACTAATGATTGGGAAGATCAGAAACAGCAGTATGCCGCCCAGCGTGACGGCGGCGAGCGTGCCCCACAGGAACTGGTAGACCACCGCGGCGGGGTTGGGCGCCTTGGCGAACAGCATGGTGAAAACGCCCAGCAGCATCATCGCCAGATAGCCGGATTGCCAGCCGCTATGAATCCAGAACTGGCCCAGCAGTTCGAAGGCGACGAACACGCGCAGGGCGTTGTAGCGAGCCACGAAGTGCTCGTTGTGGGTGGCTCGCGAGCGCCGCCGCCGGGGCAGGGAGTGCACGCGCGAGGAGGCCGGTTTTTCCAGGGCATGGCGCAGTTGGCGACCGTGTTGCAGCAAGCCCAGGACCTCGCCCAGGCGCTGGCGCACCAGTTCCGCACGGACACGGCTGCGCGGCGCGACGGCGTGGGTATCCCAGGCGAAGGGCGTCAGCGTGGGTCGGCCCTCGGGGGCGGCCTCGTGATGCTCGGTCACGGCGCGCAGCCAGGCCACGCTGTCTTCACGTAAATGTGCCAGCCAGCGGTCGCCATCGTCGCACTCGCGCAGGTAATCCAAGGCGACTTCCAGTTCGCGAATGGCGGTAATCAGCGCCAGGCTGTCGCTGGCGAAGCGGTCCAGCGCGGGGATGAAGTGGCTCAGGCGGCGGGTTTCGAGGCGCGTCAGCCCGCGCGATTTTTCGAACCGCTGATGGCGGCTCAACAACGCCTTCAAGTGTTGGGCGCGTGTCTCGTGTGGGCGCTGCGCGTCGAGGGCCGCCAGGGTGTCGTCGGCGGCGTCGCTCAACAAGGTCGACAACGCCCCGGGCAGGTCACGGCTGCCGAAACGTGGCGCGATCAGCACGTGCATGAGCAAGCCGCAGCCGATACCCAGGGCGGTTTCCGTGAAGCGCGCCTGAGCGATGGTCCAGATGTCATCGACCCCGGTGCCAAGGGCGGTCAGCGATACCAGCGTGGCGGTATAGCCACTGAGCATCATCACGTAGCCCCAATACTCGTCTTGTTCGAGCATCACCCAATACATGCAGAACGCCAGCCAGGCCCCAGCGAACAGCAGGTACAGCATCGGCTGCTGACCGAACAGCGCGATCAGCACCAGGCCGGCCACGGCCCCGAACAAGGTGCCGAAGAAGCGCGCGATGCTGCGCCCGATGATGATGCCGATCGGCGGAGTGCCACCGGTAAACATGACCGGCTGCAGGGTCACGATCATCACCGCGAGTATGGCCCACGCGGGTTGATAGAGATCCAGGCGTAGCGACAGAAACAGCGCCAGCCAGACGGCCAACACCGTGCGTAACGCCAATAGCCAATGGTCGGTGGAAATGCGCAACATAACGTCATCCGGCCCCGACCGCGTGGCCGAGGCAATCAGGGAAAAAGCGAGATAAATATTAGGCTGCGAATTATCACAGCCCGTGCGACATTTGTCTAATGGTGCAGGCCCTCGCTCGCCAACGGCCCCCTGGAAATTTCATCGAGTGCCCTCATCTTCCCTCCCAACGAAACACTGACTCATATTTCCGCGATCAGGAGGACGCCATGAGTTTTCAGGGCGAACAGTACCCCGGCGTGCAAACGCCGTCGGCCGAAACCCAAGGGTTTCGCTTCAACCACACCATGCTGCGCATGAAGGACCCCGAGCGTTCGCTGGCGTTCTACTCGCGAGTCTTCGGAATGCGTGTGCTGCGTAAGCTCGACTTTCCGGAAATGCAGTTCTCGCTGTACTTTCTGGCCAACGTGGACGACAACGACGCCGTGCCGAAAGACACCGCCGAGCGCAACGCCTATACCTTCGCGCAGAAGGGCATCCTCGAGCTGACCCACAACTGGGGCACCGAGGACCAGGAAGGCTTTGCCTACCATGACGGCAATGCCGAGCCACAGGGCTTCGGGCATATCTGCTTTTCGGTGCCGGACCTGTCCGCCGCGGTGGCGTGGTTCGACGCCAACCAGGTCGAATTCAAGAAGCGCCCCGACGAAGGCAAGATGAAGGACGTGGCCTTCGTCAAAGACCCCGACGGCTACTGGATCGAGGTCGTCCAGCCGGAGCTCTCCAAGGAACTTGGCCAGTAACGCCACGACGCGCGACCAGCGTCGAACGCCCGGTGCCGCATGGCACCGGGTTTTTTATGCGTATTCGTCAGGGTGGCGCGGTTACGTTGAAAGTACGCAAGCGTGGCATGATGCGGGAACCGTTTGCCTCGGGTAACGTCTGATAAAGGTGTTTGGCAAGGAACTCCCACCTTCTTGGTAGAGACGCTCTATGATGGATCGACGCACCTTACTCAAGCGCTCGCTGGCCTTGGCGGCCTTTTATGGACTGCCCGCCGCGCCGCTACTGGCGGCGACGCGCGACATGCCCGAGATCGCCGATGGCGAGCCAAGCGAATTCAGCTTCGAATGGTTGCAGCGCCTGGCCAAGGAAATGGCCAATTCCAGCTATCAAAATAACGTACGTGAGTTGCCCTCGACGCTGGCGAATATGACCCCGCAGGATTACAACGCCATCGGTTACGATCCGGGGCATTCGCTGTGGCACGGTCTCGATGGCGAGCTCGACGTGCAGTTCTTCCACGTGGGCATGGGGTTCAATCAACCCGTGCGCATGTACGCCCTCGATCCGGATTCTCACCAGGCTCGCGAGATCCACTTCGACCCCGAGATCTTTCGCTACGACGATGCGGATGTCGACGTAGCCCAGCTCGAGGGCGAGGACACATTGGGCTTTGCCGGCTTCCGTGTCTTCAAGGCGCCCTCGCTGACCGAGCGCGACATCGTCTCTTTTCTCGGCGCCAGTTACTTCCGCGCGGTGGACGACACCTACCAATACGGCATCTCGGCACGCGGCCTGGCGGTCAATACCTTTGCCGAGTCGGAGGACGAGGAGTTCCCCACCTATACGCGTTTCTGGCTGGAGACGCCCGAACCGGACAGCACCACCTTTACCGCCTATGCCCTGCTCGACTCGCCCAAGGTGGCCGGTGCCTATCGCTTCGTCATCCACTGCGAGGCTGAGCGCGTGGTCATGGAGATCGACAAGCACCTCTATCCGCGTGAGGCTATCGAACAGCTGGGAATCGCACCGATGACCAGCATGTTCAGTTGCGGCACGCACCAGCGGCGCATGTGCGACACCATTCATCCGCAGATTCACGACTCCGACCGTTTGACGATGTGGCGCGGCAACGGTGAATGGGTCTGCCGGCCGCTCAACAATCCGCCGAAACTGCAGTACAACTCATTCGCCGACGATGCACCCAAGGGCTTTGGATTGTTGCAGACGGAGCGTGATTTCGACGCTTATGAAGACGTGATCGGCAATTACCATGAGCGTCCCAGCCTCTGGGTCGAGCCGCGCAATGACTGGGGCAAGGGCGAGATTCAGATGATGGAGATTCCCACCACTGGCGAAACCATGGACAACGTGGTGGCGTTCTGGAAGCCCAGCAAAGCCGTCGAGCCGGGCGATTCCCTGAACTTCACATATCGTCTTTACTGGAGTGCGCAAGCGCCGGTGACCACGGATCTTGCGCGTATCCGTGCGACCCGCAGCGGCATGGGGGACTTCACCGAAGGCTGGGCGCCCGGCGAGCACTATCCTGAGGAGTGGGCGCGGCGCTTCGCGGTGGATTACGTGGGCGGCGACATCCTGCGTATTGCCAAGAACGGCCCCCCGATCATGGCGCAGCTGGACGTGTCGCGCGGCAAGACGAGCGACATTCAGATCTTTCAGGTCGAAGAGTTCGAGGGCATTCGCGTGATTTTCGATTGGTATCCCACGGAGGATTCGGTCGATCCCATCGATATGAGAATGGTCCTGGAAGGCGACGGCGATGCGCTGAGTGAAACCTGGCTTTACCAGTACTTTCCTCCGCCTCCGGAGCAGCGCGAGCACCCGCCGCATCCGCTCGATGCCTGAGCGTTCGAGGCCGCCGAGAGGGGTGATCGTCTAGAAATCGCACTCACATAAAACAGTGTTATCATGCCGCGCGCTCCCAATAAAAACCAATTAGGTAAGGAGAACTGGCATGAACGCATCACCTTCTCTGGTCTCTCGCGGTACACGTGCCGTGCTACTCGGCGCTTGTCTGGCTGCTGCCCCGCTTGGAATGGCGCAGGCCCAGGACGATACGACCGAGGTGCGCTTTTCAGTGCCGCCGTGGCCAGGCGTCACGGTGAAGACCGAACTCGCCGCGCAACTACTCGAGACGCTGGGCTACACGCCACAGCAAGAACAACTCGGTACCACCATCACCTATCAAGCGCTCAACGAAAATGAGCTCGACGCCTTCCTGGCGGGCTGGTTGCCAGCACAGCAAGGTATGTACGACAAGGCCATGGAGGAAGGCACCCTGGTCGACTTGGGTAATAACGTCGACGGCGCGCGCATCGGCTTTGCGGTGCCCCGTTATGTGGCCGAGGCCGGCGTGACCTCCGCCGAGGACCTCGACACCCCGGAAAACGCCGAGCGCTTCGGCCGCACGGTGTATTCCATCGAGACCGGCACGGGCATGAGCGAGCAGCTCAACGCTGGCGTCGACAGCGACATGTACGGCCTGGGCGACTGGGAGCTTTCCGAGACCTCCACGCCGGGCATGCTGGGCGCCGCCGACAGTGCCATCAACAACCAGGAATGGATCGTCTTCGCTGGTTGGACGCCGCACTGGATGAACATCAAGTATGATCTCGCCTACCTCGACGACCCGAAAGACCTATGGGGCGAAGACGGTGGCCGCAGCGATGTGCGCACCTTGGTCACGAAGGAATTCTCCGAGGCGCACTCCAACGCCACCAGACTGCTCGATCAGTTGGACTTCACCGCCGACGATCAGAGCGACATGATTCGCCGCTACGATCAGGACGAAATGCCCAAGGACGAAGCCGCCATCGCCTGGATGCGCGATAACGCCGATAAAGTGGAAGGCTTCCTCGATGGCGTCACCACGCGTGACGGCGAGCCCGCTTGGCCGGTGGTGAAAGAAGCATTCGATCTGTAAGGCCACACTGGTAAGCGATACGCAAAAGGGCGGTGCCTTGGCACCGCCCTTTGTCGTTTCCGGAGGGGCTCAGTCGTCGAGGGCTTGCGTCAGCTCGTCGACGTTGTGTTTGAACATGCCGAGGTAAGTGCTGGCCTCGCCGTCACTGGCCAGGGCGCCCGCATAGAGCGTGCCGCCGATGGCGACGCCGGTTTCGTCCGCGAGTTGTTCGAGAAGTGCCGGATTGGTCATGTTTTCCAGGAATAGCGCTTGGACGTCGCGTTCCTGGATCTGTCGGATCAGCTTGGCCATATCGGCGGCGCTGGGCTCTGCGGCGGTGGAGAGTCCTACCGGGGAGAGCACGTCCAGCCCATAGGCATTGGCGAAATAGCCGAAGGCATCGTGATTGGTGATCAGCACGCGATTGGCCTCGGGAATCTCGCCGATCCGCTGTTGAACCTTGTTATCCAGAGCGTCGATGGCCTCGATGTATTGCCCGGCGTTGCGGCGATAGTCATCGGCGTGGGCGGGGTCCGCCTCGACGAGCGCGTCACGGATGTTCTCCACGTACCGCTTGCCGTTTTGCAGGTCCTGCCAGGCATGCGGGTCTTCCGGGCCATGCTCTTGGTCAGCACCATGGCTATCATCGTGGTCGTGGTCGTGGTCGTGGTCGTGGTTCGCGTGTTCTTCGCGCTCTTCGTCGAAGCTCAGGGCGTCGATGCCCTGGCTGGCGATGACGACCGGCCCTGCATAACCGCTGGCCTCCACCAGGCGGTCCAGCCAGCCTTCGAAATGCAGGCCGTTGACGACGAACAGGTCGGCCTCGCCCACGGCGCGTGCATCGGTGGGGCTGGGGGAGAAGACATGGGCATCGCCATCCGGGCCGACCAGGGTGGTGACGTCGATATGCTCGCCGCCGATGTTCTCGACCATATCACCGAGAATGCTGAAGCTGGCGACGACGTTCAACGGCGCCTCGGCACGCGCTGCGCTGGAAAGCGTCAGGACGGCGGCGCCGAGCAGTAACGTCAAAGACTTGGACATGCAGTTTCCCTCTTGTCGGTGATAAGGCCGGTCAGGCTCATGATGGCGTGCAAGTTTTCTCGTCTGTTTCCAACGGCGTGGCGCGACGCCGTACGCGTGCCAGCAGACTGCCGTGACGACCACACAGCGCCGAGGCGAGATAGGCAAGGCCGGCGACCAGGATGATGCACGGGCCGGAGGGCAGGCCCAGATGATACGAGACCAGCAGGCCGCCGGTGCTCGAGACCATGGCGATGAGGATGGACAAGCCGATCAAGCCCTCCAGCCGCTGCGACCAGAAGCGTGCAGTGGTGGCGGGCAGCATCATCAGGCCCACCGCCATCAACGTGCCCAGCGTCTGAAAACCGGCGGTGAGGTTGAGCACCATCAGCCCTAGAAAAACGCCATGCACCAGGCCGCCGCGAATCCCCTGGCCGCGCAGGAAAAGCGGATCGAGGCATTCGACCACCAGCACGCGGAAGATCAGTGCCATGACCAGCAGCGTAGCGCTGGCCACCGAGGCGATCAGCCATAGCGCGGTGTCGTCGATGGCGAGGATGGAGCCGAACAGCACATGGGTGAGATCGACACTGCTCCCGCGTAGCGAGACCAGCATGACCCCCAGCGCCAGAGAAATCAGATAGAAGCTAGCCATTGCCGAGTCTTCGCGATGGCCGGTCATACGCGACACGCTGCCCGCCAGCCCGGCCACCAACAGGCCGGCCACCAGGCCGCCGAGACTCATCGCCGGTAGCGAGAACCCCGCCAGCACGAAGCCCAGTGCCACGCCCGGCAGTACCGCATGGGCCATGGCATCGCCGACCAGGCTCATGCCGCGCAGCATCAGGAACACGCCCAAGGGAGGTGCTGCCAACGACAGCGCCAGGCCGCCGACCAGCGCGCGGCGCATGAAGGCGTAATCGGTCAGCGGGGCGATGAGCCACGCATCCAGCGTGGTCAATAGGTCGAGCATGGCGGCACGTCCGGCAGGTTCAGGGAAATAAAAGGCGCCTGGGTATGCGCGTGGCGGCGCGCTGGCGCATGATGCCGCTCGAGCAGTGTGGCCGGCTCGACCCACTGGCCGTGGCCACCCGCCAGCAGCAGTACGCAATCCGCCAGGCGTGCCAGCTGCTCCATGTCATGCAAGACGACGATGACCGTGGCGCCGGCATTGGCGACGTCGCGCAGGCTGTCGCAGAGAATCTCCACGGTGTGCGTATCGACATTGGCGAAGGGCTCATCGAGCAGCAGCAGTTCCGCCTCCTGCATCAGTGTGCGACCGAGTAGCGCCCGCTGACGCTGGCCACCGGAAAGCTCGCCGAGCGGTCGGTGCGCCAGGCCGCTCAGCCCCAGGCGCTGCATGACCCCATGCATGTGTCGGTAGTCGTCCGGGCCGTAGCGTTTGAAGGTGCCGTGAGTGGGCCAGCGCCCGGTCAGCATCAACTCCTCGACGCTCATCGGGAAGGTGAGATCCAGCGCTAGCTGTTGCGGCAGCCAGGCGCGGCGCTCCTTGGGCATGGAGCAATGCACATGGCCGGAAAGCGGCGACAGTAACCCCATGATCGCCTGGATCAAGGTGCTCTTGCCGGCCCCATTGGCACCGACCAGCGCGGTGATCGCGCCATCCTCGAACGTCCCGCTGACGTTCTCCAGCACCGTGCGCCCGCCTTGGGCGAGTGTTAGATCCTCGAGCGTCAAGCGGCTCATGCAAAGGCTCCCATGGCCCACGCCACGGCCAACCACAACAGGCCCAGCGGCAGCAGTGCCAAAAGCACGCGGCGCCCGGCGCCCATCGACATCAGTGAAAAGTGACAAGGCCCATCCGGGCGGTGACGATGTGGCATAACAACTCCTTTGAATGACGGGGAGGTTATAACATAACAAAACGCTTGCCAAGCGCTTTACCGCTACCTGTGAAAAAAGCGTAATAGGATAGCGTTTTCGGTAGAGGAGGGGGAAGTATGCACTTGCTTCGCCCGTGGGCGATGGGGCATGAGTTTTTCTATGCGCGATGGCCGATACGCGGCACAAGGCTTGACTGAGGCATAAAGAATTGTTTTCTTTATACGCCTGTTCAATAAACGGCACTTTTCCGTATTGCTTCTAAGCTAGTAGAAGCGGCGTGCCGAGTCGTGCGTCTGCTGCCGTGAACGCAAACCTTGCCTGAACCAGATCAGGAACTCTTATGACGACACAATCCAATAATGAGGCGCCGTCACGCGATCGCCTCAATGGGCCGGTGTTCTACAGCTCGGTGGTCGGTATCGTCGCCTTCTCGCTGTGGGCCATGATAGCCACCGACCAGGCCAATACGGTCATCAATGCCATCCTCGGCTGGATCTCCAATACCTTCGGTTGGTACTACTTTCTGACCGTGGTGATCTACCTGGTCTTCGTGATCTACCTAGGGTTCTCGCGCTACGGCAATATTCGCCTAGGTGTAGGGTCCCGGATGATCAGATGAGCTATAGAAGTTATCCTTTGCTGGCCGCCAAGGAGCTTCTTCACCAGTTCATCCGGGAGCAAGGATATGGACATCAAGCTACATAAACAGGCGACCACCACTCCGAAGATCCGGGCCGAGATCCAGGCAGCGCCTTCCAGCATCAGCGACAGCGAGCTAGCACGCCAGTACGGCGTCGCCGTCTCGACCATCCGGCGCTGGCGGTACCGTGACGATGTCCAGGACCGACCGCACACGCGTCACAACCTGCTGGCCACGCTCACTTCCGAACAGGAAGAGGTGCTGATCGCGGCGCGCGAATTCCTGCGCCTCGGCCTGGATGATCTGCTCGTCGTGGCGCGTGAGTTCCTCAATCCTGGCTTGTCGCGTTCTGGTCTGCATCGCATGCTCAAGCGGCGCGAGGTGCCGACACTGGCAGAGCTGTCTAGACGGGACGCGGGCGACGATGAGAAACCCCGGCACAAGCCCTTCAAAGATTATGAGCCGGGCTACGTGCACATCGACATCAAGCACCTGCCCCGGATGCCCGATGAGGAGCAAAAACGCTACCTGTACGTCGCCATCGATCGCGCCACGCGCTGGGTCCATCTGGAGGTGAGACGCAGCCAGTCCGCGAAGGATGCGCGGGCGTTCATGAAGCGGGTGGAGGAGAAGGCTCCCTTCCAGGTCCAGACGGTACTGACCGACAACGGCAAGTCATTCACCGATCGCTTCACGCGGGCGGGGGAGCGCAAGCCCAGCGGGAATCACCCGTTTGACCAAGAGTGCCAGGCCCTTGGTATCGAGCACCGTCTGATCAAGCCGGGAAGACCGCAGACAAACGGCATGGTGGAGCGCTTCAACGGCCGTATCAGCGATGTGCTGGCGACTCGGCGCTATACCTCAGGCGAGGACCTGGAGCAGACGCTCAAACGCTACACCTGGCTGTACAATCACCACATCCCGCAGAAGGCGCTGCACCATCAATCACCGATTGCGATGATGAAGGAATGGCAGACCAAGCGTCCTGAGTTATTTACCAAGCGGGTAGTCAATCACACGGGACCCGACACCTAGGGCCTGAACACTCACGACCCGACTTCAATATCTTCTCGTGGTCGGCGATGCTGTTCTCTGCGGGGATCGGCATCGGGGTGATCTTCTTCGCGCTGGCCGAGCCGCTGACGCAGTTCTACAACGCGCCTAACGCGCCCGAGGATCAGGTCGCCGCGGCGCGTCACGCCATGGAGTTGACCTTCCTGCACTGGGGGCTTTCCGGCTGGGGAATCTATACCCTGGTGGGCATGGCGCTGGCCTTCTTCAGCTACCGGCACAACCTGCCGCTGACCATCCGCAGCGCGCTCTACCCGATCTTCGGTAACAGGATCTACGGCATGATCGGCCACGTGGTCGATACCGCCGCCGTGATGGGCACGGTCTTCGGCATTGCCGCTAGCCTTGGGATCGGGGTCATCCAGCTCAACTTCGGGCTGGACTATATGTTCGGCATCCCAAAAGGCACCTGGACCCAGGTGGTGCTGGTACTGGGCATCGTGCTGTTCGCGACCATCTCCGCGGTGACCGGGGTGGAGCGTGGCATCCGCCGCCTTTCCGAGTTCAACATCCTGCTCGCGGTATTGCTGCTGCTGTTCGTGCTGTTCGCCGGCAAGACGATCTTCCTGCTCAATGCGCTGGTGATGAACATCGGCGACTACCTGACCAACTTCGTCAGCCTGTCGTTCAATACCTATGCCTTCGACCGGCCGACCGGCTGGCTGAACGGCTGGACGCTGTTCTTCTGGGCTTGGTGGATTGCCTGGGGTCCGTTCGTCGGGCTGTTCCTGGCGCGTATCTCGCGTGGCCGTACCATCCGCACCTTCGTGCTCGGTACCATGACGCTGCCGATCATCTTCATGTTCCTGTGGATGTCGTTGCTGGGTAACAGTGCCATCGACATGGCGATGAACGGCGCCAGCGAGTTCGGCGAGCAAGTGATGAACAATCCGCCTGCGGGGATCTACTTGTTCCTCGAATCGTATCCGCTGCCAATCCTGACTACTGCGGCGGTGAGTATTCTGGCGATCGTGTTCTTTATTACCTCCGGGGACTCCGGGGCGCTGGTACTCTCGAACTTCACCTCGAAGCTCAAGAACGTCAACAGCGACGCGCCGATTTGGATGCGCATTCTGTGGTCGGCGGTGATCGGTGTGCTGACCCTGTCGCTGATACTCGCTGGGGGACTAACGACGCTGCAGAGTGCGGTGGTGATCACCGGCTTGCCGTTCTCGGTCGTGCTGTTCTTCATGATGGCAGGACTGCTCAAAGCACTGAAGCTCGAGGCCTTCAAGGAAGACAGCCGGCGTCTGAGCCTGGCCGGCCAACTTTCCGGGCGTACCGGTGGCGGTGGAGAACGCGATACCCGCAACTGGCAGCAGCGTCTCCGGCGCGCCATGAGCTTTCCTGGCAAGAAGCAGGCGCGGCGCTTCATGGACGAAACCTGTAAGCCGGCCATGGAAGCCGTACGCGATTCGTTGCAGGAGCAAGGCGTATTCGTCGAAATTAATGAAGGCGTGCAGAATGGCGACGACTACATGTCGCTCAACGTCGACTTCGAGGACGAGCAGAACTTCACCTACCAGATCTGGAGTCAGGGCTTCTCGACGCCTGGATTCGCGATGCACGCCCCGCATGCCGACTCGCGCTACTACCGGCTGGAGGTTTATCTGCTCGAGGGTAGCCAGGGTTACGACCTGATGGGCTACACCCGCGATCAGGTGATCGGCGACATCCTCGACCAGTACGAACTGCACATGCAGTTCCTGCACCTCAACCGGATCGAGCCGGGCAACATCAACATGCCCGACAGCCCGGAACAGCCACCTTCATAAGGTGGGCTCGGTCGGCCGTTATGCGCGACCGGTCTCTTAAAAAGCTTGAGCCCCCGGTCGCGATGCGGCCGGGGGTTTTTGCGCGAGAGGGACTAGTAATACCAAAGGCTGCGAATCGTCTGGGCGTGCGGTTACCGAGTACGATCCTTTGTTTTTCGTATACCGAGTCTATACACTATACGAATGATCAAGAGCTTCCGACACAAAGGTCTGCGCAAGTTCTTTGAAACCGGCTCCACTGCTGGCATTCAGGCAAAGCACGCAACCAAGCTGCAAATACAGCTAACTGCGCTGGATAGCGCGACAGGCCCTGATGACATGAATGCGCCGGGTTGGAGGCTGCACCCCTTGTCCCGAAGCCTGAAAGGGCACTGGGCTATCATCGTCAACGGGAACTGGCGCCTCACCTTCACTTTCGAGGGTGAGGACGCCATTTTGGTTGATTATCAGGATTACCACTAGGAGGTCGTCGCATGAAGCGTATGCATAATCCTGCGCACCCTGGCGCCGTCTTGCGCGAGTACATTGGCGATCTCTCTATTACCGAGGCCGCCAAGCGACTGGGTGTAACGCGCGCTACGCTATCTCGGATTCTCAATGGCAGCGCCGGCATCTCGGCGGATATGGCGTTACGCCTCGAGCAAGCCCTGGGTACCAGCGCAGAGATGTGGCTGGAGATGCAGCTCAAGTATGAACTGTGGCAAGCATCGCAGCTGCCTCGCGCCCAGGTGACACCACTGCACGCGACGGGGTGATCGGGAGGTGAAGGACTGCTTGCTCACGCTTATAGGAAGTCTCTCGAATCTAGGAAGTCTCCCGAATCAATAAAGCCACTGGCGTAGGGCTTCGCGATTGCCGAGTTCGATTTGCTGGGCACGGGGATCGCCTTCCACGTGGCGATGATTGATGCCGTATTCGCGCAACACGTATTGGGCGAGCGCGCAGCGGCAGGTGATCGCCAGCATGTGCTCTTCCATGGCGTAGTCCTGCGCGATGGCAATGCCTCCAATGAGCCGTTCCCCGCAGGCGCAGGGATGAACCGTCTCGAAACATGATCCGGTAGGGTTTGCGGATCCGTTCCCCGCAGGCGCGGGGGTGAACCGTAAGCGCAAAATAGTCGGTGGGATTCAGGGTAGGGTGCGTTAGGCGTCGTCTTCTGGTGGCTGGCTACCTTTGCGTTGCTTTTCCAGAATGCGAGGAGCAACGAATATCGCGACCATGCCCACGAGATCCAGCGTTCCGATGACGCCCGCAGCAACAGAACTGAAGGGTGCGATCACGGTGGCTGCCACGAGGCCGACGATGGCAACGGTCAACCCGTATCGTTGTCCACGTTCATCTTTCTTGATAGCACCCTCTAAACCCTTGCTACGCATGTCGTGCGTATGGTGCTGCTCGTCGACGGCCATATTTACGATGAGGCGACGTGTTTCCTCATCATAGGCATTCAGTTGCTCTGGAGGCGGGAGAGGGCCTTGATAGCTCACTTGCCGCATCATGGCGACAGATTGGTTTTGTGGCTCGGGTGTGGGGGCACTGACGATCAGGTCGCCTAACCGTACCTGCTCTTCCTCGGAAAGCTGTCCATGATGCAACTGCTCAATAAGGCCGACGAGCTCCTTTTGAGTTTCCTCGTCGACCTGTTGCCCGTCTTGAAGGGAGAGGTCGCGTTGAGAAGGCTGCTCACCGTTTGGTGGCGTGGTTGAAGGCATATTGGCTCAAGGCTGAACGGAGGTGACTGCCAACAGTTGTCCAATGTTGGGCAATACGTTCTTGATCACTGCCCTTGGGCATGTATTGGGCGTAGTTTTCGACTGGCCAAACATCCATCACGGAGCCTGCTGCACGCAGGGTACGGCTGCTCGTTACGCGACGTTTCATGACCTTACTCCTGAATAATGTTTTCCAACGCTATACGTTCAGCACGTTATCTTGCCGACGTTGCAGCGCTAGGAAGATAGAATCCTATGTCAAAGATAGCGCAAAATAAACCGTACAGTGCGAGACCATTTTCGCGTGACTTGGCCATATGCGTGTTATCACTGTGCGAATCTCAAAGCGCCAGGCTTCATCGTCCAAGCCCCGCAAACGCAGGTGTCGCTCGCCTCAATAAAGCCACTGGCGTAGGGCTTCGCGATTGCCGAGTTCGATTTGCTGGGCACGCGGATCGCCTTCCACGTGGCGATGGTTGATCCCGTATTCGCGCAACACGTATTGGGCGAGCGCACGTCGGCAGGTGATCGCCAGCATGTGTTCCTCCATGGCGTAATCCTGCGCGATGAGCTCGCGTTCCGCATCGCTGAGGCGTCGATCGGGGATGATCTCCAGTGTCAGGCGGCGCTCCCAGTCTTCGTCATTCTCTTGGGCCGCGGCGGGCAAGGCATCGCCGATGGCCTCGGGGACGCCGCGAAAGCGCGATAACACGAAGTCGCGAAACGCTGCATTTTTCTCGCAATACGCGCGGACATGCCAGCGGCCCGCGGCATAGACCAGCGTATGCGGGGCGATGATTCTGTCCTCGCCACTTGGCGAGGAAAAGCTCGCGTACACCACCTCCAGCCGCTGCCGTTCACGTGCCGCCGAGACCACGGCCCGCACGACCTCGGGCGAGACATCCCGAATCGGCATCGGCACCGATTCCGTATTGGCCGCGCCCAGACCAAGCCCCACGAACTGTGGATTCAACGCATCGTGCGTGCCGAGCAGGTGCAGATATTCATCCACATGGCCGCGAATGAAGTGCGGGGTGAACTGCGGTGTCGGCACCCAAGCCTTGCGGGAGGTGTCATAGATGAGGTTATCCACCGCGACATCCTCGCGATAAGCGCGTAGCACCTGCTGCGCTCGGTCTTTGCCCAGGTGGAACGCCTCGCGCAGCGCCGAAGCCGTAACACGTCCCTCCCAGAACGCCAGCAGCTCGATCACGTGATACCGCGCCCAGGTATCCCAGGCGAGCGGCGACGTTTCCTTCATGACGTACCCCTCATGCTCTTCCCCTTGCGCAACCTGCCGTAAAATTCCCCTGGTGTTTTATCCATGGGGTGGTCGGGCTCAATCGACTTTGCTTATATGAGGGTAACAGAGCGTAATCGCGCTGTGATCGGAATGCTACGTATATGCTTGCTGCAGGTGTCTAAATGTTTTATGCCCACTCTTTGCCGGACGCCCCTCCCAGCAATTGGCAAACGCTGGAAAGTCACTTGGTCATGGTGGCTGAGCTTGCAGCTGAGCGTGCCGAGCGCTTTGGTATGGCCGAAGCTGGCTATGTGGCGGGACTGCTACATGATCTGGGCAAGTATAGTGCTGAGTTTCAAAAGCGTCTGAATGGCTCGAAGCAACGCGTGGATCACGCCACGGCGGGAGCCGTTGTCGCTAAAGAACGACTGGGCCCACTGGGTCATCTGCTGGCCTATGCCATAGCGGGCCATCATGCTGGGCTAGCGAACGGACGCGACGCGGGCGAACGTACCCCGTTGGTACACCGGCTCGAAGCCGAGCTTCCCGCGCTCGACCCCCGTTGGCAGCAGGAGCTCTCTCTGCCTGCCCAAATGAGACCGCCGGCACACTTTACGCAGCGTCGCGAGCGTGGCTTCTTTCAATACGCCTTCCTGACCCGGATGCTGTTTTCGTGTCTGGTCGATGCCGATTTCATTGATACCGAGAATTTCTATGCCCTGCATGAAAAAGGCGTGCCCCATGCCCGTGGCGGCGGCCCAAGGCTCGGCGTGTTGCGCGACGCATTGAATGATCATCTGGCAGCCTTCAAGACCGATAGCGCTGTCAATCGCCTGCGTGGTGACATACTGACCCATGTGCGCACTCAGGCTGAAAAATCACCGGGTCGTTTTACCTTGACGGTGCCCACCGGCGGCGGCAAGACGTTGGCATCATTGGCTTTTGCACTCGATCACGCCATCGCCCACGGTATGGATCGGGTGATCTACGTGATCCCATTCACAAGCATCGTCGAACAGAACGCAGCCGTGTTTCGTCGTGCGCTGGGCGAGTATGGCGACGCTGCCGTGCTGGAACATCACAGCGCTTTCGACAGCGATGCGCCGCGCAATCGTGATAGCCGTGAAAAACTCAGGCGCGACAGCGAGAACTGGGACGCGCCGATCGTCGTCACTACCGCCGTACAATTCTTCGAGAGCCTTTTCGCCGCCAAGACCTCGCGCTGCCGCAAGCTACACAATATCGCCAACAGCGTGGTGATCCTCGACGAGGCCCAGACCATGCCGCTTCCGCTGCTGCGCCCCAGCGTGGCGGCTCTGGACGAGCTCGCGCTCAATTATCGCACCAGCGTGGTGTTGTGTACGGCGACTCAGCCGGCACTGGCCGAGACCGATGACCCCGAGTGCAGCTTCACCGGTGGTCTGCGCGATCTGCATGAGCTGGCGCCTTGTCCGCAGGAACTTTATCGCCAGCTTGAGCGTGTCACCGTGCGCCATGTCGGCACCCTTGATGACGAGGCGCTGCGTGATGAGCTACTCGCCACCGAGCAGGTGCTGTGCATCGTCAATAATCGCCGCCATGCCCGGGCGCTGTTCGAGGCGATTGCCGAACAGCCCGGTGCCTATCATCTCACCACGTCGATGTGCGCGCTGCATCGCCGTCAGGTGCTGGCCGAGATTCTTCAACAATTGACGGAAGGCCAGCCCTGCCGCGTCGTTGCAACCTCGTTGGTCGAGGCTGGCGTGGATGTCGATTTTCCCCGCGTGCTGCGCGCCGAGGCCGGGCTCGATTCCATCGCTCAGGCCGCCGGACGTTGTAACCGCGAAGGAAAGCGTCACGTCTCCGACAGTGAAGTGCTTGTTTTCGCCACAGCTAACGATGAGTGGGCACCGCCGCCGGAGCTTGAGCAGTTCGCTCAGGTCAGCCGTGAAGTGCTCAGAAGCCATGGGAACGATCCGCTGTCTTTGGATGCCATTGATGCCTATTTTCGCCTGCTCTACTGGCAGCAGGGCGACAAGGCATTGGACCGGCACGACCTGCTTGGCCTGTGTGATAAAGGGCGCTTGGAAGGGCTGCCATTCGAAACCCTCGAGCAGAAGTTCCGCATGATCGAGAACACGCAGTGTACGGTGATCATTCCGTTTGACGAGACAGCACGTGATGCCATTCGGCGGCTTTCCTGGGCAGAAAGCGTCGGTGGTATTGCCCGTGACCTACAGCTCTACACCGTGCAGGTGCCGCGCCAAGGCTTTGCAGAGTTGGAACGTGCTGGTGCTATCGCTGCGGTCGAGCCGGATAAGTTCGGTGTGCAGTTCATGGTGCTGATCAACGAAGATCTCTATGACGAGCGGCTGGGGCTGAACTGGAATGAGCCGACGTTTATAAGGTCCGAGCGTTTTATAATTTGATAAATACAACAGATAGGAATTGATTTGAAAAGATAAGGAGACATAGACTGTTCACGAAGCCAACGTTGAGCGGATCGCTACAGGTCGTTCCTATGGATCATGAGCAGCCCCCAAGAAGCTTTAGATTCCTGTGTTCCATTCGAAATGGGCTCTTGCTGTTGGCTGCTGAATGGGGTGGTGCGAGATTGCGGCTTGAGGCGCCCGTTAAGCGTGTTGGTCTTTGGGTCTCGCTATCCATTTCGGGCCTTGGCATTTTTATGAGCTGGTTTGGATGGTGGAGCGGATAGAAACCTGTCGGTTGTATTTATTGTTGTCGCCCCGTTCTCCGGGGCGCGGATTCTGACTGGAGGTCTCTTGATGAGTTATGGAGTCAGGCTACATATTTGGGGAGAGCGGGCTTGTTTTACGCGCCCTGAACTCAAAACGGAAAGAGTCTCCTACGATGTCATCACGCCCTCGGCGGCGCGCGGCATTTTGGAGGCCATCCACTGGAAACCGGCGATTCGCTGGTGTATCGACCGCATCCATGTGCTGAAGCCGATTCGTTTTGAATCGATCCGCCGCAATGAGGTCGCCGGCAAGCTGCCCGCGGGTACGGTCAGCAAGGGTATTAAAAGCGGGCGCGTCGATGAAGTGCATTACTTCGTCGACCAGAACCGTCAGCAGCGTGCTTCTACCATCCTGCGTGACGTGGGGTATGTGATCGAAGCGCACTTCGAGTTCACGTCCCGTGCCGATGACAGCGACACACCCGGCAAGCACCTGGATATCTTCAATCGCCGCGCCCGTCAGGGGCAGTGCTTTCATATGCCGTGTCTGGGTACTCGAGAATTCCCAGCCGCTTTCGAACTGATCGAGTCCGAGCAGCAGATGCCGGCGGTGGACGATGATTTGAGTGGCGAGCGCGATCTTGGCTTCATGCTCCATGACATCGACTTCGCCAACGGAAAGACGTCGCGTTTCTATCGCGCCAAGATGCAGGATGGCGTGATTGAGGTACCTCCGTTTCAGGAGGCGCTGGCATGATCCTCTCCGCGCTCAATGACTACTACCGACGTCTTGCTGCTCAGGAAAAAGTGCCGGTACCCGGCTTCAGCAGCGAGAAAGTCAGCTATGCGCTGGTGTTTTCTCACGACGGTGAGCCAGTCGCCATTGATGATTT
Source organism: Chromohalobacter canadensis (assembly GCF_034479555.1). Classification (NCBI taxonomy): domain Bacteria; kingdom Pseudomonadati; phylum Pseudomonadota; class Gammaproteobacteria; order Oceanospirillales; family Halomonadaceae; genus Chromohalobacter; species Chromohalobacter canadensis. The sequence continues at coordinate 1,472,808 of NZ_CP140151.1, read as the reverse complement.
GCGTGATACGTCAGGCAAGAAACCAAGGCCAAGGTCGCAGCAAGTGCCGGTCGATAAGCGCCGCACGTCCGGGATTCATGCTTATCCACTATGGGATAAGACGGCCTATGCCTTAGGTGTTACCGCTGGAGAGGGTAAGCGCCTGGCAGATGAGCACGCCGCATTCAAGGCGCGTCAGTTGGCGCTGTTTGGTGGCTGCGATGATGCTGATCTATGCGCCTTCCTGAGGCTGCTCAAGCACTGGCAGCCGGAGAAGCTGGCTGAGCTTTCCGGCTACAGTGAAGAGATGCTGGACACTAACATTGTGTTCCGCCTCGATGGCCAGCAGCGCTACTTGCATGAAAACTCAATGGCGCGGAGCTTGTGGCGCACAGCGCTGGAAAACGACGAAGGCGTGGTCGGGCAGTGTCTGGTTACCGGTGAGATCGCTACCTTGGGTACCGACCATCCCGCCATTCGCGGGGTTCGGGATGCCCAGTCATCGGGTGCTTCCCTCGTCTCTTTTAACAGCGATGCTTACAACTCCTACGGCAACAAGGGGCAGGATAACGCCGCCATCTCGAAAGTCGCTATCTTCGGTTACTCCACGGCACTCAATTATTTGCTGCGCGGCGACAGCGACAATCACCAACGTCTACAAATCGGCGACACCACGGTGGTGTTCTGGGCCGAGGCCAGCGATGCGGTGCACGCCGAGGCCGCCGAAGACTTCTTCGCTATGCTCAACGAGCCGCCGAGCGACCAACAGGAGGCGGCACAATTGGGTAGCCTGCTGGGTCAGGTCGCCCAAGGGCGCCCATTGGCGGAGCTCGATCCCCGGCTAGAAAGTGGTACGCGCTTCTTCGTTCTCGGGCTGGCCCCCAATGCCGCGCGGCTCTCGGTGCGTTTCTGGTGCGCCGATACCCTGGACCGACTGGCTCGCCACTATGCTCAGCATCATCGGGATCTGGCGCTGGAGCCGGCGCCATGGAAAGGCATCGCGCCGGGAAGCTGGTGGATGGCTTTACAGACTGCACCGATGCGCGGCGGTCAGAAACCCAAGGCGGATGATGTGCCACCACAGCTTGCCGGTGAGCTAATGCGCTCGATTCTCACCGGCAGGCGTTATCCGCAGTCGCTGCTGTCCAATCTCGTCATGCGTTTTCGCAATGATGGTCACATCACTGGGGCGCGTATCGCGCTCTGCAAGGCCGTACTCGCGCGGACGGCGCGACTTGCGGCGCATTCCAATTCCCATACTCAGGAGGTGCCCGTGAGTCTCGATCGACACTCCACCCATCCCGGTTATTTGCTCGGACGACTATTCGCCGAGCTAGAAAACGCCCAGCGTGGCGCGCTAGGCAACCAGATTAACGCCACTATTCGTGACCGCTACTACGGCGCGGCGTCGGCGACGCCGGCCAGCGTCTTCCCGATGCTATTGCGCAATGCCCAGAATCACCTGTCGAACATGCGCAAGAAGGATAAGGGTGGGCTGGCACATACCCTCGAGCGTGAGATCGGGGCCATCGTCAACGGCCTTGGCGATACCTTTCCAAAGCATCTGAAGGTCGAAGACCAGGGGCGCTTCGCCATCGGTTATTACCACCAGTCGCAGGCGCGTTTCGCCAAGCGCGACAGCGCAACGACACCGGAAGAATCCACACAGGGAGACGACACATGACCGCTATCGCCAACCGTTATGAATTCGTGCTGCTGTTCGACGTTACCAACGGCAACCCCAACGGCGACCCGGATGCCGGTAACTTGCCGCGCCTCGACCCGGAAACCAATCAGGGGTTGGTCACCGATGTCTGTCTCAAGCGTAAGATTCGCAACTACGTTGAGCTGGAAAAAGAAGATGATGCTGGCTATGCCATCTACATGCAGGAAAAGTCGGTCCTCAATAATCAGCATAAAAAGGCATACGACGCTCTCGATATCAAGCCTGAGTCGAAGAAGCTACCAAAGGATGAGGCCAAAGCGCGCGACCTGACCGCCTGGATGTGTCAGAACTTTTTCGATGTGCGCACCTTCGGGGCAGTGATGACCACCGAGGTCAATTCCGGGCAGGTTCGTGGACCAGTACAGCTGGCCTTTGCCAGCTCGATCGATCCGGTTGTGCCCATGGAGGTCTCGATCACCCGCATGGCGGTCACCAACGAAAAGGATCTCGAAAAAGAACGCACCATGGGCCGCAAGCACATCATTCCCTATGGACTTTATCGCGTGCATGGCTATATCTCGGCCAAGCTTGCCGAGCGTACCAGCTTCTCAGAGGACGACCTTGAGCTATTGTGGCGTTCTTTGATCAATATGTTCGAGCATGACCGCTCTGCGGCGCGTGGCGAGATGTCGGCGCGTAAATTGGTCATTTTCAAGCATGATAATCCCATGGGTAATGCGCCGGCGCATAAGCTATTCGATAGCGTGAAAGTCGAGCGCGTCGATGGCGAGGCCGACTCTCCCGCACGCCAATACAGTGATTATCACGTTTCGGTCGACTCCGAGAGTCTACCGGCTGGTGTCAGCGTCGACGAGCGCCTGTAGGCCAGTGGGAATGGAGGACGAGGCCCGCCTAATCCCGCTCTCGGCGTTGCAGCACTATCTATACTGCTCGCGCCAGTGTGCGTTGATCCATCTCGAACGGCAGTGGGCCGAGAACCGCTACACCGCGGAAGGGCGCATCCTGCATGAACGCGCCGACCGTCTCGGCCACGAGCGTCGACGCGGCGTACATACCGCTATGGCACTGCCGCTGGCCCATGAGCGGCTGGGGCTGACCGGTGTTGCCGACGTGGTCGAGTTCGATGAGCGGGAAGAACAGGTCATCGTCCGGCCTATCGAGTACAAGCGCGGGCGGCCCAAGGCACATCGCGCCGACGAAGTGCAGCTCTGCGCTCAGGCGCTTTGTCTGGAAGAGATGTTGAACGTGGCAATCGAACACGGCGCGCTTTTTTACGGCAAGACGCGGCGGCGCAAGGACATACCTTTCGATGACGAACTTCGGGCACTGACGTTGGATGTTATCGCCGGCACCCGTGCGCTATTCGATGGCAACCGCACGCCGCTTGCCGTATACGAGGCCAAACGCTGCGACCGTTGCTCGCTGATCGAAGCCTGTCAGCCGCAGGTGATGGGCAAGCAGCGCTCGGCGCGTCGCTGGCTGGAGCGTCAGTTGCAATCACTCGACGAGTAACCCATGCGCCGTCAACTTAATACGCTTTACATCACTACCGAAGGTGCCTGGCTCAGGAAGGACGGCGCCAACATCGTCATGGAGGTGGAAGGCAAGGAACGTGCCCGCCTGCCGATTCATATGCTCGAATCGCTGGTTTGTTTCGGGCGTGTTCTGGTTTCACCGCCGCTGATGGGATTTTGCGCCGAGCAGGGTGTGACAATCACTCATCTCACTCCTTACGGGAAATTTCTGGCGCGCATTGAGGGGCCCGTGTCGGGCAACGTTCTGCTGCGCCGCACTCAATATCGCGTGAGCGATGACGAAACCGGCTGTGCCGCTATCGTACGTGGCGTGCTGATCGGCAAGGTACATAACCAGCGCGTCGTATTATCACGCGGCCTGCGCGACTACGGTGCCAAACTGCCGGAAGAGGAAAGGGCGCGGCTCGAAGGGGAGCGCGTTCGCATGAGCAGGATTGCACGCGACCTGCTGGTCGAGCCCACCACAGACAGACTGCGTGGATTGGAAGGGGAGGCGGCGCAGCGCTATTTCAGCGTGTTTGATCTGCTAATTCGTCATGAGAGCGATGCGTTTCGCTTTACGGGGCGCAATCGCCGTCCGCCGCGTGATTGCAGTAATGCGCTGCTTTCATTTCTCTATACCCTGCTGACTCACGACTGCCGCTCGGCGCTGGAGAGCGTTGGCCTCGACCCGGCGGTCGGCTTTCTGCATCGCGACCGGCCTGGGCGACCGAGCCTGGCGCTCGATCTTGCCGAGGAGTTCCGGCCGCTGCTGGGAGATCGCTTGGCGCTGTCGCTGATCAATCGACGCCAGCTACGTGAAAAAGACTTCATCATTGCCGAAAGTGGTGGCGTAACCTTGACGGAAGAGGCCCGCAAGACGGTACTGACCGCCTATCAGGAGCGCAAACGTGAAGAGCTCAATCACACCTTCATTGGCGAGAAGGCACCGATCGGCATGTTGCCTTTTCTCCAAGCGCAGCTATTGGCGCGCCATATACGCGGCGATCTCGATGCCTATCCGCCCTTTCTCTGGAAATAGACAGGGAGTTCTTCATGCTGGTACTGGTCAGCTACGATGTCAGCGTTACATCCGAGGGTGGCACACGGCGGCTACGACGGGTTTCGAAGGCCTGCCGCGATTTTGGGCAACGTGTACAATTCTCGGTCTTTGAAATCGAAGTCGAACCGGACCAGTGGACTCGACTGCGACAGAGCCTGATCGACTTGATCGATGAAGAGGTCGATAGTCTGCGTTTTTATTTTCTCGGACGTAACTGGCAGAAGCGCATCGAACATATTGGTGCCAAACCTGCCCTGGATATGAACGGCCCCCTCGTCTTTTAAGTGGCTCCACTGCCTGCGAACCGCAAGTGTCCCGCTATTTCCTGCCAAGTTCGCGGCTCTTTAACAAGTTGATTCAATAGCATTTGAAAGCTTTCAGTATCTAATAGCGGTCCATAGGCCGCATTTAAAGCAAGGGTTCGCTGATTTAGAGCGATTTTGTTTTATCACTCAATGAGTTATAAACGGGCAGTCGCGGCCCGCACGGGTCGCGCGGATAGAAACCGAAGGCACCGGTAGCGCGCACCCCCTCGTCCCAGGTCGCGGCCCGCACGGGTCGCGCGGATAGAAACATCGTCAGGTAGTTTTCCTGCGCAATGAGAACCTGTCGCGGCCCGCACGGGTCGCGCGGATAGAAACGCGGCCGCCCTGAGCAATGTCGTTGACCTGCTCGTCGCGGCCCGCACGGGTCGCGCGGATAGAAACATCTTCCACGCTACGGCATCAGCTCCACGGCTGGTCGCGGCCCGCACGGGTCGCGCGGATAGAAACGATAGCGTCGATGAATCGCCCTGCCTGGATCAGGTCGCGGCCCGCACGGGTCGCGCGGATAGAAACACCATCACCGACCTGATGCGCATCCTCGAGCAGGCGTCGCGGCCCGCACGGGTCGCGCGGATAGAAACTCGTCGACGAGGTTGATCGCATCGTCAACACCGGGTCGCGGCCCGCACGGGTCGCGCGGATAGAAACCGGGTGGGGTCGTGGAACAGCACCTGGGCGACCAGTCGCGGCCCGCACGGGTCGCGCGGATAGAAACTCGCCCGGCAAGCTGCATGGCGCGCGCGTCGACGGTCGCGGCCCGCACGGGTCGCGCGGATAGAAACAGGTTTAAGGAGGCTAGGATATGGCAATCCGTCCGGTCGCGGCCCGCACGGGTCGCGCGGATAGAAACTTGGACCAAAAGACCGCCGAGACACTGGACACCAGTCGCGGCCCGCACGGGTCGCGCGGATAGAAACTGATTCAGCCCTGACGGCGAAACGGTAGCCATATGTCGCGGCCCGCACGGGTCGCGCGGATAGAAACTCTAAGCCGTCATCGCGTTACCGTGGGGCGCATGGTCGCGGCCCGCACGGGTCGCGCGGATAGAAACTCGCCAGATCGGCGGCCTTGCCGAAGCATTCGCGTCGCGGCCCGCACGGGTCGCGCGGATAGAAACAACCCCGACAGCAACCCCTACATGAAGCCGATCGTCGCGGCCCGCACGGGTCGCGCGGATAGAAACAGGAATCGCTTGTCTGTTGCGCTGCCATCAAGCTGTCGCGGCCCGCACGGGTCGCGCGGATAGAAACTTCGAAGCCGCTGATGGTGACGCCTCGATCCCAGATGTCGCGGCCCGCACGGGTCGCGCGGATAGAAACCTTGAGTGGCCCCATGAGGAACTGCTCGGGGTCAGGTCGCGGCCCGCACGGGTCGCGCGGATAGAAACATGCTATAGGCACTCGCCTTTACCCACTTCACGAGTCGCGGCCCGCACGGGTCGCGCGGATAGAAACAGACCGACACAGGTCAGTGGTATGACCATGAGCGGTCGCGGCCCGCACGGGTCGCGCGGATAGAAACTGGCCTGCCTGGGAATGGGGGCCAAAAGGTATGCCGTCGCGGCCCGCACGGGTCGCGCGGATAGAAACATGTACAAGATCAACTCACTGACTCGCAGGCTGCCGTCGCGGCCCGCACGGGTCGCGCGGATAGAAACAATAAACTGACAGCCCCGTACAAGCAGTCCCTCATTGTCGCGGCCCGCACGGGTCGCGCGGATAGAAACTACGCGCTCTACAAGCGCAACGGTATCGCGCGCGGTCGCGGCCCGCACGGGTCGCGCGGATAGAAACTCCAGGCTAACGCCATCACCCCTCGCCAGGCTTGGGTCGCGGCCCGCACGGGTCGCGCGGATAGAAACAACAAAATGGGCTCGTCTGCCAAATCGGCATCGGAGTCGCGGCCCGCACGGGTCGCGCGGATAGAAACGCCGAAGTCGAGTCGCATCAGCAGGTTAAGAAAGGGTCGCGGCCCGCACGGGTCGCGCGGATAGAAACACCGCGCACCACGCCGACCAGGGACGCCGCTACGGTCGCGGCCCGCACGGGTCGCGCGGATAGAAACGCGATCACCAAGGGCTGGATTGAGATCAATCCCGTCGCGGCCCGCACGGGTCGCGCGGATAGAAACTCTTGCTCGGTGTAGAACGCATCGAAATACTGCTGTCGCGGCCCGCACGGGTCGCGCGGATAGAAACGAGCGTGGACTTGAGCGGATGGACGATGCCGGCGGTCGCGGCCCGCACGGGTCGCGCGGATAGAAACTGAGGAGCTGCGCAACGCCGAGGGCGCGGCTGATGTCGCGGCCCGCACGGGTCGCGCGGATAGAAACTCGCTCAGGCGAGCTTTGAAGCCAACGAGATCAGTCGCGGCCCGCACGGGTCGCGCGGATAGAAACAGCGGCGGCTCTGGATTGGCGTCCCTGCCGGCGTGTCGCGGCCCGCACGGGTCGCGCGGATAGAAACGAGAATCTCGTCGGCGACAACGCTACAGCGATGGCGTCGCGGCCCGCACGGGTCGCGCGGATAGAAACTCGAGCACTAACCCGCACCACTCGAACGCCCCAAGGTCGCGGCCCGCACGGGTCGCGCGGATAGAAACTTGGCGTGCTCTTCCATCTCGGAAGCGGTGAAGTAGTCGCGGCCCGCACGGGTCGCGCGGATAGAAACGAGAGCGAGGACGAATTGCGCCGCGCCCTGGAAGGTCGCGGCCCGCACGGGTCGCGCGGATAGAAACGTTGAGGCCGGTGACGGCGAGCACCAGGCCGGCAGTCGCGGCCCGCACGGGTCGCGCGGATAGAAACTCCTTATTGGTCCATCAGGTGCGCGACGTAACGCGTCGCGGCCCGCACGGGTCGCGCGGATAGAAACGGCCGTACTCGCTCGATGGTGGCGCCAGCGCCCCGTCGCGGCCCGCACGGGTCGCGCGGATAGAAACACCAAGTGGTCAAGAGCCGTGCTGCCGGTCTCGTGTCGCGGCCCGCACGGGTCGCGCGGATAGAAACTGGCGCGCCACTTCTGGCCTACGACATCCCGGTGGTCGCGGCCCGCACGGGTCGCGCGGATAGAAACTGGCCTACGACATCCCGGTGCTTCGACCATCAGCCGGTCGCGGCCCGCACGGGTCGCGCGGATAGAAACTGCAGTATCGCTAGCTTTTATAATTGAAAGTGAAGGTCGCGGCCCGCACGGGTCGCGCGGATAGAAACTCATCGCCCTGGGCGAATGGCTGATCGAGATCCGTCGCGGCCCGCACGGGTCGCGCGGATAGAAACAAGCCCAAGACCAAATGGGTGGCGGTGACCCCGGTCGCGGCCCGCACGGGTCGCGCGGATAGAAACCGCATCGGGTACTGAGGGTTCAGGGCGCTAAAAAAGTCGCGGCCCGCACGGGTCGCGCGGATAGAAACTGCAGTATCGCTAGCTTTTATAATTGAAAGTGAAGGTCGCGGCCCGCACGGGTCGCGCGGATAGAAACTCATCGCCCTGGGCGAATGGCTGATCGAGATCCGTCGCGGCCCGCACGGGTCGCGCGGATAGAAACAAGCCCAAGACCAAATGGGTGGCGGTGACCCCGGTCGCGGCCCGCACGGGTCGCGCGGATAGAAACCGCATCGGGTACTGAGGGTTCAGGGCGCTAAAAAAGTCGCGGCCCGCACGGGTCGCGCGGATAGAAACAAGCCCAAGACCAAATGGGTGGCGGTGACCCCGGTCGCGGCCCGCACGGGTCGCGCGGATAGAAACTGTTGTCAGCGGCCCGAATAGCCCGATTGAACGCGTCGCGGCCCGCACGGGTCGCGCGGATAGAAACTCATTGCTGGCTGTGGAGGTCTCGAGCGGAAGCAAGTCGCGGCCCGCACGGGTCGCGCGGATAGAAACCACCCACTGCTGAAGGCGGAGACCACGGCGCGGGTCGCGGCCCGCACGGGTCGCGCGGATAGAAACTCTGCGTGTATCGACAGGCCCCTCGCCGTAGACGAGTCGCGGCCCGCACGGGTCGCGCGGATAGAAACAAGATCGCGAAAAAACGTAGGCGATAACCCATGCGTCGCGGCCCGCACGGGTCGCGCGGATAGAAACTGTCCGGCTTCAGCGGGGGTTCTATGCAGCGACAGTCGCGGCCCGCACGGGTCGCGCGGATAGAAACGAGGATATGGACTTTGAAATGCCGTTCCACCCCGAGGTCGCGGCCCGCACGGGTCGCGCGGATAGAAACCGGTCATCGACGACCACGCTCGAGTACACAGCATCGTCGCGGCCCGCACGGGTCGCGCGGATAGAAACCGCAAATCCCGATGGTTACATTCAGATCGGGCGTGTCGCGGCCCGCACGGGTCGCGCGGATAGAAACCGTTATCCCCCAGCTCTGGCGCCGCGCCGCTATCCGTCGCGGCCCGCACGGGTCGCGCGGATAGAAACCAGGTTAGCGGCGCCATGGGTCTTGAGATCCGCGGTCGCGGCCCGCACGGGTCGCGCGGATAGAAACATCACTCAGCGAGGACGGAAGACTTACATGGTACAAGTCGCGGCCCGCACGGGTCGCGCGGATAGAAACCCGACGATAGATTTCTCGCAATACCAATGGTCAGGTCGCGGCCCGCACGGGTCGCGCGGATAGAAACTCCGGGAGGGGCTTCCACCGCCCCTCCCATCAAGTCGCGGCCCGCACGGGTCGCGCGGATAGAAACCATTTTCCGAGGTAGTCTTGATCATCGACTGACCGTCGCGGCCCGCACGGGTCGCGCGGATAGAAACACGCCGTGGGGTAAGAGATGAGAGCCGGACGACTAGTCGCGGCCCGCACGGGTCGCGCGGATAGAAACGAGAACCAGCCGCTGGGGCTGCTCAACCAGACCGGTCGCGGCCCGCACGGGTCGCGCGGATAGAAACATCCGCGACGCATGCGGGGTCAGCAGCCGCGCCGGTCGCGGCCCGCACGGGTCGCGCGGATAGAAACTTCCAAGGCGATCGCGAGCGTAACGTCCACACGGGGTCGCGGCCCGCACGGGTCGCGCGGATAGAAACGCTATAATGTCGCGGAGTCCAAGCAGGCAAAACGTGTCGCGGCCCGCACGGGTCGCGCGGATAGAAACCCAAGCGGCCTCAATGGCTACGCGCCAGCTTTCAGTCGCGGCCCGCACGGGTCGCGCGGATAGAAACTCCTCATCCTCGAGCGCGTCGAACAGCGACGGCATGTCGCGGCCCGCACGGGTCGCGCGGATAGAAACATAAGCTCGAACGTGACCTGGTAGATCGGCAGATGTCGCGGCCCGCACGGGTCGCGCGGATAGAAACCGTTGAGCCAATCCGCCGCTGAATAGCTGCACCCGTCGCGGCCCGCACGGGTCGCGCTGATAGAAACATCGTTGGATGTCTGCACACAGGGTGGCGTGGATGTCGCGGCCCGCACGGGTCGCGCGGATAGAAACAGCAGGCCAATGGTTGGAGTCGAAACCAGGCATGTCGCGGCCCGCACGGGTCGCGCGGATAGAAACGGGCGCGGCGTGGGTCGGCTTTGGCCAGACGATGGTCGCGGCCCGCACGGGTCGCGCGGATAGAAACTATTACGGACGAACCGGCACCGCCCGGATCTGCCGTCGCGGCCCGCACGGGTCGCGCGGATAGAAACGGCGACTGGTCCGGCGCATAAAGGAGCCCTATATGGTCGCGGCCCGCATGGGTCGCGCGGATACGGGCGGCGCAAGTCGAGTCAAGTGTTATGCACGTCGCCACGACATCAGTGAAGAAGCAGCGCGCCAGTGCCTCTCGGTATCTGCTGAACGCAAGATTTCGCTGCCGTTCGTGCAGGTGAACAGCCGTTCTAGTGGTCAACGCTTTGCGCTGTTTATCGAACACGGGGGCCCCTGGACGAGCCTACAGTTGGACGATTCAACCATTATGGGTTTAGCCGTGAAGCGACCGTGCCGTGGTTTTGACCCTTTTTTGGCGCCCTTTTAATAACTTTTAAATCAATAGCTTAGCGCTATAGTCTGAGAAAAGGTGTGACGCTTTATTTACGCGGACGTTCTTTAATAATCAGATAGCTTGGCTATGATAAGCTCTAGTTCGTTGCAGCCTAGGCAGCTCAGAAGTTCAAGCAGATTTGGACTGCCCGACGCTTTCCTGTTCGTTGCCGACCAGGCAGCTCAGAAAATGGAACCTCCAGCATTGGGGTGGCGACTACAGTTAGCTGCCGCCCAGGCAGCTCAGAAACAGCTCGCCAGCCAGTAACATGCCGCCTACGGGTTAGCGCTACCCCGCGACCTTGAGTCTTATATCGGCCCTAGCTGTCGCGTGTTCGAAGTGTTGAACCGCAGGCGCAAGCTCAGCCTGCGCCTGATTTCGGTGGCTTCACGATGGGTTCAAGATGCCTTACGAGAGCCTGATGAACGAGACGGCCGCCTGAAGTATCACTCTGCTTCTGCCAGCACGTCCTTCAATCGATCGGGGAAGTTGGTGAAGAGGCCGTCGACGCCCCAGCCGAGCAGTCGGCGCATCCGGTCTTTGTCGTTGATGGTGTAGACGTGCACCAGCAGGTCGTTGGCGTGGGCCTGTTCGATGAAGCGGGCGTCGATGACCGGTTCCCCTTCGTACAGGTAGTTGGGGCCGACGCCGTCGGCGTAGTCGGCGATTGCCTGGAAGTCGGCATCGGTGATGTTGGCGGGGCTGGGGGTGACGCCGGTCCATTCTTCGAGGGTTTTGCCGTCTTCGCTGGGGGAGTACCAGAGCAGTTGGATCAGCGGGATGTCGGGATTGAGCTTGTGCACTTCCTGCAGGCTGGCTTGGCTGAAGGATTGGATGACCACGGAACCCGACTGCACCAGGCCTTCAGCCTCCAGCTTGTTGACCAGGGCGTCTTGCAGCTCGGGATAGTCCTTGGGTGACTTGGTCTCGATGTAGTAGCGCACGTCTTGGCCGTAGCGGTCGATGACGTCATCCAGGGTGAGCAGCTTGGCGCCGGCGTAGGCGTCATCGGCATATTCCGGATGGGCTTGGTTGAACCAACTGCCGGCGTCGAGTGCCTTGAGTTCGTCGAGGCTGTGTTCTTTCACTAACCCTTGGCCATCGGTGGTGCGTTCCAGGGTGGTGTCGTGAATGGCCACCAGGCGCCCATCGGCACTCATGTGAATATCCAGCTCGAGGTAGTCGGCGTCCATGGCGAGCGCTTTGTCGTAGGCGTACCAGGTATGTTCAGGGGCGTAGCCGCTGGCACCGCGATGGGCGATGACCTGGACGTTGTTGTGCAGGGCCTCGCGTTGCTGTTCGAGCGCATCGGCTTGGGCGGTCATGGAGGCCAAGAGCGTGGTACTGCCGAGCAGAGCCAGCATGGACACAAGCGCGGGGCGAAGCGTCGACATGGCTTCAGTCCTCTTCATCCTCGATCGTGGGTTCCAGGGCGCGTTTGTCGTCGGGGAGGCGGACGTAGTCGCCGACGCTTAAATCGCCGTGGCTCTGATGGCGTTTGCCTTGGGTGTCGATGAGGGCGGCGACCTTGCCGATGCTGAGGGCGTCGTCTTCGCGGTAGGCTTCGACTTCGACGCGTACCACTATGCCTTGGTAGCGGGCGGAGAGCATCATGCCGGGGTGAGGTTGAACTTCGTGCTGTTTGTCGCTGGCGTAGTGGCGGGTCACGCTGGCGTTGCCGGGGGCGTCCCAGTCGATGTGCTTATGCATGGCGGGCTCCTGTCGCATCCGTGTGTTTTTACAGGGTAGCCCGCCGTGCGGGGTATCGCCTAGCCGGACGGCTCAGAACCGGTAGCTGAGGCCACCCATGACCACGATGGGGTCGATGTCCACGTCGGCGTGATAGTCGTTGCCGCCGAGCGTGGCGGTGGCGTCGCTGTCGATATCCAGATACCAGGCGGCGGCGTTGAGCGCCCAGTGGTCGTCGATCAGTAGATCGACCCCGACTTGCGCGGCGCCGCCCCAGCTATCGTCGAGTTCGAGCTCGCCGCCGTCGAGTTTTTCGTCGGAGAAGTGGGTGTAGTTGATCCCGGCGCCGAGATACGGCTGCACGCGGGCGTCGGTGCCGCCGAGCGGATAGTACTGCAGCGTCAATGTCGGCGGCAGGTGGTGGATGCTGGCCATGTCGTTGCCATTGAGTTGGACCTGATGCTCGAAGCGTTGCGCGGCGAGCAGTTCTACGCCGAGTTTGTCTTGGAAACGATAGCCCAGGGTGAAGGCGAAACCGCTATCGTCGTCGGCGTCGATTTTCATGTTCAGTGGTGCGCCGAAGTCGCCGTTGTCGCTTTGCGGGGCGACCTTGGCGACACCGAAGCGGGTGTAGAAGTCGCCCTGGCCGTAGGCGAGCGCCGAGGTGGCGGGCACGAGCGCGGCGGTGAGGGCGAGTGAGGAAACGAGCAGGGCACGGCGCATGGGACGACTCCTTGGTTTGTGACGAGTTGGCTTGAGACGAGTTGGCTTGAGGTGAAGCGAGAAGCGGCGAGCGCTTCGTATGCATCAAGTCTAAACCTAATACCCACATAAAAAATGTGGTTATATGTCGCAGCCCAGGAGTGACCGGCCGGAAACGACGAAGCCCACCGAAAGGTGGGCTTCGTGTTCCTACCGAGTGCGGGGCGCCGTTACTTCTTCTTGGCGCGCTTACGCTCGTTCTCGGTGAGGTGCTTCTTGCGCAGACGAATATGCTCGGGGGTGATCTCCACCAGTTCGTCGTCATCGAGGAACTCGATGGCCTGCTCGAGGCTGAAGCGGATGGGCGGCGTCAGCACCAGGGCTTCGTCGGTGCCGGCGGAGCGCATGTTGTCGAGCTTTTTGGCCTTGGTGGGATTGACCGCCATGTCGTCGGCACGGTTATTGATGCCGATCAGCATGCCTTCGTAGACTTCTGTGCCATGCTCGACCATCAATTTGCCGCGATCCTGCAGGGCGAATAGCGCGTAGGCCAGCGCCTTGCCGGGGGCCATGGAGATCAGCACGCCGTTGCGACGCTCGACGGAGGCGTCGGGCTTGAGCGGACCGTAATGGTCGAAACGGCTGGTGAGGATGCCGGTGCCGGAGGTCAGCGTGAGGAACTGGCCACGAAAGCCGATCAGCCCGCGCGCGGGGATGATGAAGTCCAGGCGCACACGACCCTTGCCGTCCGGGTTCATGTTGGTCATCTCACCCTTGCGGTAGCCGATCTCTTCCATCACCGCGCCTTGGTGCTGTTCTTCGCAGTCGATGATGACCTCTTCGTACGGCTCCTGCTTGACGCCATCGATCTCGCGGATGATGACCTCAGGGCGGCCTACGGCCAGTTCGTAGCCTTCACGACGCATGCTTTCGATGAGTACCGAAAGGTGCAGCTCGCCGCGCCCGGAGACCTTGAACTTCTCGGGCGTTTCGGCTTCCTCGACACGCAGCGCGACGTTGTGGATCAGCTCCTGCTCGAGGCGGTCACGAATGTTACGGCTGGTGACGAACTTGCCTTCCTTGCCGGCGAACGGCGAGTCGTTGACCTGGAAGGTCATGGAGACAGTGGGTTCGTCAACGGTCAGCACGGGCAGCGCTTCGACGGCGGCCGGATCGCACAGCGTATCGGAGATCGCCAAATCGCTGATGCCGGTGATGCAGACGATGTCGCCGGCTTCGGCCTGTTCGGTTTGAACGCGCTCGAGGCCGAGGTGTGTCATGACCTGGCCGACCTTGCCCTTGCGGACGTTGCCTTCCTTGGAGATCACGCTGATCTGTTGCCCCGGGCTCACGTTGCCGCGCTTGATGCGGCCCAGGCCGATGACGCCGACGTAGCTGTTGTAGTCGAGCGCGGAGATCTGCATCTGGAACGGCCCGTCGCGTTCGACGGTGGGCGGTTCGACGATATCGACGATGGATTGGAACATCGGCGTCATGTCGTCTTCGAGCGCATCCGGGTCCATGCCGGCGACACCGTTGAGCGCCGAGCAATAGATGATCGGGAAGTCGAGCTGTTCGTCGCTGGCGCCGAGGTTGTCGAACAGATCGAAGATCTGGTCGATGACCCAGTCAGGACGCGCGCCGGGGCGGTCGATCTTGTTGACCACGACGATGGGCTTCAAGCCACGATCGAAGGCTTTCTGGGTGACGAAGCGCGTCTGCGGCATGGGGCCGTCGACGGCGTCGACCATCAGCAGTACGGAATCGACCATCGACATGACGCGCTCGACCTCACCACCGAAGTCGGCGTGTCCGGGCGTGTCGACGATGTTGATGTGGTAATCGTGCCACTGGATCGCGGTATTCTTGGACAGAATGGTGATACCGCGTTCTTTCTCCTGGTCGTTGGAGTCCATGATGCGCTCTTGCCCTTCGGCCTTGCGGTCGAGGGTGCCGGACTGACTCAGGAGTTGATCGACCAGGGTGGTCTTGCCATGGTCGACGTGGGCGATAATGGCGATGTTGCGAAGGTTCTCGATCACGTAGGGATCCTGCTTGAAAATTGGGCCGTATTATAGGGTCAGGGTGCCGACGACTGCCAGTTTGATGACCGTTGCCAACAGGCGCGGCACGACAAAAGTCGCGTTGGCGCGGAGATAACCGTGGCGCTATCAGGGACTTGGGGCGTTTTGGCGGCAGGGCGAAAATACGCAAAAAAATGGCGGCGCGCTCGTCAATCGCCAATTATCGCATCAGAGTGGACGTGTGGCGTGGGGTGGAGCGCTCCGATCTAGAGGGCTATTCACTCATTAAAGGTGCCCGAGTAGCCAATCATAGAGACGTCCCGCGCTGCTGGCAACGGGTTGCGTGATCTGAAAGCGCGGCAATGCCAGTGGATCGTCGCGGTGCGAGAGCCAGCCGGCATGGCTATGAAAGGCTTCCTGAACGCCGCAGCGCTGGGCCAGTTGACGTACGCGGAGCGAGGCTTCCGGCTGTGGATAGGCGAAAGAAGACAGCGGGTCGCGGCATAGCACGCCGAGTTGGCGACGCGAATGGCGAATTTGCCATTGGATCTGGCGGTCGTCGAGGGTATCTAACGGCGTGGCGGCGACACCGCGCGCGCCGAAACGCACTAGGCCGTCGCTTTCCAAGCGGCGTACGCTGAACGGGTCGAGCGTTTGGGGCGCGATGTCGAACTCGGTGCCCAACTCCACGCCGAGTCGAGCCAGCGTCGACAGGGCGGTTTGCTGCGCGAGTTGTTCGAGGTAGTCGTGCAATGCGTGACTGTAGGCGGTGCCTGGGTGGTCGGGCCGTGGCGGTGGGAGCGGAAGCCCGGCATCGCCGAGGTATTCGCGAACGCGCATGGGCTGAATGCCGTCCCAGAGGATGTCGCCGAGGGCCATCCGCCAATCGCCTTGTGGACGCCCTGTATTGCCCGTGGTCAAAAACATGCTGGCCGGCAATGCCAGGCGCTCGAGCTGCCGCAGCGCTACCTCGGCGGTATCTCGCCAGCCGCCGTCGAAGGTCAGCGCGATGCGTGGCATCGGGTCGCGATGCAGACGGCGGGCGCTGGCCAGGGAGACGATCTGCGCGTGATCGGTCAGGTGGTCGAGCAGCCGCCGAAAGCTTTCCGGGCCGAGGCAGTAGGGCGCTCGGTGTGGTAGGCGTGCAGCGGCTTCATCGGGCAACACGCGCTGTATGACCAAGATTGCGCTGCGTCCGCGAAGCGGCTCGCTAAGGTTGCGTCGCCAGTGCCCACGCAGGCGCTGCACAAGATCGTGTGCAAGGCTGAGATGACTCATGGCGTGTCCCTCCGCACTGCTGTCGTTGCTCAGTGTGCGAGCGTTGTTGCCGTGCCGTGGTGACATCCTGTCGCAGACGGCAAGGGCCTCCTTTGAAGAGTGATGTTGTGATGGTGGTTGCGATATCTATCAGCATATCTCGTTGTCTCAATTTAGCCAGTCAGCCCCAGCTTGTCTCGTCGGCAGAATGTCATCAGCGCCGCGCCGGTGGCGGTCAACTGCAAGGCGTGCAGGCTCCAGCGGTACCAGTAGATGCGGTAGGCCATGCGCGGTGCCGGCGTGTCGTCGCGCCAAGCCATGAGCCCGGCGGGAAGCGCACTAAAGGTCAGGCCGGCCATCCCGACCCCTGGCGACAAGGGCAGCCACAGCAGCAAGGCCAGCGGTAGGCTCGTGCTCTGGAGAAGGGCGGCACTCACACGGGGGACGAGAAAACGCGGATGGCGCGCGGTGCTGGGGATGTACAGACAACGCCGCTGATGCCGACGTTGCCGACGCCACCAGGGGCCGAGGCGGCGCGGGGCGGCATGGTCGATCAGCAAGGGTGCGTCCTGCCAGCAGAGATGCGCGTGGCAGCGCCATAGACGTACGAGGATATCCAGGTCGGCGCCTGCCTCGAGGCAAGGATCATGGCCCCCGAGACGCTCGTACCACTCGCGGGTGATGGCCAGTTGACCGGTGGGCCAGTCCCAGGGGTGGTCGTCGAAGCCGCGTTGCGTGCGGCTGAGATACCAACTGGCGAGTTGTGGCGGCAACGGGGTGGCTGGGTATTGGGCGCAGACGATGGCGTCGGCGGCCTGGTGGCTGAAGGCACGGGCGAGCCCGGAGAGCCAGTGCTCGGGTACTTCGAGTGCTGCGTCCAAAAACACCAGCACATCGCCATTGAGGTAGGTAGCGCCATGGTGGCGAAGCGCGCCTTGTCCATGTTGGGGCAGTACCGCGAAGCGGATCTGACGTTCAATCAGCATGTGCTGGGTAGGCTCATCCAGCGTCGTAAGCTGGACCAACGTTTCGGTGTGCCCGCTGAAGCGCGCGATACTGCGTGCCAGGGCGCTCAGGCAGCGCTCCAGGTGCTCGGGGGTATGGCTGGCGTCGATTAGCAGACTGTAAGTGCGCATCGCTGGGAGTGCCTTGGGATCAAACCCGTGTCGAGGGGAGCTGTTAAACAGACTGGGGGGTGGTGCGAACCCTGGCAATCATCGCCGGGGCTGGTTTTTCTAAAGCAATACTGATTACGAGCTTGCGCGAATTCACCTCGACAGGGCGCGGCGCTCAGCTGTCGAGCGAAGGCCCGAATGTTTTTGCACCAATCTGGTTCATAGAGGCGATGCGATGCACCGTTAGAAGGCTTTGAAGTGTCTCTGCACTTTAATGTGGCGCACTTGGCGCTAAAGTGGTGCTAATCCTTGCGCAAGGATGGTTTATTTTTTCTCGGTGGATCATGCGTTTATCGAAGGTGCACTTAGATGGCTCAATGATTGGCATGCCTTCTGCATTGCAAAACGTAAAGTGCATACCCGTGGGCAGTTGCCGGCGGGCGTGCTACAAACGACGCTGAACACGCAAGCAAACGACCCGAGCCGTGGGCTCATAGTGGAGGAAATCATGTCCGAGAAGACCCTCGCCCTGATCGAAGAACACGATATCAAGTGGGTAGACCTGCGCTTTACCGATACCAAGGGCAAGGAGCAGCACGTCACGATTCCGGCCAGCGCCGTCGATGATGAGTTCTTTGAGGACGGCCAGATGTTCGATGGCTCCTCCATTGAAGGCTGGAAGGGTATCAACGAGTCCGACATGATCCTGCGCCCGGAAGATGGCAGCGGTTATCTCGACCCGTTCACCGAAGACGCTACCCTCGTGCTGCGTTGCGATATTATCGAGCCGGCTACCATGCAGGGCTATGAGCGTGATCCGCGCTCCATCGCCAAGCGTGCCGAGGCGTATCTGAAGTCCACCGGTCTGGGCGACACCGCCTTCTTCGGGCCGGAACCGGAATTCTTCATCTTCGACGAAGTGCATTGGAACGCCGATATTCAGGGCGCGATGTACAAGATCACTTCCGAGGAAGGCGCCTGGGCGACCGACTCCACTAACGTGGAAGGTGGCAACCTGGGGCACCGTCCGCGCGTCAAGGGCGGTTATTTCCCGGTGCCGCCGGTGGATAGCTTCCACGACATCCGCAGCGCGATGTGCAACACGCTGGAGGCCATCGGCCAGTCGGTCGAGGTGCATCACCACGAGGTGGCCAACGCCGGCCAGAACGAGATCGGCGTCAAGTTCAACACCTTGGTCAAGAAGGCCGACGAAGTTCAGGAAATGAAGTACGTGATCCACAACGTGGCCCACGCGTACGGCAAGACCGCGACCTTCATGCCCAAGCCGCTGGTCGGCGACAATGGTTCCGGCATGCACGTGCACCAGTCCTTCTGGAAGGACGGCGCCAACATGTTTGCCGGCGACGAATACGCTGGGCTGTCCGAAACGGCGCTTTACTATATCGGCGGTGTCATCAAGCATGCGCGCGCCTTGAATGCCTTCACCAACGCGTCGACCAACTCTTACAAGCGTCTGGTGCCGGGCTTCGAAGCGCCGGTCATGCTCGCCTACAGCGCGCGTAACCGCAGTGCATCGATCCGCATTCCGTATACCGCAAGCCCCAAGGGCAAGCGCGTCGAGTGCCGTTTCCCCGACCCGACCGCCAACCCGTACCTGGCATTCTCCGCGCTGCTGATGGCGGGTATCGACGGCATCAAGAACAAGATCCATCCCGGCGACGCGATGGACAAGAACCTCTATGACCTGCCGCCGGAAGAAGGCAAGGCGATCCCCACCGTGGCCGAGAGCCTCGACCAGGCTCTGGAGGCGCTGGACGCCGATCGTGCCTTCCTCACCGAGGGTGAAGTGTTCACCGATTCGATGATCGACGCTTACCTCGAGCTCAAGCAGGAAGAAGTCGATCGCCTGCGCATGGCGACGCATCCGGTCGAATTCGACATGTACTACAGCTGCTAATCGCGTACTACAGCTGCTGATCTCGCACGACTGCGAGTGATCGCGACTGACCGAGGCCCCGTCCGATGTGACGGGGCCTTTTACGTTATGACGCGTGCATGATGGAGGGGGCGTTAGGGGTTTAGAGGGGACGTGTTGTGGTTGGGTAAATTGAAGGTGCGCTAGACTGAGCGTTCGTTACAGGCACGAGGAGAAGGGCATGCGCCAAGGGTGGGCCACCGCAACATGGTTGAAAGGCGCTTGGGCGTTGCTCGTAGCGGTTGTGATGGGGATGTCGGCGGCGCAGGCGACCCCGGTCTATCGCAGCGTGGATGCGCAAGGCAACGTGACCTTTTCCGATCGCCCGGTAGGAGAGAAGGTAGACGTCGGTACGGTGAACACGGTGCCCGGCCAGCCGCGCGAGACACGCGATCTCCAGGCGCTGCCGGACGCAGCGACGGAGACGGAAGCGGATGACGCATCGTCATTCACCGCTTACGAGCGTCTCGCCATTGCGGCCCCTGGCAACGAGACGACCCTGCCCACCGGCGCGGCGGGTAATACCCAGGTGCGTGTGGCGATCACGCCCGAACTGCGCGAGACGGACAAGCTGCGCATGATTATCGATGGTGAGGTGAATGGGCCGGCTCGACACGCGACGACCTTCTCGGTCACCGAGTTAGTGCGTGGGGAGCACACCTTGCGTGCTGAAGTGGTCGATGCCGAAGGGCGGGTGCGTCAGCGTAGCGCGCCGGTCACCCTCTATGTGCAACGCGCCAGCGTGTATTTACCCGCCAACCCCAACAATCCCCGTAACAATGGTGACAGTGGCAGTCAGTGAGCCGATTTGGCGCCTGGTGCTGTCTGTTGTCCTTCTTTTGCACTATTTTGGTGCGTTAGTGATGCGTGCGTCCATGACGGCACTGCCCTATGCCGGGCGGTGACAGACTGGCGCGCTTCTTGCACTGATAACGTACATGGACGATGGATAATGGACGGGTCATGCCAGAACCTCCCTTGCCGCAATATTCGGTCGAACCAAAACGTTTGCTAGAACACCTGACGACGGCGATCGTGCTGCTCGATGGTGACTTGCATGTGCGCTGGATGAATCCGGCCGCCGAGTCGTTGCTGGCGACTAGCCGGTTGCGTGTCATGGGTCAGCGACTGGAAAGTCTGGCGGGCGTCGAGGGCAGTGTCGAAGCGGTGTTGTTCAAGGCGCGCGACGAGCTGCATCCCTTCACGCAGCGCGAAGCGACCCTGGTATTGCCGTCGGGGAGCACGGCCACGGTGGACTTCACTGTCACGCCGCTGTCCGCCGATGAGCTGCTGATCGAGATCGAGCCGCGCGACCGGCTGTTGCGCATTTCCCGCGAGGAGGCGCTGATCGCGCGCCAGGAGACCATCAAGGTGCTCACCCGGGGCCTGGCGCACGAGGTGAAGAACCCGCTGGGGGGCATTCGTGGCGCGGCACAGTTGCTCGAACGGGATCTGCCCGACCCGCAGCTCGCCGAGTTCACCCGGGTCATCGTCGAGGAGGCTGATCGGCTGCGCGATCTGGTGGATCGCATGCTGGGGCCCAACAGCATGAGTCGTCATGAGCCGCTCAACATCCACAAGGTGCTCGAGCGGGTGCGTACTCTGCTGGAGGCCGAGCATCCGCGCATCGACTACGTGCGCGATTACGACCCCAGCCTGCCGGATCTGGAAGGCGACGAGGCGCAGTTGATTCAGGCGGTGCTCAACGTCGCCCGTAACGCCGTCCAGGCGATGGAAGAACACGGCGTCGATGCCCCGCACCTGACCCTGCGTACTCGCGCCCGGCGGCAATTCACGCTGGGCGCCGAGCGCCACCGCTTGGTCTGCGAGCTGGGCATTCTCGATAACGGCCCCGGCATTCCCGAGACGCTGCGCGAGACGCTGTTCTATCCGATGGTCTCGGGGCGTGCCGATGGCAGTGGCCTGGGCCTTTCCATCGCGCAATCGATCCTGCATCAGCACCAGGGGTTGATCGAGTGCGACTCGGTGCCCGGGTGTACCGAATTCCGTTTGTTGATTCCGCTTGAGAGCCATCATTGAGGCTTGGGAGGCCCTATGACTGACGTCGCACGCATTGTGATCGTCGACGATGACCGCGCCATACGCTGGGTGCTGGAGCGCGCGCTGGCTCAGCCGGATCTCGACGTGCAGAGCTTTGAGCGCGCTGACACCGCGTTGGAACAGATACTGCGTCAACCGCCCGATGTGCTGCTGACCGATATTCGCATGCCGGGGCTCGATGGGTTGGACCTGATGGCGCGCATTCGCGAAAGCCACCCGGATCTGCCGGTGATCGTGATGACCGCGCATTCCGACCTCGACAGCGCCGTGGCGTCGTATCAGGGCGGCGCTTTCGAGTACCTGCCCAAGCCGTTCGATGTCGACGAGGCCCTGGCCTTAGTGCGTCGTGGCGTGGCGCATGCCCGCGAGCGACGCACGCCAGCGGCGGTGCCGGAAGGCCTGTCGGCGGAGATCATCGGTGAAGCGCCGGCGATGCAGGAAGTCTTTCGCGCCATCGGACGGCTCTCGCAATCGCATATCACGGTGATGATCAACGGCGAATCGGGCACCGGCAAGGAGCGTGTCGCGCAGGCGTTGCATCAGCACAGCCCGCGCCATGGTGGGCCGTTCATCGCCCTCAACATGGCGGCCATCCCGAAAGACTTGATGGAATCGGAACTGTTCGGTCATGAAAAGGGCGCCTTCACCGGGGCGACGTCGCAGCGGCGTGGGCGCTTCGAGCAGTCCGACGGTGGCACGCTGTTTCTCGACGAGATCGGCGACATGCCCGCCGAGACTCAGACCCGCTTGTTGCGGGTGCTGGCCGATGGGGAGTTCTATCGTGTCGGCGGCCACACCCCGGTCAAGGTCGACGTGCGCATCATCGCCGCGACGCACCAGCACCTGGAGCGCCTGGTCGAAGACGGCCGTTTCCGCGAGGATCTGTTCCATCGGCTCAACGTGATTCGTATCCATCTACCGCGTCTCTCCGAGCGGCGTGAGGACATTCCCCGCTTGGCGCAGCACTTCCTGGCCGACGCAGCCAAGGAGCTCGCCACCGAGCCCAAGGTGCTGACGCAGGAGGCCGAGCAGCATCTCACGCAACTGCCGTGGCCGGGTAACGTGCGCCAGCTCGAGAACACCTGTCGTTGGCTGACGGTAATGGCGTCGGGCCGCGAGGTGTTGGTTGAGGACCTGCCGCCGGAGCTGCGTGATATAGAAGGCACCGAAAGTGCCGGCGGCGACTGGCGCGGTGCCTTCCGCGAGTGGGCCGATCGCGCCCTGGCGGCGGGGCATACGCATCTGCTCGAAGAGGCGGTGCCGGATTTCGAGCGCATCCTCATCGAAACGGCGCTCAAGCATACTGGCGGGCGCAAGGGCGAGGCCGCCGAGCTGCTCGGTTGGGGCCGCAACACACTGACACGTAAGCTCAAGGTGCTGCTGCCGGCACTCGCCGACGAGTGATCGCCCCATTTGAAATATTCTCGAGGTTAGCGATTACCAACATAGAGGCCTTGAAATCCGTCGAACAGTACCTATTTCTGAGATTGAGCGAGGACGGTGACCGGGCGAGAAAGCCCAGACGCCAGCCTCGTATCGACAGCAGAGATAACGAGGAGGTGTTTGATCATGTTTGGAGATCTATGGCGCCTAACCGGGCCCAGCACCCCGGAATTGGATTGGCTGCGCGAAATGCTGGATGGCGTCCTCCCCAGTGGGGTGAGTGATATTCGCTCGATGCCGCGTGGCAGCTTCCCGCAAATCAACATGGGACGCACCGATGACGCCCTGCATGTCTATGTCTTCGCCGCCGGACTTAAGCCCGATGACCTGGAACTTAGCGTGCAGAACAACGTTTTGACGGTAAGTGGCACACGTGGTGAGCAAGCCTCAGGCGATGCGCAGGGCGGAGGCGCGCAGGATGAACGGCGCCCGCACTTTCGCCAGGAGCGTTTCAGTGGCCACTTCACCCGTTCCATCGCGCTGCCCGAGGGGGTGGACACCGAGCGCGCCGAGGCGCATAGCCATGACGGGGTTGTCGAGATCCGTCTACCCAAGAGTGAGAAGATGAAGCCGCAGCGTATCGAGGTTCAGGCTAGCTGAGCATTACGCTCGGCGATTTCACCATAGCCACGCATCGTGAGTGAAGGAGGTGTTGAGTCATGAACGAAGTCACCCGTCCAAACCAGCAGGGCCAGAACGTCGCCACGACACGTCAGGCCCAGGAACAGCGCACATTGCTGCCTGCCGTGGATATCTACGAAGAAGATGAGGCACTGCATGTGATTGCCGACATGCCTGGGGTGACCCGTGACGCGCTGCACATCGAGGTCGATGATAATGTGCTGACCCTTGAAGGCGAGATCAGCTTTGATATGCCAGAAGACATCACCGCCAGCTATGCGGAGGTGCAGGGTCAACGCTTCTCACGTCGCTTCACGCTGAGCCAGGAGGTCGATAGCGAGGCGATTCGTGCCGAACTGCGTGACGGTGTCGTCTACCTGTTGTTACCCAAGCGCGATACCCACCGTCGGCGTCGCATCGAGATCCAGGCGGCCTGACGTGTAGGCATGATACCTTGGCGCCCTCCGTGCGGGGGCGCCGCTTTGTGATCGACTCGCCCGTCCTGGTGTTTTCCCGCCAGCGCTTCCCACCGCAGCCGTGGCGTGACAAGGCATGCTTCGTGCATCTTGGCGAGCGGCGTAATATCCTTCTCCTCCTAACGTCTAAGTCGATGCCTTTCCGCCTGGTTTGACAGGTGACGCGTCAGCGGGAGGCATGTCCCATGCGCCAGTTAAGCTGGCCGTGTTCAATCCGACCGCCGTCGTCTGCGCGGGCCTTTCGCCCGTGCGCCGTACGGTCGTCGCATGACAATAGGAGTCCCGAGTGGCAACCCCCTCGCAACACGATCTACGTAATGACTTCCGCGCCCTGCTGGCCTCCGATCAATGCTTCTTCACCGCCTCGGTCTTCGACCCGATGTCGGCGCGCATCGCCGCCGACCTGGGCTTCGAAGTGGGGATTCTGGGCGGCTCGGTGGCCTCGCTGCAGGTGCTGGCGGCGCCGGATTTCGCCTTGATCACGTTGAGTGAGTTCGTCGAGCAAGCGACTCGCATCGGCCGCGTGACGCGGCTCCCGGTGATCGCCGACGCCGATCATGGCTATGGCAACGCGCTCAACGTCATGCGTACCATTACCGAGCTCGAGCGTGCCGGCGTGGCGGCGTTGACCATCGAAGATACCCTGCTGCCGGCGCAGCACGGGCACAAGTCCACCGACCTCATTCCGCTCGATGAAGGCGTGGGCAAGATGCGGGCAGCGCTGGAGGCACGTATCGACCCGGCGATGGCGATCATCGCGCGCACCAACGCCGGCCAACTCGACGATGACGCCGCCGTCGAGCGCGTGTGCGCTTATCAGGCGGCAGGGGTCGATGCCATCTGCTTGGTGGGCGTGCGTGATTTCGATCATCTCGCGCGTCTGGCCGCCCCGCTCGATATCCCGCTGATGCTGGTCACCTACGGCAATCCCGAACTGCGTGATCGCGAGCGTTTGGCTGCGCTCGGCGTGCGCGTGGTGGTCAACGGGCACGCGGCCTACTTCGCTGCGATCAAGGCCACCTACGACTGCCTGCGCGAGCAGCGCGATATCGCTGCCAGCGAACTGAGCGCGTCGCAGTTGTCCACGCGTTACTCTACGCTGGACGAGTATCGCGCCTGGGCGCGCGATTATATGGATGTGAAAGAGTAGGCCTCGACAACCGGAGAGTGCGATGACCGCCATGCAATGGGAGCGCTTGCTCGACCCGATGCGTCTCAACGACAAGCACGGGGGCTCGCGAGAGGAGATTGGGCGCAGTCCGTTCCATAAGGATCACGATCGTATTGTCTTCGCCGGCTCGTTTCGGCGTTTGGGGCGCAAGACGCAGGTGCACCCGCTGACCGACAACGATCATATCCACACCCGCTTGACGCATTCGTTGGAGGTGGGCTGCGTGGGGCGCTCGCTGGGCATGATCGTCGGCGAGGAGTTGCGCGAGCGACTGCCGGACTGGATCACGCCGGCCGATCTGGGCGTTATCGTGCAGGCGGCCTGCCTGGGGCACGACATCGGCAATCCGCCATTCGGGCATGCCGGCGAATATGCCATCCGCGACTGGTTCAAGCGCGCCGAGGCGGAGGGCAGCGGGCTGTTGGCCGAGCTTTCGCCGGCCGAGCGCGAGGATCTGCTGACCTACGAGGGCAACGCCCAAGGGTTTCGCATCGTCACCCAGATCGAATACAACCAGTTCAACGGCGGCATGCGCCTGACCGCCGCCACGCTTGGCACGATGCTCAAGTATCCGTGGACGGTGGAGCGCGCCTCGCGGGCCGGCAAGTTCGGTTGTTACCAGTCGGAGCGCGAGCAATTGGGCGAGGTTGCCGAGCGTCTGGGCTTGTTACCGCATGGCGAAACCGCCTGGTGCCGGCATCCGCTGGCGTATCTCGTCGAGGCCGCCGACGATATCTGCTATGCGTTGCTGGATCTCGAGGACGGCCTGGAGATGGGCATTCTGCGCTACGACGAAGTCGCCGAGGTGCTCATCCAGATCGCCGGGGGAACGCCATCGGGCTATGACGACATGCGTGCTCGGGGCGTGTCCCAGCGTCGGCGTATCGCGGCCTTGCGCGGCGCGGCGATGGAGCGTGCGGTGAACGATGTCGCGGCGGTCTTCGTGCAGCATGAAAATGCGCTGCTGAACGGCACGCTGAATGGCGACCTGCTCGAGCTGTGTCATCCCGATCTAGGCTGGGGGGTCGGCACGGCCAAGCAGATCGCCCGCGAGCGTATCTTCCAGAACGAACGCAAGGCCAAGCTGGAAATCGGCGCTTATACGACGCTGGGCATTCTCCTCGAGGCCTTCATTGGCGCAGCGTATGAGTTACATCACAGCGGTGAGTCATCCTTCAAGCACCAGCGCGTGCTGGCGTTGATCGGCGAGAACACACCCAAGCCCTCGTGGTCGCTCTACGCCAGCTATCGGCGCATGCTCGACTTCATCGGCGGCATGACCGACCACTACGCCGTCGACCTGGCGCAGGAGATGGGCGGCCGCCTGCGCGGCGAGTAATGTGCTTGCCACTCGCCGCGCAGGCGCGGGGTTACGGCGAGGCGCTGCGCAGGCGCTCGGCGAGCCAGGCGCGGGTGCCGCTATGGCCTTCGCGCTCGGCGCGTTCGGCCAGTTGCATGGCCAGCTCGATGTCGTCGGCCTTGAGGGCGGCGTTGATCATCCGCCGGTAATCGAAGTCGGGGGCGGAGGCATTGTCGCTATCGCCGCTTGACGAAGAGGCTTGCTCGTCGCGTGCAGTCGCGGTGCGAGTCTCCGTCACACTGTCGGCATGCGAGCGTGTGCCGAGAATCGGCGTTAGCAGGCCACCGCCGGTCTCTCGGGATTCGCTTTCCAGAGTGACGTTGCCGGTTGCGGTGTGCTCGGCGATGGGATCAGGGCCAGGGGGAAGCGCGAGGCCGCGTACGCGGGCGTAGACTTTTTCCGCGCTTTCATACTGCGTCGTGCCCTGGCGCGCGGTCTCGTTGCTGTAGACCACTAGGTAGGCGGCATCGGGGCCGGGGGTGATGTCGAAGGTGGCACCCAAACGCGCACCGGCGAAACCATTGGGACTGAGGTAGTCGAATTTATCGCTGGCGACGCGCTGTGTGGGCTGAAAATCCTCGTTGAGGATCAGCACCGTGGGGGCGAAGACTTGATCATTGGCGATGGTGCTGGTGAGTTTGAACGTCAGCGGCTCGCGCGTGCTGGGCAATTCGAACGCCTGGAAGTAGCTGGCCCCGTCCTCGAAACGGTGCATCGGGGCCTGTGTGTCGAGCGTTAATGACTGTGACTCGCCGACCGCCAATGGCTGATAGGGCAAGGCGGCGAGCGTGTCGCAGCAGTCCGTGGCTTGGGCGAGTGCTTGTTGGCTTTGCTTGGCCGACGCCACGGCGGTGTCGTCGTGGGGAACCAACGTGGCACAGCCTGCCAGGCTGGTCAGGGCCAGTCCCGAGAGCAGGGCGGCGAGAGGGCGTTGTGGCATGCGATGAACTCCCGAATGCAAAAGCGGCCCCGTCATCGATGCGACGGGGCCTCAAGGATCGAAACAGCTAGACTAGCGTTGCCGGCGGGCGGCGGCCCGCCGTGCGATCAACTGCCCCACCAGACCTCCATCTGAGCGCCGAAGGTCAGACCGTCTGTGTCGTTGAAGTCGACGTTATTGGGACCTGAGTTGGTGTCCAATGCGTGGGCTTGGCGATATTCGTTGGCCCCACGTTCTTCATAGGCATCGCCGCTCCACTTGGCGTAGGTGGCGAACAAGCGAATGGTGGGGCGTACCATGGCGCCACGCCCGGCCGACCACTGCTGGGCGAGGGTCAGCTTGGTGAGGTGATGGTCGCCTCCGTCGTAGCCGCCGACATTGCTTTGCGGCTCAATGTGGTCGTAACCGAGCTCCACCGCCGTGCTCATGATGTCGTTCCAGTAGTACACCGGACGCACGCCTGCCGAGAACCACTTACGGCCAGTATTGTCGTCCATGTTCTTGTCTTCATAGATGGCGGCGTAGAGCAGATCGAGCTTGTCCGGCACCAGCCAGACATGGCCGTGGTCGAGGATGCGCCACATGTCGCCTTCCTGTTCAAGACTGCCAGTGGAGCGACCCACGGCGTTGCCGTCACTGGTGATGATGCCATCGGTGGCATACTGCAGGGCCACGGTGTTGGAGCCGCCGAACCAGTTCGACTGGGTATGCTCGATGGTGCCCATCCAGCCTTTGTCGCCCTCGTCGTAGTCGACGCCTTCGTCGTCGTAGTAGTCCTCTTGCCATTCCGATAGCGAGGCACGGCCATAGTCGAGGCCCAGTTGCAGCGAGCCACCGGGATTGGTGGCAATGTCCGTCAAGCGCATGTCGATGGTGTCATCGGAGAGGCGTTGATCTTCGTCGGGCAGATTGTCGCCGTCAGAGCCGGTGCTTCTCACCCAGGCGAGGCTGAGGTTACCGAAGCCCATGTCGATGTCCGAGATCCCCACGCCTGGACCCGAGACGTCCCAGTAGTAGTAGTCGTTCATGTGGATATCGTGACGCTTGTAGAAGCGCTTACCGGCCCACAGCGTAGAGCCATCCGGCAGGCCGCTGATGGCGTTGGTGCCGGTGACGAACATTTCGCGCAGAGCGATGTTGTTGTCGTCGTCCTTGAGCGATTCGTCGTCGTTGGCCTGCGAGGTGACGTAGGCGACGCGGCTGGCGAAGTCGAAGCTTGTGCCTTGCTGGTCGAAGAGGTTGGCGCCCAGGCCGAGCTCGGCGTAGGTTTCGCACTCGTTGCCCAGTCGATACTTGGCGGGCGCCCCCGCCGCCTTGAAGCAGGTCTGGCTGCCACCGCCGGCAGTGGAACCAATGCCCGAGCGCGCGTAGCCGAAGAAGTTGGGATTGATGTCGGCATGGGCCAGCGCCGGCATGAGACAGGAAGCGCCGACCAGGGTCGCGAGTAGCGGCCGGCGCATGAGTTGGCGTGAGTCTCTCATGAGATGTCCCTTATGATGTTGTTGGTCATGGTGACGTTGAATCGTTTCATGGCGTGTGAAACGCGATGGTGCGTGCGCGTCGCTCAGCGAGTCTCTAGGACCGGCGCCGAGGTCGTTGCGCAGGGGGATTGGTACCTCCTGTGAACGGTGAATGGACGAGATGAACGTGTTCTCTGGCCCGCGCGAAACGGGTGCGCCGTTGGCGTGTCGGCAGCGTCGGCATGAGGATTCCCTTGTTGTTGTTCTCGAAACGTTGTTGTTCGCGAAGCGGCGTTATTTGCTAAGTGCGATGGTCGAATGATGTTTTCGCCATTTACGACATTATTAGCATGGTGTCGTAAGTTTTCATTTTGACTATGGTATAAACGCCACTAAAGTTTAATCTCTAAACTTACTCCTGATGCTAAGCATCGACTTGCCTAGGAAATAGCGGGTTTTCGCCGTTTTTACCTCAGTCCGGATAGTTCGTTTGTTTAATGTTTGGTCGATAATGTTGAAACATTACGAAAAACGAGCGTTTGCTTACCTGCTCGCAGCATATGTATAGAGCCTTGAAACGCTGCGGAGCGGGCTTGCCGGCAGCGCACCCGGAAGCCTGCTAATTTAGACAGTCAGGTGAGACAAATGGGGAAGGGGATGTGAGCGAGTTTACCTGGCTGGATAGCGTCGTCTTGGTGGTGGCCGGCTGGAGCGTCACCCTGACCATCGTGGTCATGGAGGTGCTGGCGAGTGACGCTGGGTGAGGTGCCGACGCGCGCGAAAACGACGCCTCAGCATGAGTCGTTCAAGGGGCAGCGCGAGGCTCGGCGCGTTTGACGCGCTGATCGAGTGCCTGCACTACGTGGTGGTGCACGTCGTCATTAATGGGTTTGAGCGGGGTGCCGTCGAGTAGAGCGGCGAGCCCTTCGCCGTTGACGACCATCAGCCCGGTGGGAGCTTTTTCGATCTCTACCTCCCAGCCAGGCAGGACCAGAACACCCTGCACGGCGACATCGCCCAGCGAGCGTCGCGCCAGCCATTGGCGACACCAGGCCGTGGCCAGTTGCGTATGGGCCAACGATTGACGCTCGCTCCAGCCGGGGAAGCGCAACCGTTGGCCGGAGACCGCGACCGTGGTGCGCGGCGCGCCGGCGATGTCCAGCGGCGGTGTGCGGGCGCTGACCTGGACCACGAAGATGCCGTGCGGGGTGACCACGACGTGGTCGATGGTGGTGCTGTCGGTGGGCACGTCATGGAACACGCAATACGGGTGCGCCTCGGGGCGGATCAAACGCTCCAGCTCCTGGCCGACTGCCAGTTCGCAGGCCAATCCTAGCTTGAGGCGCCGAATGCGCTGCACGTCGCGAATCAAGCGAAAGCACAGCACCAACGCCAATAAGGTGGTCAAAAGCCCGTAAAGTGCCCACTCCAGCCAACTGTGACGATTGGCGAATAGCATGCGGCCCATGCCGTAGACCAACGGCGCCAGGGTGATGATGGGGCCCAACGCGCCATCCAGGAAGAGCGCAGCATAGGCGCGGTCGAGTCGGTCGCGTAGCGACTGCGCGGACTCGCGCAGTGTGCGTCCGTCATAGGGCGATACCAGTGCCCCGTCTTCCAGGTGGCGCAGTGCCAGCACTACTAGCGCGGTGGCGCCGAGCGGGGCGAGAAAAATGATCGGTAGTACGTATTCCAGCCAAGCCATCACGGTCATCCTGGTCGAGAACGTGTTGCATGAACGCTCATTCTAGCTAGCTTGCCGGGGAACGGCGATGCCGATGAGCGATGGGCGCTTGTCGCGACGTGGGACGCCGGTTGTATCATGGAGTATCGGCTTTGCCCGGGAGATCACGATGTCCGATTCCTCAGCGTCGTCTTTGGCGACCTTTCTTTCTCATCATTCGCGGTTGTTCGTGCTCACAGGCGCCGGAATGAGTACCGATAGCGGTATCCCTGACTATCGTGATGAGCAGGGCGCCTGGAAACGCTCGCCGCCGATGACGCATCAGACGTTCATGCATAGCGATACCGCGCGTCGCCGCTACTGGGCGCGTAGCCTGGTGGGATTCCAGGCGCTATCCGAGGCGCGTCCGGGACGTGGGCACTATGCGCTGGCCGCGCTGGAGCGTGCCGGACGCCTCGAGCAGTTGGTTACGCAGAATGTCGACGGGCTGCACCAGCGCGCCGGCTCGCGGCGTGTGATCGACCTGCACGGCCAGGCCGACGTGGTGCGCTGCATGCACTGCGGAGCGACCCAGATGCGCCATGCCGTGCACGCCGCCCTGACGCGTCTCAACCCCCATTGGACTGGCCTGGAGGCGAGCGTCGGGCCGGATGGCGATGCCGACCTGGCGCATGATGACTTCAGCGATTTTTCGCTGTTGTCCTGCGCGCGTTGCGGTGACGGTATCTTCAAGCCCGATGTGGTGTTTTTCGGCGACAGCGTGCCACGCCCCCGCGTGGACGCGGCATTCGCTGCGCTTGAACGCGCCGATGCGATGCTGGTGGTAGGCTCGTCGCTGATGGTTTATTCGGGCTATCGCTTCGCGCGGCGAGCGGCGGAGTTGGGCAAGCCGATGGCCTGCATCAACATGGGGCGCACGCGCGCCGACGCGCTGTTCAGCCTCAAGGTCGAAGCGTCGGTGGGCGAGACGCTGGAGGCCGCGCTGCGTCACCTGACAGTCGTGACGCCTGCCGATGAGGTTTCGTCCCGGGCCCCGGCGGCCAGCACTTAGCCGCGCCGGGTATCGCTGCGCGTCCGCGTCGCTCACTCATTAAGGTGAAGCGGGCTCCAGTGTCACGGTCGGTGTGGTGCCGGTCTCGCCGTTGAAGACTTCGACGCGCTCGCGGTTGAGATGAGTCAGCCGTCCTTGGTCGCGCACTTCGGCCTGCAAGACGTACGTATGTGCCGCCTCGATGGCGCCTTGGTCGTATTGCAGCGTGGCCTCGGTCGCGGTGGTGTCGAACTGCGTATAGCGGCTTTCCGCCACGGTGGCGTTGTCGTCGCTATCCTTCAGCGTGACATCGAGAATGGCATCGTCCGACAGCTCGGGCGGTTGATCGAAGGTGACCCGGGCATCGAGCGTGTTGAAATCAGGGCCACTGGCGCAGCCTACGAGACCAAGCAGCAACAAGCCGGTGAGTACGGCATGCAGGCCGCGCGGTACATTAGGCAAGGACATGAGGGTCTCCTCGCACAGGGAAAGGGAAAGGGAAAGCAGCCGACGGAGCGTTCAACCGCCGGCCAATTTGACGCGATAGCCGCGCGCCTCCAGCTCAGCCTTGAGCGTGTCGCGCTGATCGCCTTGAATCTCGATGATGCCATCCTTGATGGCGCCGCCGGTACCACAACGTTGCTTAAGCGCCTTGGCCAGGGGCTTGAGCGCGTCGGTCTTGAGCGGCACGCCTTCGACCAGGGTCACGCCTTTGCCCTTGCGGCCCTTGGTCTCCCGGCGCAGGCGGACGATGCCATCGAGGCTCGCCAGGCGTTCTTCCTCCGCCGCCTCGGCACAGCGACACTCGGCGAGCGGTGCCCGGCACTCGGGGCAGGTCTCGCCGTGTTCGGTGGAGTATACCCGTCCGCGTAACTGGTCCTGAAGCGAAGCCATGCACGCCTCCCTGAATCGATGTGTCGAGAGACGCCCATGATAACGCGCCATGTCGATAGGCACGATATCGCTCGACGCCAATCGGTGGGGTTAGTGGAGCACGGCTTCCAACTGTTCCAAACGTGCCACGGCACTGGGTAGGTCGCGCATATGGTGCAAGGCGATAGCGCCCTCGGGAGTCGTCTCGCGTTCAGGGAAGCGGTTGATGTGGATCGTGCGCATCCCTGCCGCCAGACCGGCCGCGACGCCCACATCGGCATCGTCGATGACCACGCAGTGTTCAGGTGTGACACCCATCGCACGCGCGGCATGCAGGAACAGCTCGGGATCGGGCTTCCAGCGTTCGATGGTGTAGCCGCTGTAGAGGCGGTCCCCGAAATAGGCGCGCAGACCCGTACTGTCGAGGGCGCGGCGAATCTTGTGCTCCGGGCCGTTGGAGGCCACGCAGCGTGGGTGTTCGGTGAGCTGGTCGAGCGCCTCGCGGATCCCCGGAATCGGCTGCAACTCGGTGCTCATACGCGCCTGCATGGTATGGCGCAACTCCGCCTCGGCGGCATCTCGAGTGGCGTCATTCAGAGCACCGAAACGGCGCTCCAGCTCGGCGACGATGTTGGCGAATCTGACGCCTCGAAACTCTTCCATGTATTGGGATGCGGCGAAGGGTAATCCGGCACGGGTCAGGACATTGGCCATGACATCGGCGAGAAGGGGTTCGCTATCGACCAGAGTGCCATCGCAGTCGAATAGCAGGCACAGCGGATGAGACATGGTGGAGCCTCGAGGGCGTAGTGGATGAAACCGTTCATTGTCCCAAATATCGGCAGGCGACGCCCAGTCTTGAGAAAACGCGCCAAGTTTACGAACGGCGTTTTTAAACTCTTCCTAGAACTTTAGTTGCCCCCGGCCGTGATGGCAAGGCCGGGGGGAGCGTTCAAAGCGATTGCCCGCCGGTGAGTTCGATGCGTTCGCCGTTGAGCCAGCCGAAATCGCTCGACAGCAGGCTCGCGACTGCAGCACCGATATCATCCGGCTTGGCGGTGCGCCCTAGTGGCGTGATCGAGCGGAAGTGGGCATTGAGCGCTGGATCATCGCGGACTGCGCCACCGGCGAAGTCGGTTTCCACGGCGCCGGGGGCGATGGCGTTGACCGTGATCCGGCGCTCGCCGAGTTCCTTGGCCATATAGCGCGTGGTCACCTCCAGTGCGCTCTTCATTGCCGAGTAGGCGCAGTGATTGTCCAGCACGAAGCGCGTGGCGGCAGTGGAGACGTTCAGAATGCGCCCGCCACGGGCGATCATCGGCAGCAGGGCTTGGCTGAGCAGGAATGGCCCTTTGAAATGGGTGCGGTAAAGGGCGTCGAGATCGTCCTCGGTGGTTTCTTCGTAGGGCGCGAGAATCCCTTCGCCTGCATTGTGAACCACGGCGTCCAGCTCCGTGCGGCCGAAGGTATCTTCCAGCGTGTCCGCCACGTTGTCCTTGAACTCGGCGAAGGCGGTGCTATCGCCAATATCGAGTTTGAGCATCGCCGCTGTGCCGCCGGCGGCCTCGATCTCGCGCGCGACCGCCAGGGCGTCGTCGCGGTGACTGCGGTAGGTGCCGATGATGCCGACGCCGGCGGCGGCGAGGTGCAACGCCATGCTACGGCCGAGGCCTCGGCCGGCGCCAGTGATGAGGGCAATGCTGGA
The DNA here is from genome assembly GCF_034479555.1 of Chromohalobacter canadensis. Taxonomy (NCBI): domain Bacteria; kingdom Pseudomonadati; phylum Pseudomonadota; class Gammaproteobacteria; order Oceanospirillales; family Halomonadaceae; genus Chromohalobacter; species Chromohalobacter canadensis. Next base: position 1,438,731 of record NZ_CP140151.1, on the reverse strand, counting down.
GGACATGGATGGCTCCCGAATCGGAAAGTGCGCAGCGTTGAGGCTGCTGTCAGTGAACACTGACTGGGGGCGGGGTGCGAGGTTTCAAGCGTGCGGGTCATGAATCGAAAACGCCTGCACCGAGAGGAGCAGGCGTGAAGGGGCGTGGCGCGTGCGTCGTGTGGGAGAGACGTCAGCCGCGCGGTGTGACGTCGTTGTAGGGGCTAGGCGGTTGCTGGCCCTCGAGGGCGGCGATGACGTTGTCGACGGCGCGCTGGGCCATGGCCTCACGCGTTTCATGCGTGGCCGAGCCGATGTGCGGTAGGGTGACGACGTTATCCATCCGCGTGAGCGGTGAGTCGCCGGGCAGCGGCTCCTGAGCGAAGACATCCAGCCCCGCGGCGTGGATCTCGCCGTTGGAGAGCGCCTCGATCAGTGCTTCCTCGTCGACCACCTTGCCGCGGGCGATATTGATCAGAATCGCCGAGGACTTCATGCGCTTGAGCACGTCCGCGTCGATCAAGCCAGTGGTCTCGGCGGTCAGGGGCACGTTGACGCAGACGAAGTCGGCCTGCTCGAGCAAGGTATCGAATTCGCAGTGTGTGGCGCCGAGTTCCTCTTCCAGGGCCGGCTTGGGCGAAGCATGGGTGTAGAGCACTTGCATGCCGAAGCCCAGTGCGCCGCGA